>NZ_JBMOUH010000004.1:0-333728 GCF_049319745.1 Plantibacter sp. Mn2098 | reverse complement strand
ACGGCTAGAACGCCCGGGCTGACCGGCGTCGTCCCTCCCTGCCCTTCGACAAGCTCAGGGACCGGGTTCCCCCCCCCGGCGCGAGAACCCGGTCACTGAGCCTGTCGAAGTGCCCGAAACCGCAGCCCCTTCGACAAGCTCAGGGACCGACCTCGCCCGGACCTCAACCCCCGGTCGCTGAGCTTGTCGAAGTGCCCGACAACCCCCTACGGCAACGCCGCCGCCGCGGCACGCGCCGCAGCTGGCAACGCATCGATGATGCGACCGATCGCCGCATCATCATGCGCAGCCGACACGAACCACGCCTCGAACACACTCGGCGGCAACGACACCCCGGCATCGAGCATCGTGTGGAAGAACGCCGGATACCGGAAGGCGTCCTGCTGCAACACATCCGCGTAGTCGAGCGGCGCCCGATCGCTGAACACGAAGCTGAACAGGTTTCCCGCCCGCTGCACGACGTGCGCGACACCGGCGGTGGTGAGCGCATCGGAGACCGCCTCGGACACGGTCGACGCAGCCGCATCCACCGTGCGGTAGACCTCCTGATCCGCCAACCGCAACGTCTCGATGCCCGCAGCCAACGCCACGGGATTCCCCGACAACGTGCCGGCCTGATACACGGGGCCGATCGGCGCGAGCAGATCCATCAGCTCGGCACTCCCACCGAGCGCCGCCAACGGCATCCCACCGCCGATGACCTTCCCGAACGTGAACAGGTCCGGCTGATACACACCGCGCGGGATGCTGATCGCGCCGGTCGACGTCGCGACGGCATGGTTGCCGGACTCCCAATCATCGACGCCGAGCGTCGTCTTCGCGAGCCCACGGTTCTCCAGCCCCCACCAACCGGCGGACGACACCCGGAACCCGGTGAGGACCTCATCCATGATGACGAGTGCACCGTGCTCGTGCGCGAGCGTGATGAGCGCAGCGTTGAATCCGGGAGCCGGCGGCACCACACCCATGTTGGCGGCCGCGGCCTCCGTGATGACGGCGGCGATGTCCGCCCCGCGCTCAGCGAACACGGCACGCAACGCCCGCAGATCGTTGTACGGGACGACGATCGTCTGGCCGGCGGTCTCCGGCGTGACACCGGCGGAACCGGGCAGGGCGAGCGTCGCAACACCCGATCCGGCCTCGGCGAGCAGTCCATCGGAGTGCCCGTGGTAGTGCCCGGCGAACTTCACGATGAGCTTCCGACCCGTCGCTCCACGCGCCAGCCGGATGGCGGTCATCGTCGCTTCGGTTCCGGTCGACACGAGCCGCAACTTCTCGATCGGAGCGACACCTGACGCCTGGACCCGAGCCTTGACCAGCTCGGCGAGTTCCGTCTCGGCCGGCGTCGACGCACCGAACGACAACCCACGAGCCGCCGCGGCCTGAACCGCCGCAACGACCTCCGGATGCGCGTGCCCGAGCAGTGCAGGACCCCACGCGCTCACGAGATCGACGTACTCGACACCCTCGGAATCGGTGATGTACGGCCCCGTGGCCGACACCATGAACCGCGGCGTCCCGCCGACGGAACGGAAGGCGCGGACCGGCGAATTGACGCCGCCAGGGATGGAGCGCTGGGCGCGTGCGAAAGCGGCGTCGTTCATCGTGATCCCCCGGTTGCTGATGCGGCTGATGCTGCTGATGCGGTCGCTGCTGCCGTTGCACTGGCCTGAGCCCGCGTCGGTCGCGCCGCCCGCGCCTCGTTCGCCCACTCGGCGATCTCGGTCGCCCAATACGTGAGGATGGCGTCGGCTCCGGCACGCTTGATGGACAGCACGGACTCCTCGATGGCCCGACGACGATCGATCCACCCCTGCTGCGCCGCGGCCTCGATCATGGCGTACTCACCGGACACCTGATACGCCCACACGGGGATGTCGACCGCTCCAGCGACGTCCGCGAGCACGTCCAGGTAGCTGCCAGCCGGCTTCACCATCACGATGTCGGCACCCTCCGCTTCATCGATGAGCGCCTCTCGAAGGCCCTCACGACGGTTGCCCGGGTCGAGCTGATAGGTGCGGCGGTCACCCTGCAACTGCGAATCGACGGCCTCACGGAACGGGCCGTAGAACGCGGAGGCGTACTTGGCGGAGTATGCGAGGACGATGGTGTCCTCGAAGCCGGCGTCGTCGAGCGCCTCGCGGACGACGGCCACCTGGCCGTCCATCATGCCGGAGAGGCCGACGACCGCCGAGCCGGCCTGCGCCTGCGCGAGCGCCATGTCGCGGTAGCGGACGAGTGTGGCGTCGTTGTCGACGCGACCACGTGCATCGAGGACACCGCAGTGGCCGTGGTCGGTGAACTCGTCGAGGCAGAGGTCGGTCTGGATCACGATGGACTCGCCGAACTCCGCAGCGAGCTCACGCGTCGCGACGTTGAGGATGCCGTCCGGGTCGGTTGCACCCGAGCCGATCGCATCACGGACGAGCGGGACGCCGAACAGCATGATCCCGCCGACACCGGCATCGACGGCAGCGGCGACGGCACGCTTCGCACTGTCGAGCGAGTGCTGCACCACACCGGGCATCGATCCGATCGCCACCGGTTCTGTTGCACCCTCACGCACGAACATGGGGAGCACGAGCTCCGCGGGATCGAGTCTGGTCTCGGAGACGAGGCGGCGGACGGCCGGAGTCTGCCTGAGTCGGCGGGGACGGGTCTGCGGAATGATCACCCCTCCAGCCTACGCTCGCGCAGCGGTGGCGGGATTCGGGCCCTTCGACAAGCTCAGGGACCGGCGCAGGACCCCGGTCACTGAGCTTGTCGAAGTGCCCGAAACGCCCACCCTTCGACAAGCTCAGGGACCGGCGTGGTCACCACACGCAAGAAGACCCCGGTCACTGAGCCTGTCGAAGCGCCCGAAACACACGCCCTTCGACAAGCTCAGGGACCGGCGCGGTCACCACACGCGAGAAAAACCCGGTCACTGAGCCTGTCGAAGTGCCCGGAACGCACACCCTTCGACAAGCTCAGGGACCGGCAGGCTCAGGGACCGACGGTCGGCGGGGTCAACCCTGCGCTCGACGCTCCTCGGCGACACGCACGATCGCATCGATGAGCGAATCCACCGTCTGCTGCTCAGCGACGACATCGACCCGCAGACCGTACCCGCGGGCATCACGTGCCGTACGCGGACCGATGGCGGCGATGACGGTCGTCTCGGGGATCTCCGGGAACTGCGTCCGCACCTGCTCGGCGACGCTGCCGGACGTCACGAGGATCGCACCGACCTTGCCGCTCGCGACATCGGCCACGATCTTCTCCGCGACCGTGATGCCGACCGTCCGATACGCCACGACCGACTGCACATCATGCCCGGCCGCGATGAGCCCCTCGGTGAGGAGCGGCTTCGCGATCGCGGAACGCAGTGTCAGGATGCGACGCGGCTCCGGTTCGAGAGCGGTGAGTTCCTGAACCATGCCCTTGGCGGAGTTGTCCTTCGCCGGCACGAGATCCACGCTGTACCCGACCGCGATGAGCGCAGCGGCCGTGGTCTCGCCGACAGCAGCGACCTTCGTGGTCTCCGGGATGCGGATGCGCTGCGAGGACAGCACATCGACGGTCGTCGCGCTCGTGACGGTCAACCAGTCGAACTCGCCGGCTTCGAGCGCCGTGAGCGCAGCGGCGAGCGAGTCCGGATCATCCGTACTCGCGAAATTGATCATGGGTGCGACGACGGGCGAACCGCCCTTGCCTCGGACGGTCCCGGCGACGCTGTCGCCCCAGGGCCCGCCGCGAGGGACGAGCACACGCCACCCGCCGAGCGGTTTGCTCTCGGAGGGCACGGTGATGGGCGTGGTCCAGTCGTTCATCAGATGGACCCGCCGTCCGACTGCGTGCCGAAACCAGAGCCAGAGCCGAGGCCAGTGCCGAAGCCGGAACCGGAGCGAGGTCCGAGCGGTGCGAGATCGGCGGCGCCGGCCCCGATGAGCTCATCGGCGAGAGCGATGCCGAGTGCGTCTGCTGCGTGCAGGAGTTCGCGACCGTGGCCATCGCCGTCGAAGCCGCGCGCACGGCTCTCCTTGCGGATGGAGCGGGTGCCGTCGAGCGAGTAGACGGCGCTCTGCAGGACGAGTTCGTCACCGTCGAGCCACGCAGCAGCACCGACGGGTGCAGCGCAACCAGCTTCGAGGCGGCGCAGGACGGCGCGCTCGGCGGCGATCTGCCAGCGGCTCGGTGCGTGCTCGAGCGTGGAGACGGCGCCGACGATCGTCGAGTCCTCACGATCGAGGCATTCGATCGCGAGCGCGCCCTGTCCGGGCGCAGTCGGCCAGGAGTCGATGTCGAACAGCCCGGTGACGGCATCGAGCCGGTCGATCCGCGTCAGTCCGGCAGCAGCCAGGACGACCGCGTCGAGCTCTCCGTCGACGACACGACGCAGACGCGAGTCGATGTTGCCGCGGATGTCCACGATCTCGAGGTCCGGACGGGCGGCCCGCAGCTGGGCGATGCGACGCGGCGAACCCGTGCCGATGCGCGCGCCGGCCGGGAGGTCGTCGATGCCGCGGCCGTCGGTCGCGCAGAGCGCATCGCGAGGGTCTTCACGCGGCGGAACGGCTGCGATCGTGAATCCCTCGATCGATGCCGTCGGCAGGTCCTTGAGCGAGTGCACAACGAGATCGCACACGTCGTCGAGCAGGGCGTCGCGGAGCGCGTTGACGAACACGCCCGTCCCGCCGATGGTCGACAACGACTCGCGGCTCGTGTCGCCGTGCGTCGTGACCGTGACGATCTCGACGTCCTCACCCGTCGCGGCCTGCAGCGCATCCGCCACATGGCCGGTCTGCGCGAGCGCGAGCGTGCTCCCCCTGGTTCCGATGCGAAGGGTCACGGCGCCAACCCAGCGAGCGCGGGTTTGAACCCGAGCCGTGCGTTCTCACAGCAACCCGGCCGACACACGTCGTACCAGGGGCCGAGGTCGGTCATCGCCGGTCGGTCCTCGACGGGGACGCCGTCACGACGCTCCAGAACGAGGTCGACGAGCCCCTTGACGTACGCTTCGGCCGTGCCGGGCGTCGGCACACGAACCGCGGACAGGCCGTGCTCGCCGGCCGTCTCGATCGCCTCGTTGTCGAGGTCCCACATGACCTCCATGTGGTCGCTCACAAAACCGAGCGGCACGATGACGATGGCCTTGCGCCCCTTGGCGGGGAGTTCGGCGATCGCATCGTTGATGTCCGGTTCGAGCCAGGGCATGCTGGGCGGACCGGAGCGCGACTGGTAGACGAGCTGCCACGGGACGGTGACGTCGCTGCCGAGACCGAGGTCGCGGACGGCCGCTTCCATCACGACCTCCGCGACGGCGAGGTGCTGCGCCTCGTACGCGCCGTGCTCGCCGAAGTTCCGGAAGTCGGGGCCGGACTTCGCCGCGTCGCCCGTCGGGATCGAGTGCGTCGCGAAGAGCACCTCGATCTCGGTGGCGGCGTCGAGTTCCGGCTGCTCGCGCAGGTACGTGGCGATGGCATCGCGGACGCCGTCGATGAACGGCGTGACGAAGCCGGGGTGGTCGAAGAACTGACGCACCTTGTCGATCTGGATCTTGCCGCCCAGTCCGGTCTCGTCCAGCGCGATCGCGAAGTCCTCGCGGTACTGACGGCAGCTGGAGAACGACGAGTACGCACTCGTGGCGATCGCGATGAGCTTGGTGTAGCCGGCAGCGTCCGCCTCACGGAGGGCGTCGCGCAGGTACGGGTCCCAGTTGCGGTTGCCCCACAGGACGGGCAGGTCGATGCCGCGCGATGCGAGCTCGATCTCCAGTGCGGCCTTGAGGGCGCGGTTCTGGTCGTTGATGGGGCTCACGCCGCCGAAGTGGCGGTAGTGGTGGGCGACCTCTTCGAGGCGCTCCTCCGGGATGCCGCGACCCCGCGTGACGTTGCGGAGGAACGGGATGACGTCGTCCTGCCCCTCCGGTCCGCCGAAGCCGGCGAGCAGGATGGCGTCGTACGCGACCGGCTCGGTGACGTGCTCTGGGCCTGATGCAGCGGCATCGGTGGCGCCGGCGACGAGGCGTTCGCCTGTGTGCTCGTGTGTTGCGTGCTCGTGTGCTGCGTGCTCGCCGCGTGCGCCATCGGCGCCGGTCGAACCCAGATTCATCGCCGCCATCAGCGGATCACCTCGATCGCTTCTGCTGCTGTGATGCGGCGGCCCGTGAAGAACGGGACCTCCTCGCGGACGTGACGGCGGGCCTCCGTGTTGCGGAGTTCACGCATGAGGTCGACGAGATCCACGACGTCGTCGGCTTCGAGCGGGAGCATCCACTCGTAGTCGCCGAGCGCGAACGACGCGACCGTGTTGGCGAGGACGCCCGTGAACGCCGCACCCTTCCGACCGTGATCGGCGAGCATCGCACGACGCTCCGCCTCGGGGAGCAGGTACCACTCGTAGCTGCGCACGAAGGGGTACAGGCACAGCCAGCCCTTCGGCTCGATGCCGCGGAGGAAGCCGGGCACGTGCTGACGGTTGAATTCTGCGTCGCGGTGCACCGCCATCGCGTTCCACGTCGGCAGCAGGGTGCGGAGCGCTGTTGTGCGGCGCAGCTCGCGGAGCGCGGCCTGCAGGCCCTCGGCCGTGTCGCCGTGGATCCAGATCATGAGGTCGGCGTCCGCACGCATTCCGGACACGTCGTAGAGACCGCGCAGGGTCACGCCCTGTTCGGTGATCGACGCGATCGATGCCTCGAGCTCCGCAGTCAGCTCGTCCGGCGGTGACACCCCTGGGCTCGCCGCGACAACGGGGTCGCGGCGGAGGACCGCCCACAGGGTGAAGCCTGACGGGCCAGTCGAGTTGTCGGGTTCGGACGAATGGTGCGATGCCTCGGCAGAGGCCGGGTGAGTCATACCTTCTATCCTCTCCCACTCCTGGCGAGAGAGCAAAAGCACCAGATGTGGGTTGGCTGTGGTTCCGGGGGCGGTGAGCGTCCTCTGGGTGTGGTCGCCGGAGCGGCGTGGGAGTGGGAGTGGGATCGGTACGGCGTCCGTGCGGCATCGCATCGCCGTCGATCGGGAGGAATCGGGCGGGTACTGTCGGAGGATGAGCACCGCATCGCGCCCGGGAGCATCCGAGGAGACCCCGATCGTCACCGAGAACCCGACGGAGACGAACGCCAAGAGTGACCACATCGTGACCTTCCATGAGGCGCACGCCACGGAAATCGATGCGGCGACGCTCTACCGGATCCTGAAACTCCGGGTCGACGTGTTCATCCTGGAGCAGCGGGCGTTCTTCGCCGACCTCGACGGGCGCGATCTCGTCCCCTCGACCCGGCTGGCCTGGGCGGCGGCTGGTGACGAGGTGCTCGCGACCCTGCGGGTGCTCGACGACGCCGGCACGCGGAGGCATGCGGTGCACGGAGACGATGCGCCGCTCGACGACGCTTCCGATGCCATCGTGATCGGCAGGGTCGCGACCGCGGAGTCTGCGCGCGGTCGTGGCATCGCCCGGGTGCTCGTGCAGCGCGCGGTCGATGCGCACCGCCTACGCCCCATCCGCATCGAGGCCCAGGAGCGTCTCTCCGGCTGGTACGCCACGTTCGGCTTCGTCGGGTGCGGCCCCACCTACATCGAGGACGACATCCTGCACCTGCCGATGCTGCGTCCGGCCGACGAGCGCTGACGCCCGCCACGCGCGAGCCCCACAATTCAGGAACATCTTCACGATTCAGGACGATCCCGTCGCAATCCGGCAGAAATCGTCCTGAATTCAGTGAATCATCCTGAATTGTGCAGACCGGAACGAGGCTGGAGAACGGGAGAAGACGCAGCGCGAAGTACGCGGACTACCGCGTGAACGACCTCACGATGCCCCAGACCGCGAGCCCGGCGATCGCGGCGATGCCGACGACTCCGGCGATGAACACGGCCGGCTGCTCCTCCTTGACGGTCAGCACCTTCGCGGTCAGCTTGTCCGTCGCCTTCTGCACCTGCTTCGGCACGTTCAGCTTGTCCTCGATGGCGTTGAGCGTCGCGACGAGTTCCGCACGGGCTTCCTCGGGCGTCGGGATGTTCGGATCAGCGGTCATACTGACCGACCCCCTTCACGGCTTTGATGTCTTCCTTCACGTTGTCGATCGGGCTCGGGTCCTCGTTGATCTTCTTGAAGAAGCGGAGACCGACGAGCACGAGCACCGCGGCGATGATGATGAACGCCACGAGCACGATCAGCGCCGCGAGCCACGCGGGCATCACGAGCGCGAGCGCGAGGATCGCGACGGCCACGAGCACACCGACGGCGAAGAACAGGAACACGGCTGCACCGGCGAAGAACGCCGCACCGATACCCGCGTACTTGCCCTTGTGGGCGAGCTGCGTCTTGGCGTTGTTGATCTCCGCCTTGACCAGGTTGCTGAGGATGGCCGGCAACTGACCGATGAGGGTCAGCAGCGACTCATCGCTCTTGTCAGGTGTGCGGTTGTCCGCTGTGCGATCTCTCACGAAGGGCTCCGCTCCGCCTACTCTGCCGACTTCGGCTTGGCTGCGCTGCGCGTGGTGCGCGCCGCCGGCTTGGCAGTCGGCTTCGACGCCGCCTTGGCCGCTGGTTTGGCGGCCGGCTTGGTCTTGGACTGCTCCGCGATGGCGTCATCGATGGCGTCCTGCACGTCTTCGACGGCGTTCTCGGCCTCATCGATGACACGATCCAGCTTCTGGCCGGGAGTCTGCGACGGCTGCGCGACGACCTTGGCGACGCCCTTGACGCCGCTCCACAGGACGGACGGCACCTCGTTGAGGCGGGCCTTGGCGAAGTCTTCGACCTTCCCGACCTGCTTCTGCACCGGTGCTGCGTTCCACACCTTCAACCACTGCGTCTTGATCTGCTTGTACCGCTCGCGACCGGCCCTCGTTCCGAGCACGTAGCCCGTGAGTCCACCGACGACGAAGAGGATCTTGCCCTTCATGGAGCCTCCATCCGCTTGAAGCTGCTGACGCTGCATCGTTCCGTTGCAACTGTTCCAGCGTAGTCCGCGATGCGATTCACGCCACCTTTGCGTCCGGGGTTGACAGAAAAACATGTCCCGCACGGCATATGACCCGCCGAAACCGCTCCTTCCCGGTTCCGTCGCCGTCCCGCCCTCTGCCCGCGAACTGTCAGTAGTGGCTGGATCCGACCCGCCCGAACTGACCACTGCTGACAGCTCGCGAGCTGTCAGTAGTGGTCAGTTTGAAGCACCTCAGAGCAGCCACGAGTGACAGTTCGCGGGCTGAGGGCGGAAGGACGGGGCTGGTCGGGACGGGATGGGACGGGACGGGACGGGACGGGCGGGGGACGGACAGGACGGGGCCGGCAGGCGGCTAGAGGGTCGGGCCGGCAGGCGGCTAGAGGGTCAGGGCCGCGTGACGGATGCGCTTGGCGGCGACGCGGGCATCCGGGACGACCGATGCGAGACCAGTTCCGGCGAGCCATCCGCCCGTCACCGCGAGATCAGGGACCTCGTCGACGAGTGCACGCACCGCGTTCGCCCGCTCACGCTGACCTCGCGCAGCAGTCGGCTGCGTCCCCGTCCACGACACCCGGTTGAAGCCGACGACGCTCTCCCGCCGCAGCTCGACACCGAGCATGGCCGACGCATCGGCGAGCGCGATCGTCAGCAGCTCGTCGTCGTCGAGTCCGCCCGTCGCATTCGCCTCACCCTGACGCCCGAACGACACCCGGACGACATGCCGATGCGGCCCAGCCTGCTCCGCGAGCCACGACCACTTGGCCGTCGCATGCGTGAGGGCCTTCGCGTGCAACTGCGAACCGGGGACGACCAGCAGCCCGGAGCCTCGCGGGGCGGCGTCGAGCGCCGGCTCGTCGATCACGATCGTGACGAGTTCCACAGGCGCGGGGGTCGGCGACGGCGCGAGGTCGGCATCGGGAAGGCCGTCGGCCGCAGTGTCAGCGCCAGCAGCATCAGCAGCAGCACCACCAGCACCACCAGCACCAACACGCCCCTGCACGCCATGCTCGTCATCGGCGGCGAGCACCGCCAACTCCGGCGAAGCATCGGCGAGGAGATTCCGCGTGAACGTCTCAGGCGTCGCGACGAGCACGAGGTCGGCTTCGAGGATGCGACCATCGGTCAGCGCGATGTACCACGCGGGCCCGCCAGTCGACGACGCGGCACCAGCAGTACCAGCAGCACCCGCAGCCGCACCAGCAGCACCAGCACCCCGCTCCCCCATCGGCGGCAGCCCGACATCGCCCTCTGGGACGCCCTCACCGTCGGCGTCGATGTCGAACGGCACCCGCGACAGCCCCGTCACCGCGACACCAGTCACCAGCGTCGAGCCCTTCGCGAGCAGCGCATCGGCCAGCGTGTTCACCAGCACGGTCATCCCGCCCCGCAACCCGCCGACGGCTGCACCGGCCGGCGCGCTCTCGCGCAGATCGGCGACAGCGAGCGACAATGCACCCGTGCGCGTCATCGCCGCGTTCAGCCCGGGGGCGGCACGCTCCACATCGAGGTCGTCCGGCATCGCCGAATACACCCCTGACGTGACCGGCGCGACGAGCAGATCGTGCACGGCAGCGCCCATCCGCTTGCGCACGAGCGCACCGAAGTTCTCCTCCTGGCCGATCGTCAACACGGGCCGGACACGATCGAGGTACGCGCGGACCGCGCCCTTCGACCCGATGATCTGCCGGACGTCGTCCGCGAGCGGATTGCTCGGGATGCCGAGGATGCCGGCTTTCGGCAGCGGATGCGTCCGCGGCTTCTCCCCCGGGAGGGCGATGTGCAGCCACGCGCCGGCCGGATTCGGGCGGACCACCTGATCGGCCAGGCCGAGCTCATCGAGCAACTCCGCGACCGAACCGCCGCGCGTCGCGAAACTCTCGGCGCCGACATCGACCGTCAATCCGGCGATCTCAGCACTCGCGACCGCACCACCGAGCTGCGGACGCGACTCGACTACGGTCACATCGATGCCGACCGACGCGCAGTCGAGCGCCGCGACCAGGCCGCCGATGCCGCCACCGATGACGACGAGACGCTTCGCGGGGGCCATCGTCAGCGCCAGTCCCACTCGTGCACGAGCGACACGATGCGCGTGAGTACCGTCGGATCCGTCTCCGGCGGGACACCGTGACCGAGGTTCAGAACGTGCGACGGCGCCGCCTTGCCCCGCTCCAGCACGTCGAGGACGTGCGCCTCGAGGACGTTCCACGGTGCGGCGAGGAGAGCCGGGTCGATGTTGCCCTGCACGGGGACGTTGCCGCCGAGGCGACGGATGCCCTCGTCGAGGCCGAGACGGTAGTCGATGCCGACCACATCAGCGCCGATGCCGTGCATCGCACCGAGGAGTTCACCGGTGCCGACGCCGAAGTGAACCTTGGGGACGGGCAGATCGGCGACATGCGACAGGGCACGGGCCGACGCAGGGGCGACGTATCGCTCGTAGTCCTCGAGCGACAGCGCACCAGCCCACGAATCGAAGAGCTGAGCCGCGGAAGCACCCGCGAGGATCTGCGCGCGCAGGAACCGGCCCGTGATGTCGGCCGTCCACGCCATGAGCTTCGCCCACGCCTCCGGGTCGGCGTGCATGAGCGTGCGGGCGGCGAGGTGATCCTTCGACGGACCGCCCTCGACGAGGTACGCGGCCAGGGTGAACGGTGCGCCGGCGAACCCGATGAGCGGCGTCCGGCCATCGCCGATCTCACGCAGCCCGGCGACGGTGAGCGCGACGCCCTCGCTGACCGGCGCGAGCGTCTCATCGAGGATCGACGGGTCGATCGCGGTGAGCGCGTCCACCTGCGCAGACGTGCGGACCGCTTCGCCCATGACCGGACCGCGACCGGGCACGATCTCGACCGCGACGCCAGCCTGCTTGAGCGGGACGACGATGTCGCTGAAGAAGATGGCGGCGTCGACGCCGTGACGGCGGACGGGCTGCAGGGTGATCTCGCTCGACATGGCCGGGTCGAGGCAGGCGTCGAGCATCGCGGTGCCGACGCGCAGGTCCCGGTACTCCGGCAGCGAACGGCCGGCCTGACGCATGAACCAGACGGGCGTGACGTCCGGGCGGGTGCCGCGATACGCGGTGATGAGGCGGCTGTCGGCGGTGAGGCCGGACTGCAGCGGGTGGGTCGCGGGGAGCAGGTCTGCGGCGGGAAGCGGGTGTTCAGCGGGGATGGTCACCATCCCATCCTCCCAGACGCGCGCTGCGGGTCGCCCGAGTCCCGCGCTCCCGCGCATCGCCAGCCGCCGTGCGTCGCCCCACCACATCCCCGCACCCCGTCCGCAATTCCGGTGCTGGGGCTGGGGCTGGGGCTGCAGAATTCAGGACGATTCACGGAATTCAGGACGAAATCCGCGCTTGTGAGGCGGAATCGTCCTGAATCGCGGAAATCTTCCTGAATTGCGAACACACCGCCGGGATGGGTGAGGGCGATGGGGTCAGTGACGTGCGGACGATGAACCGGCGAGCGGGCGGGTGCCCGGGCCATCTGCGGCGTCCGTTGCGGAGCCTGCCGAAGCGTTGGGGGACGTGTCGGATTCAGCGTGAGCCGGGGCATCGGTCGCGTCTGCAGCTGAGCCGGCGACGGCGTCCGCAGCCGCCGGACGACGACGCAGACGGAAGATGAACGCTCCGACGACCGCCAGGACGACGACCGCAGCCAGAATCCACAGACCGATCATGCGCACCGACGCCGCCTGCGCGGCAGCCTCGGCCTTCGCCGTCTCCACCGCGGCGATCGTCTCACCCGACTCGATGGGCGCAGCGAGCGGCGCGACCGTCATGTCGACCGTGACCGTCGCAGAACTCGGGAACGTCGTCGCGACCGTCACCGCCCACTGGCCTTCCGGCAGGAACGGCTGATCGCTCACCCAGATCCCCTCGCCCTCCGACGACGAGATCAACGACACCGGCCCGACGCGCTGCCCATCAGGAGAGACGGCCGTCGCGACGGGGTCCATGATCTCGCTCACGGTGTGCTGGTCAGCGGTGTACTGCGCGCTGACCACAACACCCCCGGCGCCGTCGGGCGAGACGAGCAACTGGAACGGCCCGCCGTGCGCCGATGCTGCACCGGCAGCCCCGAACACACCGGCGAACAGGACCACCAGGCCGAACAGCATCGCGAACAGGGCTCGCACCCGCAGGGCCGTGTGAACGACGGCCAAGGTGGATGCGGATCGGGCGGGCGCGAAGGGGGCGACGTCGCCCCGGGGAACAGCGAAGCCGACGGGTGAGCCGGCGGAAGAAGTGGGGACGCGGGATGCCGCGTGGTTCACCGCTCGCGATGCAGCGGTGTCGGATGCAGAAGTGCCGGACATGATTGCCTTTCCGAGAGGTGTTCGGGGATGTCCCGGGCCGTCGCCGGTTCGGGACATCGGTGGTTCTGGTGGTGCGTGGTGCGTACTGCGTGGTGCTGAGTTGTGGATGTGGGCCCTTCGACAAGCTCAGGGACCGGTGGGGCAGGGCCTTTCGACAGGCTCAGGGACCGGCGGGCCGGGTGGAGCGGGGCCCTTCGACAGGCTCAGGGACCGGTGGGACCGGAGGAGCGGAAGGCCCGCCGGGCCGCCGTGAGGCGACCCGACGGACCGACCGGACTACTCGGCCGAAGCCTCTCCCCGCCGACGACGGACGAGGAGACGAGCCCCGAGTCCACCGAACAGCAGGATGATGGCGAGCGGCACGAGGACGTCCACGCCCTCAGCACCCGTCGAGCTGAGCGATCCACCGGCCTGGCCGGAGCCGGAACCACCGGAACCGCTGCCGGTGCCCGGCGTGCCAGGACCACCGGTTCCCGGACCCGGGTCGACGACCGCTACAGTGACCGTGACAGCGGCCCGAGCAAGCTCGGTCTCACCGTCGAGAACCACCACGTGGTGCGCGCCGGGGGTGAAGGCGGCCGGCACCTGGACAGTGCCGTTGATGCCGCCCTGCGCGTCAGCCGTCAGCGAGCCGACCTTCGTCGGGTCGGAGAACAGCCAGACATCGACCGACTGACCCGGCTCGAAGCCCGTGCCGCTGACCCGGATGAGACCGCCCTGACGGACGCTCGACGAGTCGAGCACGATCGTCGGGACGACCGGCTGGTCGACCTTCTCGACCTGGACCGACCCGACCTCACCGATGTTGCCTGCGACGTCGACGGCCCGGAAGCTGACCGTCTCAGCGGCGAGCCCTGCGACCGCGAACGCGTCGGCGTAGGTCCGCCACACGTCTGCGGCGTCGCCGCTCAGTCGGTACTCGACACGGTCGAGGCCGCTGGATGCGTCCTCTGCCCCGTCTGCACCGGTCAGCGTGACGGTGCGGCCTGCGACCTCACCAGCAGCGGTCGGAACGACCGTGTCCAGCTTGATCGTGTGCTGCACGGTCTCCGACGTGTGTCCGTCACCGTCGACGGCGCGCACCCACACGGTCGAGACGCCCTCGGCTGACAGCTCCGCTGACGTTCCGAGCGGCGAGAAGTTCTCGCCGTCCGTGGAGTACTCGACCACAACGGTTCCCGAAGCGTCCGTGCTGGCACCCGTCGCGGTCAGGGTGACCGCCTTCGTGTACCAACCGGCGAGGCCGTTGGGGGCCGCCGGGTCGAGGGTCACCTGGACGGTGATCGTCGGCTCGGTCGGGTCGACGGGAGCCGCCGGAACCACGAGGGATCCGGTGAGGCTCACGTTTCCAGCACCATCGGTCGCCCGGTACTGGACCGTCTGCGCCGTTCCGTCGATGGCGACCGGCGCCGTGTAGGCCGCCCATTCGCCCTCGCCGATGCGGTACTCGATGCCCGCGACGGTGCTCGTCGCATCGCTCGCGGTGATCGTGACCGTCCGGCCCGTTTCCGTCACGGCGAGCGAGGCGTCAGCTGTCGGCGCCGTCTTGTCGATCTTGAAACTGACGGCATCCGAGACCGTCGTGTGACCGGTGGACGACGCGCGGTACTGGACCGTGTGCGCACCGTCGGTCGTCACGACGACCGGACTCGTGTACTCGAGCCAGCCTGCGCCGTCCACGTTGTATTCGCGGTAGACGCTGCTGGTTCCGCCGCCCTCGTACGCCACCTGGACGGTGACGTTCTGGGTGTACCAGGAGCCGACGCCGTTCGGCGTGACCGGGGAGACGGTCGCGCTGACGGTGATCGGCGTCTCGGGAACGGTGGAGCCGATCACCCGGAAGTAATCGAACACGCCCGTGCGGGAGACCTGACCCTGGTTGGCGTTGCCGAGTGCGTACAGGCCGATGCGTGCGCCGCCGAGACCCGCGTTGGTCACCGTCTCGGTGATCTGGGTCCAGGTGGCACCGTCAGCGCTGTACCAGCCCGTGTACGTGTTGCCCGACTTCGCGAGCCGCAGGTGCACGATGCCGTTCGCCGGCGCCGGAGCGTTCGGCTGCGGGTTCTGGACCACACCGCCGATCTCGTTCCGGAGCTCCAGGTTCCTGGTGATGGCAGACCCCGCCGCATTGGTCGACACGATGTCGAGCTTCACGTAGTTGTCGTCATCGCCGTACAGGATGAGGCCACCCTGCTGGTACTGGCGGTCGAACGCGGAGGCGTCGATCTTGGTTTCGACGGTCCACTCGTCGCCGGCCGGCTGCTGCTGAACGATGAAGTTCGGCACACCCGTGTCTGCTCCGTAGATGTCATTCGGTGTGGTGTCGATGCGGAGTGCCCCGTCGGATACGCGATATCCGCCCGGCTGCTCGTTCACGACGCTCCAGCGGCACCCGTTGAGTGCCGTGCCGGTGAACTCGTCGTCAGGCGAGTCCGCGACAGCGGTGTCATCGGGCGTGATCTGGAACCAGTCGAACTTCGCGTCGATCACGGCCGCCGGCGATCCGTCGTTGGCGAATGCCAGCAGACCGATCTTCGGGTTGGTGATTCCGGCGAGCGCCTTCGTCTGCGGCATCGACACGAAGGTGCTGCCGTCGGCCGAGTAGGAGGCGTTGAGGTTCGTACCGTCACTCGTCATCCGCACGAAGAAGGTGTCCGGGAACGCCTCGCCGAGGTTGGCGGTGTTGGACGCCGCGACCTCGTTGGGGTTGCCGGCTTCCTCACGGATGAACTGGAACAGGCGCTGGTCGGCGCTCGAACCGGTTCCCCGGCCCTGGAGCACGAACTTCGCGTAGTTGTCGTCATCGCCGTAGACGATGAGACCGGCCTGCTGGTACTGCGTCCTCGCTTCGAACGTCACCTTCGTGGTCGCCTGCCAGGCACCGCCCGGGAGGTCCTGCAGGATGATGTTCGGCGTGGTGCCTGGACCGCTTCCGTAGATGTCGGTCTTCGACGCAGGGATCACGAGGCTGCCGCCCTGGACGCGGGCGTCCTGGTTCGGCCGCACGATGCGGTTCCAGCGCTTGGTGTCGATCGTTGTGCCGTCGAAGCCGTCCGAGCGGCCGTTCAGGCACATCGTGTCACCCGGGACGGTCACGGTGATCGTCTGACGCTTCTCCGTGTACGCACCACGCTCATCGGCCACCCGCACGCGCAGTTCGTAGCTGCCCGGCTGGTTGTAGGTGACCTGCTTGGTCGCCGTGCCGTCGACGAATCCTTCGCCGAGGCCCGTCTCCCACTTGTAGCTGAGCGCTTCGCCCTCAGGGTCGGTCGCATCGGCCGTCGCGGTGACGACGAGCGGTGCGATGCCGGACTTCGGCGCTGCGTTCAGCTGCACGACCGGCGGCGAGTTCGAGTCGACGCCCGTACCGATCCAGTTCATGTAGTTGACGTTCGCGCCACCCTTCGTGAGCACGAAGTAGAGCGTGCCCGTCTCGGTGGGGAGCGGCTTGTCGAAGTCCAACGTGAAGTTGGAGTACGTCTGCCAGTCCGGCGAACCGTTCTTCAGCGTCGGTTCGAAGTCGACCGTGCCGAGGACAGGCCCTGTCGGGTCGTTCCAACGCGCCTCGATCGTTCCGGTGCCGCCGAAGCCCTTCGCGATGCGGAGGGTGACGCCGTCCATGCCCTTCAGGTTGATGGGCGAGTACGACCACCAGTCGTTCGGGTCGATGAAGCCGAGGTTCTTGCCTCCGCCGGCCGAATCGCTCGTGTTCTCGATCTTCACACCGTCGTCCGGGCCGCCTGTGCCGCCGACGCGTCCGGTCTGCTTGAAGTACTCGGCCTCCATGTGGGTGGAGTTGAGGACCGTCGTCGCATACCCGGTCTGCGGGACGCCGATGGCGCCTCCGTCGTCGGTGTAGTTGGCGTTGACCACCCAGAACAGGTTCGCCTCGAGGCCGTGGCCTGCGTCGCGAGCCGTCGGGAAGCTCCCCTCACAACCGTGGATCTCTCCGAAGTCGTGGTTGTGGGAGTCATGTCCGAGCGCGGGGACGAGTTTCACGTTCTCGCAGTTGATCGGACCGTTGGCGTCATCGTCGGTGACGGTCACCTTGTAGGACACGTCGTCGCCCCAGGTGAAGAATCCACCGTTCTCAGGGAAGTCGATCGTGACCTTCGGGATGGCGTTGCCGACGACGATGCGCACGTTGGCGATGGCCGTCTTGCCGTCCTCGTCCGTCGCCGTGAGGCGGGCGGTGTAGTCGCCGTTCTGCGTGTAGGTGTGCGCAGGGTTCGGCGTCGAGGTCGTCGGTGTTCCGTCGCCGAAGTCCCACTCGATCGTGAACGGCTTGGCGATGGGGTGACGGGTGCCCTCCGAGGAGAACTGGACGTCGAGTGTCGGGCCGGGGCCGTTCGTGACGTCAGCGGATGCTCGGGCGATGGGCGACGGGTTCGCCTGGACGTAGTCGACGCGGTAGACGCCGGAGTCGGCGGTGTTGCCGCCGAAGTCCGAACCCCAGTCGATCACGTACAGGGCGCCGTCAGGACCGAACTCGAAGTCCATGGACCTCGCGAAGCCCTTCGACGGGTCGAAGATCTCCGGGAGGATCCGGTTGATGTCCTGGATCTTCGTGTGGCGTGCGGTGTTCGCGTCGGTGTCCTCGTTGAGCTGGAACGAGAACATGCGTCCGGAGTTCCACTCGGCGAACATCGCCTTGCCGTCCCAGTACGCCGGCCACTTGGTGTCGGACGGGTTGTCCTTGTCGTACTTGTACACCGGCCCGCCCATGGGCGCACCGCTGTTGCCGATCTCCTGGTAGATGGCGGTCGACCCGTTCTCGGTCCACCACTCCGGCTCGACGACCGGCGGCAGGTTCCGCAGACCCGTGTTGTTGGGGCTGTCGTTCACGAGCAGCTTCGGGTCGAACTTCGCACCCGATGCACCGGTGGAGAAGTTGTAGTCGTTGTAGCACTTGATGCCGACGCAGTACGGCCAACCGTAGTTGCCCGGCTGCTTGATGATGTTCCACTCGACGGTGCCGCCCGGGCCGCGAGTCGAGCTCGCCTGACCGGCGTCAGGACCGTAGTCCGCGACGAGGAGGTTGCCCGTGTACGGGTCGAGACCGATCCGGAACGGGTTGCGGAAGCCCATCGCGAAGATCTCCGGGCGGGTCTTGCCGCTCGTGTCGCCATCGAACAGGTTGCCGGACGGGATCGTGTAGCCGCCGTCTGCGGTCGGCTTGATCTTGAGGATCTTGCCGCGGAGGTCGTTCGTGTTGGCCGAGGAGCGCTGGGCGTCGTAGTCCTGACGGCCGGAGCGCTCGTCGATCGGCGTGTAGCCGTCCGACTCGAACGGGTTCGTGTTGTCACCGAGCGACAGGACGAGGTTGCCGTCGTTGTCGAACAGCATGTCGCCGCCGGCGTGGCAGCAGGTGTTGCGCTGCGTCGTGACCTTGAGGAGCGCCTTCTCGCTGCCCGGGTCGAAGGTCTTCGTGCCCGGGTTGTAGGTGAAGCGCGAGATGCGGTTGTGCGGACCGTCCGAACCGACGTTGGTCGGCGCCCAGTACAGGTAGATCCAGTTGTTCGTCGTGAATTCGGGGTCGAGCACGATGCCGAGGAGGCCGTCCTCGTTCGCCATCGTCACGTTGAGCGAGAGCGCCGTCGTGGTCTCCTGCGAGACCGGGTCGATGCGCTGCACACGGCCGTTGCGCTCCGCGTAGAACACCGTGGAGTCCGGCGCGATGTCGAGTGCCATCGGGTTGCCGGTGTTGGTGTCGAGCGGGACGAGCTCGTAGCTGTCGCTCTGGGTCGCGTTGCAGTCGCCGCTCTCGGCGCCGGCTGCGGTCTTGATGCCGCCGAGCAGGTGCTTGAGGAACGTCGGGTCCGTGTAGGAGGCGTCGGTGTGGCCGCCGCCGGTGTACCAGGAGCGTCCGCCGTCGAAGTTCTGGCACCACGCGGTCGGGTGGTCGATGCCCATCGTGCCGCCGGTGTAGCTCTTCTCGTCGAGCGACATGAGCACGTGGACCTTGCCGCGCGGGTTCGTGCGGAAGTTGTACCACTCGTCGTAACGGTCCCAGGTGTCGCCGAGGAACTCGGACGACGGGTGGGCGTGGTCCTCGACCTTGATGGTCGCGTTCTGCTCTGCAGGGTGACCGCTGAAGTAGGCGCCGACGAGCTCGCCGTACCAGGGCCAGTCGTATTCGGTGTCCGATGCGGCGTGGACGCCCGCGTACCCGCCACCGTTGGCGATGTACTTCTGGAACGCTGCCTGCTGCTCGTCGTTCAGGACGTCACCCGTGGTGGACATCCAGATGACGGCGTCGTACTGGGCGAGGTTCTCCTCGGTGAACGATGCGCCGTCCTCCGTGGTGTCGACCTCGAAGTTGTTCTCCGCACCGAGCTTCTCGACGGCTGCGATGCCGGCCGGGATCGCCCCGTGACGGAAGCCTGCCGTCTTGGAGAAGATGAGGACTTTGAAATCGGGTGCTGGCAGGACGGCGGGGAGAGCCGCTGCCTTCGCGAGTTGTTGATTGGCGAGCTGGGTCTGGCTGGTTCGGTCTGAGCCGACTTGAGCGGCGGTTTGGCCCGATGCGGCCAACTGTGTCGAGGTCAGTGCAGGAGCGGCGAGTGCCGGTCCTGCACTGGCCAAGACGCCAGTGGCGATCATGGCCACCGCCGCAAAGGAGGCGACGATGCGCTTCCTCAGCCTGCGTTGGGGTTGAGCTTGGTTCAACGTGGTTCCACTCCTCGATACCGAGCGCGTCTGCGACACGCGGATGTGATTGCTCCGCCTGGCCGGACGCCATCGGACACGTGGAGTGCACGCATCACGGTCGACGCTGACCAGACAATTGCGGCGATCCTATGAGCGTTGTTTGTTGCAAGTCAAGCTAAATGGGTCGAATCGTGATGAAGCGTTGCACTCTCGGGGTGCGTGCGAGAAGAGTTGATCTTGAGAGTGCCGGAAAATCAACGTTTTTGCCGCGAAACAAACCCGACGATAGTTGCATAGCGGTTTGTTTGCCGAAACACAATAGTGGAATCAGATGTGCGTGAAATCGGTTGAATATCCGAGTTTGTGGCGATAGCGCGTGTAACGCGAGAAATGCCGGAAAAGCTTTACCCGTCAGGTGTGGCTTTCGTCGATGTGGGGAATACGTTCCCGGACCATCGAATTACCGGCGCAGCGGTCGGGCGGGGCTTCGCATGACACTCGAGTCACGCCATCGCGGACCCTGGGATGCTTCAGACGGCGAGTGCCGCCATCGTGCCGGCCGGATCCGACAGCACTGGTGCAAAGGCGAGCTCCGCAGCGCCGATCATCAAGCGGTCAACGCCGAGCGACGAGCGCGAGATGCGCGTGACCGGCCAACCGCCCGGCGCCGCCGTGCGCGCGACGGCCCGCTCAAGACGGTCGGAGGCGACGGCCGAGAGCGACCCGAGGAAGCCGCCCAGCACCAGCAGCTCCGGATTGCAGAGGTTGACCGCATTGCGCACGGCGATCGCCAGGAAGTCGATCTGCGCGTCGACGATGGACTGGAGGGCCGGGTCGGTGGTGTGCGGTGCGGATGCGGTGCTGCTGGCTGTTGTCTCTGCAGCTGTAGCCGCTTCCGCTGGCCCTGCTGCGGCATCGGCATCGACTCGGGCGTCAGCATCGGCATCGCCTCCGCGTCCGGAGAACCTGCTGATGAGGACTGCTTCGAGTTCCTCGGCGCGCGATGCCGGCAGCCCGAGCGCTTCGAGCAGCGGGGCTCGGCGGACCTCGGTCTCGAGGCAGCCGGTGGAGCCGCAGTGGCACGGCACGCCGACGCTGTTGACGAGCGTGTGGCCGAGTTCTCCCGCGTACCCGCTCTCGCCGGTGAGGAGCGCGCCGCGGCTCACCACTCCCCCGCCGATGCCGCTCGCTCCGCCGTTGAGGTAGATGAGGTCCGACACGCCTCTGCCCGCACCGAACAGGCTCTCCGCGAGGGCGCCGACCGCGGCGTCGTTCGCGGCGAAGACGGGGAGCCGCAGGGCGTCCTGGAGCATCTCGGCGAGCGGTTCGTTCTGCCAGCCGAGGTGCGGGGCGAGCTTGACCAGGCCGTCGCCCGCCCGGACGAGACCGGGGACCGCGAGGCCGACGCCGACGGTCGCGTAATTGGATTCGAGCTCGTCGCGCATGCCGGCGACGACCGCGGAGACGATGTTGACGACCTCCGGGGCCGTCGGCACGTGCAGCGTGTCGTAGCGGATGCGCTTGAGAACTTGGCCTCCGAGGCCGACGAGGCCGATCGTCACGGCGTCGAGCTCCGGGTTGACCGCGAGCGCGACCGTGCGCTGCCCCGGCGCGATGACGAGGCTCGGACGCCCGACCTGCTTGGTGGTGTCCGGTTCGCGTTCGGTGACGAGGCCGAGGCTCACGAGTTCACCGACGAGCGCGCCGACGGTCGATCGATTGAGGCCGGTCGACGCCGTCAGTTGCGCACGGCTCACGGGCCCGGTCGTGTGCACGAGTCCGAGGACGGCGGAGAGGTTGTTGCGGCGGACGTCGTCGAGGTTGTTGCCGCGGGAGCCGGCGCGCGTTGCGGCGCCGCTCTGGACGGGAGGCGTTCCGCCGGTCGTTCCGGTCGTCGTTCCGGGCATTGTTCCGCCGGCTTGTCCCGTGCTCGCGGTCGCTCTCGCGCCGGGATTCGCGGTTGCCGCCGTTCTGCGGGCGCGCTGTTGCACATCGTCCATCGCGACCACTGCACACCACCTTCGCGATGGACCAGAGGCTCCATCGATCGTTGAGTCCGCCAACGTTCGGCGGGCCGGTTCATATTATCAACGGTCTAACAACAAATCCTTGGACGCGGCTGTGAGCCGCCTTGCATGACCCTCTGTGTCCTTCTTTGTCCACAATTCCGGAACTCCTGCGCCGATCCGCCTGGGTAAGCGCTATCCGCGCCCGCCAAGCGCATTCCCGCCCCAGAGTTCCGGAATTGCGAACAGCGAGGATGGCCGGCGGATGCGCGACGCCGTAGGCTGTCGACACCGAAAGGTGGGGGGCGACTGATGAACGCGTTCGCGATGTGGCAGGTGATGGTTGCGCTGCAGGTGATCGTTGTGGTCGCGATCATCGTTGGAGCCACGATCTGGGTGCGACGGATGCTGCGCATCGGTCGGGCGCGCGAAGCCGCCGCGTCCTCCGCGGACACTTCGGCGGCTGCCTCCCTCGCAGCCCCTGCTTCTGCCCGTGCAGCATCCGCCTCTGCCTCCGACACGGCTCCTGCCGCCCCCGCCACTCCCGCGACGCCCAAGCAGACCGACGGGCCGACATCGGTCGATTAGTCACCGCATCGACACCTCCCGCGCACCCCACACACACGCCGGGCGTTTTCTGAATTCAGGAACTTCTGCAGCATTCAGGCGGAAATGCACCGAAATCGTCCTGAATTCCGTGAATCTTCCTGAATTGTGGAAGAGACGAGCGGGGAGCGGCGGGGCGGGATCGGGACAGGGCGGGACGGGGCTGGGCGGGACGGGGCTGGGCGGGACGGGACGGGACGGAGCAGGCGGGGTCAGCGGGCGGCGAGTGCGCTGAGCTCGATGACGGCGACATGCAGTGCGCCGGTCAGCCGTACGGCCTCGCCCGATGGAATCCAGACGACGTCGCCGATGGCGCGGACGGCATCGCTCAGGACGGCGGCACCGTCGGAACTCGATGCGGGCGCCTCGAACAGGGGAACGTCCGATGCCAGCACGCCGCCCTCCAGGACCACCACCAGACGCGGGTGCGAACTCACCCGCGCGATGTCGGACACCCTCGACACCGTCACCGCCCCGGTGCACACGCCCCGCCTCGTGAACAGGTTGAGGTCGAGCGTGCGGCCGGTCGGCGGGATGCACGCGACCGATGCCTCCCCAGCGAACCGCGCCTCATCGAACCTCGACAGACGCAACACCTCGGGCCCGGCGGCGGGCGCTTCGCCGTGCTCACCACGCCCGCCAGCCTCGCCAGCGGACTCCTCGACGGGATCGACGATCGCCAACTCGACGACGCCGTCCTCGATGACCGTGAAGATGCGATCGAACCCGGGGAACGGCGAGAACGTCGACGGACCGTTCAACTCCGCCATGCTCACCCGCCAATCCGCCTCGGCGAGCGCCGATGCGCCAGCACCAGCAGCGCCAGCAGCGCCAACCTCAGCACCCCCGGCACCAGCGCCCCCACTCCGACCCAGTACCGCACGCCCAACGGAGATGTCACCAGCAGACCCTGCGGCAAGGGTCGTCGTCACCCCGGCTCCATTGACCCACGGGACGGGGACGAGGGACGAGAACTCACGCACGACAACGGCCATATGGGGACCATACGACGAATTCATGGTTGCTATCTAGTGACATGCACGTTTTACTTAGTGGAAACATTCGCCGCTGAGCGATGAAACATTCCCTCTCTAATGTCAATGACGACAGGAGGTACGACATGGCAGAATCGTCAACCCGCACGGTCGACCGAGCACTCTCCCTACTGGGCATCGTGTGCGATCGGGGCTCCGTCTCACTCGCTGATGCAGCACGGGACGCCGACCTCTCCGCGAGCACGGCACTCCGCCTGCTGCGCACGCTCGAAGCCCAGGAGTTCATCCGCCGCGAAGGCGACGGACGGTACACGCCCGGCGCCCGCATCGTCCAGCTGGGCGCCCTCGCCCTCGCCAACGAATCCCTCGTCTCCCTCGCGAGCGACGCCATGCGCCGCATGGTCGAAGCCACGGGCGAGTCCTGCTACCTCTCGATCCGCGGCGCAGGCGAAACCGCCCTCTACATCGCGATCGTGGAAGGCACCCACTCCGTCCGCCACGCCAGCTGGGTGGGCCGCTCGATCCCCCTGCACGGCTCCGCGGCCGGCACCGTCCTCACCGGCGACGTCGACGAGGCCGGCTACTCGATCGTCCGCCAGGGCGTCGAATCCGATGTCACGGCGATCGCCGTCCCCGTGATGGTGGGCCACCGCATCGTCGCAGCACTGTCGAGCGTCGTCCCCAGCTACCGCATCGACGACGAGCAGATCGCCCGCATCGGCGAGCTCCTCCTCACCGAGGCCGGCTCGATCATCGCCGCCCCCGGCAGTGCTCCTGGCAGTGCTCCTGGCAGTGTTCCCAGCAGTGCCCCCGGGGGCGTTGCCACAAGCACCGACGCCCCCACCAGCACCATCTCCCCCGCAGACTCCACCGACCCCCGCAACGAGGAGCTCGCCTCATGATCACCTTCGAGAACGTCACGAAAACCTACCCGGACGGCACGAACGCCGTCGACGGCCTCACGATGGTCGCCCCGACCGGCAAACTCACGGTCCTCGTCGGCCCGTCCGGCTGCGGCAAGACCACGTCCCTCCGGATGATCAACCGCCTCATCCGCCCGACGTCGGGCACCATCAGCCTCGACGGCGAATCGACGAACGGGATGGACGAAGCGCTCCTGCGCCGCCGCATCGGCTACGTCATCCAGCACGCCGGCCTCTTCCCGCACCGCACGATCCTCGACAACGTGGCCGCGACGCCCCGCCTCGCCGGGAAGTCGGCGAAGGCGTCGCGGAGCATCGCCCTCGAACTCATCGAACGCGTCGGCCTGCCCGCGACGTTCGCGAAGCGCTACCCCTGGCAGCTCTCCGGCGGGCAGCAGCAGCGTGTCGGTGTCGCCCGCGCGCTCGCATCCGACCCGGCGTTTATGTTGATGGACGAACCGTTCAGCGCCGTGGACCCCGTCGTCCGCGCACAGTTGCAGGACGAGTTCCTGCGCCTGCAGCGGGAGATCGGCAAGACCATCATCATGGTCACCCACGACATCGACGAGGCACTCAAGCTCGGCGATCAGGTGGCCGTGATGCGCACGGGCGGCAAGCTCGCGCAGCTCGCGACCCCTGAGGAGCTCCTGACGGATCCGGCGGACGACTTCGTCGCGGACTTCGTTGGGCGCGACCGCGGCTACCGCTCGCTCGGCTTCACCACGGCGGCTCCCGGCCTCCGCATCCGCCCTGAGCCGGTCGTGACGCTCGGCGCGAGCGCCGAGGAAGCGCTCGCGGCGACGACCGACGCCTGGCTCCTCGTCCTCGACGACGGCGGTCGCCCGATCGGCTGGGTCGAACCGCACACCCTCACTGGCCCCGTCCGCACGGGCGACCTCAACCTCAGCGGCACGGTCGCGCCGACCACCGGAACGATGCGCCAGATCCTCGATGCCGCCCTCAGCGCCCCCAGCCGACGCGGCGTCCTCGTGGACGAGAACGGCCAGCTCGTCGGTTCCGTCACAGGCGCCGATGTCGTCTCCTCGCTCGACGAGAACCGCGGCAGCCTGCAGACGGGCGCCATCCCGACCGCCAGGCAGCAGAGCGACACCCAGTCGGCATCCCCCCGGGCAGCATCATGAACTTCGACTGGATCGCCCGTCAGTCCGGCGACATCGCCGTCCTCTTCGGCTGGCACGTCGTGCTGTCGATCATCCCCGTGGTGCTCGGCCTCGCGATCTCCCTGCCGCTCGGCTGGTTCGCCCAGCGCAGCGGGGTGTTCAAGTCGGTCATCCTGGGCACGACCGGGCTCCTCTACACGGTCCCGTCGCTCGCCCTCTTCGTGCTCCTCCCGCCGCTGCTGGGGACGAAGATCCTCGACCCGATCAACGTCGTCGTGGCGCTGACGGTGTACACGGTCGCGCTCCTCGTCCGCACCGTCTCCGACGGGCTCGACTCCGTTCCGCCTGAGACCGTGCAGGCGGCGACGGCGATGGGGTACCGCGGCTTCCAGCGACTCGTCTCGGTCGAACTCCCGGTCGCCGTACCCGTCATCGCGGCGGGGCTCCGGGTGGCCGTCGTCTCCAACGTGAGCGTCGTCGCCATCGCGGCCCTCATCGGCACCCAGCAGCTCGGCCTCCTCTTCACCCAGGGCGCCCAGCTGCGGTTCCTGACCCCGATCATCGTCGGCATCGTGCTCTGCCTCATCCTGGCGGTCCTGCTCGACGGCATCGTGGTCCTGCTCAACAAGTGGCTCACGCCCTGGACCCCGAAGGTGGTGGCGGCATGATCGACTGGCTCCTCGACCCGACGCACTGGACCGGCACCGATGCGATCCAGGTGCTCCTCGTGCAGCACCTGATCTACACGGGCCTCGCCCTGTTCGTCGCGGCGCTCATCGGCATCCCGATCGGCCTGTACGTGGGCCACACCGGCAAGGGCACGTTCCTCATCGCCGGTGTTGCGAACGCGCTCCGCGCCCTGCCGACCCTCGGTCTCGTGATCCTCCTCGTGATCGTGATCGCGCCCGTCTTCGCCTCGGACCTCGCTTTCATCGTCCCGAGCCTCATCGTCCTCGTGCTCCTCGCCGTGCCGCCGATCATGACGAACACCTACGCCGGCATCCGCGCCGTCGACCCGGGCGCCGTCGATGCGGCCGTCGGGATGGGCTTCCGCCCGCTCAAGGTGCTCTTCTCCGTGCAGGTGCCGTGTGCGCTGCCGCTCATCCTCTCCGGGCTGCGTGGCGCGACGCTCCAGGTCATCTCGACCGCGACGATCGCCGCCTACGTCTCGCTCGGCGGTCTCGGCCGGCTCATCATCGACGGCCGCGCCCAGAACGACTACGACCAGATGCTCGTCGGCGCCGTGCTCGTCGCGCTCCTCGCGCTCATCGTCGACCTCGGCATCGGGCTCATCGCCCGGCTGACGGTGTCGCCGGGGCTCACCCGCCGCCTGACGCGGAGTTCGGCCATCGCGACGGCCCCGGCCACCGCGACCGTGCCGACACCGGCCGCGGTCTGACGAGTCCGGCCCGCAGAACGCCCGCTTCTCCCCGCCCCGAACGTCCGATCCCCGAGCTTCCGCTCCCTGAACGTCCGGCCCCTGAACCAGCAGCACCCGACGCACCTCCACCATCGCTCCACCACTTGCACCACACCAGCACCACACCAGCAACACCGCACCACCGCACCACCAGCACGGCTCCATGATCCTTCCCACCCACGCGACCAGGCACCCCACCGAAGCCGCGTCAGAAAGCCAAAGGACTCCACCATGAACAGCCCCTCCCGCACCACCGGCCGACTCTCCGGCCGCATCACCCGCCGCACGGCGCTCACCACGATCGCCCTCGCCGCGACGACGGCCCTCGCCCTCACCGCCTGCTCTGGCGGCGGCGACCCGCTCTCCGCGGACAAGCCGGCCGGCACCTCCGGCGCATCGAGCGTCATCGTCGGCTCGGCCGACTTCCCCGAGAGCCAGCTCCTCGCAACCATCTACGCGCAGGCGCTCAACGCCGCCGGGGTCACCGCGACGACGAAACTCAACATCGGCAGCCGCGAGGTCTACATGCCGGCACTGCTCGACGGCAGCATCAACCTGCTCCCCGAATACGCCGGCGCCACCCTCAGCTACCTCGACAAGACCGTCGAAGCCACCACACCGGAAGAAGTCGCGGCCGGCCTCAAGAAGGCCCTGCCGAAGGGCATCTCGATGCTGACTCCCTCGGACGCGCAGGACTCAGACACCCTCGCCGTGACCAAGGAGACCGCCGAGAAGTACAACCTCAAGACCGTCTCCGACCTCATCCCGGTCGCCGGCGACATCGTGCTCGGCGGCCCGCCGGAGTGGAAGACGCGTCACGAGGGCGTCGCAGGGCTCAAGGAGGTCTACGGCCTCGAATTCAAGGAGTTCAAGACCCTCGACGTCGCCGGACCGCTGACGCTCACCGCGCTGCTCAACGGCCAGATCCAGGTCGCAGACCTCACCTCGACCGACCCGGCGATCGCCGAGAACGACCTCGTCGCCCTGAAGGACGACAAGAACCTGTTCCCGGCGCAGAACATCGTGCCCATCGTCGCGACCGACCAGGTCAACGACAAGCTCACGAAGGTCCTCGACAGTGTCTCGGCAGCGCTCACGACGAAGGCGCTCATCGAGATGAACGGCCGCCTCGCCAAGCAGGACAGCATCGACGCCGTCGCAGCCGACTGGTTGAAGGCGAACAAGATCGGGTAGTCGGACGTCGGTCGCTGGGCTTGTCGGGGTGGACCCTTCGACAGGCTCAGGGACCGGGACCAGAACGTATTCGCCCGGTCGCTGAGCTTGTCGAAGCGCCCTTCGACAGGCTCAGGGACCACCTTCGACAGGCTCAGGGACCACCTTCGACAGGCTCAGGGACCGGGGCCGACAAGCTCAGGGACCGGGACCGCCGGGCCGCACCACCAAGCACCGCGCTCACCGCATCACCGAAAGGAACCACACCATGACCGGATCACGCGCCGTGCGCGCTGCCAGAGGAACAGAACTCACCGCCAAGAGCTGGCAGACCGAAGCACCGCTCCGGATGCTCATGAACAACCTCGACCCAGAGGTCGCCGAACGCCCTGAGGACCTCGTCGTCTACGGCGGAACGGGCAAGGCCGCCCGCAACTGGGCGAGCTTCGACGCCATCGTCGCCTCCCTCACCGACCTCGCCGACGACGAGACCCTCCTCGTCCAGTCCGGCAAGCCCGTCGGCGTCTTCCGCACGAACGTGTGGGCGCCGCGTGTGCTCCTCGCGAACTCCAACCTCGTCGGCGACTGGGCCACCTGGCCGGAGTTCCGCCGCCTCGAAGCCCAGGGCCTCATGATGTACGGCCAGATGACCGCCGGCTCATGGATCTACATCGGCACGCAGGGCATCCTCCAGGGCACCTACGAGACCTTCGGCGCGATCGCGAAGAAGCGGTTCAACGGGACCCTCGCCGGCACGCTCACCGTCACGGGCGGCTGCGGCGGCATGGGCGGCGCCCAGCCGCTCGCCGTGACGCTCAACGGCGGAGCCGTCCTCATCGTCGACGTCGACGAGACGCGTCTTCGCCGCCGCCTCTCGAAGCGCTACCTCGACGCCGTCGAGACCGACATCGACGTCGCCCTCGAACGTGTCCTCGCCGCCAAGGCAGCGGGTGAGGCGCTCTCGGTCGGCCTCGTCGGCAATTCTGCAGAGGTCCTCCCGCTGCTCCTCGAACGCGGCGTCCCCGTCGACATCGTGACCGACCAGACCTCCGCGCACGACCCACTGTCCTACCTGCCCGTCGGCATCTCGGTCGAGGACTGGCGCGCAGAGGCAGAGCGCGATCCAGAGGGCTTCACGCTCAAGTCCCGCGAGTCGATGGCGCGCCACGTCGAGGCGATGGTCGGCTTCCAGGACGCCGGTTCAGAGGTCTTCGACTACGGCAACTCGATCCGCGACGAGGCCCGCCAGGGCGGTTACGACCGTGCGTTCGCGTTCCCCGGCTTCGTCCCGGCCTACATCCGTCCGCTCTTCTGCGAGGGCCTCGGGCCGTTCCGCTGGGTCGCACTGTCCGGAGACCCGGAGGACATCCGGGTGACCGACGAGGCGATGATCGAGCTGTTCCCCGAGAACGAGGGCCTTGCTCGTTGGATCCGCGCAGCCCAGGAGCACGTCGAGTTCGAGGGGCTGCCCGCCCGCATCTGCTGGCTCGGCTACGGCGACCGCGCGAAGGCCGGCGTCCGCTTCAACGAACTCGTCGCCGAGGGCAAGCTCAAGGCGCCCATCGTGATCGGTCGGGACCACCTCGACTCCGGCTCCGTCGCATCGCCGTACCGCGAGACCGAGTCGATGGCGGACGGCTCCGACGCGATCGCCGACTGGCCCATCCTGAACGCCCTGCTCAACACGGCGTCCGGGGCCACCTGGGTGTCGCTGCACCACGGCGGCGGTGTCGGCATCGGCCGTTCGATCCACGCGGGACAGGTGTCGGTCGCCGATGGCACGCCGCTCGCAGCGGAGAAGCTCTCTCGTCTGCTGACGAACGACCCCGGCATGGGCGTCATCCGTCACGTCGACGCCGGGTACGACCGGGCGATCGAGGTCGCCGAGGAGCGCGGCGTCCGGATCCCGATGCTCGCCGAGGCGAAGGAGCTCGCGGCGGCGCACGCCGCCGCGGCTGCGGCGGCTCGTGAAGCCGACGAGCGGATCTCCGCGGCGGCGTTCGCAGCGGCACAGGCCTGACCATGGCGACGCGCTCCGACCCCACCGTGACGATCGGCCCAGGCCACACCTCGATCGACGACATCGTCGCGATCGCCAGGGGTGCGCGGGTCGAGATCGCACAGGAGGCCCTCGACGGCATGCTCCTGACCCACGACCTCGTGGGTCAGGTGCTCGCCTCCGGGCAGCCGGTCTACGGGCTGACGACGGGCGTCGGCGACCAGTATTCGGTCGCCGTCGACCCCGACGGCATCGCGGACGCCCAGCTCGGGATGCTCCGCAGCCACGCGAGCGGCGTCGGAGCGCCCCACGACGAGGAGGCCGTCCGGGCGATCATCGCCACGATGATCACGGCGCTGGCGCAGGGAGCGAGCGGGGTGAGCCCACGCCTGGTGCTCACCCTCGCCGAACTGCTCAACCGCGGGGTGACGCCGTGGGCGCCGTCGCAGGGATCGGTCGGCTACCTCACGGCGACCGCCCACATCGGCCTCTCCCTCTACGGCCTCGGCAAGTCCTGGTTCGAGGGCGAGCTCCTGCCTGGCGCGGAGGCCCTCCGGCGCGCGGGCATCGAGTCATTCACCCCCGGCCCTCGTGAGGGCCACGCGCTCGTGAGCGGGACGTACGAGATCTCCGGCCTCGGCGCGCTCGCCCTCCACCGGACGAGGGAGCTCGTGGCGATCGCCGATGCAGCAGGCGCGCTCAGCCTCGAAGCCCTCCGCGGCAACAGCAAGGGCTACGACCCGAGGCTCCAGCGCATGCGGCCGCACCCGGGCCAGATCGACACGGCCGCGCGGCTGCTCCGCCTGCTCGACGGCAGCGAGATCCTCGCAGCCAACCGCGACCACCGCCTGCAGGACGCGTTGAGCCTCCGGTGCATTCCGCAGGTGCACGGCTCGGTCCGCGATGCGCTGGACTTTGCCTGGCGCACCGTCGACATCGAGATCAACTCGGTGACCGACAACCCCGTGTTCGTCGTCGAGGACGGCGAACTGATCGCGCTCCCCGGCGGCAACGGCCACGGCGCACCCGTCGCGGTCGCCCTCGACGTGCTCGCCATCGCCATCGCGGAACTGAGCACGATGTCGCAGGCCCGCTCGGATCGCCTCACGAACCGTCACCTGAGCGAGCTGCCGCCGTTCCTCGTGCCTGGCGGCGGAGCAGGGTCCGGGTTCATGATCCCCCCGTACGTCGCCGCAGCGCTCGCGGGCGAGAACCGGGCCCTCGCAGCGCCGGCGACCGTGCACACGGTGTCGACCTGCGCGGGCCAGGAGGACCACGTGAGCATGGGGACGACCGCTGCCATCCAGGCCCGCACGGCTGCTGCCAACGCCGCCAACATCCTCGCGATCGAACTCCTGTGCGCCGCGCAGGCGATCGACTTCCACGCACCGTTGCGCCCCGGGCGCGGGACCGGGGCGGTGTACGACGCGATCCGCGCGGTTGTGACCGTCCGCGAGGACGATCGGGAGATGTCCCCGGATCTCGAAGCCGTCCTCGCCCTCATCGAGGACGGCACGCTCGACTCGATCATCAGCACCCAGCTCGGAGAAGAGAACACCCATGTCTGATTCGACCGCCGCCTCGTCGGCTTCGTCCGCGTCCGCTTCGGCGCCCACGCCCTCGGCGCCTGCGCCTTCGGCAGCCGCGCCCGGGCTCTCGGCCGGCCCCCTCGCCGGGGTGAAGGTCCTCGACCTCGCCCGGGTCCTGGCCGGACCGCTGTGCGCCGCGATGCTCGGCGACCTCGGCGCGGACGTCACGAAGGTCGAGCTGCCCGGCCGCGGCGACGACTCCCGCGACTTCACACCGCACGTGAACGGCGAGAGCACCTACTTCATGCTCCTCAACCGCGGCAAGAAGAGCATCACGATCGACCTCAAGTCGCCGGAGGGCCACGCGCTCCTGTTGCGGCTCATCGAGCAGGCCGACGTCCTCGTCGAGAACTTCCGCCCTGGCGTCACGGCACGCCTCGGGATCGACTACGAGAGCGTCAAGGCACTCAATCCGCGGCTCGTCTACGTGAGCATCTCCGGCTTCGGCCAGACCGGGCCGTACGCCCACCGGGCCGCCTACGACCACATCGTGCAGGCGATGGGCGGCATCATGAGCGTCACGGGATGGGCCGATGGGCCGCCGACGCGCATCGGGGACGCCGTCGGGGACGTCGTCGCCGGCGTCTACGGCTCCTGGGGCGCCCTCGCGGCACTCCTTCAGCGCGGTATCACGGGCGAGGGCCAGCACGTCGACGTCGCGATGCTCGACTCGATCTTCTCCCTGCAGATGGTCTCGCTGTCGCAGCTCCTCGGAGGCGCCGGCGCACCATCGCGCATCGGCAACAGCCACCCGATCAGCGCGCCGATGGACGCCTACGCGGCAGCCGACGGGCACGTCGTGATCGCGGTCGCGAACGACCCGCTGTTCGTCCGCCTCACCACGGCGATGGGACGGCCAGAGCTGATCGCGGACCCACGGTTCGCGACCGATCCGGACCGTCTCACCCATCAGCAGGACCTCCGCACGGTGATCGAGGAGTGGACAGGTGCGCACAGCGTCGACGAGATCGTCACCATCCTGGAGACCGCCGGCGTCCCCGCGGCGCCAATTTGGGACATCGGGCAGGTCGCCGCGAGCGATCACGCCGCGCACCGCGGACTCGTCAAGACCGTCGAGCACCCCGTCGCCGGGACCGTGCAGGTCGTGCCGCAACCCGTGCACTTCAGCGGCCGGACGGACTCGCCCGACCTCGTCGCGCCGACGCTCGGCCAGCACACGGAGCAGATCCTCCGCGACGACCTCGGGCTGGACGCCGCCGAGATCCAGGCGCTGCGCGAGAGCGGGGTCGTCTGATGGGCGCGGGCATCGGCGAGGTCGCCGAGACGGGGGCCGGGCAGGTCGCCGTCATCGGCGCCGGGACGATGGGCGCCGGGATCGCCGGCGTCTTCGCTGCCCACGGCTACGCGGTTTCGCTGTACTCGCGGAGCGAAGCGACCCTCGACCGTGCGCTGACGGACATCCAGGGCCGGATCGGGGACGCGGTCGCACGCGTCAGGACCACGACCGTGCTCGCCGACGCCGTGGGCGGCGCCGCCATCGTGAGTGAGAACGTCCTCGAAGACCTCGTCCTCAAACAGTCGGTCTTCGCCGAGATCGAAGCGGTCGTGTCCGACGACTGCCTGCTCACGACCAACACGTCGAGCGTGCCGATCACCTCCATCGCCTCCGGGCTGCGGCACGCCGGTCGATTCGTCGGCCTCCACTGGTTCAACCCGCCGGCCGTGATGCCCCTCGTCGAACTCGTGCGCGGCGAGCAGACGGATGACACGACCGTGGCCGCCGTGCGCGAGCTGTGCGCCGCCATCCGGAAGGACGTCATCGAGGTCCGCCGCGACGTGCCCGGCTTCGTCGTCAATCGCCTGCAGTATGCGATGCTGCGCGAGGCGATCGCCCTCGTCGAGTCCGGTGTCGCCTCCATCGAGGACGTGGATCGGGCCGTCGAGACGACGCTCGCGCCGCGCTGGTCAGCCTCAGGTCCGCTGCAGTTGATGGATCTCGCGGGGCTCGACACGGTCGAGAAGGTCTCCGCCGTCCTGATGCCGGAGCTCAGCACTGCGGCGGGGGTCCCCGACCTCGTGCGCGACCGGGTGGCCGACGGGGCACTCGGCACCAAAGCGGGGCGCGGCTTCTACGAGTGGACACCAGAGGGCATCGCGGCGGCCGTGGCACACCGCGATGAGACCGTCAGACTCCTGACCGAGCGGAGGGCACGATGAGCGAGCAGATTCCCGGTGCCGATGCAGATGCCGGTGCAGATGCGCGTGCTGGTGCTGGTGCGCCGGCCGCACCGCTCCTGCTCGTCGAGCACAGCGGCCTCATCGCAACCGTCACGCTCAACCGGCCGGAGAAGCGCAACGCCCTCAACCGCGAGCTGCTCGAACTCCTGGTCCAGACGCTGCGAGGCTTCGAGCAGGACGGGACGACGCGCGTCGTTGTGCTCCGCGGCGACCGCAGGGCATTCGCAGCAGGGGCCGACATCGGCGCCCTCAGCGACGCCGGAGCGATCGACCTCTACACGGCGGGCTTCAGCGAACTGTGGGACGACGTCGCCGCGATGAAGCTGCCGCTCGTCGCGGCCGTGTCAGGCTACGCGCTCGGCGGCGGCCTGGAACTCGCCCTCATCTGCGATGTCGTCGTCGCAGCAGACAGCGCCCGGTTCGGGTTCCCGGAAGCCGGCATCGGCATCATCCCGGGCGCCGGCGGAACCCAGCGCATCGTCCGCGCCGTCGGGAAGTCGATGGCGATGGACCTCGTGCTGACCGGTCGCCGCTTGGACGCGGCCGAGGCGCTCGCGAGCGGGCTCGTGAGTCGGGTCGTGACCGAGGACGCCCTCGATGCAGAGGCGCACACGGTCGCCGAACGCATCGCGGCCGGAGCGCCACTCGCCACGCGCATGGCGAAGCACGCCGTCCTCTCCGCCTACGACACCGGACTCACCGCAGGGGTCGCGCACGAACGGACCCTCTCCGCCCTCATCGCCGCGAGTGCGGACCGGGCGGAGGGCATGCGCGCCTTCAGCGAGCGGACCACCCCGGAATTCGAAGGGAAGTGACGATGCCAGGCACCTCACGCACCACTGCGGGCGCAACCGTCAGTTCACTGCTCGACGCGATCGAACCGCTCGGCCGCGACGGCGCGACGGGCGGCTACAGGCGGCCGGTGTTCTCCGCCGCGGAACTCGAACTGCGCGAGTGGTTCATCGCCGAAGCCGAGCGCCGCGGACTCGGCGTCGACGTCGACCGCAACGGCGTCATCTGGGCCTGGTGGGGTGCGCCGATGGACGGGGCGCTCGTCACGGGCAGCCACCTCGACTCCGTCCCTGGCGGCGGGGCGTTCGACGGCCCGCTCGGCGTCGCATCCGCGCTCACCGCGATCGACCGGATGCGCGAGCGCGGCGTCACGCCGTCGCGCTCCCTCGCCGTCGTCGTCTTCCCTGAGGAGGAGGGATCGAGGTTCGGCGTCGCCTGCCTCGGCTCCCGGCTCCTGACCGGACTCCTCGATCCCGACCGCGCGAGAAACCTCACCGATCGAGACGGGACGACGCTCGCAGAAGCATATGCCGCTGCGGGCATGGATCCTGCGCACCTCGGCGCCGACCCTGCCGCGCTCGCGCGCATCGGCCAGTTCGTCGAACTCCACGTGGAGCAGGGGCGGGGGCTGATCGACCTGGGGAAGCCGGTCGCCATCGGCTCATCCATCCTCGGCCACGGCCGATGGAAGATCGTCGTCAGCGGCCAGGGCAACCATGCGGGGACGACCCTGATGGTGGACCGGGCCGATCCCGTCGTCGCCGCGGCCGACATCGTGGGAGCGATCTCGGAACTCGCCCGCCAGATCGACGATGCGCGCGCGACCGTCGGACGGTTCGAACCGGTGCCGGGCGGCACGAACGTCATCGCGTCCCGTGTCGATCTGTGGATAGACGTGCGGCACCCCGACGACACCGTCACACGCAGCCTCGTGCAGACGATCGCCCGCGAGGCCGCGGTGCGCGCGGAACGGCACGGATGCACGGCAGAGCTGCTCGAGGAGTCGTGGAGCCCGACGGTCGGGTTCGATCCGGCGCTCGGTCGTCGCCTGGCGGATCTCGTCCCCGGCGCACCAGTGCTGCGCAGCGGCGCTGGGCACGATGCGGGCATCCTCGCCGCCTCCGTGCCGAGCGCGATGCTCTTCGTGCGCAACCCCTCCGGCATCTCGCACTCGCCGGAGGAGTATGTGGAGCGGGCGGATGCCGACGATTCGGCGGATGTACTCGCTGACGTGCTGGCGGGGTTGCTGTGAGCGGGGGCGCCTCGCTCGCCTCCTACTGGGCTGCGCAGTGCTGGATCGACGGGTTCGACGGACCGGACGGCGCAGGCGGCCGGGCGGGCATCGCCCGGGACGTCCGCATCGTGGTCGGGGCCGACGGCACGATCGCCTCGGTCACGGCCGGAACCGCACCGCGGGCGGGTGACACGATCCTGCGCGGCGTGGTGTACCCGTCGGGCGTCAACGCACACTCGCACGCGTTCCATCGGCTCCTGCGAGGGCGCACCCACGCCGACGGCGGCAGTTTCTGGACCTGGCGAGACCTCATGTACGCCGAGGCCGCCAGACTCGAACCGGCGTCCTACGAGCGCGTCGCGACGGCCGTGTACGCCGAGATGGTCGCCGCAGGGTGGACGAGCGTCGCCGAGTTCCACTACGTCCACCACCACCCGGACGGTTGGCCGTACGAGCAGGAACACGCGATGGAACGCGCCCTCGCGAACGCCGCGGTCGCAGCCGGAATCCGGCTCACGCTCCTCGACACCGCGTACCTCGCCGGCGGCATCGGCACCCCGCTCTCGGCCGAGCAGCAGCGGTTCGGGGACGGGTCGATCGAGACCTGGATCGCTCGCGGCCGTCGCTTGCGAGCGGCGTTCGCAGACGAGTACGACCCACGAACGGTCATCGTCGGCGCCGCACTGCACTCGGTCCGTGCCGTGCCGGCAACCGATCTCGCCATCGTCGCGGCGGAGCTCGATCCGCATATTCCGTTGCACGTACATCTCTCGGAGCAACCAGCCGAGAACGAGGCGTGCGTCGCCGCGACCGGTCTCACCCCGACCGGGCTCCTGCACGCCAACGGACTGCTCGGCCCAAGACTCTCCGCCGTGCACGCCACCCACCTGACCGCGCACGACATCGAACTCCTCGGCGCAGCGGGATCCACGATCGTGATGTGTCCGACGACCGAAGCCGACCTCGGCGACGGGATCGGTCCGGCACGAGCCCTCGCCGATGCTGGAGCCGTCATCGCACTCGGGACCGACCAGCACGCCGTCGTCGATCCGCTCCTCGAAATGCGGGCGCTCGAACACGGCGAACGGCTCGGATCCGGCCGCCGTGGCCGGTTCAGCCCGGCTGAGCTCCTCGCCGCGGCGAGCACCGGCGGCGCGACCAGCGTCGGACGGCCCCTGGTCGGCGCCATCGCCGTCGGGGCACCGTGCGACCTCATGGAGCTCGATCCGGCATCCAGCCGCACCGCCGGCAGCGACCCCGGGCAGCTCGCGCTGACCGCGACGGCGAGCGATGTGCGGACGGTCGTCATCGGTGGCATCGTGAGGGCACGGAACGGTGTGCACACGGGCCTCGGCGCGCCGTCGGACCTCCTCGCATCGGGAATGGAGTCACTGTGACGAACGACAGCACCACTGGCACTGCGGCTGAGGCCGGGACCGCCGGGACCGCCGGGAGCGCCGGGACCGAGCTCATCACAGGCATCGGCGAGCTGATGACGCAGGACGCCGAACAGCGCGTCCTGCGCGATGCGGCGCTCGTCGTCGAGGGCGATCGGATCGTCTGGATCGGTCAGGCGGGCGACGCCCCGGCTGCCGACGTTCGCACCGACATCGAGGGGCGCGCGCTGCTCCCCGGCTGGGTGGACTCGCACAGCCACCTGGTGTTCGCCGGTGACCGGACCGCCGAATTCGAGGCGCGGATGGCCGGTGAGAGCTACGCGGCCGGCGGCATCGCGGTAACGACCGGGGCCACACGACTCGCGGACGACGCCCAGCTGACGGCGCTCGTCGAGGCGCGGGTGCGGGAGGCGGTGTCGCAGGGCACCACGTTCCTGGAGACGAAGACCGGGTACGGGCTCACCGTCGAGGACGAACGGCGCAGTGCCGTCATCGCGGCCGGACTAGTGGACGAGGTCACGTTCCTGGGTGCGCACCTCGTGCCGGACGGCATGGATGCGGACGCGTACGTCGATCTCGTGTGCGGGCCGATGCTCGCGGCCGTCGCGCCGCACGCCGGATGGGCCGACGTGTTCTGCGAGCGTGGGGCCTTCGACGCCGCGCAGTCCCGCCGAGTGCTCGAGGCGAGTCGCGATGCGGGCCTCGGACTGCGCGTGCACGGCAATCAGCTGGGGCACGGGCCGGGCATCCGTCTGGCCGTCGAGTTCGGTGCGGCGAGCGTCGACCACTGCAACTACGTCGACGACGCCGACCTCGATGCCCTCGCCGCCAGCTGGTCCGGCTGGTCGGGTCCCGGCGACAGCGCCGTCCACGCAGCGGTGTCTCCCGGCACTGGTCCTGCTCCCGGCTCTGGTCCTGCTCGCGGCACCGTCGCGACAGTCCTCCCGGCGTGCGATCTCTCGACCCGGGCGCCGCTCGCGCCGGCGCGGCGGCTGCTCGATGCCGGGGTGCAGCTCGCGATCGCGTCCAACTGCAACCCGGGCACCTCGTACACGACGTCGATGGCGTTCTGCATCGCGACGGCCGTCCTGCAGATGGGCCTGAGCGTCAGCGAGGCGGTCCGGGCGGCGACGTACGGCGGTGCGCTCGCACTGGGTCGCGAGTCCGGTGACGGTGCTGTCGGTTCGCTCGTCGTCGGCCATCGAGCCGATCTCCACGTCCTCGACGCCCCCTCCGCGACGCATCTCGCCTATCGCCCCGGCGTCCCGCTCACCCACGCCGTCTGGCGCGCCGGCCGCCGCCTCCGCTGACCCGCTCTCCCCTCTCCCCTCCTCTCCTTCCCCTCTCCCTCCCCTCCTCCAGAATTCAGGAAGTTCTCGCGAATTCAGGACGATGTCGACCCGTATCGGCGCAGATCGTCCTGAATCGTGCGAAAGTTCCTGAATTCTGGAAGCCGCGCTGGGAGGCGGGGATGCCGCTCAGGCGGAGTTGGCCGCGGCCGAAGTCGAGGCCGACGACGGAGACGAGACTGACGATGCCGATGACGGCCATGACCATGCCAACACGATCCCGAGGATCCCGAGGAAGATCGGCACCGCAGCGCCGACGATGGCGGACAACGCGATCACCGCCTGGAAGGCCGGGCCGTTCGCCGGCGCGGAACCGATCACCGTGTACGTGAGCAACCCGACGGCGGTCTGCGCAACGATCGCCCACAACGGCGCCCATCGCCACGGCTTCGGCAGATGCTCCGCCCGCCCGATCTGGACGACCAGGATGATGCTGATCGCGATCGTGACGAAGCTCTGCACCGTCCCGAACACCACACCTGGAGTGTTGTCGGCGACGGTACCAATCGGAATCTCCCGGATGACCGTCGTCACGACCTCCCACGCCGCATACAGCACGAGCGACACCGTCCCCAGGCGCCCGCCGTGGAACAGGTTCCGTGAGACGCCCCCGCCGAACGCGAAGAGCAGCACACCCACCACGAGCGCGAGCTGCCCGAGATACCCCAGCCAGGGCAGGAACGACGTCGGGGCGAAGCTCACTACGGCCGAGCCGACGAGCAGCCCGCCGCCCCATAACCAGTACTTGTTCACTGCATCCGTCGCCATCATCGGACCCTCCCGTCCTCGTCGACGCATCTCGGCCCCGGCGTCGATCGTTGCCCCGACTCTAGGCGGTCGTCGCGCCGGGCGCACCCTCTCGACTTCCCGCCGCATCCCCGCCGCAAGACGGATGCCCCGCCCTCGACACATGTGATCCACTTGTCGGATGAGCAACCAAGCCGCCCTCGCACTCGCATTCGCCGACCTCCACGTCTCCGGAACCCCGGTGCTCCTCCCGAACGCGTGGGATGTCGCATCGGCCAGGGTCGTCGCCGCTGCTGGCGCCCGCGCGATCGCGACGACGAGCGCCGGCGTCGCCTGGTCGCTCGGCTTCCACGACGGCGAGGGCGTGCCTCGCGATCTCGCGACGGATGCGGTTGCACGGATCGTGAGATCGGTCGATCTGCCGGTGACGGCCGACATCGAGCGCGGCTTCGGCGACGACCCGGCTGTCGTCGGGGAGTCGGTCGGACGGTTCATCGCCGCCGGAGTGGTCGGGGTCAACATCGAGGACTCGATGCGACCGGTCGCGGAGCAGGTCGAGCGGCTGAGGGCGGCGCGGACGGCCGCCGATGACGCGGGGCTTCCGCTGTTCATCAACGCGCGCATCGACACGCACCGTCTCGCGGTGGTCGGCGATGAAGGGTGGCTGGCCGAGACCGTCGACCGTGCGCTCGCCTACACGGCGGCCGGCGCGAGCGGGGTGTTCGTGCTCGGGGCGCTGCGGGCGGACGCGATCCGCGCGCTCGCGGGCGAGGCCGGGGTGCCGGTGAACGTCGCATTCGGGCCGGGCACACTGTCGGTTCCGGAGCTCGCTGCGGCCGGCGCGAGTCGCATCAGCGCGGGGTCGTCCATCGCGGAGGCCGCCTACAGCCTCGTCGCAGATCAGGCCGCCGCGATGCTCGCCGCAGCTTCCCCCATCGCTGCGGCCTCCCTAGACACCGCGGCCTCGCCCATCCTCCCGGCCTCCCCCATCGCTCCGGCGACCGGAGTCCCCACACCTCCGTCGCTCAGCTACGCCCAACTCAACTCCCTCCTGAGCTGATCCGTCCGGTCCGGTCGTGTCCCATCAATTCCGGAACTGTTGGGCCGAATCCGGACGCGCAAGCGCATTCCGGGCTGACCATGCGCATTCCGGCGCAGGAGTTCCGGAATTGTGGACACGAGGCGGCCGGCGACCGAGGCCGGGAGCCGCGACCCGAGGGCAGGGGGCTGCGGCTCCCACGGAGCGCTCACGCCCCGAGTACCAGGAATTTCACAAACGCGATAGCGATGTGCGCGGTCACCGTGATGACCAGCCCAACCACAAATCGTGCGTGAGATCCGGCACCGCAATGGACACAGCGTGCCATTGGGTTCCCCTTTCGTCACGTCAGGCGACAGAAAGGCTGATTCCGCTTGGTGCACTGCTCGTCTGCCACGACGATCACAGCGGTACCGTGGGCGACCATAAGGCGGACCACGACCATCTGGTATTGCGTTGGGGGAGTCGAGCACGTAGGCTTCCGGTAGTTTCACCGGGAAATCCGTACGTGATTCCCAAGCTTCCTCAACCGGAGGCAAGAAGGCCCAGACTCCATATCTGGGCCTTTTTCTTGCCCGGGAACAGGGTCAGACCTGACGCCCTGAATGCTCCGTCACCCCCAGTCTCACACGTTCGCAGCATCGCGAACCGAAGTGCACAGGCTGGATCTCGCAACTCCGAGCCGCAGTGGCGTGTGCACAATTCCGGAACTGTTGGGCCGAATCCGGACGCGCAAGCGCATTCCGGGCTGACCATGCGCATTCCTGCCCAGGAGTTCCGGAATTGTGGACAGCTGTTACGAGGTGGGTGGCGCCGAGACAGCGACGGGCACCGGCACAGGCACCAGCCGCTGCTGATGCCAGACGAGGGGCGCGGATGCGTCGGTGCTGACGATCGACCGGACGCGCAACACGATGAGGTCGTGATCGCCGGCCGGATAGCTGTGTTCGATCGTGCACTCGAGCCACACGGGCGACCCGCCCAGGAAGATCGCACCGGACGGCGCCTGCACCGTCTCGACGCCGTCGAACCGCCGCTGCCTGTCCCGCGATGCCAGCTGCCGCGTCTTCTGGGCATGATCCGTCCCGAGCACGGAGACGCCGATCACGTCCGCCGATGCGAGGACGGGCCACGTCGTCGACGTCCGTTGCGCCGCGAACGACACCATCGGCGGATCGAACGACACCCCGACCGACAGCGACGACGTCACCATCACGAACGGCTCACCGTCGATCGTCGCAGCGAGCGCCGCGACCCCCGACGGGAACCCGGCGAATGCCGCCCGCACGACCTCCGGCTCAGAACTGAACTCCTGCGTGATCGTCATGTGTCGGTCCTTCCCGATCCTGAAGTGAAACCTGATCCGACAGCCGACCCGATTGCTGGCCCTGCCGATGCCCCGAAACCTGATCCGACAGCCGATGCGATGAGCACCCTCGCCGCGCTCTCGTCCGCCCGCATCGCCGTGATGAGTTCGTCGGCGTCGGCGAACCGCCGCTGCGGTCGCAGGCACTCCCCCGTCGTCACCTCGACGCGTTGCCCGTAGAGGTCGCCCTGGAAGTCGAGCACGTGGATCTCGACCGTGTGTTCGCGCCCTTCGAACGTGTCGTTGAAGCCGATGGAGACGAGCGCGGCCTTCGCGTCGACCCAGGCCTCCGCCCGGAACCAGCCGAGATAGACGCCATCGACCGGCAGGACAGGATGCTCTGCGAACCGCAGGTTCGCGGTGGGGTAGCCGAACCCGCGCCCCGCCCCGACACCGTGGACGATGGTCCCGGACAACCGCACGGCGGGCACTGCGACAGACCGCACGGCAACAGACGGCACGGCCCCAGCCTCAGCCGCAGCCGCAGCCGCAGCGGCAGCCCCAGCCCCAGCCCCAGCCCCAGCCGGCACAACAACCGACGATGCCACCGGGAACCGCAGCATCGACGCCGCGATGAGACTGAACACCCCGGCCGCCGCCAACACCGCCAACGCGACCGAGGGCGACGTCGCGACGAGCACCACGGCGGTCGCAGCACTGCCGAGCACGGCGCCGAACTGCTTCATCGTGTTGAACACCCCGGACGCGGCGCCGACGAGTTCCCCGGGCACGGTCGTGACGGCGGCGATCGAGAACGGCGACCAGATGAAGGAGTTCGCGATGCCGAACAGCGCGAAGCTCGCGGCGAGCGCAGCCAGCGGCGCCCCCAGGGCGACGAGCGCCGCGGTTCCGCCGATCGACACGATCAAGGCGAGTGCCCCGATCACGGCGACGATCCGCGGCCCGATCGTGTTGTTGAGCCGCGCGGACACGGGCGCCGCGATGAGGCACACGGCCCCCATCGGCACCATCAGCAGCGACGCGGTCAGCGCCGATACGCCGCGCCCGTCCTGCAGGTACAGCATGAGCGGAACGGGTGCAGAACCGACGCAGAACGATGCCGCAGCGGCCCCTGCGGACGCGGCGACGAACGTCCGCCCCGCGAACAGGCGAACGGGCACGAGCGCTGCGTCCGCGGACCGCCGCTGCAGCAGGACGACCCCGATGACGAGCACAACGCCCGACGCGACGAGCACCCAACGGGGCACCCCGAGGACGGCGGCGGACGCTGCATCGACCCCCTGGATCCCGAGGACGACCGCGAGCAGCCCGACGGCGCTCACGATCATCGCCCACAGGGAGATCCGGGCGGCCCGGCGCACGGAGACCGGCACCAGCAGCAGCACCGCGATGAATGCGACGATGCCGATGGGCAGGTTCACGAGGAAGATCGCCGGCCAGCCGGACACCTCCACGAGCAGCCCGCCGAGCAGGGGCCCGGCGACCGTGGCGGCACCGCCGACGGCTCCCCACACCCCGAGCGCGACGGCCAACCGCGGCGCCCGGAACAGGGATCGGATGATGGTCAGGCACTGCGGGGTCATGAGTGCGGCGCCGATGCCCTGCGCCACCCGCCAGCCGATCAGGAACCCGACCGATGGCGCGAACGCGCAGAGCACGGACGCGATCGTGAACATCGCCAGACCGACGAGATACACCCGGCGATGCCCGAATCGGTCGCCGAGCCGCCCGGCGATGAGCAGCGGGACGGCGTAGGCGATGAGGTAGCCGCTGTTGACCCAGATCGCGATGGTCTCCGTTGTGCGGAGGTCGGCGATCATGGCGGGGAGGGCGACGGAGGTGATCGTGCTGTCGAGCAGCAGCATAAAGAACCCGAGGCACAGGCTCGCGAGTGCGAACCAGTCCCGCCTGGTCCCGTCTCCCGCGCCGGAACCGTCGACAGTCACCTCACACCGCCAGGTTCTCCCGGAGCGTTGACCCCGGGTAACGCGGTGCGAGTGCCCCGCGGCGGCGCAGCTCAGGGACGAGCAATTCACTCAGCTCGGCGTACGCGCTCGGCATCGCGAGCGGCGACGAGAGCATAAATCCGCCGCGCGCACCGGTGTCGGCGTGGTTCTGTTCCAGGGTCTCCGCGACGGTCGCTGCATCGCCGATGACGGTGTGGTCGAGCCCACTCGCAGCGAGGAAGCCGTGCTCGAAGAATTCGTCGCGGGTGATGACGGTGTCGGCGCCCAACTCCGTGACGAGCGCGCCGATGAACCCGGCCGGACTCGCATTGGCCGCGATGATCTCCTCCCGCAGCTCACCCAAGCGGAACGATTCCGGGAGGGTCGAGAAGTCGTAGCCGGCGTTGTGGGAGAGCATCGTGCCGACGGCCTCGTGCGTCCAGAAGTCGAGGACGGTGTCCCGGCGCGTGATCGCCTCCGCCGCGGTCCGGCCGACGATGACCTGGGTCGCCCAGAGGATGCCGACAGCGGCAGGGTCGCGCCCCTCGTCGACGAGCGCGGCGTCGAGCATCGCCCGGTGCCGTTGCTGCCCGGCGAGACTCCCGCCGAACCCGAACACGAGGTCTGCGAACGTCGCAGACGCCGCGACGCCGCGGGGCGAGTTCCCCGCCTGCACAACGACTGGGTGGTGCTGCGGGCTGGGCACAGCGGACAGCGGCCCCTTCACCGTGAAGAACTCGCCGGTGTGGTCGATGGGGTGGACCTTGGCCGGGTCGGCGAACCGGCCGGTGGCCCGGTCCCGTTCGATCGCGTCGGGGCTCACCGAGTCCCACAGCGCACGGCACACGGCGATGAACTCCTCCATGCGCTCGTACCGCTGGTCGTGGTCCGCCAGCTGCGCGTAGCCGTAGTTCGCGGCGTCGGCCCCGCGGCTGGAGGCGACGACGTTGAACGCGATGCGACCGCCGGACACGTGGTCGAGGGAGTTGAGCAGCCGCGCCACATAGAAGGGGTGCATAAACGTCGAGGAGTACGTCAGCCCGAATCCGATGTGATCGGTGACGGTGGACATCGCGGCGATGATCGGCGACATGTCCTGCCTCGGCCATTGGATGCCCCACTCCACGGCGGGCTCGATGCTGCCCCGCCAAGTGCTCGGGATGCCGGAGCCGTCGCCGAAGAACAGCATGTCGACACCGGCACGCTCCGCCGTGCGGGCGAGTTCGAGGAACATCTTGACGTCGGGGAAGTCGCTGCCGACCCATGCGCCCGGCTGGTTCCATCGGCCCTCGGTGTGGGTGAAGGAGAGGTCGTAGGCGAGGTGGATGCCGCTCATGCGCCGACCTCTGCCCCGGCGAGTTCGACCGCACTGGACTCACTGACCGCACTGACCGCACCGGCCGCCACCGCCTGCTCCCACAGTCCGACGACCTCCGCGGTGTCGGACAGGACCGCGATGTTGAGTTCCAACTGCACGAGCGCCGCATCGTTGACGTCGAGGTCGTAGGCGGCCGTCGCATCGCGCGGGATGACGACCGGCCAATCCAGTTGCATGGCGTCCTGTGCCGTTGCGAAGACGCAGCACTCCGACGTGAGCCCGACGACCGTCAGCCAGTCGTATCCGGCAGCACGGAGCGATGCTTCCAGCCCGGTGCCGAGGAAGCCGCTGTATCCGCGCTTGACGACGCGGAGTTCGCCCTTGGCCGGTTCCATCCGGTACCACTCGGCGCCCGAGGTGCCGATGACGCACGGCTCGTCCGCCGTCATCGGAGCCTCGGAGTCGCCCGACCGCAGCCAGGCGCTCGCCTTCCACGGGCGGGCCGGGTCGCTGCCGAGCTCCACCCAGACGACCGGGACGCCGAGGGAACGGGCGGCGTCGACGAGCGAGGCGATGCTGGACACGGCGGCGTCGAGGGCGTCGAACGCCGCATCGGTGAGTCCGTACGCGTCGAGGGCCGCCGGGTCGCCGAAGTCGCGCTGCACGTCGACGACGACGAGCGCAGGGGAACTGCCAGCGCTGATGAGCTGGGCGAGCTGCTGCTCGCGGAGGTCCGCGCTCATGCGTTGGCCGTCTCAGGGGCGTTGGCCGCCGCTGGAGCGATGGCTGCATCGCGTGCCTCGTCGTGCGCCCGCAGCGCCGGCAGCACGGTCTCCCCGAACAGCACCATGTCCTGGTCGTACTCGGGGAAGATCAGCATGAGCCCGTCGAGGTCGGCTTCGCCGACGATGTACTCGATGTGCTCGGTCACCGTCTGCGCCGAGCCGGCGACATACGGCGTCTGGAACGCGGCTTCGCCGATGGCGCCGGCGGCCCACGCCTTCGCCTGCGCCTCCGGGACGCCCCACGACGCCTGCATGAGCGCGAGCGCCTCGCGGTCGAGCCCTGCACCCCACTGCGCCACCTTCTCGGCGGCCAGCTCGTCGGTCTCGGCCTGCACGACGGTCAGCATCGAGTAGGTCTTGCAGACCCGCCCGTGCTTCGCCGCCCTGGCGTGGACGTCGGCGGACAGCTGCGTCATCTCCTCCAGCGTGTCCCCGGAGAGGAACGCGCCGTCGGCGTAGCGGGCCTGGAACTCGCGGGCGGCATCCGATCGGCCGGCGCTGATGATCGTCGGCCGGACCGCAGGGAGCGGACGGGACTGGCAGTCCTCCAGGTCGAAGTACGGCGTGTGCATCGTCACCGACTCCTCGGACCACAGGCGGGTGACGGCCTCCGTCCACAGCTCGGTCATGGCGTACCGGTCCGCGTGGCTGAGGTCGGGATCCCACTCCCCGAACTGTTCGAACTCCGCAGCGTACGCACCGTTCACGACGTTCATCCCGGCGCGACCGCCCGAGATGTCCTGCAGCGTCGCGTACATCTTGGCCGCGACGGCCGGGTTGTGGACGTTGGCGTGCATCGTCGCCCAGATCTTCACCCGGTCCGTCGCTTCCGCGAGCGCCGACATCATGGTCATCGATTCGAGCGAGCGGCCCCAGTGGTCCGTCTCGCCGCCGAAGCCGCGCCACTTCGCCATCGACATGATGAAGTCGAGGCCGATGTCCTCTGCGTGGATCGCCGCCCGCCGGTTCCAGGCGTAGCTCGCCTCCGGGTGCGGGGCCGTGGTGGACAGCATCCACCCGCCGTTCCCGATCGGGAGGAAGATCCCATACTCTTTCGGTGCCATGTCGATGCGCCTTTCAGTGCGTGCGGTGCGTGTTCGTGTGGTGCGTGTTCAGGTGGGGCGGTGGCGATGCTGCGATTCCGCGATGCTGCGCGTCGGCCCGGGAGGCGGCTCCCGAGCCGACTCAGCGCAGATCAGCGCAGATTCGGCGCAGGCTCAGGGAGCCGGCCAGACGAGCTTGTTGTCCTGGTAGATGGATTCGATGAAGGAGTTGTCGAACCAGCCGTTGGCCTGCTCGGCCGTGACGGAGTCCGGGACGATCGCGAACTGGTGCAGCATGTCGACGAGCTTCGACACGTTCTCGGAGTCGATGCCGCCGAGCGGCTGGTTCGGGGTCGGGTTCTCTGCGACGACCTTCGTCTCCGCCTGCCAGATGCCCGCGTTGAGCTTCTTGTCGTAGGTGGCTCCGGCGAGGGCTGCCGCGTAGCCGACGCACTGCTCGGTCTTGGCCTGGCTCGACGAGCAGAAGTCGTAGGCGTGCAGTGCTGCCCGCAGGACGTCCTGCACGGCCGTCGGGTGCTTCTTCGCGAAGTCCGGGTTGACCGCCATCGCCCCCAGGGAGCTGGGGATGCCGTACTTCACGGGCTGCCAGACGGTGATCTTCTGGCCGGCGGCCGCGAGCTGGAGCGGCTCGTTCGAGACGAAGCCAGTGAGCGCCGCGAGGCCGTCCTGCTTGCGCGGGAGGACGGACGGGTCGTAGCCCTCCTTCACGAGGGTGAGCGAGGACCAGTCGACGCCTTCCTTGACCATCATCGCCTGCACGGATGCGGGCACGTAGCCCTTGTGGCCGACGACCTGCCCGTTCAGCTCCTTGAGCGAGGTGGTTCCCGGGTTCGTCATGAGGACGTCGAGTCCGGCGTTGGAGTAGGAGGAGATGCCGGTGATGTCGATGCCGTTGGCACGCGCCTGGATGAGGTCCTGTTGCGCGATGGCCGAGACCGTCGCCTGACCGCTCGCGAGGAGCTTCGTGTTCTGCGCGGTGTCGCCCGAGCCCGGCTTCAGGTCGACCGTGAGGCAGAGGTCCTTGAAGTAGCCGAGCTTGTCGGCCGCGATGTACTCGAGGATCGACGCCGAGGACTGGAACTGGTAGCCGGACAGGTAGGTGATGGTGCCTGCGGCCTTGTTCTCGTCGCAGCGCTCCTTGGAGATGGCCGAGCCGGCGGTGCCGGCATCGCCCGCCGCCGGTTGGGTGCTGCAGCCGGCGACGCCGAGGACGAGGCCGACCGCTGCGAGGGCGGTGACGGCGAACGTGGGGACACGATGTTTCATGGGGCACTCCTTGGGATGGGTCCTTCGACACGGTCGGGGATCGGGTGTCGGAGGGTTCGGGGTGGTGCGGGGGTGGTTCGGTGCGGGCCCTTCGACAAGCTCAGGGACCGGAGGGTGGGGACGGGCCCTTCGACAAGCTCAGGGACCGGGGTTCGGGGTCGGCGACCACCGCGGTCCCTGAGCCTGTCGAAGGGCAGGGCAGGGTCGGCGACCACCGGTCCCTGAGCTTGTCGAAGGGCCAGGGAGCAGGGCGGTCAGGACCGCGGAACCGCGACGATCAAGCGTTGGTGCTCTCGTGCCAGTGCAGGACGCGACGCTCCACCACGGTGATGAGCGCGAGCAGCACCACACCCATCACGGCGAGGACGAAGATCGCCGAGTACACCACCGCGAGCTGGTTCATCGAGGACCCGACGCTGATCACAGTGCCGAGGCCGCCGGTCGACCCGGACGCGGACAGTTCCGCGACGACGGCGCCGATGATCGACAGCGGGAACACGATGCGCAGCGCCGCGAACAGGTACGGGAGCGCGTTCGGCACCCGCAGGTGGACGAGCATCTCCCATCGTGAGGCGTGCATCGTCTGGTACACCTGCAACACCTGTTGGGGGACGGATCGGAGTCCGGCCGCGGTGTTGATGAGGATCGGGAAGAAGCAGATGAGCGCCGTGATGATGAGCTTCGGCAGCGGCCCGAACCCGAAGGCGACGACGAGCGCCGGGGCGATCGCGACGAGCGGGGTCACGTTGAGCACCACCGCGATGGGCATGATCGCGCGGCGGGCGATGGGCAGTTCGCTGATCAGCACGGCGATCACAAACGCGGCGACGAAGCCGATCGCGAGGCCGGCGGTCGCTTCGCCGAGGGTGATGAGCGCGTTCCCGAGGTAGTAGCCCAGGTTCCCGGCGAGGGAGTCGGCGACGCTCTGCAGCGGCGGCAGGAGGTAGGGCATCGTCGCGGCGCTCCACTGCCAGACGACGCCGAGCACCGCGAGCATCACCACGACCGGCAGCCACACGGTGGGCCGGATCCAGCCGATGCGGGACTTCGGGTGTTTGAGGCTGAACCGCGACGGTTCGACGGGGATGGTGGTGCCGGAGGTGCCGGTGGATGATGCGGCGGTCTGGACGGCCGAGGTGATGGCTGGGACGCGTTCGGTTGCGACGGTCATGATCGTGTTCCTCTCTCCGCGCTTCAGGCCGCGCCGGTGGATCGCCATGCTGAGTGCAGACGGTCTCTGATCAGGTCTTCGTACTCGTGGAACCGGGCCTCTTCGAAGAGCCGCTGGTTCCGCGGGCGGGGCAGGTCGATGTCGATCACGTCGACGATCCGGCCGGGGCGAGGCGCCATCACGACGACCGTGTCGGACATCCTGACCGCCTCGGAGACGGAGTGCGTGACGAACAGGACGGTGGTCTTCAGCTCGTCCCACAGGTCGAGCAGCTGGTCCTGCAGGCTCTCGCGGGTGAACTCGTCGAGGGCGGAGAACGGCTCGTCCATCAGGAGGACGTCGGGCTGCAGGCCGAAGGCGCGCACGATGGCTGCCCGCTGCTGCATACCGCCGGAGAGCTGCGCCGGGAGTTTGTGGGCCGCCTGGTCGAGGCCGGCGCGGCGGAGGAGTTCGAGCATGTCGGGAGCTGCCGCCCCGTCGCGTCCCTGCAGGGTGCCGATGCGTTCGCGGCGTCTGCCCGCACCCGTGTTGATCTTCTGCGGGAGGCTCACGTTCGCGAGGACCGACAGCCACGGCAGGAGCGCCGGGCTCTGCGGGACGAGGCCGATGAGCTTGGCCGCGCACGCTTCGTCTGGGGTGACGTCGTGCACCCGGACCTCACCGCGATCGGCGTCCTCGAGTCCGGCGACGATGCGCAGGAGCGTGGACTTACCGCATCCGCTCGGACCGATGAGGCTGACGAACCGTCCGGGTTCGATCGTCAGGTCGACGTCGCTCAGGGCGACCATCGCCGACGGGCCGTACCCGTAGACCTTCCCCACCGAGGCGAGGCTGACGGCCGACGTTCCGGCGGATTCTGCGCCGTGTGCTGCTGTTTCGTGTGCTGCGCGACTGGTTGCTGGGGTCACCGCTCATGCCCTCCATATCGTTCGCGGGCAGAGGTGCCCGCTGCTCTATGGCGGAGAGCGTGCGTAGCGAGTTCGAGGTCTGCCACGCGGAATCCGCTTGATGGGTCAACGGTAAGCGGGGCGTGTTTCCGAGGATCGTGCGCTGTGTTGCGGGTGTGTTAACGCTGGCTCCGCAGCGGCTCGATGCGCCCGTCGGCGAACAGGTGCACCTCGATGCCGAGGTCCTCGGCCGCCTGCGCGACCCATCCGCCGAGCGCCTGCGAGGCGACATCGGTCACGATGAGGACCGCCCGGTCGACCGTGTCGACGCTCGACCGCAGCCACAGCAGCTTGAACATGTCCGCCATGACCTTGTTGCGGTAGGTGGGCTTGTACGCGCCCTGGTTGGCGACGAGTTGGACGATGATCCGGCGGTCAGGGTCGATGCCCTCGACCTCAACCCGACTGCCGCGGGTGAGCAGGAGCGGCTGCGGACGGAGGGGCGCACCGAACGTGTCGCCCGCGGCGAGGAGCATGCGCCGCTCGATCGAGTCCGGCGTGAATCGGCGCCACTCGGACGGCTCGGGGGCGGATGCTCGGGGTGATCCGCCTGCGATGGGCTCAGACATGTGATCAGTGTAGGAGCGGCGGTGGGCGACGGCTTCCCTCTCGGGCACGCGCACAGCAAGTGCCGGGTAGACTCGACTGGTGCTCATGTGTGTGACGGCGAGCCATAAGAACGCCAGTTTCGACCTCCTCGAACGACTCTCTGTTGGCGCAGAGGGGGTCGCGTCGCGCCTGATCGAGCACCACGAGTGCATCGCAGGGGCCGTCGTCGTGGCCACGTGCAACCGCTTCGAGGCGTACATCGATCTCGATGAACCGGTCACCGCGGCCTCCCCCGTCGCCTTCGAAGCCGCGACGGAAGCGATCAGCCTCACCACGGGCGTCCCTGCGGAAGAGCTGCGAGACGTCTTCGGTCTGTCCGTCGGCACCGCGGCCGCCGAGCACCTGTTCGCCGTGTCGGCCGGGCTCGAATCCGTCGTCGTCGGGGAGGGCGAGATCGCCGGGCAGGTGCGCCGCTCACTCGAAGCCGCGCGGGCGAACGGCACCACGTCCTCCGAACTCGAGCGCCTCTTCCAGCGCGCATCGCAGACCTCCCGCGGTGTCAAGAACCGGACGCCGCTCGGCCGGGCCGGTCGCTCCATCGTGCGCCTCGCCCTCGACCTCGCGGAGAGCCGCATCACCGATTGGGCCGCCCAGCGCGTCCTGCTCGTCGGCACGGGCGCCTACGCTGGCGCCAGCCTCGCGGCCCTGCGCGACCGGGGCGCGAACGACGTGCGCGTCTACTCGCCGTCCGGTCGGGCCGAGCGGTTCGCCCGCTCCCACGCCCTCGACTGGGTGGCCGAGGACGACTTCGCCGCGGAGACCGCCATCGCCGACCTCATCGTCACCTGCACAACGGCCGATCACCACGTGGTCGATGCCGCGGTGCTGACCTCGGGACGGACGCTCGTCGCTGCGGCGCATCGGGCCGGCGGAGCCGTCCAGCTCTCAGCCGCCGACCGACTGGCTGCGACGCCCATCGGCCAGCACGATCTCGTCCCGGCGGATGCGTGCCCGATCGACCACCACGCACGCCAGCTCGTCATCGACCTCGGACTCCCCCGCAACGTGGATCCCGATGTCGCGACCGTCGCGGGCGTCGAACTCCTCGACCTCGAGACCATCCGCATCCACGCGCCGCTCGAAGAGCTGCAGGCCACCGAGGTCGCGCGCTCGATCGTGAGCAACGCCGCCCGGAAGTTCGCGGCCGTCGCCGAGGAACGCAGCCTGGAGCCGGCGGTCGTCGCGTTGCGCAGCCACGTGCACACGATCGTCGATGCGGAGATCGCTCGCGCAGCGGCCCGCGGTGACGACGGGCGCACCGCTCAGGCGTTGCGTCACCTGGCCGGTGTGCTGCTGCACGAGCCGACCGTGCGGGCGCGTGAACTGGCTCGCAACGGCGAGCAGGCGGCCTACACCTCGGCGCTCTCCGCGCTCTTCGGCATCGACGTCGACCTGCCCGCCGCCAGCGCCGCTGCCGCTGCCGCTGCCGCGAGCGCACCCGAAGCCGCCGACGCCGCGTCCTGACCCGCGCCTCGGACGCCCCTCGGTCTGTTCGCAATTCAGGAGCGCCCTCGGCGTGTCGCCGGGGCATCCGCATTCCGGCGGCGACACGCCGAGCCGCTCCTGAGTTGTGAACGGTCCTCACCTCGGGGATGCGCTGGATCGGGTCGCTCGGGGTCAAGACGGCCCGGGTCGGAACAGCCAGGGTCGGAACGGCCCGGGAAACGCAGCAGGGCACCGGCCGAAGCCGATGCCCTGCCGACGACGCCGCGCGATCAGTAGCCGGTGGTACCGGAGTAGTTCGTGGCGATCGACGCGATGATGATGATGTAGACGATGATGAAGATGATCGACAGCACGATGAACACGCCGCTGACGATCGTCCCGGCGAGCGCCAGACCACGACCCTGCTCACCCGTCTTCTTGATCTGGTTCAGGCCGATGATGCCGAGCACCAGACCGACGAGCGAGAAGCCGACGAACGGCGCGATGATCGACAGGATCGCGAGCAGGTTGGTCTTCTGCGCGACGGGCTGCGCGTATCCGTACGGCTGCTGACCGTAGGGCTGCTGGCCATAGGGCTGCTGCGCGTAGCCCTGCTGGTCGTATCCGACGGGCTGGCCGACCGGCTGGCCGTACGGCGCCGGCTGCTGGCCGTAGGCATCGGGAGCGGTCGGAGCGACGGGTGCCGCGTACGGGTTCTCGGGAACCTGGCCGTAGGGCGCCTGCTCGCCGTATTGCGGAGCAGGAGGCGCAGGAGGCGCGGGTGGCGCGGTCGGGGCTGGCGGCGCAGGAGGCGCGGCCGGGGTCTCGGGGACGGACGTCTCGCCGTGGACGGGAGCCGCCGGCGGCTGCTGGCCGTAGGGTTCGTTCGGCTGACCCGAGGAGGGCTGGTCGCCGTTCGGCTGGCCGGAGTTCTGATCGGTCATTCTGAGCACCTCTGCGTAGAGAATCGATGTTCGGCACCAGCCACGAGAATCGGGCGGGTGACCATGTCCCCACAGACTACCCCTCAACCCCTGGACATACACTGGCGTGATGTCACCCGCAGCAACCCGCGAATTCCACGACCAGCAACGAGTGACGATCATCACCGAGAGCGGCACGCACACCGGCCCGGGATTCGTCCTCGTGCACGGCATCGGGATGGGGCATCGCTACTGGTCGGCCCTCGCGGACGAGCTCGACAAGCACGGTCGTGTGTATGCGTTGGACCTCCCGGGGTTCGGTGATGCGCCCGAACCGCTCGAAGCACTCGACATGCCGGCGTCCGGCGACCTGCTCGCGAGGCTCGTCCGTCACGAACACATCGAACGGCCAGTCCTCATCGGGCATTCGATGGGGACGCAGATCGTCGCGGAGGCGCTCGCCCGCCACCCGGACCTGTTCGACTGCGGCGTCCTCATCGCCCCGACCGTCAACGCGGACGAGCGCTCGGTGCGCATGCAGGCGTGGCGGATGGTGCAGGACCTCTCGCGCGCGAAGCCGAAGGTGTGGTTCATCGGCGCCGTCTACTACGTCAAGACCGGACCGCGCTGGTACCTCAAGAAGCTGCGGACGATGCTCGAGCACCACGTCGAGGACGTCCTCCCCCGCATCCGTGCTCGCGTCCTCGTCATCCGCGGCGCGAACGATCGGGTGTGCCCGCGAGGCTGGACGAAGCACGTCGCGACGATCATCCCCCACTCGCGATACGCGGAGGTGCAGGGTCGTGGGCACGAGACGATGATCACGGCCGCGTCGGATGTCGCCGGCCTCATAGTGCGCCACGTGTCGGGGCGGCTCTGACGACGCCGGCACGCTCCGACCGCCGCACGTTCCGCCACATCCCAGCCTCGGGGACGACAATGGTCGAGGCGAGGGGGACACATGGAACGATCGACCGGACGAGGCGGAGCAGGAGAGTCGCTGGCAGCGGCGGATGAGGTGACGACCACGCAGGCGCCTCCGGTCGGACGGCGGCCGTCGGCCCTCGCGATGGCGTGGGTCGTCGTCGCCGACTACGCGTACGCGGCCGTCTGGCACACGCGGGCGCTCGTCGCGCGCGACGTCCCGAAGCAGTATGCGCACGGCGACCGGTCACGGCCAGCGGTCATCCTCATCCCCGGCGTGTACGAGACCTGGATGTTCCTCAAACCCGTCGCCGACCGACTGAACGCGGACGGCTACCGCATCCGGGTCGCGCGCGGCCTCGGCTACAACCGGCGGCCCATCCGCGACACCTCGGCGAGGCTCGCCCGCGCGCTCGGGAGGCTGTCCGCGAACCCGGCAGGCAGCATCGTCGTCGCGCACAGCAAGGGCGGGCTCATCGGCAAGGATCTGCTCGTGACGGGACGCGGGCACTCCGGGATCCGCGGTGTCGTCGCCGTCTGTTCGCCGTTCGCCGGGTCCCGGCTGGCGAGGTACGTGTTGGACCCGAGCCTGCGGGAGTTCGACCCGCACGATGAGACGATCGTCGCGTTGAGCGGCGAGAGCGGCGTGAATGCGGACATCGTGTCGATCTACGGCGTGTTCGACCCGCATGTGCCGGAGGGCAGTGTGCTGCACGGGGCGACGAACGTGCTGCTCCCGGTGTCGGGGCACTTCCGCATCCTCGGCCGGCCGGAGCTCGTCGATGCGGTGCAGCTGGCGGTCGACGGCTTCAGCGATGCGGATGCCGCTGCCGCTGCGGCAAACGCGAGATGATCGAGGGGTGAGCATCTCCACCGACCAGCCCGTTCCGACGCCCGACGACGCTGACGCATCCGGCGCACTCGCCACCATCGAGGTCGCTGCGCTGGCGTACATCCGGGATCGGCGTGTGCTGATGGTGACGGCCCGTGGTCGCGACGTCATCTACATGCCTGGCGGGAAGATCGATGCCGGTGAGACGCCGGTCGACGCGGCCGTCCGGGAGTCGCGGGAGGAGATCGCAGTCGAGCTCGATCGCGGGAGTGTCGCCGAGCTGTTCACTGTCGTGACCCAGGCCCACGGCGAACCCGATGGCCGTCTGGTGCGCATGCGCGTCTTCACCGCGACGACGCCGGACGAGCCGTCGCCCTCTGCGGAGGTCTCCGCCCTGCACTGGGCGACCACGGCCGATCTCCACCGCTGTCCGCCGGCCGGCGCAGAGGTCCTCCGCCTGCTCGCCGAGGCCGACCTCATCGACTAGCCCGCCTGTTCACCTGCGGCCCGCCCCATCCGACACCTCACTTCCAGAATTCAGGAATATCTCCGCCGGAAAGCGCTTAACGACCGCGGAATGCGCTTTCTCATCCTGAATTTTGAAAAAGTTCCTGAATTCCGCGCAAAACTACGCGAGACCACGGGCAGTGCGAGCAAGAGACGCGCAGGCACAGCCGGGACTAGTGGACGTACTCCAGCAGGTCCTGACCGAGGAGACGACAGGCGTCGACGACGCCGAGACGCGTCCCGAGCTCCGTGTCGTCGAACGTGGTGCAGATGGCGTAGCTCACGGCACCGGACGGACCGCGCAGGATGCCGGCCTCTGCCCGCACCCCCGGGTCGGAGCCCGTCTTGTTGAACAACTGGATACCGTGATCCGGTTCACGATGCGCGAGCGGGTCCAGCCCGAACCCGGACGCGACGAGCGACAGGTCGGTGTTGAGCGACAACCACCCGAGCACCCGGCGGCTCGTGGTCGGGTCGACGATCTCCCCCGTCGCGAGCGACTGGAACAGCCACGCGAGCTCGCGGGCCGATCCGACCGACAGCTGCGGAGCATCGTCGAGGCCACGACGGTCCCGGACGATGTCGAGCAGCGCGCTGCGCTTCAGACCGATCTCCTCGGCACGCTCGCGCACGGCATCGAGTCCGATGTGGCGCAGCAGCACGTTGGTGGCCAGGTTGTCGCTCGTGGCGCCGATGAGCGCCGCGAGGTCCGCGACCGGCAACGACGGCGCCTGCAGGTGCTGCCAGATCCCGGAGTCGGCGACGGCGTCGAGCGGCTCACGGTCGAGGACGGTCAGACCGCTGAAGTCCGGGTCGCCGAGACGGGCCGCGACCTCGATGAGGAGCAGCACCTTGCCGACGGAGGCCGTGGGGAACACGACGTGGTCGTCGACCGACATGAGCACTTCGCCCGTCGTGATGTCGTTGATCCGCAGGGATACCTGGACCCCCGTCGCGGCGAGTTCGCCGAGCGCGGTGAAGCCTCGTACGAAGGGTTCGACCTGTTCCGAGGCGCGGTGGCGTCCCCGCCGAGCGTTGCGCGAACGTCTGCGTTCTGACTCCTGGACACGTGATGCCACGGGGCGATCGAGCTCCTCTGCCTCTGGTGTCTTCGCTGCATGCCAGCGTGGGGTGGGTGGTGTGAGCAACACCCCCGGATAGCCCACGCGGCCGACCGGAGCGACCGGTTTTCCGGGGCCCGATCCGTCGCCTCCACGGTATCGTAAGCGCCCTTTGAAGTTCCTGCCAATTCTGTCTGGACAGCATCTGAATCAGGGGTGAGAACGCCCACATTTGGGGGTTTTCAGGGGCCCGGATGGCGCTCGAGCAGCCCATCGTGCACCCCGGGATGAGACAACCTCGCGTCGGTCAGGTAACGGCCGTGTTTCGTTTCTGGAAAAAATTTGCACAGATCCCTTACTTATTGAATACTGTTTCCACAATCACCCATCAGGCCGCCAACGAGGGCGGTCTGAATATCCCCATCGAGGAGACGCACCATGCAGAAGCGCACCCTCCCGCTCGCCATCCTGGCCACCGCAGCACTCGGGCTCACCGCCTGTGCCGGTGGCGGGACCGCAGGCGGGGACACCGTTGACGGCAAGGGCCAGACCCTGAACGTCTGGATCATGCAGGGCACCAACCCCGACTCGGAGAAGTTCTTCTCCGAGGTCGGCGACGACTTCAAGAAAGAGACCGGCGCAACGCTGAAGGTCGAGTACGTGCAGTGGGCGGACGCCCACGACCGTTTCGTGACCTCCATCGCCGGTGGCACCACCCCCGACGTCGCGGAGACCGGTACCACCTGGACGGCCGAGTTCGCCGACGCCGGCGCGCTCGCCCCCATCGGCGACCTGGTCGACAAGGCCGGCCTCAGCAAGGACCTCGTGAAGGGTCTTGTGCAGTCGGGCACCTACGACGGCGAGATGTACGGCATGCCCTGGTACGCCGGCGTCCGCTCGATCATCTACCGCACCGACGTGTTCGACGAGCTCGGCCTCAAGGCGCCGACGAACTGGGACGAGATCGTCGCGGACGTCGCAGCCATCAAGGCGGCCAAGCCCGACATGATCCCGTTCCCCGTCCCGGGCGACGCCGAGTTCGACACCTACCCGTGGCTCTGGGGCGCCGGTGGCGAGATCTCCGAGAAGCAGGGCGACAAGTGGGTCTCCCAGATCGCGAGCGACAAGTCGCGTGCCGGTCTGCAGTGGTGGACCGACCTGGCCCTCAAGCACAACTCCTCCTCCGCAGGTGCGACCACCTGGAAGGAGACGGACGTCATGGACAACTTCCTCCAGGGCAACGTCGCCATGGCCGTGATGGGTTCCTGGACCCCCGCGACCATCGACCAGAAGGCTCCGGACCTCAAGGGCAAGTTCGCCGCCATCCCGATCCCCGGCCAGAAGGACGGCATCTCGCCGTCCGTCCTCGGCGGATCGCACCTCTCCATGTTCGAGACGGCCAAGAACAAGGACCTCGCGTTCAAGTTCATCGAACTCATGACCACGGGCAAGTACGCCAAGCAGTGGGCGGATGAGACGGGCTACTTCCCCGGCCAGACGTCCCTCCTCGACGAGGCCGTGAAGAGCGACGACCCGCTCGTCCAGCCCTTCGCGAAGCAGATGGTCGATGGCGGAGCCTCCGTCCCCGTGACGCCGAAGTTCGGCGCCGTGCAGGCGAAGAAGACCACCAACGCGATGATCCAGGCCATCCTCTCCGGAGCGAAGTCGGTCGACGAGGCGACGACCGACGCCGCCAAGGAGATGGACTCCATCATGAACGGCAAGTAGTCACCAGTGACCAAGCTCACCACCCCTGTTGCCACCCGCGAAGCTCCGGCTTCGCGGGTGGCCGCGGGCCCCTCCCCCTCAGCCAAGCGGCTCAAGGTGCTCATCCGCACCCGGCCGTGGCTGCTGCTCGCGCCGGCGCTCGTCATCCTCGCGGTCCTTCTCCTGTGGCCGCTCCTCCGTGTCGTCCTCTTCTCGCTGCAGGACTACGGCCTGCGCCAGATCGTCAGCGGCAAACCCAACTTCATCGGTTTCGGCAACTACGCCGAAGTGTTCGGCAATTCGACGCTGTGGACCACCGTCCTGCCGAACACGATCCTCTTCGCCGCGGCGTCCGTCATCGGCACCGTCGTCCTCGGCACCCTCGTCGCCCTCCTCATGGCGAACCTCGGCAACTTCTGGCGCACCATCGTCGGCAGCGCCATCATGGTCGCCTGGGCGATGCCCGCCGTCACCGGCACCTACGTGTGGGTGTGGATCTTCGACGCCGACCGCGGCATCGTGAACCAGACGCTGATGGGTCTCGGACTGATGGACGAGCCGTACAACTGGTTCACGAACCAGTTCTCCTTCTACGGCATCGCCCTCATCAACGTCATCCACCACGGCTTCCCGTTCGTGGCGATCACCGTCCTCGCCGGCCTCCTCGGCGTCTCCAAGGAGATGCTCGAAGCCGCGGAGATGGATGGGGCCGGCGCGTTCCGGCGCTTCTTCCAGATCACCTTCCCGTCGCTCAAGCAGGTCTTCTCGGTCGTCATCATCCTGTCAATCATCTGGGACTTCAAGGTGTTCGCGCAGGTCTACCTGATGCCCGGCGGCGCCGGGTCCAACCGCGACGTCCTGAACCTCGGCGTGTGGTCCTACGTGGAGTCGTTCGGTCAGAACCGGTACGGCTTCGGTTCCGCCATCGCGGTCCTCCTGACCCTGCTCCTGCTGGTGGTCACGATCATCTACGTCCGCGTCCTGATGAAGGAGGAGAAGCTGTGAGCGCCACAACCGGTCTGTCCCAGAGCGGCCTGCCGCACAACGATGCTGCCCCGGCCGACGCCACCCGCGCCATCACCACGGCGGCCACGAGCAGCACCGGCCGCATCCCCGTGCACCGCAAGGCGAGCGCACGCACCAAGCGGGCGAACACGGGCAAGGCGATCGCGGTCGTCTTCCTCCTCGTCTTCACGCTCTTCCCCGCGTACTGGATGATCTCGAGCGCGTTCGACGCGAAGGCGTCGAGCGGCGGGCAGTCCTTCATCCCGAAGGAGTTCTCGTTCAAGAACTTCGAATACGTCCTCACCACGGGCGGATTCGACATCTTCCTGCGGAACTCGGCGATCGTGGCCGGCGCGACCGTGCTGCTGTCCGCCATCGTCGCCCTGCTGGCGTCCGTCGCCGTCGCGCGGTTCAAGTTCAAGTTCCGCACCGCGGTCCTGCTCATGATCCTCGTGGTGCAGATGGTGCCGCTCGAAGCACTCGTGATCCCGCTGTTCGTGCAGGTGCGCGACCTGCAGCTGCTCAACACGCTGCTGGGGCTCATCGTCGTCTACGTTGCACTCTCGCTCCCCTTCGGGATCTGGATGCTGCGCGGATTCGTCGCGGCCGTCCCGGTCGAACTGGAAGAGGCAGCGTTCATCGACGGCGCCAGCTGGTGGCGCATGTTCCGCTCGGTGCTCCTGCCGCTCGTGGCCCCAGGCCTCGTCGCGACGAGCGTGTTCAGCTTCATCACGGCGTGGAACGAGTTCATCTTCGCGATGACCCTCCTCGGCGGTTCGACGGAGAACTACACGGTCGCGATCGGCCTCAAGCAGTTCTTCGGGCTCCACTCGAACGACTGGGGCTCCGTCATGGCGGCCTCGACAATCATCACCATCCCGGTCATGATCTTCTTCATCCTCGTGCAGCGTCGCCTCTCGGGCGGCCTGGTGGCCGGGGCCGTGAAGGGATGAGCACCGTGGATGAGGCACCTGCGAACGACGACACGACGGCAGGCGCCGTCGCAGCCGACGGCACGATCGACCCGGACGTCGCGCGGCTCGTGCGCGGCGTCCTGTGGCCGGGGTTCCTCGGCCGCACGGCGCCGGCGTGGCTGCTGCGGGAGCTCGACGGCGGTCTGGCCGGTGTTGTGTACTTCGGGCAGAACATCGGAACCGACCCCGCAGAGACCGCGGCGCTGTCCGCAACACTCAGGGCGCACCAGCCGTCGATCCTCATCGGCGTCGACGAGGAGGGCGGCAACGTCTCCCGCCTCGAAGCGCTCACCGGGTCGACGCTGCCGGGGCACGCACAGCTGGGCGCGCTCGACGACGTCGAGGTCACGAAGGCCGTCGGCGTCGAGATCGCACGCCGTCTGCGGGAGGCGGGCACGAACATCGCGCTCGCCCCCGTCGCCGACGTCAACACGAACCCGCTGAACCCCGTCATCGGGAACCGTGCGTTCGGGTCGACGGGCGCACTCGTCGCCCGCCACACCGCCGCACTCGTCGAGGGGCTGCAGTCCGCCGGCGTCGCGGCGTGCGTCAAGCACTACCCGGGGCACGGCGACACGGCGACGGATTCGCACCTGTCGCTGCCGCGCATCGAGCTGCCGCTCGACGAGATCGACCGCGAGCACCAGCCGCCGTTCCAGGCCGCGATCGATGCCGGGACGGCGAGCATCATGACGGCGCACATCGTGGTGCCGGCGTTGCGGGCCCTTCGACAGGCTCAGGGACCGGACGTTGACGTCGCGGGCGATGCCCTTCGACAGGCTCAGGGACCGGAAGGGCCGGTCACTGAGCTCGTCGACGTGCCCGCCACCCTCAACCCGACGATCCTCGGACGACTCCGCGCAACCGGGTTCGACGGCGTCATCATCTCCGACGCCCTCGACATGGCGGCCATCCGCAGCACCGTCGGCTCCGGGAACGGCGCAGTCCTCGCGCTGCGCGCCGGCGTCGACCTGCTGTGCATCGGCAACCCGTCGAACCTCGGCCCGAAGCTCGGCGCGACGACCGACGAGGACGACTACCTCGAAGTCTTTGAAGCCGTGTGCGCGGCCGTCGCGGACGGGTCGCTCGACCGCGGCATCGTCGAGCGGGCGGCTGCTCGGGTGCAGCGGCTCGTCGTCGAACTGGCCGATGTGCCGCTGCCGGCCGCGCGGTCGTTCGCGGAGGAGATCGCTCAGGTCGTGCAGGTGGCAGGCGACGTCGTGATCGATGCCGCAGCTCTGACGATCCTGGATCTGCGGAACCGGCCGACCTTCGCCGTCGCATCGGCGGCCGACCCGTTCGTCGACGCGCTGTCCGAGCGGTACACGGTGACCCGGGTACCCGTGGGCGAGTCCATCGCCGACGGCGACGACGAGGCCCTCGACGCCGCACTCGACGCGCTCGACGAGACGCACGGCGTCATCGTGGTGACCGACCAGCAGTCGATCGCCGGGGCGCAGTCGGCCGCGGCGGAACGGATCGCCGCCCGGCGTCCGGACGCCGTGCTCGTCGGCGTCGGCCTGCGGGCGACGCTGCCGACCGCGCTCGCATCGATCGACACGCTCGCGGCATCGCGGCTGTCCGCCGATCGGGTGCGGGATCTCGTCAGCGCGCAGTGACGGGTCGCACCTCCACCGTTCGCCCTTCGACAAGCTCAGGGACCGGGCCACTCGGTCCCTGAGGCAGCGCCCTTCGACAGGCTCAGGGACCGGGCCACTTGGTCCCTGAGCTTGTCGAAGGGCCGGCAGCCCGCGGTCCCTGAGCTTGTCGAAGGGCCACCAGCACCACCAGCACCACGCACAGCACCACAAACGGAACGGAACATGACGAACGACGAACTCGCCGTACTGGCCATCGACCTCGGGAAGACCTCCTGCCGGGCACGGGTCACGATCGGAACGGCAGACGCCCCCACCGTCCTGGCAGAAGCGCACGGCGCCGGCGCCCCCGGCCTCGCAGACCACGAAGGTGCGGCGCTGTCGGCGCGCGCCGTCCTCGACACCGTCGCCGGCATCCCGGCCGACATCCTCTCTCTCGTCCGCTCCGTCGGCATCGGCGCAGCCGGCGTCGAAGCGGCGCCGGCCGAGGTCGCCCAGTTCACCGATCGTCTGCAGCGTGCGCTCGGCGCATCGGTCTCCGTCGTCAACGACGCCCTCGCGGCGCACGCCGGCGCATTCGCCGGCGGCGCAGGCACCGTCCTGATCGCCGGCACCGGCGCAGTCGTGTTCGACGTGGACCCCGCTGGACGCGTCAAGCAGATCGACGGTTGGGGACCATGGCTCGGCGATGAGGGCAGCGGCAGGTGGATCGGCCAGCAGGGCCTCGAAGCCGCCCTGCGCGCCGCGGACGGCCGCGGACCTGCGACCGTGCTCGCCGACGACGCGGAGGCCCTCGCCGGATCGTTCGCCGCCCTGCCCCTCTGGGTCTCGCACGCTGGAGCGCCCGCCCGCCAGTTGGGCACCTTCGCCCCCACCGTCATCACCCGCGCCGAACAGGGCGACGAGGTCGCCGTCGGCATCATCGACGAAGCCTGCGCACACCTCGCGGCGAGCGCCAACGCCGCCTCGACGGGCGCCGTGTGCGTCGTGGGCGGCATCGCATCCCACCCCTACGTCGCCGCACACCTCGCCACCGCGATGACACACATCGGCGTCCAGCTGGTCGCACCACTCGGCGACGCCCTCGACGGGGCTAGGCTCGTGGCACTCGATGAAACCATCACCTATGGCGGAAGGGTCGTGCGCGACGATGTCCACGCAGCCTGAGGCAGTGCAGCCCGACCGCGAAGTGCTGCGCGCCGAGCTCGCGACGCTCTCCACGGAGCAGGTCGGCGATCGGTACCCGGACCTCGACGCGCTCGGCACCGCCGAGCTCGTCGCGGCGATGAACGACGGCAACCGCTCAGTCCCGGAAGCCATCGCGGCTGTGGAGCCGGCCATCGCGCAGGCCATCGACGGCATCGTCGAGCGACTCCGCCGCGGCGGCAGGCTCGTCTCCATCGGCGCCGGGACGGCCGGCCGCATGGGCATCCTCGACGCGAGCGAGGCGCCACCGACGTTCGGGACGGACCCCGGCCTCATCGTCGGGGTGATCGCAGGTGGTCCTGGCGCCATCCAGCAGGCCGTCGAGGACGCAGAGGACGACGCGGACGCAGGTCGTGCGGACCTCGAAGCACTGTCCGTCGGGCCGGACGACACCGTCGTCGGCATCTCCGCCTCCGGCCGCACCCCCTACGTGCTCGGCGCCATCGACTACGCCAAGAGCGTCGGCGCCCTGACCGTCGGGCTGTCCTGCAATGCGGGCTCGCCCCTCGGCTCCGGCGCGGACATCGGCATCGAGACCGTCGTCGGCCCGGAGATCCTCACCGGCTCGACCCGGTTGAAGGCCGGGACGGCGCAGAAGCTCGTCCTCAACATGCTCTCCACCATCTCGATGGTGCGCCTCGGCAAGACGTATCAGAACCTCATGGTCGACCTCCGGGCGACGAACGAGAAACTCCGGGCCAGGTCCGAGCGAACCGTTATGCTGGCGACGGGCACGGACGCCGCAACGGCTTCGCGGACCCTCGAACAGGTCGGAGGCTGGGTGAAAGCGGCGATCCTCGTCATCGTGTCCGGGATGGACGCGACGGAAGCGGTCGGAACGCTGCGCCAGGGCGACGGCTCGCTGCGGAACGCGATCGAGCACGCGGCATCGCGCGGCGGCACCGGCGCAGACGGCCATGTCGACTGACGCGCTCCTCGCGCTGCGGCAGGCCATCCCCCGGCTGAGCACGGCCGAGACCCGGGTGGCCGAAGCGATCATCGACAATCCGTCGCTCGTCGTCGAACTCACCATCACCGAGCTCGCGAAGGCGTGCGGGACCTCCCAGGCCACCGTCGCGAGGTTCTGCCAGACCATCGGGTACACCGGCTACCGGGAATTCCGGGTGGCCGTTGCGACGTCTGCGAGCCGCGAGCAGGCCGAACGCGACCGGTTCGACGTCCACGATGCCGACATCGACCCGGACGACACGGTCGAGGCCGTCGTTGCGAAGGTCGCGTATCAGGAGGTGCAGGCGATCGAGCTGACCGCGAAGTCGCTCGACCTCGATGCGCTGGAGCACGTCGTCGAGGCGATCATCGGGGCGACGCGGGTCGACCTCATCGGGTTCGGCGCCTCCGGGCTCACCGCGCAGGACCTGCAGCACAAGCTGTACCGGATCGGGATGACGGCGAACTGCTTCAGCGACGTCCACCTGGCGCTCCCCTCCGCCGCGCTGCTCGGGCCGGGCGGCGTCGCGATCGGGTTCTCGCACTCCGGGGTGACCGTGGAGACGGCGCATTCGCTCGAGGTCGCACGGGCGTCCGGTGCGACGACGGTGTGCATCACGAACTTCCCCGACTCGCCCATCGCGAAGGGCTGCGACATCGTGCTCACGACGCAGGCGAGGGAGAGCCGGTACCGGTCCGGGGCGATGTCGAGTCGCATCGCGCAGCTGGCGCTCGTCGACCTGCTGTTCATCCGCGTCGCGCAGCGTCGGTTCGACGCCGTCGCGGAGTCGTTGCGGGTCACCTATGACGCCGTGCAGGACCACCGCATCACGCCGGAGCACCGCCGCGCGCATCGGGCGTAGCCCGTCGTCCCCGACGCCGGTCCCTGAGCCTGTCCAAGGGTCCGCCCCGCGGGTCCCTGAGCCTGTCGAAGGGTCCACGTCCAGGGCCCATGCCCTTCGACAAGCTCAGGGACCGGGAGTTGACGCCCAGCGCGATGGCCCTTCGACAAGCTCAGGGACCGGGCCGGGAGGTCTCAGGGACCGGGAGTTGACGCCCATCGCGATGGCCCTTCGACAAGCTCAGGGATCGGGATGGGACGCCTTCGGGGACCGGGGCTGGGACGTGGTCCCTGAGCTTGTCGAAGGGCGAGACCACGCTCATCGTCGTCCCCCGGAACCACCACGGGCCCGACGCATTGACACTGGACCGACGCCCGGATTACTGTGAGTTACAAGATTTGCAACGGGTGTTGCGTATAGCGCAACCGAGGCGAAACGCAGGGTGATGAGAGCAGCGACGATGAGCACACACGCACGTGGCCACAACCGCGGATTCGCGCACGCGACGGACGCGACGTCCGAGGTGCGCATCCCCCGCTCGGCGTCGACCCTCGTGTCCCTCCTGCCGTCCTGGGTGACCGACGGCGATCGCGCAGACGTCATCGACCGCCTCCGAGACCAGCGCACCACCACCCGTCTCGAACTCGAGCACACCGCCGTCGACTGGACGGGAGTCCGCATCGCAGCGGTCTCGCACCCGGACCTCGCCGAGCTGATCGGCAGGACGGTCGCCGAGCTCGCGAGCGAGGCCGGACAGTCGGCCGTCGAGATCGTGACGGACACCCTCATCGCGGATCGGCTCGGCACCGCCGTGCTGACCGAGGCGTAACCACCCCACCACCGAGGAAGACCACACATGCTGCCCCAGCCGAATCAGGCCACCCCGATCGATGCGAGCTTCACCCTGTCGGAGGCGACGAGCCTCGGCGGTGATGTCGCGTTCACGACCGCGATCCGCTGGGTGCGGGGCGTCCTGCAGGGCTCGACCGGCTTCGAACTGGCCGCCGGCGCCGCGAACGCGATCTCCTTCACCCTCGACCCGAGCGTCGATGCCGCCGCCTACCGTCTCACGGTCGACGCCGCCGGTGTGCGCATCCTCGCATCGGATGCCGACGGCGCGTTCTCCGCTGCCGTCACCCTGACCCAGCTCCTCCCGGCTGCGGTGAACCGCCGCAGTCTCGTGACCGGTCAGGACTGGACCATCGCGGGTGTCGACATCGAGGACGCCCCCCGCTTCGGCTGGCGCGGCGTCATGCTCGACGTCGCACGCCACTACATGCCGATGTCGGACGTGCTGCGGTTCATCGACGTCATCGCGCGCCACAAGCTCAACGTCCTGCACCTGCACCTCACCGACGACCAGGGGTGGCGTGTCGAGATCAAGCGCTACCCGCGGCTCACCGAGGTCGGCGGCTGGCGCACGGAGAGCCAGGACGGCGGCGCCCGCGAGGTCGGCGGCGACGGGCGTCCGCACGGCGGCTTCTACACGCAGGAGGACCTGCGGGAGATCGTCGCCTACGCGGCCGCCAGGCAGATCACGGTCGTCCCGGAGATCGACATCCCGGGCCACGCACGCGCCATCGCTGCCGCCTACCCCGAGCTCGTCGTCGGGGACGTGCCGCAGGAGGACCACGCGGTGTGGACCCGCTGGGGCATCAACGAGACGGTCCTCAACATCGAGGAGTCGACGGTCGAGTTCTTCCGGAACGTGTTCGACGAGGTCATGGAGATCTTCCCGGCCGAGTACATCGGCGTCGGCGGCGACGAGGCGAAGAAGGTCCAGTGGGAGCAGAGCGCCTCCACCGCGGCGCGGATGGCCGAGCTGGGCCTCGCGAACGCCGACGAGGTGCAGTCCTGGTTCATCCACCAGCTCGACGAGCACCTCACGGCGGCCGGCCGTCGCCTGTACGGCTGGGACGAGATCCTCGAAGGCGGCCTCGCACCCGGTGCGACCGTCGCGTCGTGGCGCGGCATCCGCGGCGCCGTCGCCGCCGCGAAGGCCGGACACGACGTCATCGCGTGCCCCGATGACAAGGTCTACCTCGACTACCGCGAGTCGGAGCACCCCGGCGAGCCGACCCCCGTCGGTCCCGTGCTGACGGTCGCGGACGTGTACGCGTTCGAGCCGGTGCCGGCATCGCTCACCCCGGAGGAGGCCGTGCACGTCATCGGCGCCCAGGCGAACATCTGGACGGAGCACATGGACATGGCGCGTGTGGTGGATTACCACGCGTTCCCGCGCCTGTGCGCGCTGGCCGAGGTGGCGTGGCAGCGGGCCGAGCGGGATCTGCCGGCGTTCGAGGCGCGGCTGGACGAGCACCTCGCCGTCCTCGACGCGCTCGGTGTCGAGTACCGCCGCGCCGATGGCCCCCGCCCCTGGCAGGAGCGGCCGGACGCCCCCGGGCGCCCGGTCACCCTCGAGTCCCGCCTCGCGCTCGTCGCCGCGATGACGGAGAACATCGCCTGAGCGCTTCCCCATTTCGCCTTGTCCAGCAGCTCGATCATATGACCCCACGGCAATTCACCAACGGCTCGTTGGCGAATTGCGAATGGATCAGGCCACGCCTCGGCGAACCGGCGCATGTAGCGGAGGTTCGGGGAGAACCCCTTCATTGAAGGGAATTCAGCACGCAGATCAGCAGCAAGCCGTGCCAGTACGCTGGTTCCCCACGCGGTCCGGCACCAGCGTCGTACGACGCGGCATCACCGCTGCGGTGAACCGCCCCGGCTTCCCGGCCCGGTCGCGTTTCAGTCGTCTGTTGCGCGACCTGCCGTGGCACGCAGGCGCGCGACGACGGGGCCGAGCGCGAACGCGAGCACCAGGAGCACCACGATCCCCACGGCGAGCGGGACGCTGCCGCCGACGAGCGTCGGCAGGTTCTGCAGGATGAGCACGAGGAACACGATCAGGCCGACGAGGCCGAGCGCCGGCGCGATCGCCCGCCGCCACAACGATGCGGCGGTGCGGTTGCGGGCGAAGAACACGAGCACGGCGACACTCGTGATCCCGAGCAGGAGCACGATGCCGACCGAGGAGAACCCGGCCAGCCAGGTGTAGTACTGGTTGATCGGATCGAGACCGGTCGCCGCCCCGACGACCAGCAGCACACCGACGACGACACCGGCAGCGATCGACGCGCGGTGCGGGGAGCCGAAGCGTCCGTGCGCGTGACCCAACCGCTGCGGCAGGGCGGCGCGCGCCGAGAGGGTGAACACGTACCGAGACACGATGTTGTGGAACGACAGGATGCACGCGAACAGGCTCGTCACGAACAGCACCTGGATGATGTGCTCGCCGACGGTGCCGAGGTAGCGCTGGGTGACGTCGGAGAGCAGCGTTCCGCCGTTGTCGGTCGCCGTCTTGACGATCTTCGAGTCGCCGACGGCGCTGATGAGCGCCCAGCTGGAGAACGCGTAGAACACGCCGATCAGGACGAGCGAGAGGTAGGTGGCGCGCGGGATGGTGCGGTCGGGGTCGCGTGCCTCATCGCGGAACACCGCCGTCGCCTCGAAGCCGATGAAGCTCAGGATCGCGAACAGGATGCCGATGCCCGGCGCACCGGAGAGGATCGCCGACGGCGTGACGATGCCGGTCGAGAGCCCTTCCGGGCCGCCGCCGCTGAACACGATGACCGCGTCCAGGACGAGCACGATCGCCACTTCGGCGATGAGCAGCACCGCCAGGACCCGGCCGGAGAGCGCGATGTTGCGGTAGCCGAGGAACACGACGACCGCGAACGCGACGAGCGCGTAGATCCACCACGGGATGCTCGGCACCCCGTACGAACCGAGGAGCGAGTCGATGCCGGGGCCGATGAGCCCGAAGACGGCCGCTTCGAGCGTCAGGTACGACAGCAGCGCCGCGAAGCCGGTGCCGAGGCCTGCTGCACGTCCGAGGCTGCGGTCAACGTACGAGTAGAACGCGCCGGCCGACTTCACGTGCGGGGTCATCGTGGTGAAGCCGACCGCGAAGAGCAGCAGGACGACGGTCGCGATGATGAACGTCGCGGGGAACCCGGCACCGTTGCCGACCGTGATGCCGAGGGGCACCGGGCCGCCGATGACGCCGAGGGGCGAGGCGGCCGCGACCACCATAAAGACGATGGAGGCGACGCCGAGGTTCCCTCGGAGTCGGGAGCGTGCCGGTGTCCCGGTGGCCGCAGCTGCTGCGGTCGCGGTTGCGGATGTCGCGGTCTGGTCGTCGATGGCCATGGGATCCTCGCGGTTCGGGGAGGTGGTGCGGGAAGTGAATCGGGCTGGACGGAATCTAGCCCCGCGGACGCACCCCTGTCGCGTCGGGTTACCGAATGTTGCCTGCGAGCGGTTCGCCCACCTCGCCGAGCGTCACCGCGGCCGCGGGGTGGGCGGCATCGATGCGCGGGCCCGCCGCCCCGAGCTTCTCCCGCAGCGTCCCCTCGCGGTACTCGGTCTGATACCTGCCGCGGCGTTGGAGCTCCGGAACGAGCAGGTCGACGACGCCCTCGAACGTCTCAGGCACCGCGGCCGCCGCGAGGTTGAACCCGTTCACCCCGGTCTCGTCCACCCACTCCTCCAGGAAGTCGGCGACGGTCTCCGCAGAGCCCGCGATGACAGGCCCGTCGCCGCCGATGCGGGCGTACTCGGCGATCTCCCGCACGGTCCACTCCCGCCCTGGATCCGCGGCGCTGAACGCCCGAACGACGGACTGGATGGCGTTGGAATCCTGATCCTGCAACACGGCGTCCGGGTCGAGCCGTGAGAAGTCGATGCCGGTCCAACCCGACATGAGCGTCAGCGCGCCCTCCGTGGAGGCGAGTGCCAGGTACTCGTCGAGTCGTCGGTGCGCCTCGGCATCGGTCTCGGCCACGATGACGGTCTGCTGGTTGATGACGGACACGGCGTCCGGGTTCCGACCGGCCCCGCCCACCACATCCCGGAGCGCCGCGACCTGCGCCGCGAGGACCTGCTTCGACGGCGCCGCGACGAAGACGTTCTCCGCGTGCCTGGCCGCGAACAGCACACCACGCGGCGATGCGCCGGCCTGGAACAGGAACGGCGTGCGCTGCGGGCTCGGTTCGCTCAGGTGGATGCCCGGGACGCGGAAGAACTCACCGACGTGCTCGATGGGGTGCACCCGGTCCGGATGCGCGTACACGCCGGTCTCGGCGTCCGCGACGACCGCATCGTCGTCCCAGCTGCGCTCCCAGAGCTTGTACGCGACCTCGAGGTACTCCTCCGCGATCTCGTAGCGGCGGTCGTGCGCCTCCTGCCCGCTCACGCCCAGGTTGAGGGCGCCGCTGTTCAGATAGCTCGTCACGACGTTCCAGCCGATGCGGCCGCGTGTGAGATGGTCGAGGGTCGACATCCGCCTGGCGAACGGGTACGGGTGCTCGAAGGAGACGCTCGCCGTCACACCGAATCCGAGGTGCTCTGTGGCCGCGGCCATCGCAGGGATGACCTGCAGCGGGTCGTTCACGGGCACCTGCACGCCGCCGCGCAGGGCTGCGTCCCTGCTGCCGCCGTACACGTCGTAGACGCCGAGGACGTCGGCCAGGAAGACCGCATCGATCAGGCCGCGTTCGAGGGTCTGCGCCAGCTCGCTCCAGTAGTCGAGGTCGAGGTACCGGCGGGACTCGTCGCGCGGATGGCGCCACAGACCGGGCGAGAGGTGCCCGACCGAGTTCATCGTGAACGCGTTGAGGCGGATCTGCTGCGGCATCCCGTCGCCGCTCAGATCCAGGAGTGCCGGGCGGGCAGCGTGCCGTTCAGCACGTAGTCGCCGATGATGACGGGCTTCCAGCGCACGGGGTCGTGCAGGGTGTGCACGCGGGCGTTGCGCCAGTACCGGTCGAGCGCCTTGGCCCCGAGCGTGGAACGGGTGCCACCCAGTTCGAGCAGGCGGGTGGAGGCTTCGAGGGCCAGCTCGGTCGTCAGCACCTTGGCGCGGGCGACGGCGATCGATGCTGCCGCCACGTTCTGCTCGTCGGCCGCCGGCTTGGCGGCATCGATGGCTTCCCCCGCCTTCTCGGTGAGCGCCTCCGCAGCCGCGAGATCGATGTCGAGACGCCCGAGCCGCTCCAGGGTGAGCTGATCCTTGCTCGCGGAGTCGACACCGCTGTCGATCCACGGGCGGGCCGCACGCACGGCGTCGTGGGTCTCGCGGATCGCGCCCCTCGCGATGCCGAGGTCGATCGCGAGCGTCGTCAGCTGGGCGAACGGACCGGCGATGGTCGGGTTCTCGTACTCCGTGTGCATCGGGAAGACGCGGTCGGCCGGCACCCGCAGCCCGTCCAACAGGACCGTGCCGCTCGACGTCGCCCGCTGGCCGAACGCGGACCAGTCGTCGACGACCGTGAGCCCCTGGCTGTCGCGCTCGGTGAAGACGAGCTGCTCTCGGCCGTCCTCGTCGAGGGCGAGCACGGGGATCCAGTGCGCGTAGGCGGAACCGGTGGAGTAGAACTTGCGGCCCGTCACCACGACCTCGTCGCCGTCGGCCACGAGCTTCGTCTCGATCTCGGCGACGTTCTTGCCGCCGGCCTCCGAGAAGGCGTTCGCGAACCGGGCGCCTGCGAGCACGAGGCCGAAGAAGAATGCCTGCTGCTCCGCGGTGCCGGAGAGCCGGATGTCCTCGACGAGGCAGAAGTGGTTCTGCGGGATCTGCCCGAGCGACGGTTCGACGGCCGAGACCGTCGCGATGACGTCGGCGAGGGTCGCCTGCGAGACGTCGGCTCCGCCGTGGTCGCGCGGGATGGTGATGGCCCAGAGGCCGGTCGCGCTGAACGCGTCCACCACCTCGGCCGGGATGCGTCGATCCGCGTCGATCTGCGCCGCATGCTGCCGGACGGACTCCGCGAACTCGCGGGCGACGGCGCGGGCCTCCGCGTCGGACGTGATCACCCGGGCGAGCGGGGGTGCGGTCGGGATCGCACCGTCTTGCGCGGTCGCGGTGGCACCGTCTTGCGCGGTCGCGGTGGCAGGGTCGACGACGATCTCGGCAGTCATGCCTGACACGCTAGTCCGCCGTCCCCCACCATCGCGCCCCCATCGCAACCTTCGGTAACACCCACCCTTTCCTGCCCGCGAACTGTCAGTCGTGGCTGCTCTGACCTGCTCCAAACCAGCCACAACCGACAGCTCGCGAGCTGGCAGTCGTGGCCTGTCTGGACGGCTGTAACCAGCCACAACCGACAGTTCGCGGGCCGGACGGGAAATGGTCCTCTGGGTTGACGTTTCCGTTAGGTGCCGGGCGCTAACGTTGCGATGACACTGAGACACGCGTCGTTCCCCCGAAGGGACGACGCAGGACAATCCGGGGGAACCATCCATGGGTGCATTGAACGACGGCCTGCGCGCGGTCAAGGCTGAGGGCATCCGCTCGACCGCCTGGCGAGCGGCCAACTACATCAACGGTCGCTTCAACCCGATGGGCAAGTGCCACGTCGACCTGTATCCGAGCGACGCCATCGCCGCGGACTGGACGATCGACCGCCGCTTCAACGCCGAAGCCCTCCCGGCGCGGCCGTACGATGTCGCGTGGCTGATCTCCCCGCCCAGCCGCACCTCCGGCGGACATCAGAACGCCTTCCGCTTTATGGAGTTCCTCGAACAGGCAGGCCACCGCCTCACCGTCTACCTGTACCAGGCATCGCCCATGCCGGCCGTCGACATCGACGGCATCCGCGCCATGATGCGCGCCTCAAGCGCCTACCCGGACCTCAAGGCCGACTTCGTCCGCTACGACCCGGCCACGGGCATCGCGCCGGGGGCCGACGTCGTCGTCTCCTCCGACTGGCAGACCGCCTACCCCGCCTACCGATACGCCGGCGCGGCGAAGCGATTCTCCTTCGTGCAGGACTTCGAGCCGTGGTTCTACCCGGCGAGCAGCCAGTACGTCCTCTCCGAGAACACCTACCGCTTCGGCTTCCACGGATTCTCCGCCGGCCGATGGCTGGCCCAGAAGGTCACCGACGAGTACGGGATGACCTGCGACCACTACGACTACTCGGTGGACAAGCAGCACTACTCCCACACCAACGATGCGCCACGCACCGAGATCCTCTTCTACGCGCGCCCTCCCACTCCGCGTCGCGGCTGGGAGATCGGCGAACTCGCGCTCACGGAGTTCCACCGGCTCCGTCCGGACGTGACCATCAACCTCGTCGGCTGGGACATGTCCGGCTACGACGTGTCGTTCCCGTTCGTGAACCGCTCGGCCATGGACATCGACCAGTTGAACGCCGTCTACAACCGCTGCGCAGCCGGCCTCGTCCTGTCCCTCACGGACATGTCGCTGCTGCCGCTCGAAGTGATGTCCTCCGGTGTCGTCCCGGTCGTCAACGACAGCGAGAACACCCGCGGCGTCCTCGACAGCGAACACATCGAGTACGTGCAGCTCTCCCCTGCCGCCATCGCGAGGAAGCTCGTCGAGATCGTGGAACGACCGGATGCCGTCGAACACTCGCGCACGATCGCCGCATCGATCGAGGCGAAGGACTGGTCGGACCCCGGACGCGTCTTCGTGGAGCGCTTCGAGCGCGCCATGCAGACGGCGCTCTGAGCGCCGGGCACTGAGTACCGAGCACGGGGCACTGAGCCGGAACGCACGATCGGGGCGATATGGGGGCACATCATCCGGGACCGCGTCACGCGACGCCTGACGGGAGCGGCGTTCGCCGGCGCATCTTCATCGGTGCGGCCATCGGCGGGTTGGGGGTTGCGGCGCTCGGCGTCGGCGCGATGGCACTGACCGACCAAGACCTGTTCCCGATCCCCGGCGCCGGCAGTGGGCCGACGCGCACGAGCGCCGCTGGCCCCACCTCGGCGACGGGTGCGGGGCCGACCGAGACGCCGACCCCGACCCCGACGCCCACTCCAACCCCCACGCCCACCCCGACGCCCACCGACGTCCGGTCGGTCGCCCCTGCCATCGAGCGGGTCGCCCTCCCGCCCGCCGGGCACGGCGTCTACAGCCTGCCCGTGGCCGGGCCGTACCTCGCGTGGACGGTCGACGACGGCAGCGACGCAGAGGTGATCCGCGCGTACGCGGCGTTCGCCAAGCAGACCGGCACCAGGCTGACGTTCTTCCCCAACGCGAAGTACGAGGGATGGACGACGCACGCGGCCCTCATCCGGCCGCTCGTCGAATCCGGCCAGATCGCGATCGGGAACCACACCTACAACCACGTCGACCTCACCTCGCTGAGCGATCAGGGCATCATCGACGAACTCACCCGCAACGAGCAGGCGCTCGTAGCCCTGTACGGCTCGAATCCGAAGCCGTTCTACCGTCCGCCGTTCGGGTTCCGCAACGATCGGACCGATGCCGTCGCAGCGAGCATCGGCTATACGACGCCGGTCATGTGGTACGGATCGATCGCGGACTCCGGCCTCATTCCGGCCGACCAGCTGCTCGGGTTCGCCGACAAGTGGTTCCAGACCGGGAGCATCGTCATCGGCCACGCGAACTTCCCCACCGTCACGACCGTGTTCCCCGAGCTGCACAAGCTGCTCACCGATCGTGGGCTCCATACGGTGACGATGCGCGACGTCTTCCTGAGCTGAGTGCGGGGCCCAGCTGGTGCGCTGGCCGTTCGCAATTCAGGAGCGGCCCCGGCGTGTCGCGGCGGCGGACGTCGTGTCGGGGCCGACACGCCGGGGGTTGCCTGAGTTGTGGACGGGGCGGGCGCTTCGACAGGCTCAGCGACCGGGGCGAGGTGGGGCGGACGACGACGACCCACGGGAGCAGAGTCCCGTGGGCCGTCGTCGAGCGCGGAGAGCGCGGAGCGCGCGGAGCTACGCGCCCTTGAGGCGCTCAGCCAGGTACGCGCTCAGGCCGTCGATCGGGACACGCTCCTGCAGCATCGTGTCGCGGTCGCGGACGGTCACCGCGTTGTCCTCGAGGGAGTCGAAATCGACCGTGACGCAGTACGGCGTGCCGATCTCGTCCTGACGACGGTAGCGGCGGCCGATGGCGCCGGAGTCGTCGAAGTCGATGTTCCACTGCTTCCGCAGGTCGTCACCGATCTGACGGGCGAGCGGCGACAGGGCCTCGTTGCGCGACAGCGGCAGCACGGCGGCCTTGACCGGAGCGAGACGCGGGTCGAGGTGCAGGACCGTGCGGGTCTCCACCTTGCCCTTGGCGTTCGGCGGCAGCTCCTGTTCCTCGTAGGCGTCGACGAGGAACGCCATGAGCGCACGCGTCAGACCGAACGACGGCTCGATCACGTACGGCACCCAGCGCTCGTTCTTGGCCTGGTCGAAGAAGGACAGGTCCTTGCCCGAGTTCTTCGCGTGCGTCGCGAGGTCGTAATCGGTGCGGTTCGCGACGCCCATCAGCTCGCCCCACTCGCTGCCGGCGAACCCGAAGCGGTACTCGATGTCGACGGTGCGCTTCGAGTAGTGCGACAGCTTCTCCTGCGGGTGCTCGAACCAGCGGATGTGCTCCGGCGTCATGCCGAGGTCGACGAACCACTCCCAGCACAGGTCCATCCAGGTCTGCTGCCACTCGTCGTCCGTGCCGGGCTCGACGAAGAACTCGATCTCCATCTGCTCGAACTCGCGCGTGCGGAAGATGAAGTTCCCAGGCGTGATCTCGTTGCGGAACGCCTTGCCGATCTGGCCGATGCCGAACGGCGGCTTCTTCCGGGACGTCTGCAGCACGTTCGCGAAGTTCGTGAAGATGCCCTGCGCGGTCTCCGGGCGCAGGTAGTGCAGGCCCGTCTCATCGTCGACGACCCCGAGGAACGTCTTCAGCAGACCCGACATCTGACGGATCTCGGTCCACTGGCCCACCTTGTCGGGGTGCTCGGGGTCCGGGATGTCGGCCAGGCCGTTGACGGGCGGGTGGCCGTGCTCGTCCTCATACGCCTCGAAGAGGTGGTCGGCACGGTAACGCTTGTGGGTGATGAGGGACTCCGTGAGCGGGTCGCTGAACACCTTGACGTGACCGGACGCCTCCCAGACGGGCGTCGGCAGGATGACGGCGGAGTCGAGGCCCACCATATCGCCGCGGCCGCGCACGAACGCGTTCCACCACTGCTTCTTGATGTTCTCCTTGAGCTCCACCCCGAGTGGCCCGTAGTCCCACGCCGACCTCGTACCGCCGTAGATGTCTCCGGACGGGAAGACGAAACCTCGGTGCTGGGCCAGGGTGATGACCGAATCGAGGCGGGACTGCTCTGCCATGGTGCTCCTCTGCGCCGCTGGGGGTGCGGCTTGTGCTGCGTGGTGCTGACGCCTGGCTGGCGCCCGCTCCCAAACGCTTCTCATCCTACGGGCGGGCGTGCGGAGGAGTCGAAACGGACGACCGATGCGCCGGCACCCGATCCACGGCTCTTGCTCAGGAATCAGGGCGGTCGCTGTGTGATTCTCATGAAGGACCTTTGGAGCGGAGCCGGATGAACTGGTTGTGGCGCATCGACGTGGTCGACGGCCCCGTCGTGTGGGGGCTGCGGATCGCGGCAGCCGTCGCGCTCGCGTACCTGTTCCTCCGGCCGCGCGGTGGCCGTGTCTGGTACCTCGCCGCTGCGGGTGTCACGATGGCCGGCGGCATCATCGGCCTCGGGATCGTCTGGATCGTGTACGGCCTGCTGGACCTCGCCGGCCCGCTCATCCACGGGGTGCGCCCGTGGGCGATCCTGGCGTTCGCGGGCGTCGCGCTCGGGCTCCTCAGCCTGTTCTGGCGCGGCGGGCGCTGGTGGAGGCGGGTGCTGTCGGTCATCGCCATCATCGTGTTCGTGCTGACCGGGTTCGTCGGGATCAACCGCGCCTACGGGCTGCAGACCACGATCGGCGCCGTGTTCCACATCAACACCGACGATCCGGTCGCCGTCCTGCATCCACCGGTGGAGGGATCGGCCGCCTCCGCAGGTGACCCGAAGTCGCCGCTGTACACGAAGTGGAAGCCCCCCGCGGACATGCCGGCGATCGGCCAGCACGGTCCGCTGCCGGCAGACCAACAGGTGCCGAACGCGGTGTCCGGCTTCCCCGCCCGCCCGGCCGAGATCTACTATCCGCCCGCCGCCCTGGTGAAGGATCCGCCGGCGCTGCCGTTCGTCCTGATGATGATGGGGCAGCCTGGCGACCCGGACTCGAAGTGGATCGGGGCGGCGTTGGACAAGCTCGCCGCGACGCACAACGGGCTGGCGCCGATCGTGCTCGTGGTGGATCAGCTGGGTGATCCGTCGCAGGATCCGCTCTGCATCGACGGCAAGCTCGGGAACGTCGAGACGTACGTGATGCAGGACGTCGTCCCGTGGGTGCATCAGAACCTGCACGTGTTGAAGAACCGCGATGCCTGGACGGTCGCCGGATACTCGGCCGGCGGCGGGTGCGCCCTCTATTACGGTGCCAAGTATCCGAAGGTGTTCGGCAACATCGTGAGCATCTCCGGGGAGGTCTACTCCGGCGCGGAGTCGGCTGCGGCGAACCTGGATTCGATGTTCGACGGCGATCAGGCGGCGTACGACGCGATCAAGCCGACGACGATCTACACGCACACGAAGTACCCCGACACCCGCGCGTACTTCTCCGCCGGCTCGGCCGATCCGACGTACGTGCAGTTCATGGCGGAGGCGTCGTCGTCCGCGATTGCGGCGGGCATCCACGCGGAGACGTTCGTCGTCCCGGGCGGCGACCACGTCATCGGCGGCCTGACCGGCGGCCTTGACCTGACGCTCAGCGCCCTCTATCCCCGCCTCGGTCTGGCCCCGCCTTCCTAGCCCGCGAGCTGGCAGTCGTGGCTGGTCTGGCGGCGTGAGAACCGCCAGAAGTGACAGTTCGCGGGCAGAATGGGGCGATGTCGACATCGCTGAAACTGCTCGCCGGCGAGAAGCACGGCGTGCTGCTGCCGTACCTGCTGCTCGCGCTGACGTTCGTGACGGGGCTCGTCGATGCGGTGAGCGTGCTCAAGCTGGGCCGCGTGTTCGTCGCGAACATGACCGGCAACGTCGTATCGGTCGGATTCGCGATCGCGGGAGCTCCCGGGTTCTCACTGTGGGGATCGGCGCTCGCGTTGGCGGGGTTCGTGCTGGGCGCGAGCATCGGCGGGGTGGCCGTTGGCAGGATCACGGCCGGGGTCGCGGCGAGCGCGGGGGCGGGGACGGGGACGATGTCCGGCCGGACGCGGATGCTGCGGAACGTGCTCCTCGTTGTGGTGCTGCTGTTCATCGCATCGGTCGTCGTGGCGTGGTCGACGGAGGATGCCGCCGGCCCGCTCGCCCAGAATGCGATCGTGGTCCTCACCTCGTTCGCGCTCGGGCTGCAGAACGCGGCCGTGCGCCACCTGGCCGTCCCTGACCTCACGACGACGGTCCTCACGATGACGATCACCGGCATCGCCGCCGACATCCGTTCCCGGGACCGCATCGCCGTCACCCGGCGTTCCTTCGCGATCGTCTCGATGCTCCTCGGTGCGACCGCCGGCGGCTTCATCGTCCTGAACCTCGGCGTCACCCCCGCCCTGGCGACGATCGTCGTCCTCCAGCTGGCGGTCGCCATCGCCCTGACCCTTCCATCGGCCGAGGGGTCGCAAACTGCGGGTTGACGGGACGAACACCCGCAGTTTGCGACCCCTCGGCAGCAGAGGACGGGCTAGGGGGCGGGGAGGGTGGGGAGGACGGGGAGGGTGGAGCGGTAGGCGCTCGGGAGCATGCCGAAGCGCGCGGCGAACGCCGCCCGGAGCTCGTAGGCGGAGCTGAAGCCGGAGCGGGCAGCGAGCTCGCCCATCGTCGCCGTGCGCGCGCCGGGAGAGGCGAGATAGAGGGCGGCGGTCTCGGCCCGCTGCCCGGCGATCTCGGCCGCGATGGACGTGCCGCTGTCCTGGAACGCCCGCTGCAGATGCCGCAGGGAGACCCCGAGCGGCGCGGCGACCGCCTGCGGCGACAGCGCCTGATCACGATGCCGCTCGGCGATGTACGCCATCGCCCGACTGCGCAGCCCAGCCCGCAGATCCTCACTGTCCATCGCGTACCCGCCGGCCTCCAGGAACATGCCGACCACGAGGTCCTCGACGGCACGACCGGCCACCATCAGCGCCGGCTTCGACGGATTCCACGATGCGTCGGCGATCGACAGCCCGAGTTCCCGCAGCGGCGCACTGAGCGACGGCCCCGCGCCGCCGAACCGGTACTGGTGGGCGGCGACCCGCACCCCGCGCTCCTGCAGCCGGCTCTCGCGCATCCGGATGCTGAGCACCCGTGTGCTCTCCGGAGCTGTCAGGTTGTATCCGGCCCAGTCGGAGGTGACGAACAATCCGCCGCGACTGATCGTGTGGACGTCGCCGTTGCTCTGCCCGAACTCGCACGAACCGTCGAGCAGGAACGCGATGTGCACGGTGCCGGTCGATCGCACCTCGTCACCGCGGATGCGGAGTGCCGACTGGGTTGTCCGCATCACGACGGTGTCGCCGATGGCGCGGACCTGCGCCGAGAAGTGGAACACGGAATCGGTGCGCGTCCAGAACCCCTGGGAGGCTCTGGCGACGTGCTCGTCGGACGCTGCGACGTTCGACATCCGTTCGATGATGTGGCGCATCGCGCTCGCCTGGATGGGTTTCCACATGGGATCGTCCTCGCTCATGGGGCCGGGACACCCCACACTCGGAGGATATCGCGTTCTGCGCCACCATCAGGGCAGTTCTGCGTCATCTTCCCGAGGCGCACCGGCGCTGAGTTCTACAGTCAACCCAACAGACGTTGCGTGTCTCCGTCATGGGCGGCCACGCACGATCTGGCGCACCGAACCCGGTGCGAAGCACTGCTCCCTCCGTTGCCGGCACCCGTCCGACATCGCAGTTTGAAAGGCATCAACCCTCCGTGAACTTCCTCGACGCCCTCTGGCTCATCATCGTGGCCTTCTTCTTCATCTCCTACATCGGCATCCTGTTCGCGATCATCCGAGACATCTTCCGCGACGGCAGCCACAACGGCTGGTGGAAGGCCATCTGGATCATCTTCCTGATCTTCGTGCCCCTGCTCACCTCGCTCATCTACCTGATCGTGAACTCGCGCGGCATGGCCGAGCGCGAAGCGGCTTCCGTCAAGCAGCACCGCACCGAAGCAGAGACCTACCTCAAGGACGTCGTCGGCCGCAGCGCCGCGACCGAGATCGCCGATGCCGCAGCACTGCTGCAGGCGGGCTCCATCACCGAGGCGGAGTTCCAGCAGCTCAAGGCGAAGGCCCTCGCGGCCTAGTCCTGCGCGACCCGGTGGCCGCTCGTCGCTTCGGCGATGGGCGGCCACCGGAAGCACCACCGTCCACCAACCCACGCTCGACCGCACAAGGAGACAGATCATGGCATTCGGACGACGCAGGCGCGGCAGCCTGCTCCAGGCAGCGGCGACGACCGCGGTCATCACCGGAACAGCAGCAGCGACGAGCAACGCAGTGCACAACCGCGCGGCGCAGAAGCAGGCAGCACAGCAGCAGGCGGCGGCCCAGGCGGCAGGCGCGCAGCAGACGGTTCCTGCACAGGCGGCGCCCATCGCCGAAGTTTCCACAGTTCCAGCAACGGCCGCCCCGGCCGCTTCCCCCGCCGGTAGCGTCAATTCCGACCTCATCGACCAGCTCACGAAGCTCGGAGAACTGCACGCGGCCGGTGTCCTGACGGACGAGGAGTTCGCGCAGCTCAAAGCGAAGGCGATCGGCTAGCGTCCTCGACCCGCAGCACCCGACAGCACCCGGCACCACCCAGCACCAGCCAGCACCAGCCAGCAGCGCCCAGCACCGCATCCGCACTGACCGCGACACCGGCACCACCCACACCAAGGAGCGAACGATGACCGCAAGCACGGTCCCAGCCGGCATCCAGACCGAGGCGAAAGCCTCCTGGCTGCCGCTCATCGTCGTGGTGCTCACGCAGATCCAGGCGTCGTTCGCGGTCAACGCGCTCACCGTCTCGATGGGCGGCATCACCGCCGACCTCGACACGCCGGCCACCACGATCGGCACGGCGATCACGGCCGGAACGTTCGCGATGGCCGCGTTCATCCTGCTGGGGGCCAAGATCGGCGCCAAGTTCGGCACACGGCGGGTGTTCCAGATCGCGGTCGTCATCCACGGTGTCGCCATGGCGCTCGTGGCGCTGAGCGTCAGCCCGGCCATGCTCTTCATCGCGCAGGCCGCCTCCGGCGCCGTCATCGCGCTCATCGCCCCGGCGCTGACCGTGTTCATCGCCTCGAACTTCCGCGGCGCCCAGCAGGGTCAGGCCATCGGGTTCCTCGCTGCAGCCATCCCCGCCGCCGGTGTGCTCGCGCTGCTCATCGCCGGAACCTTCGCGTCGACGATCGGCTGGCGCTACTCGTTCGCCCTCGTCGCGGCCCTGGCCGTCGTGAACCTCCTGCTGAGCTTCAAGCTCAAGTCCGTCCCGGCGCACCCGGACCTCAAGATCGACTGGGTCGGCGCCATGATCGCCGCCGTCACGATCATCCTCCTGAGCTTCGGGTTCAGCGGGCTCGGCTCGTGGGGCATCTGGGTCGCAACGGCGAGCGCCCCGTTCAGCATCCTCGGCGTCTCCCCAGCACCGATCCTCATCATCCTGGGCATCATCGGCGGACAGCTGTTCTTCTCCTGGCTGCGCAAGGGCAAGGCAGAGGGCGCGCCGCGCATCTTCGACCTCGACGTGCTGAAGACGGGTGCGGAACGCGCCGTGACGCTCTGCATGGCCATCATGCTGTTCGTCGGCACGGCGGCCAACTTCCTCATCCCGCTCTACATCCAGGTGGTGCAGGGCCGGTCCAGCTTCGAGACGTCGATCGCGATCATCCCCTACACGCTGTCGATCTTCATCGCGAGCACGGTCGTCGCCAACCTCTACAAGCGGTTCACCCCGCGGCAGCTCGCACGCTTCGGCTTCGTCGTCGTGGCGCTCGGCCTCATCATCCTCGCGCTCACGATCCGCAACGAGTGGGAGCAGGCGTTCGTGGTCATCGGCCTCATCACCCTCGGACTCGGACAGGGCTCGATCGTCGCCCTCGTGTTCAACACGCTGCTCTCCGCGGCCCCCAAGCGGCTGGCGGGCGATGTCGGCGCCTGGCGCGGGCTCGTCCACAACCTCTCCGGCAGCGTCGGCATCGCGGTCGCGACGGTGTTCGCCGTCGGCCTGCTCAGCTCGATGGTGCTCACGGGCGTCACGAACAACCCGGAGCTCAACGAGGAACTGACCTCGCAGGTCAACCTCTACGACATCAACTTCGTCTCCAACGACCAACTCGACGAGGTGCTCGCAGGCACCGATGCGACCCCGGCGCAGGTCGACGCCGCCGTTGCGCTCAACGAGGAGTCGCGCCTGCGTGCGCTCAACCTCTCCCTGCTCGCCCTCGCAGCGCTCGCACTGCTCGCCATCATCCCGGCCGGTCGGATGCCTGGGCGGATGTCCGGGGAGCTGCCGGAGGACATCGATGCGCCCGTCGATGACGCTGTCGAGGCCGCCGCGAACAACGACTGACCCGGGTCGGTCGTGAACGACATCTGGGTCACCTTCGCGATCCTGCTGCTGGCGGTCGTCGCCTTCGTCTGGAACCGCATCCCCGTCGGCATCGTCGCGATCGGGGTCGCCCTCGCGCTGTATCTGACGGGCGTCCTCGATTTCGAACAGACGCTCGCCGGCTTCGGCGACCCCGTCATCGTGTTCATCGCGGCGCTCTTCGTCGTGAGCGAGGGACTCGACGCGACGGGTGTGACCACCTGGGCCGGACAACAACTGGTCCAGCGGGCCGGGACGGACCGCCGCAGACTCGTTACGCTCGTGATGATCCTCGTCGCGATCGTGACGGCGCTCATCAGCGTCAACGGGGCCGTCGCGGCGCTCGTGCCGATGGTGGTCGTACTGTGCATCCGGGTCAAGCAGGTCCCGTCGCAGATGCTCATGCCGCTCGCATTCGGCGCACACGCCGGTTCGCTCCTCGTCCTCACGGGCACACCCGTCAACGTCCTCGTGTCCGAGCTCGCCGCCGACGCCGGCGCCCGTCCCATCGGCTTCTTCGAGTTCGGGCTCGTCGGGCTCCCGCTCGTGGTCGGGACCATCCTCATCGTCGTCCTGTTCGGACCGAGACTGCTGCCCAGACGCGAAGCCGACCACGTCCCCCGCGACCTCAGCGCGCACGCGCAGACGATCGCGACCCAGTATTCCCTGCCAGACGTCACCGGCCTCCTGAACCGGGAGACCGGGCTCACCGAGGTCGTCGTCCCTCCGCGGTCGTCGTTCGTCGGAGAGACGGTCTTCCCCGGCATGGTCACCGACAGCGGCGACCTCGTCGTCGTCGCCATCCAACGCGCGGGCGAGGACCTCGGGCAGACGGAACTCGCCTCCGGAGACGTGATGCTGCTGCGCGGCACCTGGGACGCCCTCGACCTCAACACGGCAGACCCGAACGTCGTCGTCGTGGACGCACCGCAGACCATCCGCAGCCAGGCCGTGCCGCTCGGCCCACGCGCCGGATACGCGATCGCCGTCCTCGTCGCGATGGTCGTGATGCTCGCGACCGGGATCGTGCCACCCGCGATCGCCGCGCTCATCGCCGCCTGCGCCATGGTGCTGCTGCGGGTGCTGTCCGTCAGCCAGGCCCAACGATCCATCTCCTGGACGACCCTCATCCTCGTCGGCGGCATGATCCCGCTCTCCACCGCCATCACCACGAGCGGCGCGGCAGAGCTGCTCGCGAACGGCCTCGTCGAGGCGGTGGGCGCCTCGAGCCCGTACCTCCTGCTGCTCGGCATCGCCGTCGTCACCGCCGTGCTCGGCCAGCTCATCAGCAACATGGCGACCGCGCTCATCGTCGCCCCCATCGCCATCGCCATCGCGACGGAGACCGGCATCTCGCCGCTCCCGCTGCTCATGGGGGTCGCCGTCGCCGCAGCGGCATCGTTCCTCACGCCCGTCGCGACGCCCGCCAATACGATGGTCATGGGTCCAGGCGGGTACCGCTTCGGCGACTACTGGAAGCTCGGCCTGCCGTTGCTCGTGCTATTCGTCGCCGTGGCCACACTCCTCGTCCCGGTCATCTGGCCATTCCATCCGTAGCGGGACGGGATCGCCCTCAGCCCGGCCCCTCGCCCGCAGATTCGACCCTCAGTCCGCAACCTCAGTCCTCACCGCCGTCCAGACCATCAACACGAAGGAAGTCAGACGATGAATCCCCGGCCGCACAAGCTGATCCCGCCCACCTTCAGCCCGACACCCTCACGTTCACCGGAGAACGCCGTCGGTGTCCTGGTGGTGAGCGACCTGTCCTCGAACCTCGACGTCATCGGTGTCGCGATCGAGCCGGAGGGCACCGTTCCGGCCGCGCTCGGCGTCGACTTCGCGACGCTCGCCCGCACGGGCTTCACCGGCGACGCCGGGCAGACCCTCCTCCTGCCGCAGCAGAACGGCCCGAGTTACCTCGCGGTGGGCGTCGGTGCGGCAGACGGCCGTACCGCGGCGTCGCTCCGTGACGTGGTCGCAGCGTTCGCCCGCGCCGCCGCCAAGTTCTCGCGCATCGGCATCGACCTGCACGGGACGTTCCCGCTCGCCCAGGAGACCATCGGCCAGGTGATCGCCGAGGGCGCGATCCTCGCCCGCTACCGGTACACGCCGCTCAAGGCCGACCCGAAGAACGTGCCGCTCGTCTCGCTCGACATCCTCGCCGCGGCCGGCGACGCGCAGGCCGTCACCGAGGGCGTCCGGCGCGGCGAGATCCTCGCGCGCGCGGCCAACCTCGCCCGCGACCTCGCGAACACCCCTCCCGGCCACCTCACGGCGACCGACCTGGGCGACGTCGCCATCGAGGTCGGCGCCGCACACGGCCTCGCGGTCGAGGTCTTCGACAAGCAGCAGCTCATCGAGCTCGGCTGCGGTGGCCTGCTCGGCGTCAACGCCGGCAGCGTCGAGGAGCCGAGGATGATCCAGCTCCGCTACACGCCGACCGATGCGGAGGGTGCGCCGGTCGAACCCACCGCCCACCTCGCACTCGTCGGCAAGGGCATCATGTACGACTCGGGCGGAATCTCGCTCAAGCCGTCCGACCCCATGCACCTCGCGATGAAGATGGACATGGCCGGCGCTGCGGCGGTCCTCGCTGCGATGACCGCCCTCTCCGACCTGTCCTGCCCAACAGCTGTCACGGCGTTCCTGATGTGCACGGACAACATGCCGTCCGGCTCGGCGACGGTCCTCGGCGACGTCCTCACTCTCCGCGGCGGCACGACCGTCGAGGTCAAGAACACCGACGCGGAGGGACGGCTCGTGCTCTCCGACGCGCTGGTGCTCGCGAGCGAGGAGCAGCCGGACGCGATCGTCGACATCGCGACGCTCACGGGTGCGGCCATGATGGCGCTCGGCACCAAGACCGCCGCCGTCCTCGGGAACGACCAGGGCGTCATCGACCAGGCCATCGCATCGTCGAAGGCCACCGACGAGTCCATCTGGCAGCTGCCGCTCGAACGCAGTTACCGCAAGCAGCTCGACTCCGATGTCGCCGACATCTCGAACATGGGCGGCCGGTTCGCCGGTGCGACGATCGCGGCATTGTTCCTCGCGGACTTCGTGGGCGAGATCCCCTGGGCGCACCTCGACATCGCCGGCACGATGCAGGTCGACGCCGACGAGTCCTGGCGCTCGAAGGGGGCGACGGGCTTCGGCACGCGTCTGCTCATCGACCTCGCGGAGAACTTCCAGAAGTAGGAACGCGCTCGAAGCGGGCTCCCGAACGCATCCATGCGTCCGTCTGTCCGCCCACCACCCGTAGCGCGATGCGCTCGCGCTCGCGCTCGCAGGGTAGCGCTCAGAGGCGTCGCTCGCACGGCGACGCCGCGGACATGCGGACAACGCGGAACGGCTCCGACCCAGCAGGGTCGGAGCCGTTCGGCGTTGTCCGCGACGCGTCGGGCGCGAGAACTCAGATGCGAGACCTCAGATGCGACGCGTCAGGCACTCAGCGTCAGTCGGTGCCGGAGTCGAACGCAGCGCCCTCGGAGGCGAGATCCGTCGCGCGGTCGAGCGCATCGGTCGACGCATCGATCGCTTCGCCACCGAGGATCTCTTCCGCCTCGCCGACCTGCAGCTCGCCCACGAGCTCGGCCGTCGGGCCGCCGACGAGACCTGCAGCGGCGTACTGCTCCAGGCGCGACCGGGAGTCCGCGATGTCGAGGTTCCGCATCGTGAGCTGGCCGATGCGGTCGTCCGGACCGAATGCCGCATCGCCGACGCGCTCCATCGAGAGCTTGTCGGGGTGGTAGCTGAGGCTCGGGCCCGTGGTGTCGAGGATCGTGTAGTCGTCGCCACGGCGCAGACGGATCGTGACCTCACCGGTGACGGCGGAGCCGACCCAGCGCTGGATCGACTCGCGCAGCATGAGCGACTGCGGGTCGAGCCAACGGCCCTCGTACATCAGGCGGCCGAGGCGGCGGCCCTCGTTGTGGTAGTTCGCGACGGTGTCCTCGTTGTGGATCGCGTTGAGCAGACGCTCGTACGCGATGTGGAGGAGGGCCATGCCGGGAGCCTCGTAGATGCCGCGGCTCTTCGCCTCGATGATGCGGTTCTCGATCTGGTCGGACATGCCGAGGCCGTGGCGGCCGCCGATCGCGTTCGCTTCGAGGACGAGTGCGACGGCGTCGGCGTACTCGACACCGTTGAGGGCGACGGGACGGCCGGCTTCGAAGCGGACCGTGACGACCTCGGAGGCGATCGCGACGTCTTCACGCCAGAACGCGACGCCCATGATCGGTTCGACGATCTCGATGCCGGAGCTGAGCTCCTCGAGGCGCTTGGCCTCGTGCGTCGCGCCCCAGATGTTGGCGTCGGTGCTGTACGCCTTCTCCGTGGAGTCGCGGTACGGGAAGTCGCGGGCGACGAGCCATTCGCTCATCTCCTTGCGGCCGCCGAGCTCGTTGACGAAGTCGACGTCGAGCCACGGCTTGTAGATGCGCAGACGCGGGTTGGCGAGCAGACCGTAGCGGTAGAAGCGCTCGATGTCGTTGCCCTTGTAGGTGGACCCGTCGCCCCAGATGTCGACGCCGTCTTCCTTCATGGCGCGCACGAGCAGGGTGCCGGTGACGGCGCGGCCGAGCGGCGTGGTGTTGAAGTAGGTCTTGCCGGCGTTGCGGATGTGGAACGCGCCGCACTGGAGGGCGACGAGGCCCTCTTCGACGAGGGCGCTCTTCGCGTCGACGAGGCGGGCGATCTCCGCACCGTACTCCTTGGCGCGGTCCGGAACGGCGCCGATGTTGGGCTCGTCGGCCTGTCCGATGTCGGCGGTGTAGGTGCACGGAACGGCACCCTTCTCGCGCATCCAGGCGACGGCGACGGAGGTGTCGAGGCCTCCGGAGAAGGCGATGCCGACACGCTCGCCGACGGGGAGACTGCTCAAGACTTTGGACATAAGGAAAACTCTACGGTTTCCGGGCGTTCCCCACGAATTCTGGGCATCGCGGATGCTGCGCTCGGGTGAGCGCGGGTCTCTGCCGCGAGCGCGGGGTGGGTGCGGCCCGCGCTCGCGGCGCAGGGTGGCGCGTGCGCGAGCGCATCGCGCTGCACGGGGGGGGTGGCGGGATGGCGGGGACGGAAGCGGGGCGACGCAACCCCTTCCATCCGATGCCGCGACGGCGCACGCTGGCAGCATGACGGATCGGGGTACCGAGGGCGGGGAACGCCGGTTGCCGGTCCCCGCGTGGCTCCGCCGCAGCGACCCGTCCGGCGACGGCCTCGAACTGCGGGTGACGGGCGGCCTCATCCGCGGAGTGCGAGAGGGGGCCATGCGCGTCTGGCGCGGCATCCCCTACGCGGCACCGCCCATCGGCCCGCTGCGGTTCCGGGCGCCGCAACCTGTCATCCGATGGAACGGCGTGCGCGACGCATCCTCCTACGGCGATGTGGCGACCCAGGCGCTCCGCGGGCAGTTCGGCGGCGTCGGGCCGGGGTTCCCGTCCGGCGAGGACTGCCTCACGGTCAACGTCATCTCCGCCGCGAAACCCGCCCGTCGCGGACGTCGACCGGTGATGGTCTTCATCCACGGCGGCGGATACAGCGCGGGATCATCGCGCGACTTCTCCGGGCAGGGGCGCGGCTTCGTCCGCACGGGCGATGTCGTCTACGTGAGTTTCAACTATCGGCTCGGCGCCCTCGGCTACCTCGATCTGTCCAGATACTCCACCCCGGCCAGGCCGATCGACAGCAACCTCGGCCTGCGCGATCAGGTGGCGCTGCTCCGCTGGGTGCGGGCGAACATCGCCGTGTTCGGGGGCGATCCGCACAACGTCACGCTCTTCGGGGAGTCTGCCGGCGGCAATGCGGTGACGACGCTGATGACGCTGCCATCCACCCGGCACCTGTTTGCGAGGGCGATCGCGCAGAGCGCTCCCCCGAACGCCGTCTACCCGGCCGCGCTGGCGGGCGAGTGGGCCGCGGAGTACGTGAAGCTAGTGCGGGAGCAGTTCCACGATGGGCGGGAGCGGGTGTTCGGTGGGCGGGAGCGGATGGGCGGCAGCGATGGCGGCCCCAGTAACAGCGACGGCGGCAGCCCCAGTAACAGCGGCGCCAACCGCACCGGCGGAGGCTGGAGCAGCGCTTCAGCCCCAACCAGCTCCGAGGCGACCGACGAACGTCCAGAGGACGTCGCCGCGATGCTCGACCGCACGTCGGCGACCGACCTCGTGACCGCCTGCCTCACCCTGCAGGAGCGGACGCCCGACCGGTTCCCCGGCACGTTCCCGCTCGCTCCCGTCGTCGACGGATCGTTCGTCCGGGAGCATCCGATGCTGACGTTCGCAGCCGGGCGGGCGCATCGCGTCCCGCTCATCATCGGAACGAATGATCGCGAAGGCACGCTGTTCCGCGGGCGGATCGACATCCTGCCCCGATCGGCCGGGCGTATCCGAGCGGTCTTCGACTTCGCGCCGGAAGGCGCACGACCGGCGATGCACGATGCCTACCCGAACCTGCCGTCGCGAGCCGCCGCCGCGGACTTCGCCGGCGACTACGCGTTCTGGTACCCGAGTACGCGCATCGCGGATCTGCACTCGCGGCACGCGCCCGCGTACGTCTACCGGTTCGATGTCGCGCCACGGCTGTTGCGGATCGTTGGGCTCGATGCGACCCACGGCATCGAGATGCACGCTCTGTTCGACGAGGTGGACAGTCGATTCGGGCGTGGGATGACCGTGCTCGGCGGCCGTGAGTCCTACTCGGCCGCCGGAAGCCGGATGCGCGATGCGTGGCTGCGGTTCGCGTCGGGTCGGCCGCCCGCCGACGACTGGCCGCGCTACACGGAGGAGTTGCGGAGGACCCTCATCTTCGGCGAGGTCGACCGGATCGAGCCCGATCCTCGGGGCGATCGCCGTCGTGCGTGGGCGGCGTTCCTGCCGTTGCCCGCGCCCGTGCCTTGAGCTGCCCTGAGCCGAGCTGGCCTGGTCCGAGTTGCGCTGGTCCGAGCTGCGCTGGTCTGAGCGCCGTCTCATCCGCAGATGATCCCGCCGGCAACTCCCGCACGTCGCCCCATCGACCATAACTCCTTCAATTCGGATGGCGTTGAACCCCGAAACCCCGGAATTCCGGGAAAGTCGGAGCCGGGCGGCCTCGGATTGAAGGAGTTGTGCTCGATGCACTTCGACAAGCTCAGTGACCGGGGGTTGAAGCTCAGTGACCGGAGGGGGCTCAGATCGTCCACCACTCGCGCTTCGACGGCGCACGGGGATCATCCGCCTCCCTGGCGACCTTCTCGGCCCACGCCTTGCCGCTCGTGAGCGCAAGCACCCAGAAGTAGATCGCGAGCGCGGTCGCGACCACCGGCGCGACCAGTGCGAAGGTAGCGGCACGCTTGGTGAGCTGTCCGACGAACCGGAGTTCGAAGACCGCTCCCCACCGCGGAACCAGGAACCAGCAGATGAGCGCAGCGGCGATCGTGGTCACGATCGCCAATGTCAGACTCGCCTTGGGATGCAGGACCGTCGGAAATCGCACTCGAGGACGGCGCAACTCTGCAGGGAGGTCGGAGACTGTTTCGGCACGCTCAGATTCTTCGCGCGGGGACAGGTCCGAAGGCCCGTCCGGCTCCGGCGCAGAAGTGTCCATGAGCCGACTGTAGCGGGCGGGGTTCGGTTGGTGAGCCCGCCGGTCACTGGGCTTGTCGAAGGGGCACTTCGACAGGCTCAGTGACCGAGGCTGGGGCGCAGCGACCGGGGCTGGAAACGCGACGACCGAGCGGGACGCCCGAGGCCGGGGCACCGCTACCAGATGGTGACCCGGTCTGCCTCCGGAAGCCACAGGGCGTCGGTCTCGGTCACACCGAACGCCTCGTAGAACGCGTCGATGTTGCGGACGATCTGGTTGCAGCGGAACTCGTTCGGCGAGTGCGGGTCGATCGAGAGGAGACGGATGACCTCCTCGTCGCGACCCTTCTGCTGCCACGCCTGCGCCCAGGAGATGAAGAAGCGCTCGGCGCCCGTCAGCCCGTCGACGACGGGCGGCTCCTGACCGTTCAGCGAGATCAGGTACGCCTTCCAGGCGATCCCGAGCCCGCCGAGGTCGCCGATGTTCTCGCCGATCGTCAGGGCGCCGTTCACGTGGTGGTCCGGCGTCTGCTCCGGTGCGAGCGCGTTGTACTGCTCGATGAGCGATGCGGTCCTCGCCTCGAACGCTGCACGGTCGGCTTCCGTCCACCAGTCGGTCAGACGGCCGTCGCCGTCGAACTTGGAACCCTGGTCGTCGAAGCCGTGCCCGATCTCGTGCCCGATGACCGCACCGATCGCACCGTAGTTGGCTGCGTCATCGCGGGTCGCCTCGAAGAACGGGAACTGCAGGATGGCGGCCGGGAACACGATCTCGTTGAAACCGGGGTTGTAGTACGCGTTGATCGTCTGCGGAGTCATGAACCACTCGTCACGGTCGAGCGGCTTGCCGATCTTGCCCAGCTCGCGGTCGAGCTCGAACTTGCTGGCGTGACGGATGTTGCCGATGAGGTCGTCAGCGGACAGTTCGAGTGCCGAGTAGTCGCGCCACTTGACCGGGAAACCGATCTTCGGCGTGAACTTGTCCAGCTTCTCGAGCGCTCGAGTGCGGGTCTCCGGGCTCATCCAGTCGAGCTTCTCGATGCTCTGGCGGTACGCCTCGACGAGGTTCGCGACGAGGACATCCATGGAATCCTTGGCAGCCGGCGGGAAGTGACGCTCGACGTAGACGCGGCCGACGGCCTCGCCCAGCAGGCCCTCGACGAGCGAGACGCCGCGCTTCCAACGCTCGCGCTGCTGCGGCGTACCCGTGAGGGTCTTGCCGTAGAAGTCGAAGTTCGCGGCGCTGAATTCCTCCGACAGGTACGGGGCGGCCCCGTGCGCGACCTTCCAGGACAACCAGTCCTTCCAATCGGCGAGGCGCTCCTCGGTGAGGAGTTCGCCGAGACCCTCGATGAAGCTCGGCTCGCGCACGACGATCTCGTCGAAGGCGCCTTCCGGTGCACCGACGGCGTCACGCCAGACATTCAGATCCGGACCACTGCCGTCAGCCCCTGCGGCGAGCGCCGCGGCATCGGCCCAGGTGTACAGGTTGTAGGTCTTCTCGCTGTCGCGGGTGGCGACCTTGTCCCAGTGCTTGGACGCGATGTCCGTCTCCAGCGCGAACACCCGGTCGGCGCGGGAGGCGGCATCGTCGATCCCGGCGAGCTCGAAGATCGTCTGCAGGTGCGCACGGTAGGCATCGCGGATGGCGGCGAAGGACTCCTCGCGGAAGTAGCCCTCGTCCGGGAGGGTGATGCCGCCCTGCTCGGCGAAGACGAGGTAGCGCTCCGGGTTGCCCGGGTCGTTGTCGACGAAGAGCTGCAGGAAGCCGCCGACGCCCTCGCCCTCGAACTCCCCGGAGAGCTGCAGGAACTCCTCGACGGAGCCGACGGCTGCGACACGGGCGAGCTGCTCCGCGAGAGGCGCCGCCCCGAGCTCGTTGGCGCGGTCCACATCCATGAAGCTCGCATAGAGTGCACCGATCTGGCGGCCTTCGAGGCCGTCCGGAGCGGTCTGCGACTCCTCGATGATGGCGCGGACGTTGTTCTCCGCTTCCTCCGCCAGCTGGTGGAACGAACCCCAGCGAGCCTTGTCGTCGGGGATCTCGGTGCGAGCCATCCACTTGCCAGTCACATGACGGAAGAGGTCGTCCTGGGGACGCACCGCCTCGTCCAGTTCGTCAGTGCGGATGCCGGATTCGAGCGGGGCGTCAGTCATGCAGTTCAGCCTAATCCCCGCATCCCCGGGAGCGGCCTGAACATGTCCTGAAAGGTCGTGCGAGGTGATGGCGGTGGGCGTGCGGCGTGCGGACGGGCCGGCGTAGGAGGAGAACGGCGGGCGGGCTGGGATACTGGGGCATGGACATCGATGCCGACGTCGCGGAGCTGCTCGCCACGGTCACCCACAAGATCCGCCGACGAGACGCGGACACGCTGCTGGAACTCTTCGGTCGTGTCACGGGCGAGGAACCACGCCTCTGGTACAAGACGATCATCGGATACGGCGAGTACCACTACCGGTACGAGAGCGGACGGGAAGGCGATGCGGGCGCCGCGGGATTCTCTCCCCGCAAGGCCGCGACGTCGATCTACCTCCCGGACGGCATCGGCGCGCACACCGAGCTGCTCGCGAAGCTCGGTCCGCACACGTCCGGCGTCGGCTGCCTGTATCTGAAGAACCTCGACCAGAACGACCTCACCGTCCTCGAACAGATCATCGCCACGAGCTATCGGACCGTCAGCTCCGGCATCTACGGGCTGCGGGCGCGCGACGGCGGTGTCGGTTCAGGGGCCGACTCCGACGAGTAGCCAAGCCGCTCGCACCCGCTGCACCGTCATAACTCCTTCAATTTGTGCACCCGGCCGGCGACCGCCCCGGAATTCCGCGGTTCCGTCCGTCGACGACGACGAATTGAAGGAGTTATGACGGTGTGGGGATGGAGTTGTGACGGTGCGGGGCACGACCGGGGCCGAGCCGGACATCGACTGCGCCACGGTTCCGGCAGAATCTCCCGGCTCGGAGGACTAGCGTTGAGCCACTGTTGTCGGGTTCGGAAGGGGTGCTGAGTGGACTGGTTGGCCGCCATCCCGCCCGCGGCGCTCATCATCGTCGTGTTCCTCGTGGTCGCCGTCGAGAGCCTCGGCATCCCCCTCCCCGGCGAGACCATCCTCATCACCACGACCCTGCTCGCGGCGACGAGCGGCCTGAACCCGGTCTGGATCGGCGCCGCAGCAGCCGCGGGAGCGATCATCGGCGATTCGGTCGGCTACGTCATCGGCGCCAGATACGGTCGCCGGATCATCTCCGTCCTCAACCGCAGATTCCCCAAACACGTCGGCCCGAAACGCCTCGGCGCCGCCGTGCATCTCATGCGCCGCTGGGGCCCGTGGGCCGTGTTCTTCGGCCGGTTCGTCGCCGTGCTGCGCATCTTCTCCGGCCCGCTCGCCGGCATGTTCCGGATGCCGTACCCGATCTTCCTCACCGCGAATGCGGCCGGCGGAATCGTCTGGGCCGGCCTCGTCGTCACGATCGTCACCCTGCTCGGCAAAGCCGCGACCGAGATCCTGCACCGGTTCTCCTGGGCGGCGCTCGTCGTCGCCGGGGTGGTCGGCATCGTCATCGCGATCGTCGTGGTGTATCGGGCGAGGCGACGGGCGGCGACCGGCGAAGCCCCGGAACCGGTCGTTTCGCTGACTGAAGAGGAGCTCGACGAGCTACTGTCGCCGAACGCGGCCGGGGCGATGCGGGCAGCGGGAACGCGAACGGACGTCGCGCCGAACCCGGCACCCGTCGCAACCCAGCGCGCCGACTTCCGTGCAGCTGTCGGCTACGTCTTCACCCCGATCCGCTGGGCCCTCCGCCGTGTCCCGGTGACCACCGTCTTCGTGACCGTGTTCATCGTCCTCGGTGTCGTCACGGGCGGTCTCTGGCAGCCCATCCACACGGCGCCGTGGTTCTCGAACGTCGCGTTCGGCATCGAGAGCTTCGAAGCCGGCCGCTGGTGGACGATCTTCACCGGCCTGTTCATCACGACCGGACCGGGCGCTTACGCGACCGCGATCATCGGCGCCGCGGTCTTCGGCGGTTGGGTCGAGTACCGGTTCGGCGGGGTGCGGATGGCCGGCATCTTCATCGCCGGGCATCTCGTCGGCGTCCTCGGGGCGTTCGGCGTCGCAGCGGCGCTCGAACCGACCGGATGGGAGTGGGCGCACACCATCACCACAACGCTCGACGTGGGCCCCAGCTGCGGGATCTTCGCGCTGGTCGCGACGTCGACGGCTTTTATGCGGTCGCCGTACCGTCTGCGGTGGCGGCTCGTGCTCGTCGCATGGGTGTCGATCGCGCTCCTGTACATCGGCGACGTCGCCGACCTGGAGCACTTCATCAGCGTCGTCGTGTTCGTCATCGTCGCCCGCATCATGGTGGGCGAACACCGCAGCAGGACCCGCCCGACGGAACGCGACTGGCGGCTCTTCGCGGTCGCCGGCCTCGTCATCCTGGGCGTTGTGCAGGTGCTCATCACGGTGCTGCCGCTCGATGGGCCGCTCGGGCCGACCACACTCACGCAGGGGTCGTGGACCGACGTCCTGTTCGACGCGATCGCGATCGTGCTCATCGTCAACTGGCTGCGGCGCGGGCACCGCTGGGCCTGGTGGGCAGCGATGGCGCTCACGGTGCTCAACCTGCTCGTGACCGTGCTGCTCGTCGTGGTGACGATCGTCACCGGGATTCCCCTCGACTTCGCGACCATCTGGCTGTCGACCGCGATCCTCTGGGTCGTGCAGGCCGGACTGCTCATCGCGTCGAGGCACGCCTTCCGGGTCGCCGCGAACCAGACCCGTCGCAGGCTCCCCGATGCGATCGGGCCGGGTGCGCGGCGGGCCAGGCGGACGGCGGCGGCGATCATCGCCCAGCACGGCGGCGGACCGCTCGCGACGGTCGCACTGCGGCCGGAGAACCGCGTGTTCGTGACCGAGGGCGGGACCCACGCGATCGCGTACCAGCAGCACGGCGGTGTCGCGCTCGCGATCGGCGACCCGATCGGGCCGGACCGGCCGGTGGGCGCGCGGGCCGCCGCCATCACCGCGTTCGCCGACGCCGCCGAGCGGGTCGGGCTGACGCCGAGCGTGTTCGCCGCTTCTGAGCCGGCCGACGCACCCGACGGATGGCGGGTGTCGCCGCTCGGGCGGGATCTGCGGGTGGCGTTGCGGGCGTTCGTTGACGAGGGTGAGGGTGAGGGCGGGGCCGATGGTCGTGTTCCGGCCGTCCGGGCGCTCGACGGGCTCGCTGCGACGGCGGGGTTGCGCAGCATCGTGAAGCCCCTCGCCGAACAGTCGTGGGAGATCCGCAGTCAGGCGCGGGCCTTCACCTCGGTGTGGGTGACGGACCGGCACGTGCCGGAGCTCGGGCTGACGGTCGGCGGGAGCCTCGGCAGCCTGCGAGGCGTTGCGCGGACGTCGGCCGTTGTGGATCGGAACGGGGCGCTGCTGGCGGCGACGACATGGCTGCCGATCGATGGCGCTGGGGGGACGATCGTCGGATGGTCGCTCGATGTCGTGTCGCGGGCGACCGGGGCAGGGGTCGATGTCGGGATTGGTGGCGATGGCAGGGGCGATGGCGATGTCGCGGAGCCCGCGCCGGGAACCGCGCCGACGACCAACGATGCCGTCCGGCTGGCGATCCTCGCCGCGTGCCGGGCGTTCGCCGCCGAGGGCGCGGAGGTCGTGTCGCTCGCGGCGTCCGGATTGGGGCAGGATCGGAGCGAGCCGGACGGGGTGGCCGTTCGAGCGGTCGCCGGCATCGCGGCGCGGGTGGAACCGCTGTTCGGGGCTGCCGACATCGCGGAGTTCGCAGCGGAGCTCGGTGCCGAATCCGTGCCGCTCTCCCTCTTCTGCCGCGAGGACACGGATCAGCCACGGGTGTCGTACGCGATCGCGCGCGGGTTCCTGACGAACGGGCGCTTCGGCGACATCGCGAATCTGAGCGGCGCGCTGCTCAGCCGTTGAGCGGCCGCGGACTGCCGCCGTCGGAGGTGGGCCCTAGGCTCGACGGATGACTGCTGTGGACCGCGACATCCTCCGCCTCGCGGTGCCGGCACTCGGGGCACTCATCGCGGAACCGCTGTTCCTGCTCGCCGACTCCGCAATGGTCGGCCACCTCGGCGTCGTCCCGCTCGCAGGGCTCGGCGTCGCGAGCGCCGTACTGCAGACCATCATCGGCCTGATGATCTTCCTCGCCTACGCGACGACGCCGGCGGTCGCGAGACGCCTCGGACACGGCGACGAACGCGGCGCCGTGTCCGTCGGCGTCGACGGCCTCTGGCTCTCGCTCGGCCTCGGGGCGGTGATCGCCGCCATCGGCTGGTTCCTCTCGCCCACACTCGTCGGACTGTTCGGCGCATCCGAGGACGTCACCCGCCAGGCCGACGCCTACCTCGGGATCTCGATGCTCGGCATCCCGGCCATGCTCTTCGTGTTCGCAGCGACCGGCCTCCTCCGCGGACTGCAGGACACCAAGACGCCGCTGTACGTCGCCGGGGCCGGCTTCGCAGCCAACATCGCCCTCAACTTCCTCTTCATCTACGGACTCGGCCTCGGGATCGCCGGGTCAGCGGTGGGGACGGTCATCGCGCAGTGGGGCATGGTCGTCGCCTACGTCGTGGTGATCCTGCGGCACGTCGCCCGCACGGGCGCAAGCCTCCGACCGCATCGCGCCGGCATCGGCGGGGCCGCCCGATCCGGCATCTGGCTGTTCTTCCGGACCGCCTGGTTGCGGGTCGCGATGCTGTTGGCCGTGTTCGTCGCGACATCGCTCGGCACCGATGAACTCGCCGGGTTCCAGGTCGTGATGACGCTGTTCGCGACGCTCGCGTTCGCCCTCGACGCTCTCGCGATCGCCGCCCAGGCACTCGTCGGCAAAGGGCTCGGGGGCGGCGATGTCGCCGGTGTGCGCGCCGTCCTCGTCCGATGCCTGCAGTGGGGCGTCGGGTCCGGGATCGTGCTCGGGGCGGTCGTCGCGGCGACGAGCGGTTTCGTCGGCCTGCTGTTCACGAGCGATCCGGCGATCGCCGCGCTCATCCTGCCGAGCGTCATCGTGCTCGCCGTCTCCACGCCACTCGCCGGGTTCGTCTTTGTGCTCGACGGCGTCCTCATCGGTGCGGGCGATGCGCGATACCTGGCGCTGACGGGCCTGCTCAACACGGCCGTCTTCGTCCCGATGGCCCTCGCCGTCCTCACCTGGTCCTCGCCCGATGCCGCTGGTCTCGCCTGGTTGAGCATCGCGTTCCTCTTCGGCTACCTCGGGGCCCGGGCCCTGACCCTCGGCCTCCGAGCCCGCACGACCGCCTGGATGCGCACCGGCGTCTAGCCCCCCCCGCTCCCTCGGCAGCGGAGAGATGGGCTTCCATCAACCGATCGGTTGATGGAGGATCGGTCGGATGGAGGCTACCGGGGCGGGACACCGAGGACGACTATTGGTGGCATGAGCACAACACCCATCGTCGAGGTCAATTGCCTCCGCAAGATCTATGCCGGGAAACCGGCGGTCGACGGCGTCAGCTTCGACATCCAGGCGGGTGAGACGTTCGCCCTCCTCGGCCCGAACGGCGCCGGCAAGAGCACCACGATCGAGATCCTCGAGGGCTACCGCAGCCGCGACGGCGGCGACGTCCGCGTCCTCGGCGTCGACCCGGCGCACGGCGGGCTCGCGTGGAAGGCACAGCTCGGTATCGTCCTGCAGTCCAGCGCGGAAGCGGCCAACGTCACCGTCCGCGAACAACTCACCCAGTTCGCCCGCTACTACGCGCACCCTCGCGGCGTCGACGAGGTCATCGAAGCCGTCGGCCTCACCGCGAAGGCGGGCACCCGCATCGGCAAACTGTCCGGCGGTCAACGACGACGGGTCGATGTGGCGCTCGGCGTCATCGGCCGACCCAAACTCCTCTTCCTGGACGAACCGACCACGGGCTTCGACCCCGAAGCGCGCCGCCAGTTCTGGGACCTCATCCGCGACCTCAAACACCACGGCACCGCGATCCTCCTCACCACCCACTACCTCGACGAGGCAGCCCAACTCGCCGACCGGGCCGGTGTCATCACCGGCGGACGGCTCGTCGAGATCGGGGCCGTCGACGAGATCGGCGGGCCCGATGCGCGGGTGCCGGTGGTCCGATGGCGCGACGCCGCCGGACTGCACGAGGAACGGACCACGGAACCCGCGTTGCGCGTGGCCGAGCTGGTCCGCCAGGCGGGCGGGGAACCGCGCGACCTCGAAGTGATCCGGCCGAGCTTGGAGGACGTGTACCTCGGGCTGGTGGCGCGGGTGGGGGTGGGCCCTTCGACAGGCTCAGGGACCGGGGAATCGACGCCCGGGGTGGGCCCTTCGACAAGCTCAGGGACCGGGGCCGCGGGCTCAGGGACCGGGGAGTCGACGTCCGGGGCGGGCCCTTCGACAAGCTCAGGGACCGGCGCTTCGACCAGCACGACTCCGACGAACGCACCGACCACGGGAGCACGATCATGACCACGACCCGCCCATCGGCATCGACTCCCCGCGGCGACGCGCTCGTGCCTGCGCTCCCGCCCGGCCGCACGATCTCGCTCGGCATCAGCCGCATCGCCTACGAGACCCGGATCTACTTCCGCTCCGGCGACCAGGTCTTCTTCACCTTCCTCTTCCCGGTCGTGATGCTGGCGATCTTCTCCACCGCGTTCAGCGCGGTCGGCAAGGTCGGCGCTGCGCCGGACGGCAGCGGCGGCATCAGCCAGGCCGCCTACTATCTGCCGGGGATGATCGCCGCCGGCATCCTCCTGTCCGGCGTCCAGAACCTCGCGACCGACATCGCCACGGAGAAGAGCGACGGCACCCTCAAACGCCTCGGCGGCAGCCCGCTCCCCGTCTTCAGCTACTTCCTCGGGAAGATGGGACAGGTCTTCGTGACCTCGATCCTGCAGATCGCGCTGCTGCTGCTCGTCGCGCACTTCGCGTTCGACGTCGCCCTGCCGACCGAACCCGACAAGTGGCTGACGTTCGCGTGGATCTACCTGCTGAGCATCGTGACATCGGCGGTCCTCGGCATCGCCCTCTCCTCGTTGCCCCGCAGCGGCAAGAGTGCGACGGCGGTGGTGATCCCGATCGTCCTCGTGCTGCAGTTCATCTCAGGCGTGTACCTGTCGTTCACGATGCTGCCGACCTGGCTGCAGAACGTGGCGAGCATCTTCCCGCTCAAGTGGATCGCGCAGGGCATGCGATCGGTGTTCCTCCCGGAGACGTTCGCCGCCCAGGAGCAGAACGGCGTCTGGGATCTCGGTTGGGTCGCCCTGATCCTCGCCGTCTGGTGCGTCCTCGGCCTCGTCCTCTGCCGCGTCACCTTCCGCTGGATCCGCCGCCAGTAGCCCATCCACCATCGCTCAGCCCGCGAGGGGTCGCAAACGGCTAGTCGGACGGGGTCTGGACTAGCCAGATGCGACCCCTCGCGGGCTGGGGGCGGGAGAATGGGGCGGAGAGGATGGGAGGAGGGAACGACATGGGCGACTTGGACGGACGACGGTGGTGGGACATCGCATTCGGCGCGACATCGCTCGTCGTCGGAGTGATCGTCTGGCTGAGCGAAGCGGACGATGCCGGCGGCGCCAGCCGGATCGGCGCGTGGGCGGTCCTCCTGATCCTGTGCGCCTGCTACTACAGCTTCGGCCGCCGCCAGCTCGGGCGAGAGACGGCCGGTCTGCTGTTCCAGACCATTCTCATCGTCGGTGTCGCGATCGGCGCCGCCTTCTCCCCCAACATGCTCACGATGCAGGTCGTGATGATCCCGCTCCTCTGGGTCCTCACGCGCAACACCCGCACCGCCGTGATCCTCAACGTCGTGAGCGCCATCGCGCTCGGGATCGGGTTCGCCGTCGGCATCGGCGTGCAGGGGTCGGAGGGGGTCCTCGCCCAGGCCGCGTTCATCCAGGGCATCAGCCTCGTGTTCAGCATCGCGCTCGGGCTGTGGATCTCACGCATCCACGAGTACGCCTTCGAACGCGCCCGTCTCCTGCAACAGCTGCAGGACGCCCAGGCCGAGACCGAACGGGCGAGCCGCGATGCCGGCGCAGCCTCCGAACGCGAACGGATGGCCCGCGACATCCACGACACGATCGCGCAGAGCCTCACGAGCGTCGTGATGCTCGCGCAGCGGGCCAGGGCCGAGTCGCCGATGGTCGCGGACGACACGATCGACCTCATCGAGACGACGGCCAGGGAGGCGCTCGGGGAAGCCAGAGCCCTCGTCGCGACGAACGCCGGATTCCCCGCCTCGGACACCAGCCTGCACGACAGTCTGCAGCGGCTGGCGTCCCGATTCGAGCGGGAGACGGGTGTTGTCGTGCGCCTCGATGCGACCACCGCTCAGCTCCCACGCGCGCTCGAAGTCGTCCTGCTGCGATGCGCGCAGGAGGGGCTTGCGAACGTGCGGAAGCATGCGGGTGCGCGGTCGGTCGAGCTGGGGTTGCGGGTTGCGCGGAGCGGGGGCGATGCCGTGCTGGGCGGGGGCGATGCTGTGCTGAGCGGCGATGGCGATCCCGCGTTGAGCGACGGGGCGATGCCCGCAGATGCGCCCGAGATCAGTCTGACCGTCTGCGACGACGGCGTCGGCTTCCCAGCGGACGGCACCGTCCGCGAACGCGGGTTCGGCATCGACGGCATGCAGAGCCGCGTGGAGCTCCTCGGCGGGCGGGTCACCACGGCGAATCGGGAGGGCGGAGGCGCGATGCTGCGCGTCAGCGTGCCGGTCCCGACCGCGGCCACGCCACCCGCCGCGACTCCGACGCGGGATCCGGCGAGCGCCGCGAACGCTCCCGCTCCCGCCGACCCCAGACTCAGCCCCGCGGTCGCCGATCTGCTCCGCGCCGCGCGCACACCAGCGGCATCGTCCCACCCGTCGAACCCGGATCCGGAGCACCCCTCACGATGACCGACACCACCAACCCAGCTCCGGCCCAGTCAGCGTCGGCCCAGCCGGTAGCACGGCCGTCAGACTCCGGCCGGCCAGCATCAGCCCGGCCAGCATCGGCCCATCCCGAATCGGCGCATCCGTCCCAGATCCGCGTCGTCGTCGCCGACGACCACCCGATCGTGCGGGGCGGCATCGTCGGTCTGCTCGGGCGGGCCGACGACATCGACGTGATCGCGGAGGCCTCCGACGGCGCTGAAGCCGTCCGTCTCGCGGCCGAGTTCCGCCCGGACCTCGTGCTCATGGACCTCCGGATGCCGCACCTTTCCGGCGCAGAGGCGACGGCCCGCATCATCGAGACCGTGCCGGAGGTGCGGGTCCTCATCCTCACGACGTATGAGACCGATGACGACATCCTCGGTGCGATCGAGGCCGGCGCGAGCGGCTACCTGCTGAAGGCGGCGCCGCAGGAGGAGATCCTCGCCGGCATCCGGTCGGTGGTCGGGGGCCGGACGGTGCTGGCTCCGGAGATCGCGGCGAAACTCGTCGACCGCATGCGGGCGGGTGCTGCGGCGTCGGCTGCGGCAGCATCGGCTCCGGCCCGCCCGGTCCTGAGCGCGCGCGAGCTGGAGGTGCTGCGTCTCGTCGCCGCCGGCAACAGCAACGCCCGCATCGCGAAGTCCCTCTTCATCTCCGAGGCGACGGTGAAGACGCACCTCCTCCACGTCTTCGAGAAGCTCACCGTCAACGATCGCACCCGGGCGGTCACCCTCGCCCTGGAACTCAACCTCCTCTAGCCCCTCCCTCTTCCTCTGCCGAGGGGTCACAAACTGCGGGTCCTCAACGCGAACACCCGCAGTTTGCGACCCCTCGGCAGAGGAGAACGGTCAGGGGCGCGGGAGGAGGTATTCGAGGGCGGCGATCGACAGTGCCGCGATGCCGGTGTCGAGGGTCGGGCGGATGAGCGGGGCGAACTTCGAGGAGTGGTTGCCCGGGATGTCCTGCTCCATCCGACCGGACGCGAACGCCTCAGCGAACGCGACGGGATCTGCCCCGCCCAGAATCCAGTACACGAGGGGTGCGCCGGCCGCCGTCGACAGGTTGCCGACATCCTCACTGCCTGTGACGAGGCCCGGGTCGAGCACCCGCTGCGCACCGAACGCGTCCACGAACGCGCCTGTGACCGTCGCCGTCGCCTCCGGATCGTTCACGAGCACCGGGTAGGACTCGATCGACACGATCTCCGGATCCTTGGGCGCACCGGACGCCAGCGCCTCGGCGCGCACGATCCGCTCGATCGAGCCGATGACGCGGTCGCGCACGTGGCTCTCGTAGCTGCGGATGCTGAGACCCAGCGTCGCCGTGTCCGGGATGATGTTGCTCTTCGTGCCAGAGTGCAGCGTGCCGACGCTCACCACGGCGGTATCGGTCCCGGCGACCTCGCGCGAGACGATCGTCTGCAGCCGCATGACGGTCGCGGCGGCCATCACGATCGGGTCGACGGTCGACTGCGGGCGCGAACCGTGCCCGCCCTGGCCGTACAGCGTGACCTCGAGCGCATCCGCCGCAGCGAACGACGGCCCGGAGTGCGTGCCGACGACACCTGCCGGCAACGGACCGACGTGCTGGCCGAGCACGATGTCGGGGGTCGGGATGCGGCCGTACAGACCGTCATCGACCATCTCCTGTGCGCCGCCGCCGTGCTCCTCGGCCGGCTGGAACAGGACGACGAGCGTGCCGGACCAGGTGTCGCGGGTCTCGACGAGGAGCCTCGCAGCGCCGATCAGGCACGTGACGTGCACGTCGTGGCCGCACGCGTGCATCACGCCGACGTCGTTGCCGTCCGGATCGATGCCGCGGGCCGTGCTCGCGTAGTCGAGGCCGGTCTCCTCCGTGACGGGCAGGCCGTCCATGTCGGCGCGCAGCAGGACGGTCGGGCCATCGCCGTTCTCGAGCACCCCCACAACGCCGGTCCGGCCGATGCCGGTCGTGACCCGGTATCCGAGGGCGCCGATCCGATCGGCCACGATCCCGGCCGTCCGATGCTCCTCGAAGGACAACTCCGGGTTGGCGTGCAGATCGCGGTACAGGTCTTCCACTTCGGAAGCGATCGCGGATGCGCTGGCTGAGACGGACTGGGACGACATTGATCCTCCTTGCGACGGTCCGACCAGCTTAGGCGGGCGCCTCCGTCTGACAGGAGTCCTTCGCGCACAACTCCTTCGAATCGTCGCGCCAGAATCGCCGAACCCCGGAATTCCGCGGCAGCCGGTTCACCGGCGCTCGGGATTGAAGGAGTTATGCGCGATGGGCGGGACGGGGAGGGATCGGAGGAGGGAGGGAAGAGGCGGGCTGAGGCTGGCCGGGTCAGGCCCTGGCTGGCTGAGTCAGGCCCTGGCTAGCCGGGTCAGGCGCGGGCCTCGCGCACCGGCGCAGCCGTCGTGGCACCGCGGTGGAACCGCACACCGAACGACTCCGGCACCGGATCGCCGCCCTCGATCATCTCCACGATCGCCCGGCCGGCAGCGGCACCCTTCTCCCGCGACGGCTGCCACACGGTCGTGAGGTCGTAGTCGAGGCCCTCCACACGGATGCCGTCGAACCCCGTGACGCTCAGCTCGGCCGGAACCGTGATGCCGAGCTCCTCCGCCGCGCGGATCACCCCGGCCGCGAGGAGGTCGCTCTGGGCGATGATCGCGGTCGGCCGGTCGGCGGCATCGACATCGAGCAGGGTGTGTCCGGCGATGCGTCCCTCCTCGAGGGAGCTCCCACCCGTCACGATGCTCACGAGCTGCGGGAAGACATCGCGCGCGCCGGCGAGACGCTCCACCATCGGGACCACCGTCGCCGACGCCTCCCACTCCGGTCTGAGGACGCCACGGACGCGGGACTCGTCGAACTGCAGGGCGACGAGCGCGACATCCCGATGCCCGAGGGATGCCAGATGCTCGGCGACCTCACGCGTTCCACCACGGTTGTCGACGCCGACGTCGGGGACCTTGAGGCCCTCGTGGCCCTCGATCGAGACGACCGGCATGCCTCGGCGGGTGAGCAGCCGGACCGTGTCGTCGAGGAGCGGACTGCAGCCGATGAGCACAACGCCGTCCATTGGAGCTGTGCCGAGGCGGGCGACGCCGTCCTCCGCATCGTTCAGGAGCAGGAGGCCCGCACCGACCGCACCGAGCTCCTCCGCGAGCCCGTCGAGCGTCTGCACCATCACCGGATCGCGGAACGAATCCCGGATGCGACCGCCGACGACGGCGCCGACGATGCCGCTCCTCCCACGGCGCAACGACTGCGCACGCGGGTCCGGCCCCGCGTAATCGAGCTCCGCCGCAGCCTGGAGAACCCGCTCACGCGTCGCATCGGATACCGGCCCTGAGCCGCTGAACGCGAGCGAAGCCGTCGACTGCGAGACGCCGGCGCGCTCGGCGACATCGGCCAATGTCGGGCGAGATGCACGTGATTCCGGGTCCACGATCTGCTAGCTTAGTCGACGTTATCGAATCGATTCGATTCCGGGCCCGGCCCACCATCCAGACTTCGCCCATCGCCCCGCGATTCGACCATCAGGACGACAGTGTCAGAGCACAGCAACACCACCCCGGAGACCGCGACGAGCGGCGGCACGGCAGCGAGCGACGCGTCCACGAACGCCTCCGGTCGCCTGACGACCACCCTCCGCCCCCGCCGCGAACTCGTCGCCTGGCGCAACGCCATCTTCGTGATCTTCGCCCTGAGCGGTCTGAGCATCGCCACCTGGGTCGCCCGCCTCCCCGCCATCCGCGACAGCCTCGGCATCTCGACCGGAGAGATCGGCCTCCTCATCCTCGGCATGTCGATCGGGTCGATCGTGGGCCTCATCGCAGCACCGCCGGTCCTCGGGCGCCTCGGACCACGACGCGGCATGGCGACGTCGCTCAGCATCGTCGCGGCCGGTCTCGTGTTCATCGGCATCGGGTCATCGCTTGTGCCGATGGCCGGCATCGTGCTCATCGGGCTCATCCTGTTCGGCTTCGGCAACGGGAGCGTCGACGTCATGATGAACGTCGAGGGCGCTGCGGCCGAGCACGAACTCGGCAAGACCGTGCTGCCGCTCATGCACGCGTGCTTCAGCTTCGGAACGGTGATCGGGGCCGGGATCGGCGCGGTTGCGGCATCGCTCGCCCTGCCGGTGTTCATCCACGCGATCGTGATGGCCGCCGTCATCGCCGGGACCGCCGTCGTCGCCGTCCGGTACGTGCCGATCCGCGAGCCGCTGGCCGATGAGGCGCACGAGGGTTCCGGTGCCGATGCCGGGTCGGGGTCCGCGGGCCGCGGGAACTGGCGTCAGCGCCTCCTGTCCGGGCTGTCCGTGTGGGCGGACGTCCGCCTCGTCTTCATCGGTGTCATCATGCTCGGGATGGCGTTCGCCGAGGGCAGCGCGAACGACTGGCTGACGATCGCGGTCGTCGACGGACACCTCCAGACGCAGGCCGTCGGGGCGCTCGTGTTCGGGGCGTTCGTGAGCGCGATGACCATCGGCCGTGTTGTCGGCGGGCCGCTCATCGACCGCTTCGGACGCGTCATCGTCCTACAGGTGTCGGCTGGCGCGGCGGTCGTCGGACTGTCGACGTTCATCCTCGCCGAGCCGACCTGGCTGATGATCGCCGGAGCCGTGCTGTGGGGACTGGGATGCTCGCTCGGGTTCCCCGTGGGGATGTCGGCCGCAGCGGACGACCCGCGCCGGGCCGCCGCCCGGGTGAGCGCCGTCGCGATGATCGGCTACTGCGCGTTCCTCGTCGGACCGCCGGCGATCGGGCTGCTCGCCGACCACGTCGGCATCCTGAACGCGTTGTTCGTGGTGCTCGTGCTCATCGTGCTCGCCGGGTTGGCGTCGCCGGCTGCGCGCGAGGCGAGTCGGCGCGTCGCGACGGCCTGATCCGCCGGTCGTCCCGTCCCCCATCGGCGTTCCACAATTCAGGAACTTCCGCACGATTCAGGACGATTCCGGCCCCCGAGCATCGGAATCGTCCTGAATTCCGTCTTTCGTCCTGAATTCTGGAAGTACCCGGGTGCGCAGACTGTTCGCAATTCCGGAACTCTTGGGCGAAAACGGGCGGATTCGGGCGAAAATCGCGGAAATCGTCACTCCTGTCACACGTTTTCCGGAATTGCGGACACACGATGCGATGGGGCGGGCCGAAGCGGGGACGGTAGGCTCAACGAGTGCGTTTGGTGATTGCAGAGTGCTCGGTCGACTACGCGGGACGGCTCAGCGCCCACCTGCCCCTCGCGCGTCGACTCCTGATGGTGAAGAACGACGGCAGCCTGCTCGTCCACTCCGACGGCGGCTCCTACAAGCCGCTCAACTGGATGAGCCCGCCCTGCACGCTCACGATCCTCGAACCGGACGACGACCAGCTCGCCGCCGGGATCACGCAGCTCTGGAAGGTCACCCACAAGAAGACGGGTGACGCGCTCGTCGTGTCCCTGCACGAGGTGCACCACGACAGCGCGCACGACCTCGGGGTCGACCCCGGGCTCCAGAAGGACGGCGTCGAAGCCCACCTGCAGAAGCTGCTCGCGGAGCAGATCGAACTCCTGGGCGATGGCTACCGCCTGATCAGACGCGAATACATGACCGCGATCGGCCCGGTCGACATCCTCGCCACCGACGAGAACGGCGCATCAGTTGCCGTCGAGTTGAAGCGGCGCGGCGACATCGACGGTGTCGAACAGCTGACGCGCTACCTCGAACTGATGAACCGCGATCCGCTGCTCGCACCCGTGCAGGGCGTGTTCGCGGCGCAGGAGATCAAGCCGCAGGCCCGGACGCTCGCGAAGGACCGCGGCATCCGGTGCGTCACGCTCGACTACGACGCGATGCGCGGCCTCGACGACAGCGACTCCCGCCTCTTCTAGCCGGCTGCCCGGCCCGGCCCTGCCCGGCCCTGCCCTGCCCTGCCCTGCCCTGCCCTGCCCTGCCCTGCCCTGCCCTGCCCTGCCCTGCCACCGCATCCTGTTCACAATTTCGGGAAACGTGTGACAGGAGTGACGATTTCGGCGATTTTCGGCCGAAATCGACTGTTTTCGGCCGAGAGTTCCGGAATTGCGAACATGCGTGGCGAACGCCATGCCCGGCAGCGTCGTGACCGTCGTGCCCGCCACTCGGGGTGCGGAATTCAGGATGAAAAGCGCAATTCAGGACGATATGGCGCCGAAACGGACCGGATCGTCCTGAATGCTGCGAATGTTCCTGAATTGTGGAGAGAACGTCGTGGGTGACTGTCAGGGGCGGGAGGGGACGTCAGGGGCAGGAGGTCAGGAGGCGGGAGGTCAGGAGGCGGGACGTCAGGAGGCGGGACGATGGCGCAGCGCGCGACCGGGGAGCGCATCGGTCCGGATGCCGTTCTCGATGACGGGGACGCCCGCGACGAACACCCACGGGATACCGGCCGACTGCTGCCGCGGATCGGCGAACGTCGCCCGATCGGCAACGGTCGACGGATCGAAGAGGACCACGTCCGCAACAGCGCCGACCCGCAGGACGCCTCGATCGACAAGCCCCAACCGCGCGGCCGGCCGCGACGTGAAATGCGCGACCGCGTCCTCCAGCCCGAGCACACCCTCATCGCGGACATAGTGCCCGAGGAACCGCGGGAACGTCCCCCACGACCGCGGATGCGGCTTCGCACCGACCAGGATCCCGTCGCTGCCGCCGGTGTGCCTCGGGTGGTTCATCATGGTGCGGACGTTGGCCTCGTCGCCGACGTGCTGCAGAATGCCCGTCGCCAACCGGTCCTGCTGCAAGATCGCGAAGAACACGCCCGTCGGGTCCCCGACCGGCCAGTCGGCGAGGATCGATGCGGGGATCACCGCCGGCGCCGAGGCACCGACCGAATCGGCGGCCCCAGCCGCGCCAGCCGACTCAGCCGCACCGGTCGACTCGGCCGCGCCGATCGGCCCGGCCCCAGCCACCGCGACACCCTGAACCAGCTCAACCAGCGCAGCCGACTCCGCCACCGTCCGCCCGACGATGCCGGCGAGCGCCGGGTTCTGCACCCCGGAGATCTCGATCGTGGCCCAGTCGGCGACGACGCCGTGGCAGCCATCGGTCCCGGTCACTTCGAGTTCGTGCCGTACCCGCGCCTGCACGCCGGGGTCGCGGAGGCGTTCGAGCGTTGCATCCGGGCCGCCCGTCGCCACCCAGCTGGGCAGCAGCGCCGACAGCGTCGTGGACCCGGGGAGGTAGGGGTAGGTGTCGAAGGTGATGTCGATGCCGTCGGCCGCGGCGTCGTCGATGAGCCGCACGAGTTCCGCGGCGCGGCCGGCGTTCTCGCCGAAGTTCATGGTCGCGTGGGTGAGGTGCAGCGCCGCCCCGGACAGGCGACTCACCTCGACCATCTCCGCGTACGCGTCGAGCGCGCCCCGCCCGTACGAGCGCTGGTGCGGCGCGAAGAAGCCGCCGTGCTCCGCGACCGTCTCGCACAGGGCGACGAGCTCGGCGGTGTCGGCGAACATCCCCGGCACGTAGGTGAGGCCGGACGACATCCCGAACGCGCCCTCGCGCATCCCGTCGGCGACGAGCGTGCGCATCCGCTCGATCTCCTCCGGCGTCGCCCGGCGGTCCTCCGTGCCGACGACCGCCATCCGCACACTCCCCTGCGGGACGAGGTAGGCGACATTCACGGCCGCACCACGGTCGACGAGATCCAGGTACTCGCCGATGCTCCGCCACAAGAAGTCGACATCGTCAGGGGACCCGTTCCACCCGGTGATCTGTCGGCGGATGATCGCCATCGTCTCGTCGGTCGTCGGCGCGTAGGACAGGCCGTCCTGACCGAGGACCTCGGTCGTGATCCCCTGGGAGACCTTCGCGAGGTGGTCCGAATCGCGCAGGACGGCGAGGTCGGAGTGCGCGTGCATGTCGATGAACCCCGGTGCGATGGCGAGCCCGGCCGCCTCGATCACCCGAGCGTCAGCGGCAACGTCAGTGGGGACGTCGATCCGCCCGCCCATCGCGACGATGCGCCCACCGTCCAGGAGGACGTCGCCCACGATGCTCGGCGCGCCCGTGCCGTCGATGATGCGGGCGTCGCGGATGAGCACCGGGGGCGTGGTCATCGGGACTGGACCGATGCTACTGGGAGCGCAGATCCGCCCGGAGCCGACTTGTCCGGAGCAGACCCGCCCAGCGCAGATCCACCCAGCGCCGCCGCCGTGAATTCGGCCGCGGCAGCCCTGATCCCGGCCCAGTCGGCCGCGGCGACCGCAGCAGCCCCCACAACGCTCGATCCGGCGGTGACCGCCGCGGCGCCGGCATCGATGTACTCCCGCGCGTTGCCGGCGTGCAGCCCGCCGGACGGGACGAGCCGCACGTCCGGGAACGGTCCGCGCAGATCCTTGAGGAACCCGGAGCCCATCGTGCCGGCCGGGAACACCTTGACGGCGTCGGAGCCGAGGTCGAGGGCGCGCATGAGCTCACTCGGCGTCATCGCCCCGAGGAGGAAGGGGATGCCCGCGGCCGTCGCGACCTCGGCGACCGCCTCGCTCAGACCGGGGGTGACGAGGAACTGTGCGCCGGCGTCGATCGCGCGCTTCGCAGTGTCGGCGTCGGTCACGGTCCCCGCGCCGATGACGGCCCCGTGCTCAGCTGCGCCGTCGGCCGCAGCCCGGATGAGGGCTTCGACGCCCGGTGTGGTGAAGGTGAACTCGACGCTGCGGATCCCGCCGTCGGCGAGCGCCCGGCAGAGCTCGACCGGGCTGAGGATCGTCGGCACCCGCACCACGGCGATCGCCCGATCCTCGTACAGCGCGCTCAACGTCATGGTGTCTCCTGGTTCTGGTTCGCGAACTGGCAGTCGTGGCTGGTCTGGTGTGCTGAGAACAGCCACGAGTGACAGTTCGCGGGCGGTTTGGGGGTGGTTGGCGGGGCGGGAGGGGAAGGGCGGGGGCGGAAGGGAAGGGAAGCGGGCGGGAAGGGGAGCGGGCGGGAAGCGGCGGCGGCTAGCCGAAGGTGGTGGTGAGGACGTCGACGGCGGACGGACGGTCGAGACGCACGTCGTCGATCACGATGAGGGCCCGCCACTTGTCGAAGGTGGTGCACGGGTGCGAGAGGCCCAGACGCAGGACGTCGCCGACCTGCAGCTCGCTGTCGGCGGGGATCGACACGAAGGTGTGCTGGTCGTTCATCGCCGTGGCGGTCGCGCCGGTGAACGGCTCGACCGTCTCCGCGCCGTACCGGCGCACTCCCTGGACCTCCGGCAGCCCCTCGTCGAACGGGAAGTCGCGCTTGCCGCCGTCGACCAGTGCAAGGCCTGCCTCCGGACGGGACACGACGGTCGCCCAGCCGTGGATCGCGGAACGGAAGTCGTTCGAGACGGGCACGTCGGCATCGGGACCGACGTCGCCAGCACCAGCAGCACCGAGCGAACCCCCACCGAGCGCGGCCCCCAGCTCACGACCGAGCGGTGTGATGCCGCGGTAGAAGCCGTCGTCGTGGGTGATGTAGGCGCCGGACCGGAGGAGCACGTCGGTCGGACGTCCGCGCACGCCATCGAGGTCGCGACGCGGCGCGAGCACCTCGGCGACGACGTCGAAGTAGGCGCTGCCGCCGGCCGTCACGATGATGGTCGACACCCGCTCGTCGTACGCCGACGAGGCTCGCAGCGCGTCATCCAGCGCACCGAGCGCAACGAGGTAGTCGCGCACGACCTGCAACGACGCATCGTCGCCGTGGTGGGCGAGTGCGCCCTCGTACCCCGCGACGCCCGCGAGCGCGAGCGACGGGGACGCCTCGATGGCACGGGCGATGTCGAGGGCCGCGTCGTGCGTGCGCGCCCCGGTCCGCCCACCGGGGGCGCCCAGTTCGACGAGCACGTGGAGCGGACGGGTCTCAATGCCGTCGCCGAGCACCTCGGTCATGATCTCGACGGCACGGATGCTGTCGGCCCACACGACGATCTCGGTGTCGCCGGACGCGAGCGCACGGGCGACGAGTCGCAGGTACTCCGGCTGCACGAGCGCGTTCGCGAGCATGATGCGCTGGATGCCCCAGTCGAGCGCCACGCTCAGCTGCCACGGCGTGGCGACGGTGATCCCCCACGCGCCGGCATCGAGTTGTCGCTGCCAGAGTGCGCGGTTCATCGTCGTCTTCCCGTGGGGTGCGATGCCGACACCGGCGGCTGCGCACCATCGGCGCATCGTCTCGACGTTGTCGGTGACGGCGGCGCGGTCGACCGTGACGAGAGGCGTGGTGAAGGAGGAGAGGAGCGGGGCCGATGCGAGGAAGTCGCCGGCGTCGACGTGGAACGCGGCGGGCGGGAATCCCTTGAGCGCGCCGTCCGTGACGCCGAGCGTTGCAGCGTCGAATGCGTCAGTTGCCTCGGTCATGATCTCCTCAGATGGCGAGCGTTGCACTATTCGCAACGACGGTTGCGCTGAATGCTACCCCTGTTCTAGCATCGTGTGCAGGGGGCGTCAACCCGACCCGCACCCCGGAGCACGCGCCTCCGCAGCGCACGAACCACAGAACGACAGGTGATGACAGTGACGTCCGGACACTCGACGTCCCAGCACCCGACGTCCGCGCAGCCGACAGCCCCGGCAGCCCAGGCAGCCCCGGCAGCGCCCGCCGCTCCGACCGCCCCGACAACCCCCGTCACGGTCAGCACGATCGGCGAGGCCATGGTCGTCCTCCTCCCCGAGTCGCAGCGTCCACTCGCCGAGACCCGCCGCTTCGACACCGCGATCGGCGGCGCCGAGTTCAACGTCGCCTCCAGCGTGGCACGACTCGGGGTGCCTGCGCACTGGTTGTCGCGGCTCGGCGACGACGGATTCGGTGAGTACGTGCTCGACGTCGCGACCGCCGCCGGGGTGCTCACCGACGCCGTCGAACTCGACCCGACGCGCTCCACCGGCCTCTACATCAAGGAGACGGTGACGGCGGAGGACGGCTCCCGGGCGCCGCGCATGCACTACTACCGGAGCGGATCGGCCGCCTCTGCCATCGACACCGCGTACTTCCGCCGGCCGGAATCGAGCGCCGTGTTCGCTGCCTCCGGCATCGTCCACACCTCCGGCATCACCGCCGCGCTCTCCCCCGACACGGCCGCAGCGATCGCCGATGTGCGCGCACACCTCACCACGGGCGCCGTGCTGAGCGTCGACCTCAACTACCGGCCGCGGCTCTGGGCCGGGCGCACGACCGAACCGTTGCGCCGCCTCATCGAACAGGCCGACATCCTCTTCCTGGGCGTCGACGAGGCGGAGGGCTTCTTCGGGCACGCCGATGCCGCCCGCCTGTTCGCGGAGTTCCCCCGGCTCGTGCGCATCGTGTTCAAGAACGATGCGATCTCCGCCGTGACGGCGCACCGGGCCGATGCTGGAGCTGGAGCTGGAGACGGGACTGGAGCTGGGACCGGGGCCGGAACGCCCATCGCCGTCACCTCGTGCGACGTCCCGTGCCTCACGGTCGACGTCGTCGAGACGGTCGGAGCCGGGGACGCCTTCGCAGCCGGGTACCTCGTGGGCCTCGCCACAGGACTCGACGACACCTCGTGCACGCGCATCGGCCACGCGACCGCCGCGAGCACCCTCATCTGCCACGGCGACCGCCCGGATGTCGTGCCGACACCAGTAGAGCTGCGCCGGATCATCGATGCGACGCCGGCAGAGTGGTCCGGATGGAGCGTCGCGCCGGGCCGCCGACTCCCCTGGGCCGACACCGCTGCACCCGAGCCGGCTGCGGCCGTGCAGACGTCAACGGCGCAGAGGACAACGACGCAGAGGACAATGGGCGCATGAGCCAGTCCCTCTCCCGCGCCCTCGACCTCCTCCGCGAGATCGTCTCGGGCAACAACTCCCTCGACGGCATGTCCCAGGTGATCGGCGTGCACAAGACGACCGTGCTGCGCCTGCTCAACACACTCGAAGAGCACGGCTTCGTCACGCGCGACGGCGCGTTCCGGTACCACCTCGGGCGGGCGATGTTCGACCTCACCCAGACGGCGCTGGAAGACCAGGACGTCCGCAACGTCGCATCATCGCACCTGCGAGCCCTCGGCAACGCCACCGGCCAGACCGTGCACCTCGCAGCGTACGACGACGGCGCGGTGTTCTACATCGACAAGGTCGAATCCAGGCAGCCGTTGCGGATGTACTCGCGTGTCGGACTGCCGGCGTCGCTCTACGCGACCGGTGTCGCGAAGGTCCTGCTCGGCGGGCTCGACCCGGTCGAGCGTCGCCGCATCGTGGACGGGATCACCTTCGAGGCGTACACCGAGAAGACGATCGTCACGGCCGAGGGGCTGCTCGCCGAGATCGAACGATCCACGGAACGCGGGTGGGCTGAGGACCACGAGGAGCACGAGAGCTTTATGAACTGTGTCGCGGCGCCCGTGTTCGGGCCGGACGGGCGGATCGCCGCCGCCGTCTCGATCTCCGTCCCGACGGCCGTCCTGCCGCACAGCGGTGTGCGCGCACTGTTGCCGCAGTTGCTGGAGGCGACGGCTGCGATCTCCGCCGATCTCGGCTATTCGCCGGGTCCGGCTGTGGCCCTTCGACAAGCTCAGGGACCGGACACGGACCTCGGTCACACCGGTCACTGAGCCTGCCGAAATGCCCCTTCGACAAGCTCAGGGACCGCGTACACCGGTCACTGAGCGTGTCGAAGTGCCCACCGACCCCACCACCACCGGTCACTGAGCTTGTCGAAGTGCCCACCACCCAAACGTCCCGAAAGGACCCCATGTCAGAACGCATCGCCATCTCGACGACCGACGCCCCGGCACCCGCCCACACCTTCTCCCAGGGTGTCCGCAAGGGCTCGTTCGTCCAGGTCTCAGGCCAGGGCCCCGTCGACCCGGCGACGAACGAATACCTCTTCCCCGGCGATGTCGCGGCGCAGACCACGCGCACGCTGCAGAACGTGGAGGCCATCCTGAAGGCCGGCGGCGCGACCTTCGACGACGTCATGATGCTGCGCGTCTACCTCACGAAGCGTGAGGACTTCCCGATCATGAACGACGCGTACGGCGAGTTCGTCTCCGCGCGCATCACGTCCGGCGTCCTGCCGTCGCGCACCACGGTGTTCACCGGCCTGCCCCGCGAGGAGATGCTCGTCGAGATCGACGCCATCGCCATCGTCGACTAGTCGGCCCGTCCACGCCGCAACGCCGCCGCCCTCACGGGTCGGCGGCGTTGTGCGTTAACGGCCGCGAGGTGAGGCGGATCGTCGTCCGGATTGTTCCGGAGTGACGATCCGCCTCACCTCGCGGGTCAGCGACGCCCGTCGCTAGGCGGTGCGGCGACGGTGCCAGAGGCCCAGGCCGAGCAGCAGCGTTCCGAGCGCGGCCAGGCCGCCACCGAGCGCCCACGGGAGCATCGCATCGACACCCGTGCTCGTGAGGCCGCCGCGCGGCGGGATCGGCGTCGGACCGAACTCGTTCACGACCGTGATGAGCACGGCGCCGTCGACGAACTCGACGTCGGACGACTCGTCGGCGACGACGTCACCGGCGGCGACCCGCTCGACGTGCTCGCCACCATCGACGGCACCCTCTCCGCCTTCGCCGCCGTCACCCGGCACATCGACCGGGGCCGGGAGCACCGTGACCTGACCGACGTGACGGTCACCCGTGTTCGGCGTGATGGTCGTGCGCACGGCACCACCGTTGTTCGTCTCGGCGAGCGAGCAGTCGGCGCCGATGGGCAGCTGCTCGTACCGCGTCGTGAGGCCGGTGGCCTTCGACAGGGTCCGCTCCGCACCATCCGGGATCGCGACCTGGACGCTCTCGCCGTCGACATCCGCCGAGCAGGTCAGGACGACCGTGAACACCTTGTCGGCATTGTCCGCGGCGCCGGCACCCGTGATCTCCTTCGTGACGAGGATCGCTCCGACGTCGAAGGTGTTCACGAGCGAGATGGTCACCGTCGCACCGACACCGACCGTGAGGTCGATGCCCTCGACCGCATCGCCGGAGACCGGCGCCTCGGCGGCCAACGGCGCGAACGTCTCGGGCAGCGGCGTGTGGACGGCCGTCACCGTGGACGATGTCGCACCGCCCGTGAGGGACTCGCTCACGTTGCAGAGCGCGCGGGCCGGCAGGCCCTCGTAGTCGGCCTGGTAGCCGTTCTCCGCCGTGAGGGCGCGCGTCGCGCCACCGGGGACGTCGAAGGCGACCTGTTCGCCGTCGATGTCGCGGACACAGCTGAGCAGGACCTCGAACGGACCGGCGCCGTACAGTGCGGCACCGTCACCGACGATCTCCTTCTCGACGTGCAGCGCACCGAGCTGGAAGCCGTTGCGGATGGTGACCTCGGCCGTTCCGCCGTCGGTCACCGTCACGGTGTCCTCCGACACGGTCGTCCAGTCCGCGCCGCCGTTGCGCGTCTCGGTGATCTCACACGTCGCACCGGATGCGATGTGGTCGATCGTCGCGACGAGCGGCTCGTCCCCACCGAGGACGAGGTCCCCGTCCCAGACGGTGCGCGTGCCGGTCGGGTCGACGAGCGTGCAGGTGGCGTGGACCGTGAACGGTCCCTGCCCGTATGCTGCCGCACCGTCGCCCATGACCTCCTTGGTGATCTGCACCGAGCCGTCCGCGAAGACGTTGCCGAAGGTCGTCGCGTTGGTCACGTCGCCCTCGTCGCCGTTCGCGGCGAGACCGATCGTCGCCGTGGTGCCGGCGACCGCTTCGGTGGAGTTCTCACCGGTCACGGTGGCGACCGTCGTGGAGACGGCGCCCTTCGTGTCCGTCTCGGTGACGACGCACTCCGCGCGGGCCGGGAGCCCCGTGAGCGTGACGCTGTCGCCATCGGCGATCGTCAGGTCCATCGGCTTCTCGGCCGAGTACCCGTCGGCGTAGACCGCCGCGCCGAGGAAGGTGCAGCTCACACCGAACCCGAACGGACCGTAGGAGATCGGCGTCCCGTCGGCGTCGACGGCGGTCGAGGTGACCGCCTTCGAGAGCGTCAGGCCCGCGAGCGAGTACGTGTTCGTCAGGGTGATGACGGGCACGTCCTGCGTACCGGACACGATCGTGACCGTGTTCGCGTCGGCCGATGTCTGACCGTTGTCATCCTCGGCGACGGTGCACTCGGAGCCCCACGGCAGGTCGGGAACCGTCACAGGCGTTCCGTCCGCGTTGAGCGTGACGGTGACCGGCGGGAGTTCGACCCCGGCGGAGACACAGGTCACAGCGGCCGTGAACGACGCAGGCGCGTACCGCTCGACACCGTCGCCCTCGAGCGCCTTGACGACCTGCAGCGGACCGGTCGCGAGGATCACGCCGACCTTGTTGCCCTCGACGACCGGCGTCTTGCCGACCGTGTTGCCGTTGACGGTCCGACCGGCGACGGCGACCGTGTTCCAGGCCACCGTGTCCGGTCCGGCCGTCGGGGAGACGGCCGGCGACGTCGTGGTCAGATCGATCTTGACCACACCGGCAGGCTGCAACGGCGTCGCGAAGTCGACCACGAACTTCAGGCCGAGGACCGTCTTCGGGTCCACGGTCCCCTTCGGGTCCCACACGTTCCAACGGCCGGGGGCACACCCTGGGCCGGTGGTGTCGAGATCGGTCGTGCACGGCTGCGCATCGGTCGTGTAGTACGTCGTGAGCGTCGAGCCCTGCGGAGCACCGGCCAGCACGGCCGTGCCCTGGAACGTCGTCGCGAACTGCGAACCACGCGGCAGCGAGGTGCTCGAGCCGGTGTCGCCGACAGCCGGGAGCTTGTCGATGGCGACGAGACGGTTCATCCCGAGCGTTCCCGTGTTGGTGAACGCCATCCGCCAGATCTCGTCCTTGCCGGGCTTCGTCACGGGGACGCAGCCTCCACGCCAGAACCCGTCCTCATCGGCGGCACAGATGTTCGGGCCGCCGACCGACTTGTTGCCGAGCTCGGGGTCGACGGCCTTGACCGTCTTCACCGGGCGGATGGCGCCGGCCAGCAGCACGGACACGATCGTGTCGGTGCGGCACTCGCCAGTGGCCGCGTCGAGCTTGCCTGGGCGGCCGCCGGTGACGCCGGTGCAGGCATCCCACGCGCGGTCACCCGTCACACCGAACGAGTTCGTGACCTGCAGGTTCGCGATCAGGCCCGGGCGGAACATGAGCTGGATGGAGACCTTGTAGGTCTGACCGACCTCGAGCACGCTCCCCTTCGGGAAGGTGAAGGAGATCTTGTCGGCGCTCGAGTTGACCGTCGCGGTGACGTCGGCGACCGCGGTCGGGAGCTGCGTACCGTTCGGCACGATCGGAGCGGCGCCCGTGATCGAGTACGAGTACGGCGACGACGTCAGCTCGGTCGTCGGGTCGAAGATGAGCTGCGGCCCGCCTGCGTCCCGCGGGAGCACATCGGTGATGACCGGGTTCATGATCGGGGTGTTGCCGGTGTTGGTGACCGACAGCCCGTAGGTGAAGGTCTTGCCAGGCGACTGCACACCCGTCGGCGTCTTCTGCACGGCGACCGAGTTCGTCGAGTGGGTGTACTTGACGATCGCTTCCGCGTCGTCCGTCGCCGTGAGCGGGTCGGACGTGCCGCCCGAGTTCAGCGCACCGGTGACGTCGGCGACGACACGGTTCGTGAACTGGCCGGGAGCCTCCTCACCCGGGGCGGCGGTGTTGCCGGCGAGCGTCGAGGGGACCTCTCCGCCCGAGCGCAGTTCGAGGCGGCGCTGGACCGAGATCGAGACGCTCTGCGTCGGCGTGGCCGGGTTCTCCCAGAACGCACCGTCTCCACGGGTGAAGGTGTAGCGGACGCCCTGGACGTCAGCCGCCTGGACACCGTCCGGGATGGGCTTGGCGTTGAACTGCGCAGCCGTCTGCACGGTGCCGTTCACCCAGCGACCACCCGATGCGACACAGTCGAGCGTGACATCGTCGAAGGAACGATCGACGCACACGTCGACCTGCACCCGGTTGATGGGTGCGGTGAGCGTGAGCTGACCGGACATCCCGACAGCGTCGTACGCGTTCCAGAACGTGCCGGAGTCATCGGTCAGGACCATCTTCGCGGTCCGGACGCTGCCACCCGGCTGACCGGAGATCGTCATCGCGATCGGGGCGCGGTTCGGCTCCTGCTGCGACGCCTGGTTGAACGTCTTGGACGCGGTGACCGAGATCGATGCGTCCTCAAGCCGGATCGAGGCGTCATCGTTCGCCGTCGGGGTGTCGTCGGCGTTGCCGCCGAGGTCGGCGACGGTGGCCGTCGTGTCGTTGGAGACCTGCGGGAAGTCGGCCTTCGTGACGGGCACGTCGTCGGATCCGCGGACCGTTGCACGCAGACGGAGGTCGAGGGTGATCTCCGTCTTCGCGCCGGCTGCGATGCGGCCGGTGTGCGTCACCGCGATCGACACGACGTCCGCGAGTTCGGACTCGGAGAGCCCCAGCGCTGCGGAGAGCGGCAGGTTGCGCTCGGTGCCGTCCGCGAGGCCGAGCACAACGGCGGAGGACTTCGCACCGTCAGGGACCGTCACGCCGAAGATCTGCTTCAGGTTGAACACCTGGAACGGGTTCGACGTCGGCAGGCCGTTCGCATCGGTGCCGGGGTCGGACACACTCAGCGTATCGACCTTGGCGGCCGTCACGTTGGTGGCGACGATCGAGACGCGACCGGACGGGTAGGAGGCGTTCGGTGTGCCGACCGGCGGGATGCCGATGGGACCGCCGGCCCAGCCCTTCGAGACCTGCACGTTGAGCGGGACGTCGATGATCGTCGCGGTGTCCGCATCGGTGTCGGTCACGACCGGGGCGCCGTCGGCGTCGAAGCCGGTCGCGCGCGCCGTGTTGACGACATCGCCCGGGTGACCCGCGCTGTTGTACTCACGGCTGCCGAGGGCCGGGTCCGGGTTCGTCACCGGGACACGGACGGCGTCGCGCACGGCGAAGTCGAGGATGAAGGAACGGTCGTTGCCGATCGAGCGGGCGACGCCGGTGCCCGGCTGCGGGGCGGTCGGATCGTCACCGATCGTCGTCTCGCGGTTGGCGCTCTCGGCGAAGACGAGGCGGACGCCGACCGTGTTGACCTGCTCGTCGTCGGTGAGCGTGACACCGGGGAAGGTGCCGTCGCAGCGGTTCGGGCACGGGTCGTTCGTCGCCGTGACCCACTTCGAGCCGTTGTACAGCTCGACGCGCAGCACCCGGTCGTACTTCAACCACGGGTCGTCGGTCGCGGAGATGGCGCGGACGCCGACGAGGTCGAACGCGTTGAACACGGTCTGGTCGACCGGGGTCGTCGCCGGGTCCTCGGTGTCCGAGACGACGACCGTGTCGAGGTTGCCGTAGCCGCCCGTCGACCAGTTGATCTGTGCGGGGAGGACGTCGCCGGAACGGGCGATGACCGTCTTGCCGGTCCCCTCGCCGCTCTCCAGCCAGGTCTTCGTGATGAGGTCGCCCGTGCCGGGCTCGGTCGGGATGAGCTCGATCGTCGGGCAGGGTGCTGCCGTCACGGCCGATGCCGGGTCGATGTTCGGGGCCGTCGCGCCGGAGGACGCGCAGTTCTCGATGATGTTCGACGGGTCGCCCTTCGGACCGCCGATGGCGCTGCCGTCGTTGCGGTGGCCTGGACGGAGCTCAGCACCGAAGTTCGGCTGCACCTTCGTGCCAGGGGCGAAGCCCAGCTCGGAGGTGAAGGTGAACTGCAGGCCCTTGATCTGGTCGCGCAGCTGCGCGGGGATCTTCATCGAGAAGACCTTCGCGCCAGCGATGTCGACCGCGCCGGGCAGGTTCACGAGCTTCTCGCCGTCCCAGTACTGGACGGTCAGCGAGGAGCCTGCCGGGATGGCCGTCTGCGTGATGCTCGTCGCGTTGAACGAGTTCCACCACGGGTCCGTGTCCGGGTCGACGGGGAACGACTGCGGGTCGCTCACCGTGATCGTCTTCGCGTTGGTGGTCGAACCAGCGGACTCGCTGTCCGCGGGGAAGGGCAGCAGTTGGGCCGGGAGCTGCACCGTCACCGGCTGGCCGGGGATGGCGAGGATGGCGGCGGGGCTGATCTTCTTGCCGACCTGCACGGCGAGGTGCTTGTCGTGCACGGTCAGCTTGTCGTTCGCCTGCGCCTTGCCGCTTGTGCCGTCAGCTGACGTCGCCTTGCCCTCGACCGTGTTGTCCCACACGAACGGGGTCGGTGCGATGTCGCGGTCGGAGACGACGGTGAACGGGACGCGCGCCTCTGCGCCGGCGGCGATCTGACCCTCGTAGGTCACGGAGAACCGGGCGACCTCGCGGGTCGGGTCCGGTGCGGGGAGCGTGTCGACGTCACCGGCGGCGACCGTCTCGGTCGTGCCGTCCCGGTAGGTCCAGGTGACCGTGGCGCTCGTCGCGCCGGCCGGCCACATCACCCGGTCGGTGAACGCGTCGAAGGAGATGCCGGCCGGGATGGCGGACGCCGCAGGGTCTGCCGGGTCCGTGATCGCCGGCTCGGTGAGCGTGAGCTTCGCGACGGGGTCGGTGCTCGCGTTCGTGACCGAGGTCGTGACCGTACTCGACTCGCCGGCGACGATGCCGTTCGGCTCGATCGACTTCGATGCTGCGGCCGAGATGACGGTCAGCGGGATGCGGTACGTCGCGTCATCGCTCGCGCTGGCGGTCTCGCCGTTCAGCGAGACGTCGACCTGGAGGTCGTTCTTGATGAAGACCTGCTCGCCGAGTTCTGCGACGGCCGCGCGCTGCGCGAGGTCGACGTCGACGGAAGCGGAGGCGCCCTGCGGGATGACCCCGCCGGCGCTGTTCGTGAAGGTGAAGCGGAGACCGGCGATGGTGTCGACATCGACGCCGTCGGGGAGTGCCGCTGCAGCCTGTGCGGTGCCTGCGACCCACTCGGTGCCGTCCCACACGTCCACCTGGACGAGGTCGGCGCCCTCGGGCAGCGTGACGGTGCCGAGACCGGTCACACCGAGCAGCGAGAACGGGTTGGGCTGCGCGGACGGGTCGATCGGGTCGGTCAGCACGAGTTTCGTCACACCGGCGTTCGACGTGTTCGTGCCGATGAGGCTCGCGGTGGCGGGGGTGCCAGGAACGGCCGGGCCGCCCTCAGGGGAGATGGTCTTGGTCGCGCCTGCGTGGAGGGCGAGGACCACGATCGGGGTCACCGTCGCGGTGTCTGTGGCCGGCTTGACGCCGTTTGTTGCAGTGATGGTGGCGGAGTTGACGACGGGGATGCCGCTCTTCGCGTAGGGGTAGTCGTCCGGGACGCGGACGGTGATGGTGACGTTGCCGCTCGTCGGCTTCATCCCGATGGCCCCGGGCGGGTCGCTCAGCGTCTCCGACATCACCACGGTGACCGTGTTCCCGGTGACCGACGACGTCGCCTTGCCGAGCGAAGCATCGAGCTCGACGTTCTCGATCACGAAGCCGGCCGGCACGTTGTCGACGATCGTCGCGTTGGTGCACGCGCCGTTGACCGAGATCGCGATGCAGCTCACGTCGAGCGTGTAGCTGAAGGTCTCACCCGGCCGCACCGTCTCGGAGGAAGCGGTCTTCTCCATCGTCACCTCGCTCATCTCTGCCGCGACGGCGGCTGGTGCCGTCAGTGAGACGAGGCCGGTCGCAACCACGACGGACATCAAGAAGGCGAGCAAGCGGGAACGATGGCGCATGAACAGCTCTCGGCTACGTCCGCGCGCGCAGCGGGCGCGCGGGTGCACGCCATCACGCTGTGGTGGCGTGCACGCGCGCAGTGACAGGCGTGCGGAGAATCGGGATGGTTTCGGGTGTGTTTTCGGGCGTTCGGGTGGTTCGGGTGGTTCGTTTTCGGGCGTGCTGACGGTGCAGGGTCCGGGTGGTTCGGGTGCTGCGTCCAGGGGCGTCCGGGCATGCGGGTGCACGGGAGGAGCGGCATCGGGATTCGGGATCCCGAGCTGCGGATGATTCCCCTGGGCGGCACTCGCGGTGGACCATGCGGACCCCCACACGGGTGTCCACCGAAATGCCGACAGTCATCAAAACTACACAGGAAATGCGCAGTTGCGCAACGTTTGTTGGCCGATTTTGGGACGAATGACCCACTCATTGACCCCGCCGACCGACCAGATCCCGTCCGCCACGCCTGGGTTGTCCACAATTCCGGGAGTCTCGCGCCATCCCCGCCCGATTTCGGCTGTTTCCGATCCGTATTCGGGCAGAACGGACGATTTTCACCGGAACGTTCCGGAATTGTGGACAGCAGGCCGGTGGGATGGGCGATGCGGCGGGCCGCCGGACAGGGCCGCTTCCGCCGGGCGCACCCCGACTCGGGGCGGTCCGCCGCCTCCGCCTAGGATGGAGCGTGTGACTGATTCCCCCGCCGCCCCGCATCGCACCTGGTCCTGCATCCTCTTCGACCTGGATGGAACCATCGTGGATTCCGCGCCGGGCATCATCTCCCGCATGAAGACGACGCTCGCCAACGTCGGCGCCGTCGTTCCCTCGGACGCCGACCTCCTCAAGTGGGTCGGGCCGCCCATCCTCGAGTCGTTCCGCGACTTCGCCGGCATGAACGAGGAACAGTCCCACGAGGCGCTGCTCGAGTACCGCCGACAGGTCGCCATCGAGGGCGCAGAGGTCGGAACCGCCGTGTTCCCGGGGGTCGCCGGTGTCCTGGCGCGCATCGCCGAGGCCGGCATCCCGCTCGCACTGGCGACGTCGAAGCCAGAGTCGCAGGCGAACGTCATCCTCGAACACTTCGGCCTGTTGCAGTACTTCACCGTCATCTGCGGCGCGTCCGAGGACGAGTCGCGCAGCCGGAAAGCCGATGTCGTGGCCGAGGCGGTTCGTCGTCTCACCGAGCAGGGCGTCGACCTCACCCACCCCGTGCTCGTCGGCGACCGGCACCACGACGTGCTCGGCGCTGCGGAGCACGGCATCCCGACGATCCTCGTCGAGTGGGGCTACGGCTCCCCCGCCGAGGCAGAGGGCGCCCTCTCGGTCGTGCACTCGACCGACGCGCTCTCCGCGTTGCTGCTGGGCTGACGCCCGCCGCGTCTCCCTTTCTCCTTCCGGCGAGGGGAGGCGCAATGTCGCTCCCGAGCGTCCTGAACCGCCGTCTGCCTCCCCTCGCGGAGGATCGAGCCGAGGGGCGACGGTTAGAGCGCGTGCGGGGCGCGGGCTGCGAGCGCGGCGAGGGCAGCGGTGGTGGATGAGGTGAGCTCGGTCGGCAGGGAGTCGAGGGCGAACCAGGCGAATGCCGCGTGCTTCTCGGGTTCACGCAGCTGCGGCTCGCCGGTGAAGTCGGTGGCGAGGTGCACCGGCGAGATCCAGTGCTGACCGAGCTCCGGCTCGAAGTGGTCGACGACGCACAGGAGCGTTGTCGTGCCCAACTCGATCCCGAGCTCCTCCTCGACCTCGCGCCGGATCGCGTGCTCGACCGTCTCCATCCAGTCGATCTTGCCTCCGGGCAGCCCCCAGCATCCGGCCTCGGGATCGCGGAGGCGTTGGAGGAGCATGATCCTGCCCTCCTGCACGATGGCGGCGCCGCAGCCCGACCGCGGCTGACGTCCGTCGGCCGGCCCGGGTGTCGACGAAGCTGCCGCCTCGCTGAAGTGAGAACTGCTCGTCATACAACAACGCTATCCGTTCCCCTCCGCCGTCCACCAACGGCCGGTTCCTGTTCACAACTCAGGCGAGCCGCGGCGTGGCGCGCGAAGAGCCCCGGCGTGTCTGAGCGACACGCCGGGGCTCTCCTGAATTGCGAACGGGGTCGGACCGGACGAACCGAACGGGGTCGGACCGAACGGGGTCGCAACGGACCGACGAACCGCTAGATCAGCGCGTCCGACAGGTGGTTCGGCGTCCCGAAGCGGTGCGCCGTGATCGAGACGGCCTGCTCCTGCAGGAACGGCAGCAGCTCGATGCGGCCGGCCTCGGTCACGTCGCCGGCGTACACCGCGACGTCCGGGCTGCCGTCGGTCACGTGGGCGACACCCTCGGTCGAACCGCCGATGAGACGGATGCGTGCACCGGCCGTGACACCCCGCAACGACGCTGCGGTCACGAGCCAACGGTCATCGCTCTCGACCGCCACACCCGTTGCGATGGCGCCGATCGCCGCCCCCAACGCCCCGGGGAGCGCCACCGACGACGACACGTGCACCACCGCTCCGGCAGCGGCACCCGCCGCGACCACCCGGACGAGCTGCGCGAGCGGTGCGCCATCGGACAACCGCACGTGCACCTCGCGGGGCACGTACCGGAACACGTTGCGCTCGGCCGTCAGCTTGGAGACGTCCTTCGCGACGCCGAACTCGTCCGCCCAGGCGGCACCATCGCTCGCGACGGCGCGACGCAGCGACGCGAAGTCGTCGGCCGTGAGCACCGTGTCGGCCGCCCGCAGCAGCGCGGCGACCTCCGGACGGGGCGAGCGACGCTCAGCAGCACGACCCGCGGTGTCGAGCGCGGTGCTCTCCGCGGACGTCCAGGACCCGAGTCCGATGAGGTAGTTCGGTCCACCGGCCTTTGTGCCGGCGCCGACGGCCGACTTCTTCCAGCCGCCGAACGGCTGACGCTGCACGATCGCCCCCGTGATCCCCCGGTTGACGTACAGGTTGCCCGCCTGGACCCCATCGAGCCAGGTGCCGACCTCGGCCGGGTTGAGCGAGTGCAGACCGGAGGTGAGGCCGTAGTCGATCTCGTTCTGGATCGCGAGCGCCTCCTCCAGCGTCGCAGCGGTCATGATGCCGAGGATGGGGCCGAAGTACTCGGTCAGGTGGTACTCGGACCCGCGCGCGACGCCCGTGCGGACGCCCGGGCTCCACAGCCGGCCGCTCTCGTCGAGCTGCTTCGGCTGGATGAGCCACGACTCGCCTGCGCCGAGGGTCGTCAGACCGCCGAGGAGCTTGCCGGCTGCCGGTTCGATGATCGGACCCATCTGCGTGGTCGGGTCGACCGGGTAGCCGACCTTGATCGACGAGACGGCGTCGACGAGCTGGTTCCGGAAGCGGCGCGAGGTCGCGACGGAGCCGACGAGGATCACGAGCGACGCCGCGGAGCACTTCTGCCCCGCGTGACCGAACGCGGAGTTGACGACGTCCTTGACGGCGAGGTCGAGGTCGGCGCTCGGGGTCACGATGATCGCGTTCTTGCCGCTCGTCTCGGCGAGCAGGGGCAGCTCCGGCCGGAAGGAGCGGAACAGCTCGGCGGTTTCGTAGCCACCCGTGAGGATGACGCGCTCGACGGACGGGTGGGCGATGAGGTGCCGGCCGAGGCCGCCCTCGTCCACCTGCACAAGACGCAGCACGTCGCGCGGGACACCGGCCTCCCACAACGCTTCGACCATCACGGCGCCACTGCGGCTCGCCTGCGGAGCCGGCTTGATGACGACGGGCGATCCCGCGGCGAGGGCTGCGAGGGTCGATCCCGCGGGGATCGCGACGGGGAAGTTCCACGGCGGCGTCACAACGGTGAGCTTCGCCGGGACGAACGTCGCGCCGTCCATCGTGTCGAGTTCGCGGGCGCGTTCCGCGTAGTAGTGGGCGAAGTCGATCGCCTCGGACACCTCGGGGTCCGACTGGTCGAGGGTCTTGCCGGTCTCGGACGCCATGACCTCCATCAGGCGGCCGCGCGCTGCAGCGAGCCCGTCGCCTGCGCGGTGCAGGATCACGGCGCGCTCGGCGCCGGAGAGCGCACCCCACGCGATGCCGGCCTTGGTCGCGCCGTCGATGACCTCGTCGAGGGCGTCGACGGTGGTGACGGTGGCCGCCGCGATGGCGTCGACACCGAGGGTCGATGCTGCGACGCGGGACAGGATGTCGGCTCCCCAGACCCGGTTCGCTGGCAGCGACGGGTCGGTGTCAGGCGTGTTCTCGAAGCGGTCGACGGCGGCCGGCGCATCGGCCCTCGTACGGTCCTGGAGACGGTTGGGCGCCGGCACGGTCGCATCGAGTTCGGCGAGGGAGGCGAGGAACCGCTGCTGTTCGCGGGCGAAGAGCGTCTCGTTCTCGCTCAGCTCGAACACGGCGGACATGAAGTTGTCCTGGCTGGCGCCCTCTTCCAGGCGACGGATGAGGTACGCGATCGCGACGTCGAACTCCTGCGGGTGGACGACCGGCGTGTAGAGGAGGAGTTCACCGACGTCGCGCTTGACGGCCTCGGCCTGCCCCTGCGCCATGCCGAGGAGCATCTCGAACTCGATGCCCCGCTCGACGCCGCGCTGCTTCGCGAGCAGCCAGGCGAACGCGATGTCGAACAGGTTGTGCCCAGCGACGCCGATGCGCACGTTGTCGATGCGGTCGGGGTGCAGCGAGTACTCGACGACGCGCTTGTAGTTGGTGTCGGAGTCCTGCTTCGTGGACCAGGTGGCGAGCGGCCAGTCGTGCAGCGACGACTCGACCTGCTCCATCGGCAGGTTGGCGCCCTTCACGATGCGGACCTTGATGCCGGCGCCACCGGCTGCACGACGCGCGGCGGCCCACTCCTGGAGGCGGATCATCGCTGACAGCGCATCGGGCAGGTACGCCTGGAGGACGATGCCGGCTTCGAGCTGCGTGAACTGCGGCAGGTCGAGGAGCTTCGTGAAGACCGCGATCGTGAGGTCGAGGTCCTTGTACTCCTCCATGTCCAGGTTGATGAACTTGGCGGGGCTGGCCGCTGCTGCGCGCTCGAAGAGGGGCGTGAGGCTCGTGACGACGTGCTCGACGGCGTCGTCGAAGGCCCAGACCGAGTGCGGGCTGACGGTCGAGGAGACCTTGATGGAGACATAGTCGACGTCCGCGCGGGCGAGGAGCTTGTGGGTCCCGTCGAGGCGGCGCGCGGCCTCCTTCGTGCCGAGGACCGCTTCGCCGAGCAGGTTGACGTTCAGGCGGGTGCCAGGCGTCTTGATCTTGGCGATGGCCGGGCCGAGCTTGGCGTCGGTCGCGTCGACGACGAGGTGGCCGACCATGTTGCGCAGGACCTTGCGGGAGATCGGGATCACGATGCCGGGGAGCAGCGGCGCGAACGCCCCGCCGCAGCGGACGGCGGCCTTCATGTACCAGGGCAGGAAGGCGGGGACCTTCGGTGCGATCGTGTTGAGGTTGCGGGCGGCGACGGACAGGTCCTCCGGACGGACGACGCCGTCGACGAAGCCGACCGTGAATTCGAGGCCGGTCGGGTCCTTGAGGACACCGGCGAGCTGCTGTGCCGAAGCGTCGGCCGGGATGCCGGACGCCGTCGTGAGCCAGCGGCGGACGAGGGTGATCGCCTCCGCGGCGAGCGCGTCGCGCTCCGCGGTGCTGAGGCCGGCGCTCGGTGCGCCGTCTGCCGGTGCTGCCGGTCCCTGAGCTGGGACTGCCGCTCCCTGAGCCTGTCGAAGGGCCCGGTCGGCGCCGTCTCCTTCTGTGTCGGGAGTGGTGGTGGTGGTGTCGGTCATGGTGGCCTCGCTGGTGCTGGAGCTGTCACGCTGAAAAGGGTGGGGGATCCGATCAGTATGGGGTCGGACTCCAATAAGATAAAGCGACCGTTTCTGACGGATATTCATCAGCAATACTGAATGATTGGATGGCGCGGGATGCTCGATGTCAAACGCCTTCGCCTGCTGCGCGAACTCCACATCCGCGGGACCCTCGCCGGTGTCGCCGAAGCCTTGAATTTCAGCCCTTCCGCGGTCTCGCAGCAGTTGTCGCTGCTTGAGCAGGAGACGGGTGTCGAGTTGCTGCGGAAGGTGGGCCGGCGCGTCCAGCTGACCCCGCAGGCCGAGATCCTCGTCGGCCACGCGGAGGAGTTGCTCGACATCCTGGAGCGTGCGGAGGCCGACCTCGGTGCATCGCTCACGACCGTCTCCGGCACCATCCGCGTCGCCGTGTTCCAGTCCGCGGCGCTCGCCCTGATGCCCGGCGCCCTCAGCACGATGCGGCGGGAGCATCCGGAGGTGCGCGTCGAGATGGTGCAGCACGAGCCGGAGACCGCCCTCGCCGAGACGTGGGCGCGAGACTTCGACGTCGTCGTCGCGGAGCAGTATCCGGCGCACGCTGCGCCCCGGCACCCCGGCCTCGACCGACGAGAGCTGACGACCGACGCCATCCGGCTGGCCTGCCCGCCCGTCCGGACCCAGATCCACGAGGTGCAGCGGATCGAGGACGCGGCCGATCTGCCGTGGGTGATGGAACCGCAGGGCGCGGCATCGAGGCACTTCGCGGAGCAGTTGTGCCGGCGGGCGGGGTTCGAGCCCGATGTCCGCTATCAGACGGCCGACCTGCAGGCGCAGATCCGTCTCATCGAGTCCGGCAATGCCGTCGCCCTCATCCCCGACCTCCTGTGGGCCGGACGTGAGACGAGTTGCCGGCTGCTCGGCCTGCCCGATGCGCCGCAGCGGACGATCTTCACCTCGGCCAGGCAGTCCGGTGTGACGCGGCCGGCGATCGTGGCGTTCCGCGAGGCGCTGGGGGCCGAGGCGGAGCGCGTCTTCGACGCCCTGTAGGCGTGTGGGAACGCCCTGCCCCACAGAAGGACAACCGCGCGAGAGAAGGCCTCCCGCACAAGAAACGTCCTTCTCTCGGGCGGTTCTCCTTCTCCCAAGCGGTCGACATCGGCGGTCAGAACCGAGTCGTCCGATCCACTACTGTTCGATCATGACCAACCAGCACCCGCCGGCGCTCCAGACGCCGTCCGTCGCGCCGGCTCAGGCCGCCCCCACACCCGCCGCGGCACAGACGCTGCCGTCGATGCCGACGCCGACGCCGACGCCGACGCGCAACCCCTACGCCACTCTGGCCATCGTCGGGTTCGTCCTGTCGTTCCTCGTGCCGGTGAACGTCGTCGGTCTCGGGGTCAGCATCGTCGTCCTCGTGAAGTCGATGCGCGCTGGCTACACCAGCAAGCTCGCGGTGGCCGGCATCATCATCGCGTCGATCTTCATCGTGCTGATGAGCGTGTTCCTCTTGTTCTTCTTCGTCCTCTTTATGCCGATCTACCTCGAGGGACTCTGATGAGCGACCAGCAGCCGACCCAGGCTTACGTCGCGCCGACGAGCCCCGTAGAGCCAACCGCCGCAGCGTCGAGCGCCGCACCGTCGTACCCGGCCCAGCCGTCGTTCCCAACCCAGCCGCCCGCGGGATGGGGGCCGCTCCCCGCGCCGACGAACCCGCACAAGACGCTCTCCATCGTGGGGTTCATCCTGTCGTTCTTCTTCCTGTTGAACTTCGCCGGGCTCGTCGTGAGCATCGTCGCGATGGTGAAGTCGCGTCGTGCCGGGTTCGGGAGCGGATTCGCGCTGGCCGGGATCATCATCGGCGGTCTCGGGGTGCTGCTCACGCTGGCGGTGCTTGCGATGGCGATCCCCGCACTGATCGACGGCGCGAGCACCTGCGCTGAGCTCGGGAACGGGACCCACGTCATCGGCGACCGTGTCTACACGTGCACGCCTGGCTCGTTCTACGTCTCATCCTCCTGGTAGGCGACGACCGCCCCGCGGAAGGACAACCGCGCGAGAAAAGGACGATTCTGCCCGATCAGTCCTTGCGCCGGGTGAACAACCTTCTGCGGGGACGTGATGGGACGCCGGACTCGGTGCACGCGTCGCACACACAGGTCTCGCTTCGTCCGTGGCCCTCACCGCGCCACGCGAGGTATGCGGCGTACGGGTCGTCGATGGGCGGCAGCGGTGGCGACCGCCTGACGAGCGGTGCGGCCCGTCGGCCGAGGACTCCGCCGTCGTCCGCCTGCGCGACCGCGTCCGCAGCTCGACGGGGCTCATGCTTGCGCTGCACATGACGTGCGTGGTGACCGGACATACTCCGATTCTGCGTGAGGGCGCGTAACGAGAGCGTCTGCAAACCATACTGAGATGCGACGAGGGGATTCGCGATGACCGACCCGCACGAGGTTCGTGCACACGTGGTGGATCTCATGTGGGCGTGGGACCCGATCGGCGTGGCCGAATCACGGATGCACACCTGGACCGAGTACCACGGCCTGGCAGATCAGATCATCGCCGCATTCCACCGTGGGGTGTCTGCTGAGACGATCGCCCGGGACATCGCCCACGAGGTGGCGGTGGATTGGTTCGGCTCCACAGGAACACACGACGATCTCGTCCGCGATGCGGACATGCTGCGAGGCGCCACCGCGGCGGTCCGGCGGACGCTTGCCTACCTCGCCACCGTCGATCCCGCGATCGTCGCCGCCCTGGTGCAAGCGACGATCGTCAGCACCACCACGAACGTCGGTACCGCCACGAACACCGCCGACCAGGACGGTGCACGCCCATCCCGCGTCGACTCCGACTGGTTGGCCACCTTCGACCAGACGATCGGCCGGCTCCTCCTGAACGGACGACCCGTCGGCTATCTCGCGTTCAAGCTCGACACCGTCAGAACCCGGATCGGCGGGCACCTCTGGTGGCGCAGGTACAGCGCGCCGAGACCCGTCGTCAACATGCTGGAGAGCTACGGCGAGCCACCTCACGACGGTTGGTGGCAGGATGCCGTCCTGGACGGAGACCAGATCATCTGGGCACGGAACCTCGTCGAGGCAGGCACCTGGCAGATCTCGCCCGAGCACTGGTCGACCTGGGCGAGCGCTCCTGCCGTGGAATCGGTCAACGATGAGAACGGCACTCCGTTGCCCCTGACCTTGGAGGTCGTGATGCTGCGCGGCGAGGAACGCATCGCGGCCTGGAACGAACACGGCTGGGGGACACCGCTCGCCGGGTGAGGCGCCCATACAGGTCGCCGAAGAGCCTCACCTGCCGGGATCGCCCACCGCCCCGTCCGCAGACGCGCGGTTGCGCTTCGCCCGGGCCAACACGACGTCGAGGGCTGCGAGCGTGTCACGCCAGCCGTCGACCTCGATACAGCGCACACCCATGGCCGCAACGGGGTGATTGTTCCCGCCTTCACGCAGTTGATCACCGAAGTACAGGACGTCGTCGAGCGAGTACCCCGTCGATTCGAGGAGTTTGGCGATAGCGAACGATTTGTCGCGTCCTCGCCGTGTGACATCGATCGACGTCGAACCGCCCACACGCACCTCGAGATCCGGCAGCAGCGGCGCGACAGCCGCCTGCAGGCGGCGCATCTTCGCGCCCGTCGGATCCCAGATCGACTTCGCTTCGATCGGGGCCTCCTGGCCGAGCGCGGAGAACGTCACCTGAGATTCCCGATCCTCGAGCGCCTCACCCCACGGATCCTCCGGCCAGTACCCGAGCACCCGCGCCGACGACTCGATGGCCGCGAACGCGCGTGCTTTCTCGCTGTGATCCAGGGTTTCGACGTACCGGCGCACCCACCCTGAGTCGTCCTGTCCAAGCGTCGATCGATCGGAGCCCTCCCAGCGGTAGTACTGCGTACCGCACGCCGGCATCACGTGGAGCCGATCGAGACGCCCGGCGCCAAGCTGTTCGAGCGGCGAGATGAGCTGTGATCTGAACTGGCCGAACTGCCCACCGGAGATGACCGCGACGTTCGTCCGCTCCAACAGTTCGGCCAAACGAACGGCCATCTCGACGTCGAGGGGCGACTTCGATGGCGCGAGCGTGTCGTCGAGATCGAACGCGACGATGGCCGTGAGCGCGAGCGCGTCCAGGCCCAGGCCAAGGTCCAGGTCAAAGTCCACCGGCGAGTGCCTGCCCGTCACGCGGATGCCCGCCGCTGCAGCCTGGCCACTCCGATCATCGAGTCGGCCATGCCGTAGAACACGAAGTACTCGGACCCGATGCGCTCGATCGCCGTGGGGAACACGACGTTGGCCACGGTCCCTGCGGTCTCCTCGGCCGTCTCGGGCGAGAGGAGCGGCTCCGTGGTCCGACCGATCACCTTCGACGGGTCCGCAGCATCGAGCAGCAATGCACCTGCGACGTAGTGGACGTTGTCCTGCGGAACGAAGGCTCCGCCGACCACCGTGCCGGTGACGCCGTGGTGGATGACGAGCCACCCCTCTTCGACGCGCAGTGGAGCCGGCCCTGCTCCGATCTTGAGCGCCTCCCACGGGAACTCCGGACCTGCGACGAATCGGTGCCCTCCTGGCCTGGTGAGCGCGCTGATGTCACGCAGGACCTCGTCCGCCGGGACGTAGGAGATCCACACGCTTGCGCGGTCGTCATCGGTGCCGGCCGGCAACGGAGGGCGTTCCTCGGGGCGCACGAAGCTGAAGTCCCACATGGGCCGATGCAGCACTGCGTAGCTCGGGACACCGTCCGGGTCCGGCACGACCTCGGGGAAGAACACGACGTCCTTGTTGGGGAACAGGTTGAGATCGGTGTCGAGGTCGTCCTCGTATGCGAACTGCACGGGGCCGAGACGCTTCCAGGAGATGCCGTCGGTGGAGATCGCGAGCGCGGGCCGCGGGCCCAACGGACCGAACGCGACATACGTCATCACGTGCTGGCCGAGCGAGGGGATCCAGGTGATGCGCGGGTCCTCGACGCCGCCGTGATGATTACCGTGTTCCCAGCCGCGGTCGGCCTCCAGCACGGATCCGAGGCGTTCGACACCAGTCGGCACGCCATCCTCGATCACCACGCGTGCCCGGCCGACGCGAGAGACATTGCCAGCCGCCACGAGACGCGGGTAGAGGTAGAGCTCACCGTCCGGTCCCCAGGCGGTCGCGGGGTTCAGGACCCCTTCGGCTTCGGCCGGTTCGGCCGGGTCCGGGCGCATGAGCACGCCCACGCGCTCGAACAGGTATGGGATGTCAACTGACTTGATGTGTGTGTCGGTCACGCTATGGCTTTCTGGGTTGCGGTCGTGCGCGGATGAACGGAGACGGAGACGTCGGCGGAATGAGGGATGAGTCGATGGCGCAGCCGACGACGCGGACGAGGCGGCGGCGCGAGGCGGCTCAGCCCTTCACCGCGCCGAGCACCCCGCTGACGAGATACCGCTGAATGAAGATGTAGCCGACGATGAGCGGTGCGGCCACGATGAAGGTCGCAGCTGCGAGCAACGGCCATTGGTTCGAGTAGGTGCCCTTGAACGCATACAAGCCGACGGTCACTGGGAACTTCCCCGGGTCGGCCAGGAGCACGGTCGCGAGGATGATTTCGTTCCAGATCCATACCGCCTGCAGGATGAAGATCGTTGCGAGCGCCGGCTTTGCAAGCGGTAGGACGAAGCTGAAGAGGTACCGCCAGTACCCGACACCGTCGAGCGCAGCAGCCTCATCGAGTTCGACGGGGATGGACTTCACAAAACCGCTGAAGAGCAGCGGGCCGATGCCGAGGCCGACGCTGACCATCAGGATGTAGCCGATCCGGTTGTCATACAGGCCGAGGCGCAGGAGCAGCTGGAACTGCGTGATGAGCGCGTTCGGGAGGAACAGCACCAGCACGAACAACACCGACCACCACTTGCCGCCGCGGATGTACCCGCGCGAGACGGGGAACGCGAGCACCAGAGTGATGAGCGTTCCGATGGCAGCCCCGGCCCCGGTGTAGAGCACGCTGTTGAGGATGTAGGACCCGAAGTTGCCCTGCTTCCACGCCTCGATGAAGTTCCCCCACTGCGGATCACGGACGATGCCGACGGGGTCGCCGATGAACTCGGCGTTGCTTTTCAGCGCCGTGTTCAAGAGGTAGAGCAGCGGGAAGAGGAAGACGACGAGGACGACGGCGATGCAGATGTACGCACCGATCGGCACCCGTCGACGACGACGACCGACGAGCTTGCCATCGCCGATCTTCGCGCCGCTCTGGCGGCCCTTCCGACCGGTGGGACCGTACCCGGAGGCGGCCGATGCGACATCCTGGGCTCCCTCCGTCCGGTCGGATGGATCGCTGCGGGGAGTTGTCACGGGGACGCTCACAGTTTTGCCTCTCTTCTGCGCAGGTACCAGAGGGCGATGAGGCTCACCACTCCGACGAGGACGAATTGCACGATGGAGATCGCCGCCGCATACCCCTGCGACTGTGAGAGGGTTGTGCCGGATTTCCCGCCGAACCCCTGCACGTAGACGAGGAGCGACAACACCTGGGTCGATCGGTTGTTCGGGCCGGTGAGGACGTAGGTCAGCTGGTAGCTCTGCAACGCGTTCACGATGCCGAGCAGGACGTTCGCGGTGATGGAGGGCGCCAGCATCGGCACCGTGAGGAAGCGGAAGCGCTGCGACCCGGTGGCCCCATCGATGTTTGCGGCTTCGTAGAGTTCCTCTGGGATGGCCTGCAGCCCGGACAGGAAGATGATGACCGATACGCCGAGCACCATCCAGATCTGGACGACGATGACGAGCGCGAGCGCGATCTTCGGGTCGCCGAAGAACGCGGATTCACCGCCGAACCAGGACAGTACGGATGCCGCGGGTCCGCCGTTCACGTTGAACATGAGCGAGAACACGAGCCCAGTGACGGTGACGCCTAGGACGGTCGGCATGAATACGACGGCCCGGTAGAAGTTCCGACCGCGCAACGGCTTGTTCAGCAGGATCGCGATGCCGAGAGCGAGCACGATCTGGATGACGGTGCTCGCGATCGCGAAGACGATCGTGTTGCCGAGGGCGTTGGCGCTGTCGCTCCACTTGGCGGGTGAGAAGAACGAGAGGTAGTTCTCGATGCCGACCCAGTTGACCGGCAGATAGGGCAAGCCTCGGAGATCGGTGAACGACACCACGAGCACGCCGACTGCCGGCACGAGCCCGAAGACCGTGAGGACGAGGAGGCCGATGCCGAATGAGATGCGAACGGGGCCGCGGCGAGGGAAGGGGAAGGAATTCGACACGAGTGAGTCCTTGGGTCGGAGCGACGGTGGTTCCGGAAGGGTGTCCGGAACCACCGCGGTCGCTCAGCCTAGAAGGCGGCCTTCCAGGCGGACTGTGCCGCCTCGGCCGCCTGCTTGGCGGAATCGGAACCGAGCGGAGTCAGCGCGGGGTAGTTGAACGGGTAGACGGCGTCCTGGCCGGCCTTGTTGTTGGCCACCCACACGGTGTCCCAGGCGGGCTCGAAGGTCGAGGTGTAGTCCTTGATCGAGTCGAGGAACGGTGTCGCCGCGATGTCCGGCTGAGCCGGGGAGAACCCGGACTTCTCGACGAACGTGGTGTAGTTCTTCGGGTTCGAGAAGTAGTCGAGCCATGCGAGCGCCGCAGTCTTGTTCTTGGTGTTGGCAGCTGCCGCGAGCTGGAGTTCGATCTTGCCGTTCAGGAACGCGTTGTCGGAGGCGGTGTCCGAGGCGGGGAACGGGAAGTAACCGTAGTCGAAGGCACCGTTGACGGCGGCCTTGATGGTCGGTTCGTTCCAGGTGCCGTCGACGGTCATCGCGTACTTGCCTGCCGCGAATCCGGCCGGAATCTCGTCGTAGCCGGTCCCGGCGAAGTTGGACTGTGCGTTCTGGAAGACCGTCTCGGTCTTCTCCAGGATGCTCTGCGGTTCAGCGTCAGTGAGCGAAGCGGTTCCCTTCCAGAGTCCCTCGACGAGCTTTGCCTTGTCGTCGGCAGTCGGGTAGGTGCCTCCGACCGCACCGAGCATGGCGAGACCGGCCGGCCAGGTGTCCTTGCCGCCGATGCCGAAGGGCGTCTGTCCGTTCGTCTTGAGCGTGCTCATGACATTCTCGAGCTCGCTCCACGTGGTCGGAACGGCGAGGCCGTACTGCTGGAACAGCGCCTTGTTGTAGTAGACGCCCGTCGAGTAGCTGAGGCCGGTCGGGACGGCGAACTGCTTGCCGTCGATCTCTTGCGAGTCGAGCACACTCTGTGTGTAGTGGGAGAGGAACGACTCCTTGGTGAGGTCGAGCAGTCCGCCTGAGCGTGCGAGGAGGACGTCGTCGGAGGTGGAATCCTTGGCGAAGTCTGGGACTTCGACGAAGTTCTTGACGACGATGATGTCGACGTTGCCTGCGGTCAGGCGCGACGATTTCGTCGCGGGGTAGTTGTCGTTGGAGACGGAGGAGAACGTGACCTTGACGTCCGGGTACTCCTTCTCGAATCCGGCGTTGATCGCCTTGAACGCTGCATCCGATGCGTCGGCGCTCGACACGAGGACCTGAAGTTCGCCGGTGGGCTTGCCGCCGTCGGAACTCGCACCGCCTCCGCTGGAGCATGCGGCGAGAACGGACGCCGTAACGAGTGCTGTGGCGCCGATCAGACTGCGCCGTACCAGGGCTTTCGCCCGCAACTTCTTCGTTGCCATGTTCTTTCTCACTCCTCGTGATTGCGGCTCTCAGGACCGCCGTCGGGATTACCGAAACGTTTCGGTTGCGCTAGCTTTGCACGCCGACGCGCACCTGCGCAACCACCAGTCGCGACTCAGCGCGGCGCTGGGCCGGTCGAGTCCCTCACCACGAGCATGGCCGGGGGCACTGCGACATCGTCGACGACCTCGCCATCGATGGTGCTCAACAACAGGCGCGCCGCCTCGAATCCGATGAGCTTCGGAGACGTCTGCACGGTTGTGAGCGACGGGCGGAGATACCCGCCGAGCTGAATGCCGTCGTACCCGGCCACCGAGATGTCGCTCGGCACGTCGAAGCCGTGGTGCTGTGCTTGCGCGACGAACCCCATCGCACTCAGGTCGTTCGCGCAGACCACGGCAGTCGGGCGGATGCGGGAGGCGAGGATCGCGTCGGCCGCCTCGAGTCCACCCTCATACGTGAAACCGCCGGCCGCGACCGGCCCGGGTGTGATCCCGAGGGACTCGAGCGAGGCGCGCCACGCCAATTCACGCTGCTGGGAGTGAATGAACTGGGGCGGGCCGCCGACGAACGCGAACCGCTCGTGGCCGAGGCCGACGAGGTGCTCGACGAGCGCACGGATCCCCGCCTCATGATCCTGCCGCACGCTGGGCAAGGGAAAACGCGCATCCGGGTTGATCCCGACCGCAGGAAGCCCGAGCTCCGAGACGACTGCGACACGCGGGTCGTCGATCTGCAGCTCATTGAGGAAGACGCCGTCGACGCGGCGACCTGCGGCCAACCTGCGATACCGGTTGATGACCTCTTCCGAACTCGGACTGGTCTGCAGGACGAGGGCGAAGCCGCGCTCGTCGATGTAGGACTCGATACCGCCGATGAAGCCGCCGAAGAAGGGGTCCATTTCCAGCACATCCGGGTCGCGATGCACCACGAGACCAACGGAGAACGTCTTCTTGCCCGCGAGGCTGCGACCGCGGACCGACGGCACGAAGCCGAGTTCGTCGGCGGCGGCGACGATCTTCTTCCGCGTCTCCTCGGAGACGCCCGGCCGGTCGTTCAACGCGCTCGACACCGAACTGATCGCGACTCCCGCACGGGCGGCGACGTCGTTGATGGTCACCCGATCCACCATCGCCACCCTCCTCAATGCCGCGCAGCGATTGCATCGGCCCGACGAGAAGACTCTAGATCATCGGTGCCGCCGGGAGCCGCAGACGCCACGAAGACCTTGTCGAGCACGGATGGGCCCTGCTACGTTCGACGCGACCGAAACGTTTCGGTCAATTCTCCGAACCGATGCGATCCACTCGGAGACGAACCGCCCGATTCACGGCGCACCGCAGCGTCGCGAACAGAGGAGCCCAATGAAGAGCACACCCATCAGACGTGGCGCGGCAGCCATCGGCGCCGCAGCCCTGACCGCAGCGCTCATCGCCGCAGCGGCAGCGCCGGCCGCAGCCGTGCCACCCCCGACCGCCACGACGGCTGCGACCGCCGCGACGACCGACCGTGCAGCTCCAACGCCGGTGCCGGTCGTCGACGAACTGGCAGACACAACCGCAACCCAGCAGCGATGGCTGTCCGTCCCCCAGTCACGCGTGGTTCTGAACCCCTACAATTTCGACGGGAACGGGAGCGAGCTCGCACAGAACTCCGGCCCGGACCTGCCGCTGTCGAACGGCTACTACGCGCACGACACCGCCATCCGCACCACCAAGATCCTTCAGACCTTCGTCGCACCCGGCCCGGCCCCAGACACCGAAACGCCAGGGCATGGCGGCGAGGGACCGGCCGCGGCATACTCGGCCGACTTCAGCTCGGTCGGCCAGGCGGGGAGCCCCTGGGCGCTCAAGAACCTCGCGGCATCCGTCACCGACGGCGCCGTCTCCCTCACGACGCAAGGCTCCGGCGACCACTGGGGCTCGCTCGAGCAGACGGTCACCGTCGACGTCTCGGCGAACCCCCTGCTCACCGTCGACGTCCCGAGCACCAACGGCCTCTGGGCGGTCAAGGTCGCAGCCCCCGGCCAGGGCGATGTCAAGCTGCACGGCGACGACCTGCAGACGACCGGCTCGACAACCTTCGACCTCGCAGCCAAGACCGGCTGGACGGGAATCCGCACCTTCACGCTCAAACTCTTCGCCGTCGGTAAGCCCGGCGCCCCGGCGACCACCACCTTCAGCGGCGTCAGCATCCACCCGGGCGGCTTCCCCGACGACGGCACCACACCAGGATTCGCCGACGACTTCACCACCGAATCGACCGCAGCGTGGACCGAGAGCAGCAACGGGACGACTCTCGTCAGCAACGGCAGCGCCGCGGTGCTCACCCTGCCGGGCAGCGACTGGGGCTATCGCGCCAGGAACGTGACGGTCGACATCGACGCGAACCCCCTCCTGTCCGTCCGTGTCGGCTCGGACTCTGGCATGTGGGCGCTCAAGGTGAACCGAGGCCTGAGCGGCGACGACACGACACTGCAACCGGACACCTCGCAATCCGGCGTCTTCACCTACGACCTCGCCGGCGTCACCGGCTGGACCGGGAAGACCGACTTCTTCATCAAGCTCTACCAGGTCGGCAAGGGGAAGTCGGGCACGAAGACGAGCTTCGACCGTCTGTCGATCCACCCCGGTTCCGCCTGGCTCAGCACCGCGAAGGACGTCACATCCAGCTGGGATCCGACGAAGCTCGGCTACACGGCGAGCTACGCCGGCATCGATGGGCAACTGACCACGAGCGACCAGTTCACGGCCACCGACCCGAACGCCTACACGCGTCAGGTGACGAGCACCCTCGCAGGCGGCTCACCCGTGGTAGCCGGCCCGTACAACGGGACCACCCGGTACAACGACCAGTCCAACACGATCACCGTGGACGGTGCCGACGCGAGCTACGCCATCGCCCTACCGGCGGCGGCACAGGTGCGCTTCTACGACTCGGAGTCTGCGTTGCGCTTCGGTCGGGGCGGCACCGCATCCCCGACCAGCGCGTCCGGATACTGGGCCGCGACGCTCACATCAGGGACCTCGACCGTTGGCGTCGGCTGGGCCATCAGGGACGCCGACCACCCGGCAGATGCGACGGCGGCGGCTTCAGCGATCGCGGCCATCGCCGACGGCGCGACCGATGCGGCATCGGCCACCTGGACCTCGTTCTGGAACGACTACCTGGCACGCGTCCCCATGGTGTCCGACTTCTCCATCCAGCGCGTCGCCGACGGCGGCGTCACACCAGAGCAGATGCGACACTTCTACCTGCAGGCGTGGATCGGCCTCGAGATGAACGTCCTCCCCGCCACACCGGAGACCGGCAACCGGTTCGCGCAGCTCGGAACGGGTAAGCCGTCCATGTGGATGAACGGCACCCCCGGAACACGCAACGTGGCGAGCTGGGACTCCCTGCTCGGTATGCAGCAGCTCGTCTACACCGACCCGGAGAACGCGTGGGCGTCCTTCCAAGGCATGATGGCGCTCGTCAACGACCAGGTCGACCCCTCCGCGTATGAATACGGCGAGCTGGGTGGCGAATCGCTGCCGTCCCGCAAAGCGCAGACGGCCTGGATCCTCTACCAGGCGACAGGCGACCGCGATCGCCTCGAGAGCATCTACCACTCCCTCAAAATCCACCTCGCGTGGGAGAAGGAGAACATGCGCTGGGTCCTCCACGGACACAACTACCTCGATGAACGCGACAGCGAATTCGTCGCGTCCCTCATCTTCGACCTGGAGTACGCGTCGAAGATCGCCCGACTGCTCGGCCATGAGGATGACGCATCGGCCTGGGACGGCTGGGTGCCGGAGCTCACGACCGATTACGAAACCTGGTTCTTCCCCACCACGGCGGACGGGAACGGGACGAACTGGTCGACGGTGCAGAAGACCTACCTCGACTCCTCCCGGACACAGGCGCCACCCGCCGACCCGGGCGAGGCTGCGCCATACCGCAACGAACTCGGCCAGTGGGTCGATCCGGGTTGGTCGTTCTACACGTCCACGGCTCTCGCCATCGACGGCTTGAAGTCCGAGTTCCGCGACAAGGTGCGGACCCGCTTCGAGGCAGACTACGACGAGCACAAACAGCTGGCCGGCCTCGGGAAGTTCGCGATCAAGGCCCCCGATGCGCAGTTGCTCGTCTACGGGCTGCTCGACAGCGGCAACCAGCAGGAGATCGACGAGGCCGAGGTCGTCATCCAGTCGCTCAACCGCGACATGACCCTTTCCGGGCTCTTCTCCGAGGTCTACTACGCCACCGGGGAGATCGGGAAGCCGGTCGGCGCACGCGGCGTCCGCCCGTCGCTGTTCGGCATCTCGAACCTCATCGACAATGTGTTGCTCACCAACGGCGTGCGCACCTCGGAGGGCGACCCGTCATTCGTCAGGTTGGCGAACTCGACCGGCGGCGTCACCGGCTTGAGCTGGATGGGCAAGCGACTCGACGTGGACATCAACGGCGGCGACATCGCCCTCAGCGGTGAAGCTGTTGCGGACCCGAGCATCTGTCGGGTGATGGATGCACCGGTCGGTGCGAAGCTCGGCATCACCTCGTGCGGGATCGAGCCGGGCGCGGCGTCCGTGACGCTCTCGGCTGGAATGGCGAAGCAGGGGGCGGCGATCACCGTCTCCGGCTCCGGTTTCGGAGCGGGCGCATCCGTCACGACAATCCTGCACAGCACGCCCACCGAACTCGGGACGACCACCGCCGACGATGCCGGCTCGTTCACAATCGAGGTGCGCGTGCCGAAGACGGCGGAGATCGGCGATCACACCGTCGTCGTCTCCGACGGAACGACGGAGGTGCGAGCCGCGCTGCGCGTGCTCGCGGCAGATGCTCCCGGAGGAGGAAGCGGCGAGAATGGCGGCGGAACCGGCTCCGGCGCAACTCCCGGCTCGTCCCAAGGAGCAGGCGGCCTGTCCTCGACCGGAGTGGAGGTGACAGCCTGGCTCGTTCTCGGTGCACTGCTCGCGGCGGGCGGCGGCGTATTGCTCTCCATCCGCCGGCGCCGCACCGCGTCCGAACGCTGACGCGAGCCCGCCTCAGCCCGCCGAACCGTGCCTCTCCGGTGCGGTTCGGCGGGTCCCCGACCTGCTCGTCGGCACGCCACGCGGGATCGGACATACGTTCCATCAGCTGGAGCACTCGTCAATCTCCAGGCCGCAGTCATCGTCGCGTCATCACTCGCCTGCATCGACGCAGCCTCGGAGCTATGCCGCGGCCGGCGGCGTCGTCGAGCTCATCGAGCTCTACGCCGCCGCCAGCGCCATCCGGGCTCGAGTAATCACACCCTCAGCGCCTCACCAACTCGTTCGCCGTCCGCAGCACGGGCGACGCCGTCAGCTCCTGCTCACGGCCTGCCGGCACCCCGCGCACCGTGAACGTGCGCGTCTCACCGGGGAGGAGCGTCACGAGCGCGTCATCGACCTCCGCCTCAGCGGCGATCCGGTCCGGGAAGACGCTCAGGTCACGCAGGAGCGATGCGGCCGTGACCGTGAGCAGCACGTCGTCGACAGCGTCACGTGAGACCGTCGCCGTGAACGACGGCTCAGGGTACGCGAGGTCGCGATCCTCGGCGAAGAACCAGAACGTACGTGCCCCGAGGCCACTCTCCGCAATGATCAGTTCTGACGCAGCATCGCCAGGGACCGCGATCTCTGTCGGCAGCGACACCCGTGCGGAACCGAAGCGATCCGTCACAACGCGGGTGTCGAACGTCGCGAGGACCGTGCCGTCGAAACGCACACGACGCACGGTCACGAACTCACGCCACTGCTCGCCGCCATCATTGACGCCGATGAGCGCGAGCCCGCCGTCGGCGGCCGGCTGGATCGTCAACAGACGCGTCGCCTGAGCGGACCGAAGCGCGTACCAGAGCGGCTTCTTCCGGCCGTAGCCGTCGACCGCCGCCCAGGAGGTGACCGGCCAGCAGTCGTTCAGCTGCCACACGATCGTCCCGAAGTTCAGCGGCCGGAGTGACCGGTAGTACTCGATGCCGAGTGTGATCGCGCGCGCCTGGTTGAGCTGCATCGCGAAGTGCCAGTCGTCCATCGACTCAGGCAGTTCGAAGTGCGGTTCGAGGCCGCGTTCGAGCTTGCCGTTGCCGCCGTCGGCCTTCTGGTGGTGCAGCATCCCGGCCGATGTCGGTGTGAGCGGCTCATCGCGGACGGAACGCTGGATCGTCGACCACGTGGGCGGCGCCTGCCAGCCGAACTCCGAGACGAAGCGCGGACGGTACTCGCGGTACACCGTGTAGTCGACCTGGTTCCAGACGTCCCACACATGCTTGAGGGCGTGCGCGTCATCGTTCGGGTGGATGTCCATCGTGCCCGAGTACGGGGAACCGGCGAAGTACGGACGAGACGGGTCGACCGCGGCGACCACCGCCGGCAACAACTCCAGGTAGTACCCGAGGCCCCAGGTCCGATCGCCGACCGCTTCCTGCCAGTACCAGTCGAACCAGCCCCAGATGTTCTCGTTGTTGCCGTTCCACAGCACGAGGCTCGGGTGCGGCATCAGGCGCTCAACGTTGTCACGCGCCTCCGCCTCGATCTCCTTCGCCAGCCGCTCGTCCTCCGGGTACGCGGCGCACGCGAAGAGGAAGTCCTGCCAGACGAGCACCCCGAGTTCGTCGCAGACGCGATAGAACTCCTCGCTCTCGAAGACGCCACCGCCCCAGACGCGCAGCAGGTTGGTGTTGGCGTCGACCGCCTGTGTGACGCGCTCGCGCACCCGCTCCTCCGTGACCCGCGGGAGGAAGCTGTCGTCCGGGATCCAGTTCGCTCCGCGGATCGGCACGGTCGCGCCGTTGATCACAAAGACGAACGGCGTGCCGTCGGCGTCGGGAGTCGTGTCGACGCGCAAGGACCGGAAGCCGATGCGGCCGGTCCAGGAGTCGAACGGGGCGGTCTCCACGAGTGTCTCCTCCACCGAGGCGTCGTCGCGGAGTTCGACGACGGCGTCGTAGAGCCGCTGCGTGCCGAGGCCGTGCGGCCACCACAGTTCAGGCTCCGGAACGACGACCTCGAGGTGCGCAGACGTCTCCCCCGGCGCGACCTCTGCAATCGCGGTCACCCCACCGACGGCGGCGCTCACTCGGATCGTGGTTTCGGCCGGCGCATCGAGTTGAACCGCGAAAGCCGCCAGCCCGCGCGGACCCTCGACCGTGACGGTCGGGCTGACACGGGCGATGCGCGGCGCGGCAGAACGGACGAGTTGCACGGTCCGCCAGATTCCAGCGGTGACGAGCGTCGGGCCCCAGTCCCAGCCGAAGTTGCTCGCAGCTTTGCGGATGTAGTTGAAGGGCGCCGGGTACGCGTTGGGGAGTTCACCGATGCGCTCCCGCTCGGCCTCGGCGAAGGCCCATGCCGAGTCGAAACGGACCGCGATCGTGTTGGCGCCGTCGACGAGCTGCTCCGCGACCGGGACCTCGTAGCGGCGGTGCATGTTCTCGGTGCGGGCGACGATCTCGCCATTCACGGTGATCGTCGCGATCGTGTCGAGGCCGTCGAACGCGAGCACGACCCGCTCGCCGTCGACCACATCGTGGTCGAGTGTCAGCTCGTAGACCCAGTCCGTGCGCCCGATCCAGTCGAGCGTGAGTTCGTTGAGTTCGAGGTACGGGTCGGCGATGAGGTCCGCCGCGAGCAGGTCCGTGTGGACGGTGCCCGGGACGGTCGCCGGGATCGGCAGGGCCGCGACGATGTGCGCCGGCACGTTCGTCGCATCGGCTCCGTCGGCGAGGCGCAGGGTCCAGCCGGTGGCGAGAGCGGTACGGGTGATCATCGGTGACCTTTCGACGACGCGGATGCGGATCGGGGAGCCGAGGTGCGTCCGTGCATCTCATCCTCCCGTTTGGATGACTATACCGGTAAAGTAATCAACGAGCAGCTGGCGGGGCGGCTGCGGTGCTGTCCGCGATCGCCAGACGAGGTTGGGAGAAGTCGTGACCATCGGCAACGAAGCCGCCGGAACCGCCGGCGGCACCCGAGTCGTCTCCGCCACCAGCGCCACCTTCGCGCACATCGCCCAGATACCCGGCGGCCGCGGCGAGCAGCAACTGCCGACCGGCCTCGCGACCGAGCGCCATCACATCACGCTTCACGCTCGTCAGTCGCGGTCGCACGATCTGGCTCAGGATCGAGCCGTCCCACGCGACGACCGACATCGCATCCGGCACCGCCACGCCCGCACCACGCAGCACCTCCAGCCCGGCCACGGCCAGCAGGTCGCTGTCGTACACGATGGCCGTCGGTCGCTCCGACGACGCGAGGAACGCGGCCGTCGCCGTCTCGCCCAGCTCCGACGTCGCTTGCCCCTCACGGACATCGCCTGTCATCCCACGACGAGCCAGCCCGTCGAGGAACGAGCGGTTCCGGCGCTGCGTGTACTCACGACTGGCCGACTCGGTGACTCGCGCGACACGACGGTGACCGAGCGCCTGCAGGTGGTCGAGCACCAGCTCGTTGGCACCGGCGTCATCGCTTCCGAGGACCGGGAACCCGCACGGCTCATCACCGAGGACCACTGCCGGCAACCGGAGTTCGTGCAGAAGCGCGATGCGCGGATCATCCACAAGCACATCCGAGATCAGCACGGCATCGACCCTGCGCTCCGCGGCAAGCGTCCGGTAGATCTGCGCCTCCCGCTCGGGATCCTGCGCGATCTGCAACGAGAGCGCCGTCGACGTCGTGGACAGTTCGCTCTCGATGCCGGCCAACAGCCGCAGATAGAACGTTTCCGTCTCGAGCGAGTCGGCGGAGCGCGCGAGGACAAGACCAACCGCTCCGGCACGATCGACAGACAGCGAGCGGGCGGCCGAGTTCGGCCGCCAGCCGAGCGCATCCGCCGCATCGATGACCCGTTGCCTGGTCTGCTCGGAGACGCCCGGCTGCCCATTGAGCGCGAACGACACGGCCATCTTCGAGACACCCGCGCGTGCGGCGACATCGGCGATCGTGGTGCGTTTGGGGCTGCGGGTCGGCATGCGCATCAGGCTACCGCGCGTTCCGTCCACGACCCAGGCATCGCCGCGGATCACCCCAGACGACACCTGGGCGGCATCGATTTCACCCGAGCCCCCGACCCGACCACCACCGGTACCCTGGAGGCACCATGACGACCGACGACGACGACCGCCAAGAAGCGCGATCGGCCGCGGCACAGCACCGCCAGGCGGAGCTGCTCGCCCTCGTCCGTCGGGACGGCCGCCTCGATGTCGGTCCGGCGGCCGCGCGTCTCGGCGTCACGCAGGAGACCCTTCGACGCGACCTCCGCGCGATGGAACGAGCCGGTCTCGTCCGCCGCAGCTACGGCGCAGCGTTCCCCGTGGAGAGCGGCCGGTTCGAGACCCGTTTCGACCTCCGCGAGTCCTCCAACCCGGAGGAGAAGAACCGGATCGCGGCCGCAGCGATCGCGCAGATCGGCAGCGCGCAGACGATCTACATCGACGAGGGCTACCTGCCGCTGCTCATCGCGCGCGGCCTGCCGACTGACCGACCGCTCACCGTGGTGACCGGATCACTTCCGGCCGCGATGGAGATCGCCCCACGCCCTGAGCTGGAAGTCCTGCTGATCGGTGGCCGGGTTCGTGGCACGACGTTCGGGACCGTCGAGCACGGGCACGACTCGCTCCTCGGGCGGCTCATGATCGACATCGCGTTCCTCGGTGCCAACGGAATCTCGGCGTCGCGTGGCCTCACCACTCCCGACCCGAGCGTCGCCGCGGTGAAGAGCGCGGCGATCGCGGCGTCGAACCGTCGGATCTTCGTGGGTGCGCACACGAAGTTCGGGGTGTCGAGTTTCGTCCGCTTCGCCGGCGTGGCGGACTTCGAGGCACTCATCACGGGCGAACAGCTGCCAGCGCACCGCGCCCAACAGTTCTCACAGCTGGGGCCGAGGGTTCTCCGAGTCTGAGCCGCATCGAGCACAACTCCTTCAATTTGGCCGCGGCGATCGGTCCGAACCCCGGAAATCCAGCGATCGGCGATGTTGGCGTGCACGAATTGAAGGAGTTGTGCTCGATGGGATGTGGCGGGGCGGCGGGCCCTTCGACAGGCTCAGGGACCGGGCGGGGCGGCCAGGGACCGGGCGAGGACCCGGGCAGGGACCAGGCGGGATCAGAGGCGGGTCGGCCAGGGCAGGGCGTCGAGATCGATGGCGGTGGGTACGGTGCCATCGAGCCAGTCGATCGAAACGGTGGTGTTCACAACCGTGACCGATGCGGCATCCGCGAGCGCCGAGGCGGACGCATCACCGGTGAGCCTAGCGAGCGCGACGAGGATCGTCGTCGGGAGCGCACCATCGGCCGATGCCGCGGTCAACTCCGGCACAACGGCCCAACTCCCGAACGCGGTCCCGTACTGCGCCGCCGACGTCGACGAACCAGTCCAACCGACGACACCGACGACATCGGATCGCAGCCACTCCACAGGAGCCCCCGGCCCCTGACCCTGTCGACGGGCAGCGAGCTCCACGGCTGCCGCGACAACCCCGGCGCCGCCGGCGGACGCAACGAGCTCCTCCGGCCGCGCAGCCGCCACGGCCCACCCGGCCAAGCGCACCCGCGACCGCGGAGGGATCCCCCGCAACCGGTGGATCCGCACCTCGACGGCGCCACGAACGGCGACGACCGTCTCGATGCGCGCCGACGGCAGGATCGGCCCGCCCACGGCATCCGGACTCGCGTCGAACGGCCCGTAGACCGTGAACCGCGGCGCGTGCCACGACGCCATCCAGCCGTCGCCCGATGCGACATGGTGCACCCGTCGCCGCACGCTCCACACACCGCGGACATTGACCTGGAGGTCGTTGTCGGTCACGTTGTGCAACGCCGTCGGTCCCGTGCGGGTGGAATACGCGAACCGCCCGTACAGCGGATCGGCCGCGCCGGCATCGGCCTGATGCGGCTTGATGTGATCGCTGCCGTGGTTGTGGACGCGCACGATGCCGTCGACCGCCGTGGACTGGATGATCAACGCCGATGCGTCGACGGCTTGCACATAGTCGGCCGTGTCGGCTTCGAGCGGCTCTTCGACTGCGGTCCACACGGGGTGGTCGTCCGGCAGCAACAGCGCTGCGAACCCCTTCGACGTCCAGTACGGCGACCCCGGCCCGGAGTAGCGCTGAACGGTCGGCTCGTGCTCGCCGTGCCACCCGAGCGTGAGGATGCCGTCCGTCGTCGCATCGCGTTCGAAGAAGTAGCGGAGGTCGGCGGACAGGATGCGCCGGGACTGTCCGTGGGTGAGCGGGGTCGCACCGGTGACCTCACCCATCGCGATGGCGGCCAGCGTCCCCATCCGGTACGTCATCGATCGGCCCATGTAGATCGGTGCGCCGTTGCGATCGAAGGTGCGCGCGAACGTTTCCAGGAACAGTTCGAGTCGCGGCGTGAGCTTCGCGGCGAGCGCATCCTCACCCCGCAGACGTGCGTGCAGGAGCGGGTAGAGGTGCAGCGCCCAGCCGATGTAGTGGTCGAACGCTTCGCCGTCTCCGTCGCTGTACCAGCCGTCGCCGCGGTACCACTCCTCGATGAGGGCGAGCCCGCGCTCGATCACGTAGGACGTCTGCTCGTCGGCCCGCCCGACACCCTCGAGGAAGCTCGCGATCGTGAGGGGGAAGAGGTACCAGTTGTTGGACGACGGTTCCTTGTCGATCGCGTTGCGCAACCAGGCGACGACTCGGTCCTGCTCATCGGCCGCGAGAGTTTCCCACGACGCCTCACGCGTGAGGTGCAGGCTGAGGGCGATCGATGCCGCCTCGACGTGCGGCTGACCGTCTCGGCCGATGTGGTCGATGATCGGCCACGAGTCCGCGTCGTCGACGCCGACGTGCTTCGTCCCGGCGACGACGCCGCGCACGTAGCGGGCAAGGTGCCCATGCGGGTCGACACCGCGGTTGCCGACGTGCAGGAACGCGGCCAGGAGGAAGGTCCGGGCGAAACCCTCGATGCCGTCGGTGCGGACACCCTGCTGCGATGGCTTCCCCGGGAGGTCGAGCCGCGAGCCGCCCGGCGAGGCGAAGCGGGCGGCTGACAGGAGGAGGTCGTCAGCCGCGGCGACCCAGTGCGCGCGCGTAAGACCCGTGTACGGACTGAGCTCGCGGTCCTCCGCCGGAACGTCGACTCGGGTGAACGATGCTGCGAAACGGTCGATCGGGCCGTGGAACGGCGAATGCCGACCAGCCGACGAACCGCTGTCCGGTGCGGTGTCTGCAGGAGTGGCAGCAGTGGCAGCGGCGAGGGCGGGCGCTGGATCGGTCACGAGGATGCTCCTTGGTCGAAGAGGTCGGCCGCCCAGATCCGGGTGGCGCCGAGGGCTGAGTCGAGCGGGGTGAGGTCTGGGTGCCAGGCGCGCTCCCATTCGAGGACCGCCCAGCCGTTCCAGTGGCGGGCGGCGAGAGCCGCCGCGAGATCGCTGATCGGATAGGTGCCTGCACCCGGTTCCGATGGGACGGGGTCGGCGATGGCGTGCACGTCCTTGATCTGCAGGTGGCTGAGCCAGGGCAGGAGCAGGTCGAGGCTCTCGGCCGGCGACTCACCGTGGGTCCAGCTGTGCGCGGTGTCCCAGATGACGGCGACGTGGCCGCCCTGTTCCGCTCCTGCCAGGCGGAGGAAGCGGGCGATGCTCGCGGCCGTTGAATGTGAATCGTGGGTTTCGATGAGTACCCGCACCCCGGTCTCGGCACACACCGGTGCGACCGCGAGCAGACGGGCGATGGCACGTTGCTCGCCCTGGGTCGGGTCGGCGGCCGCGCCACCGGCACCGGCACCGGCACCACCAGGCTCGGGGTCCTTCATAAACACCCGCACCCCGCCGGCGCCCACAGCGGCGGCGAGACGGACGTGGGCGACGAGGTCCGCGAGGACGGCATCCGCCCCGTCTCCTCCGCCTGAGCCACCCACGGCGCACAGTCCGACGTACGACGACAGTCCGAGCGGCACGACCCCACCCTCGGCGAGCGCAGCCCCCACGGCTGCACCCGCCGAGAGGGTCGTCCCCGGTTCGAGGACTTCTCCTGACGCCACCCGGATTTCAACCCCGAATGCGTCGTACGCACGAGCCAGTTCCACGATCCCGGGGGTCGTGATGCCGGGTTCCCCGAGTGTGGAGAACCCGTATCGCGCGGTCATCCCTTGATCCCCGTGCTCGCGAGGCCGGCGATGAAGTAGCGCTGCCCGAAGACGAACAGGGCGATCATCGGCAGGACGGCGAGGGTCGAGATGGCCATGAGGAACGGCCACTGCGGTTGCCCCGAGCTCGATTGGGCGAACGTCGCCAACCCGAACTGCAGCGGTCTGAGGTCCTCGGAACTCGTGGCGACGAGCGGCCAGATGAACCCGTTCCACGCCGATTCGACGTTGAACAGCGCGATCGTGACGAACGCGGGCTTCGCGAGCGGTGCCATGATCCGGAAGAAGATGCCCACCTCGGAGAGGCCGTCCATGCGGGCGGCGTCTGCCAGGTCGGCGGGCAGCGAGACGAAGAACTGCCTGGCGAGGAAGACGTACAACGGCGCCGAGATGAACGGCACGATGAGCGCCGCCCACGTATTGATCCAGCCTGTTCCGCCCTGCCCCAGCAGGTCGTTCCCGCCGGCCAGCGGAATACTCCGCACCACGATGAACAGCGGCACGATGATGACCTGGAACGGCACGCCGAGCAACAGGATGAAGTAGGAGAGGATCGTTCCTTTCCCCTTCACAGGCAACTGGGCGAGCGCGTATCCGGCGGCCGTCGCGATGAGCAGCAGCGGGATCGTCTGTCCGATGACCACGATGAAACTGTTCCGGAAGTAGGTGAGGAACGGCGCAGCATCGAACGCTTCCACATAGTTCTGCCAGTGGAGCGCCTTCGGCAGCCACGAGAACGAGTTGACCTCGTCGAGCGATTTGAGCGAGGTGAGCACCATCCAGAGGAACGGGACCACCATCAGCAGACCGCCGACGATGAGCGCCGCGTACAGGACGATGATGGCGGGCCCCGGCTTCTTGCGCGGGCGGTCGTCGCTGGTCCCTCGTTTGCCCTGCGGAACGGTGATGGACCGCGTGGTCTGCGGGTCCGGAGCGGTGAGCGTCGACATCAGAGTTCCTTCCGTTCGCGCTGGGTCAGACGGCCGAGGTAGATCATGACGCCCACGAAGATGAACATGATGACGGTCTCAGCGGACGCGTAGCCGATGTGGAGACGGGCGAACGCGTTGGTGAAGATGTCGAAGGTGAGGACGTTGGTCGCATTCGCGGGGCCGCCCTGCGTCATCACGTAGACGAGGTCGAAGACCTGGAACGAGCCGGCGATCGAGGTCACGAGGACGAAGAACTGCACCGGTCGGAGTGCCGGCCAGGTGACGTTCCAGAACAACTGCCAGCGGTTGGCGCCGTCGAGGCGGGCGGCTTCGACGAGTTCCTGCGAAACCCCCTGCAGTGCGGCCAGGTAGATGATCATCTTCGATCCGAGCCCCTGCCACACCCCGATGAGCATGAGCGCGGGGAGGGCGACGTTGGGGTCGGTCAGCCAACCGGAACGGGCGATGCCGAAGAACGCGAGGACCTCGTTGGCGAGACCGCTCGACGGGTTGTAGATCCACAACCACACGGCAGACACGGCGACGGCCGAGGTGACGACGGGGATGTAGAAGAGGGTGCGGAACACACCACGAGCCCGGATCTGCTGATTCAGCCCGACCGCGATGAGGAGGGCGACGCCCATCCCGATCGGCACCACGACGATCGTGTACAGGAGCGTGTTGACGAACGCCTGCTTGAACGACGCGTCCTGGAACAGCTTCACGTAGTTGTCGAGCCCGATGAAGTCGCCCTTGCCGGCGATCCGCGCATCGGTGAAACCGAGGAGCACCACGATGATCGTGGGCACCGCCATAAAGATGATCGAGTGCAGGAGCGCCGGAGCGAGGAGGATCCAGCCGGCACGGGCTTTCGCGCGCTCGACCCCCGAGGTTCTGGCCCGCTGGCGCCGCGGCGCCGTCCTGGCGAGCGGTTCGCTGATCGTCGTCACGAGTTGATCTCTCCTTCGAGTTGCTCGGATGGAAGTGGTGCCGTGGGTGGTGCACCGGTCGGCGCACCACCCACGGCCGGTCGGGTCAACCCTGCGCGATGGCCTTCAGCTCGTCGAGGGTGTCCTTGGCGGTCTTCTGACCGAGGATGACCTGGTCGAGCGCCGGACCGAACTTGGCCCGGAAGTCGAGGAACGAAGCGCCGCCGTACTCGAAGACGCCCTTGTCGAGGTTCTCCCAGGCGAACTTCGCCGCCGGGTTGGACTCCACGAAGTCGCTCGTGCCCGCGTTCTTGTTGACGGGCACGCCGACGTCGATCTTCGAGATGGCCTCCTGGATCGCATCGTTCTGGAACGCCTTCACCATGCCGAGCGCCGCCTCGGTGTTCTTCGATCCCTCACCGACGCCGACGACGCGGCCGCCGACGTACTGGACCTCCTCCTTGTCCTTCAGGTTGAAGTAGACGAGGTCGTCGCACTTGGCGCCGATGCCGGCGTCCGAGCAGTCCACGTACGGTCCGGTGAAGCCCATCGCCGCTTCACCCGTGGTGACGAGCGAGGTCTTGGCGGAGTTCTGGTATCCGTAGGTGGACGACTTGTCCTCCGAGATCATGTCGTGGATGAGCGTCAGCGCATCGACACCGGCCGGGCCGGCGAACGTCGGCTCGCCCTTGGTGAACTCGTTGGCGCCCTTCGCCCCCATAAACGCCACGAACTGCTGACGGTAGTTGCTCGGCGGGGCCCAGAAGTCGAACCCGGTCTGCGTGATGTTGCCCGCCGCATCGCGGATCGTGAGCTTCTTCGCGTCCTCGCGGAGCTCGTCGAGGGACTGCGGCGGCTTGGTCGGGTCGAGCCCGGCCGCCTCGAACGCGCTCTTGCTGTATGCGACGAGACGCGGGTTCGCGACGACGGGAACGGCGTACACCTCCTTGTCGAACAGCATCGGGTCGACGAAGCTCGGATACACCGAGTCCTTCAGGTCGTCCTCGGTGATCCCGAGTTTCGTCAGGCTCTGCAACGCGCCGAGGTCCGCGAGCGGCTGCACCCAGCCGACACCCGCGCTGATCACGTCGTAGCTCTGGCCGGAGGCGAGCGACGTGGAGATCTTCTGATTCAGGCTGTCGTACGGGACGAAGTCCGACTCGACCTTCACGTTGGGGAACTTCTTGTGGAACTCGGCGACGATCTGGTCGAAGACGCCCTGGCCGACATTGTTGGCCGGGAAGTTCGCGACGAGGACACGGATCGTGCCGCTGTCCCCACCGCTTGCGGCCGCATCGCCGCTGCCGCTGCCACCGGTCGAGCATCCTGCCAGTGCGACGACGGCTGCGAGGCTCATCGCCCCGAGTGCGAGTTTCTTCTTCATGCTGTGTGTGACCTCCTTGTCAGACGCCCGAGCCGAAGCGGGGGCGGCGCCAGACCATGCGGGAAAGCGCTTATCCCATTGTTTGCAGCGGTCCGAAAGGGGTGCAATGATCGGTGCGCCCCCTGGAGTGTCCGCTTCGCGCCCGGTTCGATTCCCGGAATTCTCGGCTGGCCGTACGCTGTCGGCACGAGCACAGGAGGCTGAACGATGAAGATCATCCGCGGGTTGGACACGATCGGGAACGCGCTGATCCTGCAACTGTTGTTCGTGGTGTTCTCGATCCCCGTCGTCACAGCGGCACCGGCGGCGATCGCGCTGCAGCGCCAATGGTCGGCGTCGCGCGCGGGTGAGAAGACGACGCTCGCCGGGTTCGCACGCGAGTTCGCGGCGGCATGGCGGACGTCCTGGGTCGCCGGGATCGTGTTCCCGATCATCATCGTCGGGTATGTCGGATCGCTGCTGTTCTGGCGCGCGGCGGACGGACTCATCGGCGCCGTCGCGTTCGGGCTGCTGCTGGGGCTCGGCCTTGCGACGTCGGCCTACTATCTGGCTCTGCTCGTGACCGTGGCGCGGGTGCGCGATGAACGGTGGCCCGCGCTGCTGCGACTCGCGATGCGCGAGCTGCTCGTCAAGGTGCCGCGGTACATCGCGGCACTCGTCGTCCTGATCGTCTGGTTCGTGCTCGTGTGGCTGTCGTTGCCGTTGCTGCTCGTCGGCTCAGGCATCGTGCCTGCCGCGACGGCTCACACGGCCGGCAGCGACTGGAGGCGGCGCGCGCCAGTCGGTCCGGCGCGCTGATCCGGCCGCAGCCGCTGCCCGGTCGCTGAGCACGTCGAAACCCGGTTGCTGAGCTCGTCGAAGCGCACCGAAGCGTCAAGCCAACCGGTCGTACGTCTCCGGGCGTACCTCGAACACGAGGTCGGCGTGGTGCACGAACCGGTCGATCTCGTCAACGACCACATCACCCTGCATCTGCCTGGAGTGCGTTGTGACAGCGCCGATGTGCGGTGTCAGGATGACGTTCGGCATCGACCACAGCGGGTCGTCGGACGGGAGCGGTTCGATGTCGAACACGTCGAGCGCCGCGCTCAACCGGCCGCTGCGGAGTTCGGCGATGAGCGCCTGGGTGTCCACGATGGCAGACCGTGCGGTGTTCACGAAGATGCCGCCGTCCGGGATGAGGGCGAGTCGGTCGGCGTCCAGCATGCCGCGCGTCTCCTCGGTCACCGGCGCGTGCAGTGCCACGACGGAGCAGCTCGCGAGGAGTTCATCGAGCGATGCCAGCTGCACGCCCATCTCGTCGGCGTCCCGTCTGGACAGGTACGGGTCCGAGACGACAACGTCGCCGCCCATCGCGGTCAGGTACTCGATGTATGCGCGGCCGACGCGGCTCGCGCCGATGACACCGATGCGAGTCCCCGCGATCGTCCGCCCGAGCCCGTACGACAGCGCGCCATTCCAGTCCTTGCGCTGCATGCGGCGGTCGACGTCGTTGAGGTTCCGCATGAGCGATTGTGTGAAATACAGCGCGAGCTCTGCGACCGATACAGCCATCCCGGATGCAGCCTGCGTCACCCGGACGCCCTCGGTGAGGAGCTGCTTCGGGACGATCTTGCGGATCGTGCCGGCGCTGTGGGCGACGAGGCGGAGTCGGTCGTCATCGTTCCTCGCGACGTGGAACGGGGCCGAACCCCACCCGGTGACCACGATGTCGTAGTCGAGTCGTGCTTCCGGCCGCAACCGGATCGAGGGGCGGTCTACCGTTCCGAGCTCCGACAATCGTTCGTACCGTTCATCGTCGAACAGCTCGTCACCGAGTTCTGGAGTGAGATCGAGGAGAATGCGCGGGCGCGCCATCTGGATACCTTTCATGAAGCCCGGGGAAAACGACGATGTTCGAACGATCGGGCTTGCAGTACGGCTAGCTTAAAGACGCTTTCCAGTGCCAACAACGGAAACTGATTGTGGGGTCGTGCCCGGTTCGTCTGCGTTTGGTCCGGATCCGTGCACACACGATTCAGGGGAAAACCCCGTGGCCTCGTGTCGGTCATCCCTCATACACTCGGGCCATGACCCCCGATCCACGAACCACTCAGACCGGCCGCCCCGGAGTCGACGTCCCCGACACCCGCGGGCGCATCGGGCTCCACCGCACCGGACTCGACCTCGACGGCAATCCGCGTGTGCAGGTTCGCGAGGTCGAGGTCATCGCATCGCCCTGGCACGTCCTGCGGCGCACGACACTCGACGTGCAGAACCGGGACGGCACCTGGACCACCCAGCAGCGGGAGACGTACGACCGCGGCAACGGCGCCACGATCCTGCTCTACAACCGGCCGTCGCGGACCGTCCTGCTCACGAAGCAGTTCCGCTATCCCGCCTACGTCAACGGGCACCCCAGCGGCGACCTCATCGAGACCGCAGCCGGACTGCTGGACGATGACGACCCCGAGACCGCCGTCGCCCGTGAGGCGTTCGAGGAGACGGGCTACCGGGTCGATGCGCTGGAGCACGTCTTCGACGTCTACATGAGTCCCGGTTCGGTCACCGAACGACTCCACTTCTATGCCGCCGAGTACGACCCGCGCGACCAGGCCGGTGCGGGCGGGGGCCTCGCGGAGGAGGGTGAGGAGATCGATCTGCTTGAGCTCGACATCGACGACGCCATCCGGCGCATCGGCACCGACATCATCGACGCCAAGACGATCATGCTGCTGCAGTGGGCCAAGCTGAGCGGCCCGTTCGCAGTGGTGCGCTGACGTCCGCCACCGCGGTCCCTGAGCCTGTCGAAGGGCCCTAGCCCACTCCACCCCACCCCGACCCCCGGTCCCTGAGCCTGTCGAAGGGCCCACACCCCCACCACCCGGTCCCTGAGCTTGTCGAAGGGCCCGCCCCCACCCCCGGAAGGACACCCCCCATGAGCAACGTCGCTCCCCCACCCGCCGATGCATCCCCGGAGCCCACCGACTCCACCGACTCCGCCCCCTCCATCCCCTCCGCCCTCACCCTCACCGACCTCTCCGCATCGCTCCCCGGCGTCGTCACCCTCCCCGGAGACCCCGGCTGGGATGCCGCCCGCACCCCGTGGAACCTGTCTGTCGATCAGCGGCCGGCAGCCGTCGCCGTCCCGCGGGATGTCGACGACGTGCAGGAGATCATCGCGTTCGCCGCCGCGTCCGGGCTCCAGGTGGCCGTGCAGGTCGCGGGCCACGGTGCGAGCGGGTCGCTCGAGGGCAGCATTCTCGTGCGGTTGAGCGCGTTCACCGAGATCGAGGTCGATGCGGAAGCGAAGACGGTACGCGTCGGCGCCGGTGTCAAGTGGGGCGAGGTCCTGCCGCATCTCGACGGCACGGGTCTCATCGCGATGGCCGGCAGCAACCCGAACGTGAGCGTGTGCGGCTACCTGCTGGGTGGCGGGCATTCGTGGTTCACCCGTCGTCACGGCATCGCCGCGCACTCCATCCGTGCGGTCGACATCATCGACGCGTCCGGCGATTTCCATCACATCGACGCCTCGAACCACCCGGAGCTGCTGTGGGCGCTCCGCGGCGGGACGGGCGATGTCGGGGTGGTCACGGCCCTCGAACTCGACCTCTACGACGCCCCTGAGCTGTACGGCGGGAAGCTCCTGTTCCACGGTTCGCTCGCGAAGCGGTTGCTCACCACCACGGCGGAGGTCGCCCGGAACTCAGGCCGAGACCTGTCGCTGTCGGCGGGTGTGCTGCGGATGCCCGACATCGAGCAGGTGCCGCCGCCGTTGCGCGGACTCGTGGTGACCTACGTCGACGCCGTCTTCGTCGGCCCGGCCGCGGAGGGCGCCGACCTGCTCGCGCCGTTCTTGGAGATCGGGGAGCCGATGATGAACACACTCGCACCGTTCACGATCGGCGCTCTGTCGGCTGTGTCCGCCGAGCCGGTCGAACCGGCGGCGAGCCGTGGGTGGGCCGGGTTCGCGCCGGAGGCGAGCGAGGCGCTCATCGACGGCATGATCGAGCTCGTCGGGCCGACCGGCGGCGAGGGGGCGACGTTCGCACAGCTGCGGGTGCTCGGCGGCGCGTTGCAGACGGGCGACTGGTCAGGTGGCGTCGCGGGCGGTGTGGATGAGGACTTCATCGTCTACGCACTGTGGGAGGGCGGCGAGGAGGCGGGTCCGATCGATGCGACGCCCATCAGCCGACACGCGACGGACCGGGCGTTCGCGACGTTCCTGATGCCGGGCGACACGCTCGCGCGGGCGTATCCGGCCGCGGCACTCGCGCGGCTCGCCGCCGTCACGGCCGCCGCGGACCCCACGAACCTGTTCCGGGGCAACCGGTCCTAGCGTCGCAGTTCAGGACTGGTGCCAGCCCTGCTCGCGATCCCAGACGAGCGCCGACGGACGGACCTCGATGCTGCCCCAGGAGGCCGACGGGCATCGCTCCGCCCAGCTGATGGCCGCGCCGAGGTCCGGCACGTCGAGGATGAACACGCCAGAAACGGGTTCGTCGGCGATCGTGGCTGGGCCGTCGATGACCTCGCTCGCGCCGTTCCGGCTCGTGACGGTCGTTGCGGCGGCCGTTGATTGGAGGACGTCGGCCGAGACCAGCACACCGGCTCCGTCGAGTGCCGCCGCGTACTCGGCGAAGGCCGTCTGCGCGGCGGCCATGTCCTCATCGGAGATCTGACCCTCGGCCGGTTCGCCGTAGTTGAGGAACAACGTGTATCGCATCGTGTGATCCTTTCGTCCGGGCGGCGATCGTGCGACGTACCGGACGGCGCGTCCGCACCGACGCCCACTCCCGATCCTGTCACTGCGGTCGCGTCTCGGCACCCTGAATTTATTGCGGACGCGACCGCAGGTGGCCGGCTACGGGAGCCGGGGCTCGATGTCGGCCGACGAACCGGAGTCGAGACGACGGAGCAACGCGATGGCGCCATCCGCGGAGATCCCGAGGGCACGCATACGATCGAGGAACGCCGCCGCCGCCTGGGTCGCTTGCCTCTCCACCGGATCAGCAGCTCCGGCGACGAACGTCCCGTGACGACCGCGGGTCTCCACGACGCCGTCGCGTTCGAGCTCCTTGTACGTGCGGGCGACGGTGTTGGGGGCGATGCCGAGGTCGCTCGCGAGTTTGCGAACGGTGGGCAGGCGGTCATCCGGTCGGAGTTCCCCCGCGGCGATGAGCGCGATGAGCTGGACACGCAGCTGCTCGAACGGCGGGACGGCAGACCGGCCGTCGACCACGAGCATCATGACTGCACCGCGCGGACCGGCGCAGGAGTGCCGGAGAGCACCTGGGGCCACAGGCGGCGCAGGTAATACTGCTGCGCACCGCGGGTGGAGAACACGATGATCAGCGCAAGGTACCCCCAGGTGAACAGCAGCGGACCGAGATCCGTGCTCCAGCTCGTCCCGTGCATCGCATCGACTCCGGCCAGGAGCCCGACGCCGGCGCTCGCCACCGAGATCCAGATGACGACGGCGACGGTCATCCGGATCGACCGCAGCGTCTCCGCCACGAAGGCGTCGCTCCACGCGAGTTCGGCGGGGTCCGCCGCCGGTTGCGGAGTGCGGAGGACCAGCCGTTCAGCGACGATGCCGCCCACGCATGCGACCGCCCCGACGGCCAGGAGCGGCAGCGCCGCGCTGCCGAAGTACACCGCGGCATCGATGCTTCCGCTGACCCCGAGCGCGACTGCTGCCGCATTCGTGACGGTCGCGACGGCGAGCAATGCCGCCGCGACCATCCGACGGCGCCGGGAGACGTAGTCCGCGGGACCGGTGGCCCTGGACCTGGCGAAGCGGGGAAGCGTCGTGTCCCTCGTGAACAGGGTCTCGCGAAGTGCGGCCACGAGCTCTCCGGCGAGTGTGAAGCCGAGGATGATCGGTACGGCGGCGGTCCAGAAGTAGCTCACGAGACCAGGCTGCGGGTTGGTGAGAAGTGCGGCCGCGGCCACGAGGATCCCGACGAACACCCCGGCCAAGCCGCCGATCGATGTGACGTTGGAGCGTCGCCTCAGCGCGTTGAACGTCGCTTCGGAGTTGATCTGCAGACCGACTCGGCGCGCGAACACCCAGGTGTTGTAGTCCTGGAACCGCTTCGTCGACACGATGATCACGAGGATGATGCAAGCCACCACGAGGAGGGCGGCCAGCCCCCACACGACAGTTGTTCGGAACACGTCGATCCTCTCCGTTTGTATCTGACGACTGTATCAATGTGTCAATACAAAGTCGAGGAGCACTGGCGAGTCTGTTCACAACTCAGGCGAGGCCCGGCGTGCCGCGGCCGAAACGCCGCGAGCGCGGGTCGACACGCCGGGGCGCTCCTGAGTTGCGAACAGACGACGCGCGGGAGCGGCAGCAGCGCGGAGAAGGAGGCGGCTCGACGCCGAACCCGACGGCCGATCAGCCGATCAGCCGACCGCAGCGACCGCTTCGACCGGCTCAAGCCGATGCAGCGCATCGACGAGCGGCGCGAGCTCCGGGAGCGCCTCGGCGGAGGCGAGCGATGCGGCGAGCGCGTGATCATGCACCGGGCGCGCCGCTTCGAGCAACGCGTGGCCCGCCGCGGTGAGCTCCGTGTAAATGCCGCGGCGGTCATCGGCGCACAGGATACGGGTGAGCAACCCACGATCCTCGAGCCGATTGACGAGCCGCGTCGTCGCACTGCTGGAGAGGGCGGTCGCGCGCGCGAGCTGCTGCATCCGCATGTGCCAACCGTCCTGACGGTTGAGCGCATCGAGCACCGTGTACTCGACGACGGACAGCTGGGCCTCGGCCTGCAGCGCCCGCTCCAGGTCGGTCTCGATCGCGCCATACAGCGCGGCGAGCGTCCGCCAACCCTGCGCCCGGATCTCGACGGCGTCGTCTGCGATGCCCATGCTTCCTCCTCGTTCCGCCCATCCGCGTCCAACCACGAACGAACGCCAATTAGTTGCTTGCGCGTTTACCTAGCGTGTGCAACTATATATATCGCGCGTCTGCAACTAACAGCGTACGCGCCATCTCCCGAAACCGCCAGATTCCGGGTCCATCCATCCCACAGGAGTTCAGCAATGCCCATCGGTCTCATCGCACTCGCCCTCGGCGGGTTCGGCATCGGCCTCACCGAATTCGTCATCATGGGGCTCCTCCCAGAAGTCGCCGCGGACCTCGGCGTCACCGAAGCATCCGCCGGCTGGCTCATCTCCGGCTACGCGCTCAGCGTCGTCGTCGGCGCGCTGCTGCTCACCGCAGCAGTCACCAGACTCCCCCGCAAGCCCGTCCTGCTCGCCCTCATGGTCCTGTTCATCATCGGCAACCTCGTCTCGGCCCTCGCGCCCAACTACGAGCTCATGATGCTCGGTCGCATCATCGCGGCCCTCTGCCACGGCGCGTTCTTCGGCATCGGCTCGGTCCTCGCGGCCGACATGGTTCCTGAGAACAAGCGGGCGGGCGCCATCGCGATCATGTTCACCGGCCTCACCGCCGCCAACGTCCTCGGCGTCCCGCTCGGCACCTTCATCGGTCAGCAGTTCGGCTGGCGCGCGACCTTCTTCGTCATCACCGTGATCGGTGTCGTGGCCTTCGTCGGCATCGCGGCACTCGTCCCCAAGCCGAGGCACGATGCTGCACCCGCCGGCTCGCTCCGCTCCGAGCTCGGCGCCTTCCGCATCCCGCAGGTCTGGCTGTCGATCGTCATCACCATCCTCGGTTTCGGCGGGATGTTCGGCGCGTTCACATACATCGCGTACACGCTCACCGAGGTCAGCGGGTTCGCGGCGACCACTGTCCCGTGGCTGCTCGTGCTCTTCGGCGCCGGGCTGTTCGTCGGCAACATCGTGGGCGGCAAGGCCGCGGACCGCAACATCGATCGCACCCTCGTGATCCAATTGATCGGCCTCGCGATCGTGCTCGGTGCGTTCGCACTGACCGCGCAGTCGCAGATCGCGACCATCGCCTGGCTGTTCCTCATGGGCGGCTTCGGCTTCGGCGGCGTCCCGGCCGTGCAGATGCGGGTGATGCGATACGCGTCCTCCGCACCGACACTGGCCTCGGGTGCGAACATCGGCGCCTTCAACGTCGGCAACGCGCTCGGCGCCTGGCTCGGCGGAGTGACGATCACCGCCGGCCTCGGCTACACCTCGCCGATCTGGACCGGCGCCCTGCTCTCCGTCGGCGCCGTCGTGGTGATGCTCGTGGCCGCCGCGCTGGCGAAGCGGAAGGGCGGCGGAACGCGCGTCGCGACCCCCGGCGTCGCTGACGTCGTCGCGACCCCCGCCGTCGCTGCCGTCAGCACCGATATCGACCCCGTCAGCACTGATATCGACCCCGTCAAAACCGTCTGACCCGCTCCACCTCTCGCGCATAACTCCTTCAATTCTCGAGGCGCGTCGGCAAGATCGCCGTCGTTCCGGGCCTCGCGTCTCAGACGCCGCCAAATTGAAGGAGTTATGCGCGAACCACCTCCACCACGTACCACGTACCACGCACCAGACAAGGAGTCACCCATGACCAGCCCCACCACCCCATCTGCCCCGGCCACCCCGACCGTCCCCGCGCTCACGCTCAACAACGGCGTGACCATCCCGCAGCTCGGGTTCGGCGTCTTCCAGGTGCCGGACGATGAGACGACGGAGGCCGTCGCATCGGCTCTGGAAGCCGGCTACCGCAGCATCGACACCGCCGCGATCTACGGCAACGAAGTCGGCACCGGCCGCGCGATCGCCGAGTCCGGCATCGCCCGCGACGACCTCTTCGTCACGACGAAGCTGTGGAACGCCGACCAGGGCTACGACAGCACACTGCGCGCCTTCGACGACAGCCTCGAGAAGCTCGGGCTCGACACCGTCGACCTGTACCTCATCCACTGGCCGACTCCCGCGAAGGACCTCTACCTCGACACCTGGCGCGCATTCGAGCGCCTGTACGCCGAGGGCCGGACGCGCGCCATCGGCGTCTCGAACTTCGAACCGGAACACCTGCAGCGCATCCTCGACCTCGGCGGGACCGTCCCGGCGGTCAACCAGGTCGAGGCGCACCCCGCGCTGCAGCAGCGCGCGGTGCAGGCGTTCGGCGCGGAGCACGGCATCCTCACGGAGGCGTGGAGCCCGCTCGCGCAGGGCGCCGTCCTCGGCGACCCGACGATCACCGACATCGCGACCCGTCTCGGCGCGACCCCGGCGCAGGTCATCCTGCGTTGGCACCTCGATGCCGGCCGCATCGTCATCCCGAAGTCGGTGACGCCCACGCGCATCCGCGAGAACCTCGCGTCGGTCGACGTGCAGCTGACGGTGGAGGACCGCGCGGCGATCGACGCCCTCGACGCCGACGGCCGCACCGGCCCGCACCCCGCCGACTTCAACTGAGTCGACAGCGCGCCCACGCGCGCGCACGCGCCGCAGGAGGCAAACCGCGCCAGAGAAGGATCCCTTAGTCAGATCATCCTTCTCTCGCGCGGTTCTCCTTCTGCCAGGCGGCGGGGTCGCAATGCTGCGCCACGCCGCCGAACGACATCGCGCATCGCTCACCCCGGCGCCCCGCACCCCACCACCCAGCGGCGCGCACCTCCGCTCAACACGTCACCGCGCATCGCTCCCCGTGAACCGACACCTGCCGCGTCCATCGAGGCGAAGCGCCGGATAGACTGGTCGGCTCGCCAGGCGGCGGGCGGCCCCAGGGCCCTCGACGCAAGGAACCGCTATGGGCTACATCGATGTCAGCGACGTCAGTTTCACTCTGAACGACGGCCGTGTCCTGCTCGACGAGGTCTCGTTCCGCGTGGGTGAAGGTGCGGTCGCGGCGCTCGTGGGTGCGAACGGCGCCGGCAAGACCACGCTCATGCGACTCATCCGCGGTGAGTTGAAGCCCGATTCCGGTGTCATCGCGATCGATGGCGGCCTCGGCGTGATGGACCAGTTCGTCGGCCACGTCCGCGATGAGTCGACGGTCCGCGACCTCCTCGTCCGCGTCGCCCCTCCGCGCATCGCCGATGCTGCACGCGCGGTCGACGCCGCGGAGCTCGCCATCATGGAGCACGACGTCGAATCCACGCAGATGGCGTACGCGACGGCCCTCGCCGACTACGCGGACGCCGGCGGCTACGACTCCGAGGTCGTGTGGGACAACTGCACGCAGGCGGCGCTCGGCATGCCCTTCGACCGGGCGCAGTGGCGCAACGTGTCCACCCTCTCCGGCGGCGAGCAGAAGCGCCTCGTCCTCGAAGCGCTCTTCCGTGGTCCGGAGCAGGTCCTCCTCCTCGACGAACCGGACAACTACCTCGACGTCCCCACCAAACGATGGCTCGAGGCGACGCTGCGGGAGAGCCAGAAGACGGTCCTGCTGATCTCGCACGACCGCGAGCTGCTCGCGGAGGCTGCCGACCGCATCGTCACGCTCGAAGTCGGCGCGGTCGGGAGCACGGCGTGGACGCACGGCGGCGGTTTCGCGAGCTATCACGACGCCAGGAACGACCGGATGGACCGGCTCGATGAGCTGCGCCGCCGCTGGGACGAGGAGCGGGTGAAGATCCGGGCACTCGTGCTGCGCCTGAAGGAGCAGTCGAAGTTCAACGACTCGATGGCGTCCAGATACCGTGCGGCGCAGACGCGCATGGCGAAGTTCGAGGAGGCCGGGCCGCCGCAGGAGCGCCCGAAGGAGCAGGACGTCACGATGCGGTTGACCGGCGCACGGACCGGGCGTCGCGCCATCGTGTGCACCGGGCTCGAATTGACGGGGCTCATGCGGCCGTTCGACGCGGAGATCTGGTTCGGCGAGCGCATCGGCGTCCTCGGTTCGAACGGGTCGGGCAAGTCGCACTTCCTGCGCCTGCTCGCGGGCGGCGGGACCGACCCGGACCCGTCCGCCGGGCACCTCGCATCGGCGTCCCAGATCCTGACGCCGGTCGAGCACAACGGGGTGGCGAAACTGGGTGCGCGGGTGCAGCCGGGCTGGTTCGCGCAGGCGCACGAGCATCCGGAACTCGTCGGGCGGACACTGCTCGACATCCTGCATCGCGGCGACGACCACCGGTCGGGGATGGCGCGCGAAGCGGCCAGCCGTGTGCTCGACCGATACGGGCTCGCCGGGTCGGCGGAACAGGTCTTCGAGACGCTGTCCGGCGGGCAGCAGGCGCGGTTGCAGATCCTCCTGTTGGAGCTGTCCGGGGCGACGCTGCTCCTGCTCGACGAGCCGACCGACAACCTCGACCTCGTCTCGGCCGAGGCGCTGGAGGCCGGATTGTCGCGGTTCGAGGGGACGGTCATCGCCGTCACGCACGACCGGTGGTTCGCGCGCGGGTTCGACCGCTTCCTGGTGTTCGGGTCGGATGGCGGGGTGTACGCGTCGGACGAGCCGGTGTGGGACGAGCAGCGGGTGGTGCGCGAGCGACGCTGAGGCTGCGGGCCGCGCCCACCGCTGCACGGCAGAAGGAGAACCGCCCCGTACAAGGACGTTGTTGCGCACGACGTCCTTGTGCGGGGCGGATCTCCTTCTGCGGCGCGGGGGCGGGCGGGCGCGTGAGCGACCGACGCTGCACGAAGGCTCGGCGCAGAACGACTCAGGCGATGACGTCCAGCGGTCGGGAGAGCACATCCGCAAGCGTGGCGAGGAAGCCGGCGGCGAGCGCGCCGTCGATGATGCGGTGATCAGCGGAGAGCGTCAGCCGCATCCGATGCCGCACCACGACCGCTCCATCCATGACGACCGGCTCCTGCACCGTCGCGCCGACCGCCAGGATCGCGCCCTCTGGCGGATTGATGACCGCCGTGAACTGCTCGATCCCGAACATGCCGAGATTGCTGATCGTGAACGTCCCGTCGGCGAGGTCCGCCATGCCCAGTCGTCGCTCGCGAGCAGCCGCGACCAGACGCTTCGTCTCCGAACCGATGCGCGAAACCGTCACCTGATCCGCATCCCGGATGACCGGCACGATGAGCCCGGACGGCGCGGCGACGGCCACACCGATGTTCACACGACCGTGCAGCATCGTCCGCCCGCCGCCCTCCGGCGAGTAGGAGGCATTGACCCCCGGATGCTCACGCAGCGCGATCGCGACGGCGCGCACGAGCAGATCGTTGACACTGATACGACGTTCCGCCGGCCGGCCGTCGTTGAGCCGCGCGCGCAGGGCGACGAGCTCCTCGACGTCGGCCACCGCCGTGACGAAGAAGTGCGGTGTGCTCGACATGCTCTCGGTGAGCCGTTTCGCGATGATGCGACGACTCGAGTCGAACGGCTCTGGCGTGGAGTCGCGACCGTCGACGGGGTGGGATGGTGCGGGCGCGACGTGGGCAGTGCTCCCGACCTCGGTGACGTGCTCGCCAGTTGAAACCGGCGTCGGCTCAGCCTCAGCCTGCTGTTCCGAAACCGACCGAACCGAAACCGACCGGCCCGAGACCGCCGGCTGAGAACGCATCTCCACCGCATCGAGCACGTCGGCCCGGACGATGCGCCCGCCCGGGCCCGACCCGCGGACGAGGGCGAGGTCGATCCCCTGCTCCCGAGCCGTCTTCCGCGCGAGCGGGGACGAGAAGCGACGCTCGACCACGGCAGGCGCGGCGTCGGCCGGCGTGCTGGCGGCAGGCGCGGCAGACGCGACCTGCGCTGCACCCACCTCCGCACCACTCCCGTCATCCAGCACCGCGATGACCGTCCCGATCGCCGCGAGCTCGCCCTCCGCGACGAGCACCCGGCTGAGCACACCGGCCTCGTACGCTTCGTGCTCCATCGTGGCCTTGTCGGTCTCGATCTCGACGAGCAGATCACCGACCTCGACGCGATCGCCCGGCCGCTTGTGCCAGACGGCGATCGCACCCTCCTCCATCGTGTCGGAGAGCCGTGGCATGTGGATGTTGATCATTCTGGGCGTCCTTCCGCGGAGTCGAGGGGTGCATCGGTGCGGCGCGCGACCTGCGCGAGCGTCTCGCGGATCGCGGTGATCGCATCGGCCGCTGACGGCAGCGCTGCGGTTTCGAGCGACTTCGCGTACGGCATCGGCACCTCGGCCATCGCCACGCGCCGCACGGGGGCGTCGAGCCAGTCGAACGCTCCGTCCGAGATCGTCGCCGCGACCTCCGCACCGATCCCGTAGGTCAGCCAGTCGTCTTCGAGGACGACCGCGCAGTGCGTCTTGCGGACGGAGTCGATGATCGTGTCCCGGTCGAGCGGGCGCAGGCTGCGGAGGTCGACGACCTCCACGTCGATCCCGTCCGTCTCGGCGAGCGATGCCGCGACCTCCAGGGCCACCATCGCCGTCCGAGAGTACGCGATGAGTGTGATGTCGGCGCCGGCCCTCGTGACCGCCGCCCGCCCGATCTCGGCCGGGGAGTCATCGTCCGGGACCTCCCCCTTGGTGTTGTAGAGGGCGAGGTTCTCGAGGAAGAGGACCGGGTCGTCGTCGCGGATCGCGGCAAGCAGGAGGGCCTTCGCATCGGCCGGGCTGCTGGGCGCGACGACCTTCAGCCCGGGCACGAACGCGTAGTACAGCTCGATGTTCTGCGAGTGCGTCGCCCCGAGCTGCTGCCCGCCGCCGCCCGGCGTCCGGATGACCATGGGGACCTTCGCCTGACCGCCGAACATGCCGTAGATCTTGGCCGCGTGATTGACGATCTGGTCGAGCGCGATGAGCGAGAAGTTGATCGTCATCAGCTCGACCACCGGGCGCAGGCCGAGCATCGCGGCACCGATCGCCGCACCGGTGAAACCCTCTTCCGCGATGGGCGTATCCCGCACGCGCTTCTCGCCGAACTCCGCGAGCAGGCCGGCGGTGATCTTGTAGGAGCCTTCGAAGACCCCGATCTCCTCGCCGATCAGGAAGACGTCGACATCGCGTCGCATCTCCGCGCGCAGGGTCTCGTTGAGTGCCTGGCGGTACGTCATGATCGTCATGCTGCTGCTCCGTTCCGGATGGAGGCGGGCGATGTCGCACCGCCGGGTCCTGCGGTGAACAGCGGCTCCCCCGGCAACCGGCGCGAGTCATTCGCAACGGGTGTCGCGTAGGTGTAGTCGAAGAGGGTGTCGACCGATGGCGGCGGGCTGGCCTCCGCGAAGGCGACCGCGTCGCCGACCACCCGCATCGCATCGGCATCGATCTCGGCGATCGCGGCGTCGCTCAGGAGCCCCTGCTCGCCGAGCCGCACGGCGAACGCGGCGATCGGATCAGCGGCTTTGAGCGCCTCGGCCTCCTCGCGTGTGCGATACGAGGCCGGGTCGACCACCGAGTGGCCGCGCATCCGGTCGCTCATCGCCTCCAGGAGGAACGGCTTCCCGCCGCGGGCGCTCGCGAGGGCGGCGAGTGCAGCCTCCCGGACGGCGACCGGGTCGCTCCCGTCGACGCGGGCGGACGCCATCCGATACGACGCAGCACGCTTGTAGAGCTCCGGCTCACCGGAGGAGCGTTCGACGGTCGTGCCCATGCCGAGCCCGTTGTTGACGACGACGTAGACGACCGGCAGGTTCCAGAGCGAGGCGATGTTGAGGGACTCGTGGAACGCGCCGATGTTGGTGGTGCCGTCGCCCATCAGACACACGACGGCCTCCGTGCCACCGCGGTAGTCGATCGCGAGGCCGGCGCCCGTCGCCAGCGGGATCTGCCCACCGACGATCCCGTACCCGCCGAGGAGTCCGGCATCGAGATCGAACAGGTGCATCGAGCCGCCCCAGCCCTTCGAGACGCCGTCGCTCCGGCCGTAGAGCTCGGCCATGATGCGGCCTGGGGCGATGTCGCGGGCCAGTGCGTAACCGTGCTCGCGGTAGTTCGTGAAGAGGTAGTCGGTGCGCTCGAGGGCGGACATGAGGCCGACGACCGTCGCCTCCTCGCCGAGGTTGAGGTGGCAGTAGCCGCCGATCTGCGCCTGCGTGTATGCGCGGGCCGCGCGCTCCTCGAAGCGGCGGATGAGGACCATCCGACGGTAGAAGTCGAGGAGGTCCGGGTCGGGCTGCGCCTGCGCCGTCGTTCGGGTGGTCGGGGATTTTGGGGCCGCTGGGGTCCTGGGGGTCATGGCACGCCTCCTCGCCGCGCTCTCGTGGAGCGATCGGCGCTCGTCTGCGCGGTCATCATCGCGCATTAAATGATACGAATGAGTTTCATTATAGGATGGTGTCAGGCGAATGAACCCCGGAGGCCCCGTGAGCGATGCACCACCCGACGCCCCCAGACGCGGTCGCCCGAAGGACAGCGAACGCGGTGCCAAGCGCGCCCGGATCCTCGACGCGGCGGTGACACGGTTCATCGATGCGGGCTTCGGCCGGACCTCGATCGACGACATCGCCGCGGACGCCCGCGTCACCAAGCGCACGATCTACACGTCGTTCGGCGACAAGGCGGAGCTGTTCACCTCGGCCATCGAGCGCTTCCGACTCGAGACGCTCGCGGCGGCGGAACCCGACGAGACGCTCGGCCAACTCGCCGCGCGCATCGTGTATTCGCTGCATTCGGACGAGGCCGTCGGGCTGCATCGGCTGATGATCGCGGAGTCCCCGCAGTTCCCTGAGCTCGCGGCGGCGTTCTTCGCGAGCGGCCCGCAGGGGTACATCGATCTCGTGAGCGCGCGCATCGAGGACCCGGAGCGGGCGGAGGCCCTCGTCGCCCTGCTGCTCGGGGAGCGCCATCGCCAACGCCTGTTGGGCCTGACGGCCGCGCCGACGCGCGCCGAGGCGACCGCGCACGCTCAGCGCGCGCTACGCCTGTTGGGCATCGCGGGCTGAGTCGCGGGACGGCGGGTCAGCGGGCGCGCAGGTCCTGCAGACCGAAACGGCCCTCGTCGGGCAGGGCCGCGCGGATCTGCTCGTCCGTGAAGCGGATGGTCGGCACGATGTCAGCCGGCACGGAGGTGGTCGGCCCCCACGCCTCCGAAACGCCCTCGGCGAGCATCCGCACCTGCGCCTTCGCGATGAGCGGCACCCGCATCGTCCACTCCGTCACCTGGCCGAGCGCATACATCGCCCACACGGGAGCCGGCACGATGAGCACCCGACGACCGACGATGCGCGCCACACGATGGACGGCATCGCTCAAGAGCATCTCCTCCGCACCGACGACGGCGACGGTTTCGCGCGGCATCCGGCCGTCGACCGCGGCCTCGACGATGTCGGTGAGATCCGAGATCGGGATGGGGCGGATGGGCTTCTCCCGGAAACCCACGGAAGCGAAGAGCGGCAGGGTGCGGACCGTGCGGCTCAGGTGGTCGACGAGGTGGTCGCCCCGGCCGTAGATCATGCCGGCCTTGAGGATCGTGTAGTCGAGCCCCGAGGCGCGGATGAGTTCCTCGGCCGCCCATTTCGACTCGTGGTACGGCGACCCGCAGTCCGGCCGAGCGCGCAGGAAGCTGAGCATCACGATCTTGCGGACGCCGGCGCGTCTGGCGGCTTCGATGACGGCTGCAGTGCCGTCGACGTGCACGTGCTGGTAGGTCTGGGCGCCGATCTCCCGGTTGATGCCGGCGCAGTGCGCAACGACATCGCAGCCGGCGAAGGCCGCCGTGAGCGCGTCGACGTCATCGACGTCGACGCCCGTCCGCCGCGAGATGAGCACCGACCGGTCCCGCCCGAGCCGCTCGGCGAGGTGCCGCCCGACGAACCCCGTCCCACCCGTGATCGCGACCTTCACGGCCCGCCCGCCAGCATCGCGACGTTTCTGATCCCCCATGCGGCACAGTCTAGGTCCGGCCCCTGCCGCAGCGACGACACCAACTCCGCACGGCCAGGCGTCAGCGGCCCGCCCAGTGACGGCGGAGGTAGTCGGCCACGAACGCATTGCCGATGAGTGGCAACAGCACGAACCCGCCGAGCCCGATGTACCAGGCGCCCGTCCCGCGGAACACGATGAGCACGATGCCGGCGAGGACGATCGACCCGATTGATGCGATGATCGCGTTCCGCCGCACGGGCGACGTCCAGCTCGTGCCGATGGCGACCATCACGATGCCGGCGACCCAGCCGAGCACCGGCACGACATACCAACCAGCAGTCAGGAGGAGTCCGGTGATGGTCAGATACGCCTTTGATGGCACCGGCTGCACCGGGATCGCGGAATCGGGTGAGACCGATTCAGGCGCCACGGCTGCCGTAGCAGCAGCCGCATCCGCCGCGATCGCCCGTGGATCGCCGAGTTCCGCGACCCGGGCGGCCGCGGCGGCATCATCCAACCCGTCGAGCTCGTCCGTGATATCCGCGACGATCTCGGAACGCACGGCCGGCGAAGCATCGGCCAGCGCATCGTTCAACTCGGTCAGGTAGCGCTTGGCTGCGGCACTCTGCGCGTTACTGCTGCTCATCGGTCAGTCCTGTCGTTCGGAGTTTCGTCGGGGTCGCATCGGAAGCGTCGCTCGGATCCACGGTCTCGATGATCGTGTCCACGGCGACCGAGAACGGCTGCCACTGCGCTCGGAACTGGCCGAGCTGCGCGTGCCCCTCCGGGGTGATCGAGTAGTACTTGCGCGGGCGTCCGGAGTCCGAATCGTCGGCGTGAGCGACGATCAGACGCTGCTCGCGCAAGCGACCGAGCAACGGGTAGAGCGTGCCGATACTGCCGATCAGGCCGAGCGAGACGAGACGTTCGGAGATCTTCCACCCGTAGGCCGGGCCAGCCTGGAGCAGCCCGAGGACGCAGTATTCGACCACGCCCTTCCGGAGCTGTGCCCCAACATCGCTTGTCATGCATTACACGATATGTTGCATCGCACGATAATGCAATGCATGGTGTCGGATGGGAGGCGATGCGCGCATTGCCTCCCTCAGGCCGCATCCTCCAGCACCGCCTCGGCACGCTCGGCGCTGCCATCGGCCAGCCCACGATCGATCGCCCGCCGCGACGCCAGCCACAGCCCAACACCGACGACGAACACGATCCCCTCGCTCACCGTGAGCGACCAGATGATGCCGGCCAGCCCGAACCACAGGTTCCCGAGGAGCACGATCGGGATGAACAACACGCCCTGCGACATCGACATCACGATCGCCGGGACGGATCGCCCGGCCGCTTGGAAGAGCGACGTGATGAGCCCGGTGAATCCGTTCACGATCATCGCGACGAGCTGTGCGGTGAGGATCGTCACACCAATGCCGAGCACCGAGGGATCCGACGAGAACGCGGAGAACACCTGCTCGCGGAAGATGAACACGACCACCGAGGACACGATGACGATCGCACCGACCGTCGATGCGGAGACCCGCAGCGCCGACATCAGACGGGCCCGGTCCCCCTTGCCGTAGGCGTAGGCGAGGAGTGGCAGGATGCCGAGCGTGACGCCCATCACAAGGAACTCCGGCACCTGGGCGATGCGCACGGCGACGCCCATCGCCGCGAGGGCGCTGTCGCCGTACGCGACGGCGAGGTTGTTGAGCACGAGCGAGGTGACGATGAGGAAGGCGGACTGGAGCAGTTCACCCACGCCGATGCCGAAGACGGGCTTGAGGACGGCGGGCGACAGCGTGAACCACCGCGGCGCGAGGCTGATGTGCTCGCTGTTCCGCTGCAGCCAGACCATGAAGTAGATGACGACGCCGAGGTTCGAGAGCCCCATCGCGAGCGCCGCACCGCCGACGCCCCAGTGCAGGACGAGGATGAAGACGACGTCGAACACGATGTTCGCGATGGTCGACGCAATGAGGCCGATCATCACCTGTCGGGCGGCGCCCTCGGATCGGACGATCTGTTCGAGACAGAACGCCGCAGCGAGGACGGGGACGAACGCGAGCATCACGCCGACGTACGCGCTCGTCGCGGGGGCTGCGGCAGCATCGGCGCCGAGGAGCGAGACGAGCGGATTCAGGAAGATCAGGCCGATGACACCCAGCACGGCGCCCGTGATGACGGCGCCCCACACGGAGAACGATGAGACCTGCTTGATCTGGCCGGCCTGCTGCGGATCCTGCTCTGCCGCGCCGAGCAGACGCGAGATGAGCGCTCCGCCACCGACGCCGAACACGCCGCCGACGCCCATCACCAGGCCGAGGAGCGGCGTGCCGAAGGTGATCGCCGCGAGCAGTGCGCTGTCGTGTTGGGAGCCGATGAAGCCGGCGTTGATGACGTTGTAGAGGGCGCTGACGATCATCGCCGACGCCATCGGCACACACAGGTGGACGAGGGCGCGGAGGATCGGTGCGGTGGAGAGGTACCAGCGGTTGGTGCCGACGGCTGCGGAGGTCGCGGCCGGGGTAGGCACTGCGGCGGAGGTCGCGGCCGCGGCGGGCGGATCGGCGGCCGGGTCGGTTTCGTTGAGGTTCATGGTGCTCATGACTGCTCCTTTCCGGGCAGGCTCGAGCGCGCGCCGACGAACGCCGGCACGGCGGAGGGTGAGTTCTGAGGCGGCGTCGCCGGCCGGTCTTCAGATGCCGGCGGCGATCGCGACTACGAGCGGGTCGGCTGCGGGAGGACCGCGGTGACCTTCTTGAGGATGGCGAGCAGCGTCTCGCGCTCGTCTTGGTCCAAGGGGGCGAGGATCGTTTCGTCGGCGGCGGCCATCGCGCTGTCGAACCCGGCGATGAGCTCGGCGCCGGCCGGAGTGGCGAAAACGCGTTTGCTGCGTTCGTTGCCCGGTTCCGTGCGACGCTCGACGAGGCCTCGGCGTTCGAGCCCCTGCAGGAGGCTCGACACGCTCGCGGCGCTCGTGCGACTGATCTGCGCGATGTCGCGCTGGATCGAACCGGGGTTCTGCACGAGGTAGCCGAGCACGAAGCCCTGCTCGTGACTGAGTTCGCGTTCGCGGATCCAGTCCTCGCCGGCCTTCCGCTGCGCCCACCCGATCCATCGGACCAGTTCGAGGCTGCTCGTGAAGGTGATTCCCTGTTCGTCCATGCTCAGAACTCTAACTGTTAAATCTCTAACTGTCAACCTTCAAACCAACCGCTTCTGCCCGCGAACTGTCAGTTGTGGCTGGTTTCAGCCTCCGAAAACGACCACTGCTGTCAGCTCGCGAGCTGACAGCAGTGGCTGGATACAGCCCGTCAGAGCAGCCACGACTGACAGTTCGCGGGCCAGGCGTGGGGATATTACCAATCTGGGTATATGGTCGGTGCATGACGACGTTGAGTGAGTCAGCTTTCTGGATCCTGACCGCGCTCGCGCGCGAGCCCCGCCACGGATACGCCATCCTGCGCGATGTCCAGGACATCAGCGACAGCACGGCCACACTGCGCGTCACCACGCTGTACGCGGGCCTCGAACGACTCGTGCAGTCCGGACTCATCCAGGTGAGCGGCGAGGAGATCGTCGAGGGAAGAGCCCGCCGATACTACGAACTCACCCCCGGCGGCCGCGCCGCACTCATCGCCGAGACGGAGCGGCTCCAAGCACGAGTCACGGCGGCTCGCACCCGATTGGCAGCCCGCACCACGAGCGGCCGCGAACCGGCTGGAGGCGGCATCACGCCCGCGCTCCCCCGCGTGGCAGCGTGGTGAACGAGCGCATCCGACGCCACCGACGACTCCTCCGGTGGTATCCACGGGCCTGGCGCACAGAGCACGAAGAGGTCGTACTGGGCATGCTTGAGGACGTAGCCGATGAAGCAGCCTCGGCCGGAATCCCCGGTGCGTCTCGAATCTCGATGCGAGATGCCTGGTCGATCCGCCTGCACGGCGCCGGAGAACGGCTCTCCCTCACCGTCGCATCGCGGCTTGCTCTGACCGCTCTCGTCGCATCGACTCTCGCCTCAGCGCTGTGGTTCGTAGCGCTCACCAGGACACCCTGGGGAGATTCGGCGAGCCTGATCGTCTCGATCGTGACCATCGCGGTCGCACCAGCGCTCCTGTCGCCAGCCGTTGCCGCCGTGCTGCGTCACACCGGCACCCTCAGCGCGCCGGCCGCGGTCGGCGTCGCGCTGTTCGCACCGGTCGCCTGGGTGCTCGGGATGCTGGCGATGCTGGCATGGACGACGGGTTTCACCGAGGCGGATGCCGGACTCCCACGATCGCCGTTCGGCGAGCTGTTCATTCCACTCGCGCTCACGTCGTGGCTGGTGGCGACCGGTGTCTCAGCTCCGATTTTCGCTGGCCTGCTGTCGTCCATTCGAAACCGACGGACGCGACAGGCGGGGGCCATCGTGCTCGCGGCCACCTGCGTCATCCCCGCGGGACTCAGCGTCGCCGCTCCCGCAACCGGCCTCGTGAGCGCGATCATCGTGTCCATCATCATCCTGGTGGCCGTGCCACGCCTGACTCGAGGACGGAGCGGTACCGCGGCCACGAGCTCCGGCTCTGGAGCAGCGACATCGGTGTACGCCTCCACGACTCGGGTGCGGACGCCGATGCGGATCCTGCAGCGTCGAACCATCATCGGACTCGCCGGCGTCAGCGCCGTCATCGGTCTCGGCTGCGTCGCGTTCGCGCTCAGCGGGAGTCACTGGCGACTGGAGTCGCTCGGGATGCTCGCTGCGGTCGACGGGACGCAGGCGATGAATGCCGGACTGGCGGTCGGTGCCATCGCGGCCGTCCCGTTCGTCCTCGGCGCGGGCATCGCGATGGCGAGTCTGCACGGACGGTGGGTGTGGTTCATCGCAGGCTCGATCATCGTGTGTCTCGGGTTCGGCGCGGCTGCGCAAGCGCTCGGCGCCGGGCACGACGCGCAATGGCCGCTCGTCGTCGCCGGCAGCGTCTGGGTCGGGGTGGCCTGTGCCGTGCTGATCGGTCGTGTGCTCCAGGTCGGGGCGATCGGGGCGGTCGGCCGAGCAGCCATCTCGATCGGTTGTGGCATCGCCGCCTCCGCGGCATTCGGGGCGGTGACGGTGATGCTCCTGCCGTTCGTCGCACCATGCGGCGCCGTGTGGCTGATCATCTGGTCGCTTCGCGCTCCGCGCCTGGAACACCCATCCGTCCAGCTCGCGAGCTGACAGCAGTGGCTGGATACGGGCCGTCAGAGCAGCCACGACTGACAGCTCGCGGGCTAGGGTTGGCGGATGACGATGAGGGAGAACAGGTTGGCGACGAAGCCCGGAACCGATGAACCGGGCTGGCTGACAACAGGCGAACGAGTCGTCTACCAGGGGCGGATGACCGTCGTCGAACGCAACGTGGAACTGCCGGACGGCAGCCGGACGCGCTTCGAAGTCGACACGAGCGCGCCCTTCGCGGTCGCGGTGCTCATCGTCCTCCCGGGCGACGAGATCGTGCTCACGCGCCAGTATCGCTATCCGATCGACCAGTGGATCTACGATCTGCCGGCCGGCGGCGGCAACCTCGGCGAGTCACCGATCGATGCCGCGATCCGCGAGTGCGAGGAGGAGACGGGCCTCGTCGCCGGATCGATCGAACCGCTGCTCACGTTCTCACCGAATCCGGGTCGTTCGTCCTGGCTCGTGCACCTCTTCATCGCGACCGCCGTCGACGAGGGCACCGCTGATCTGAGCGACCCGGCCGAACAGGTCCGCGTCGTCCGCATGCCGCTCGCGGAACTCGACGCGCTCATCCGCGCCGGCGGCATCGTCGATCCGACCCTGCTCATCGCACGCACGATGGCGACGGCCCGCGGCCACCTGCCCAGCCTCTAGCCAGCCCGCGAACTGGCAGTTGTGGCGGCTTCGACGACCGTCATTCCAGCCACTAGTGACAGCTCGCGAGCTGGCGGTTGTGGTGGCTTTCAGCGCGCGAGAACAGCCACGAGTGACAGTTCGCGAGCTGGCGGGAGAAGGCGGACGGGAGAGTGATGCCTGGGAGAAGGTGAACCGCGCCAGGGAAGGTGGAATTGGGCGGGACGAACCTTCTGCGGGGCGGTTTACCTTCTGTCGGGCGGCACAGGGAGCGTCAGCGACAGACCGGGAGCGCCGGACGAGGACGTCGTCCGCTCCAACTGCACATGGAACACCCGACGGACGAGCGACTCCGTGAGCACCTCGGCCGGCGGCCCCACGACCTGGACCCGGCCGTCCTGCAGCACGATGAGATCGTCGCAATACCGCGCGGCGAGGTCGAGATCGTGCAACGCGATCACGTTCGTGACCCCCGACCGCCCCCGCACCAACTGCAGGATCTCCAGCTGATGCTCGATGTCGAGATGGTTCGTCGGCTCATCGAGGATCAGACACTCCGCACGCTGCGCCAACGCCCGCGCGAGATGCGCCCGCTGCTGCTCGCCACCGGACACCGCCGACCACGGCATCCGCCGCAACCCGGTGAGCCCCGTCCAGTCCAACGCCTCCTCGATGGCCTCACGGTCGGCCGCTGCGCCTCCTCGACCGCGCTCACGACCATCCGCACCAGCCAGGCCACCCGCACCGACCAGACCACCCGCACCAGAACGACGGCGCAGACCGCCAAACCCACCCAGCGCAGCGCCAAGCCCACCCACCCCTCGATGCGGCAGCCGCCCCAACCCGACGACGTCCTCGATGCTCAACTCCGTCGCCGCCCCGGCCGCCTGATCCAGGAACGCGACCCGCAGCGCACGCCGCCTGGCCGACATCCGCCGCACATCGTCACCGTCGTACCGGACGACACCCCGCCCCGGCCGCCGCAGCCCCGCCAGCACTCGCAGCAGCGATGATTTCCCCGACCCGTTCGGTCCGACCACCCCGACCGTCCGCCCGTGCCCGATGGCGACGCTCACGTCGTGCAGGACGTCCTCGCCCGCCGGCCCCCAGCACACACCGGCCGCATCGATCCTCACAGCTGCCCCCTCCGCTTCATGATGATGACGAACAACGGCACCCCCACGATCGCGGTGAACACGCCCACCGGGATCTCCTGCGGCGAGAACGCGACCCGGGCGATGGCATCGGTCCAGATGAGGAACACGGCGCCGGCGATGGCGGACATCGGGATGAGCCAGCGGTGCCTGGGGCCGGACAGGAACCGGACCGCGTGCGGCACGATGAGTCCGACGAATCCGATCGCGCCGACCGTCGAGACGACGGTCCCGACGATGACCGCCGAGAGCACGAGCACGGTCGTCTGCAACCGCCGCACGTGCACCCCGAGCGATGCGGCGGTGTCGTCCCCGAACGACAGCGCATCGAGCGACGGCGACAGCATCCACGCGATGACGAGGCACGGGACGCACACGAGCAGGCCGGGCAGCGCGGACGCCCACCTCGTCGCCGAGAGGTCGCCGAGGAGCCAGTGGGTGATCCCGTACACGGCGTTGGCATCGCCGGACGCGGTGATCACGAACGATCCCACAGCGCTGAAGAACTGCCCGACGACGACCCCGACGAGCACCCCGCGCGTGCTGTCGAATCCCCGCCGACCGAGCAGCACGAGCACGATCGCGAACGACAGCCCTGCGCCCACGATGGCGCCACCAGCGACCGAGAGCACCCCGCCGCCGATCCCCAGCAGGTACACCGCGATGGCGCCGGCCGACGCCCCGGACGAGGTCCCGAGCAGGTACGGGTCGGCGAGCGGATTCCGCGTGACGGCCTGCAGCATGCACCCGCACACGGCGAGCGCGGCGCCGACGACCGCCGCTTCGACGACCCGCGGCGCCCTGAGCTGCCACACGATCGCGTCCTGCAGGTCCGGCAGGGTCTGCGCGCCGAGGCCGAGGTGGTGGAACAGTGTCGTCGAGACGTCCACGAAGGACATGTCCGCCGTCCCGATGTAGGACCCGGCGACCATCGAGGCGACCAGCACGAGGGAGCCGATCGAGAGCACAACGGCCCGGCGGCGGAGCGGGGGCTGCAACCCCCACCGGATCACGACACGTACCCGAGCGCCCGCAGCCCGGCGAGGAAGTCGGTCAGCGAATCGACCGTGCGCGACGACGGGTCGAGGGGCACCCCGGAGACGGTGATGAGGTGGTGGTTCTTGACCGCCGTGAGGTCCTTGGTGGCCGGGTCGCTTTCGAGCATCTTGAGCTTGTCGGCGGCCGAGTCGCCCGGTTTGCCCCGCTCGGACAGGTCGGCGAGCACGATGATGTCCGGGTCGGCTTTCGCGATCGCCTCCCAGGAGACCTCCGGCCAGTTCTCGTGCACGTTCGCGAACACGTTGCGAGTGCCCGTGAGTTCGTCGATGTTCGTCGGGATGCCGGTGCCGCCGGCCACATACGGGGTGCCGTTGTAGGTGGAGTAGAACCAGAGCACCGTGGGGTCGCCGTGGACCTTCGCACCGGTCTGCTTGGCTTCGTCCACGATCTTCTGCTGGGTCCGGATGAGGGCTTCTGCACGGTCGGGGACGCCGAAGACATCCGCGATGTCGCGGTACTGCTGGAACAGCTGGTCGAAGGTGGCCGATTTCGGTTTCACGGCGGAGTTCTGGCAGTCGGTGTTGGAGAGGTAGGCGGGGACGCCGAGCGACTCGAGCTCCTCGCGGGTGCCGAGTTGATCACCGGTGAACTGGGAGCCGTAGGTCGAGTAGACGAAGTCGGGGTTCTCCTTGAGGAGCGCTTCCTGCGAGTCGACGACGGAGGCGGAGAGCACCGGCACGGAGGCGTAGGCGGCCGCGAGATTCTTCGGGATCTCGCCGATGAGGTTCGAGGTGCCGGCCATCTGATGCTCGAGGCCCAGGGAGAGCATGATCTCGGTCGCGCCCTGCTGGATGGTGACGGCTCGCTTCGGCGGTGCGGTGAAGCGGAGGTCGATGCCGCAGCTCGTGACGGTGACGGGTCGGTAGGCGCCGGCGGAGGCGGACGAACCGCTTCCGGCCGGTGAGCCGCTGGCAGCGGCGCCCGATCCGCCGACGCATCCGGCGAGCGCGAGGGCGGACAGGGCTGCGACGGCGGTGACCGCCGCTGCGGAAACGATGCGACGACGCATGGGACTCCTCGGGTTGGATGGCCGACGCTGGTGCTCGTCGGCGGTGGGCTCGGCCTGACGAACGATCACTCTACAAGATGTAGAACGCTGCGCAAGTGCCGTGAGGAACTTCTCTCTACATGTTGTAGAGTCGACCGGAGCGGGGGCCTCGATCGGAAAGGACGTCGGCGTGCAGTTCGACTCGTCATCCCCCGCGACGACCGATGCGGCGGCCGGGAACGCAGTCCCGGCGACGGGCCCAGCGCCGACAGCAGCGCCGGCAACAGCAACAGCCCGGGCAGCCCACAAGCCGACCCTCCTCCCCCTCGCCATCGCGGCCATCCCGCTCGCCGTCGTCATCACGACCGTCGTCATCCTCGGCCCGTCCGGCTACACGGTCCTCGACCGCAGCTTCCCCGGCTTGCCGACCTCGCTCCTCAGCGCCGTCCTCCGCACCACGGCAGAACTCGCGAGCACGGTCTGCATCGGCGCCCTCGTGTACACGGCATTCATCCGCCCGAAGCAGGGCGAGCAGCGGTTCACAGCCTCGTGGACGGACCTGTCGATCGTCCGGTGGAGCTCACTCGTCTGGGCAGGAGCCGCGCTCCTGCTCATCGCGGTGGACGCGGCCGATGCCGGCGGCCAGCCGATCACCCGGCTCGCGACCCCCGGCGCGCTCCTCTACCTCGTGCAGGGCTCCTATCTGCCCGGCGCGTGGATCTTCGCGACGGTCATCGCGTTCGCGATCTTCTGCTCGGCGACGCTCGTGCGCACCTGGCAGACCACGGTGCTGCTCGCGGCCCTCTCGCTCCTCGCGATCCTCGCGCCGGTGGTCGTGACGCAGGTCCTCGTCGGCCCCAACCACGACTGGGGCAGCGACGCCGCGATCTTCGGCACCCCGGCGGCGGCGGTGTGGATCGGGACGACGCTGGTGATCGGCGTCCGCTGGGCCCGCAGCGGCACCACCCCGTCCCTCCTCACGCGGACCAGGTACGTGCGGTTGAGCATCGTGTGCGCCGCGGTCGTCGCCGTCACGCAGGTGATCATCGCCGCCTTCGAGCTGGCGACGCCGGCCGGACTCGCAACGCCGACGGCTGCGCTCTTCGGCGTGAAATTCCTCCTCCTGGCCGTCCTCGGCGCCCTCGCGCTGCGGATCCGCCGCACGAAGCAGCCGATGGCCGCAGCCGGCCGCGCACCGATCATCACGGCCGCGATCCTCCTGTCCACCTCCCTCGGCATCACGGTCGCGATGACCCGCATCGCACCGCCCGTCTACTTCGTGCCGACCTCGGTGTCGCAGCTCTTCCTCGGCTACGACATCACCCCGGCGCCGACGCTCGACCGGTTGTTCTTCGACTGGCGTCCGAGCATCCTCTTCATCGCCCTCGCCGTGGTGGGCGTCCTGCTCTACCTGTGGGGCGTCGTCCGCTTGCGGCGGCGCGGCGACCCGTGGCCGCTCGGCCGCACCGTCGCGTGGGTGCTCGGCTGGGTCGTCATCGTCCTCACCACCTCCTCCGGCCTCGGCCGCTATTCGAGCGTCTCGTTCAGCCTCCACATGCTGCTCCACATGTCGCTCAACATGCTCGGACCGCTCCTGCTCGTCCTCGGCGGCGCCGCGACCCTCGCCCTCCGCGCCACAACACCCCGCAGACGCGACCAGCCGACGGGCCCGCACGAGTGGATCACGGCTCTGCTCAACTGGAAGTTCACCCACGCCGTCTCCAACCCGTTGTGGGTGTTCGTCGCATTCGTCGGCAGCTACTACCTCCTCTACCTCACACCGATCTTCGGCGAGGCGTTGCGATACCACTGGGCGCACCAGGTGATGAACCTGCACTTCATCGGCATCGGGTACCTCTTCTACGGCCTCGTCATCGGCGTCGACAAACCGCCCCGCCCGCTCCCGCACATCGGCAAACTCGGGCTCGTTCTGGCGGCGATGCCGTTCCACGCGTTCTTCGGCGTCATCATCATGTCCGACAAGACGATCATCGCCGAGCTGTTCTACCGCTACATCGGCGCCCCCTGGATGACGGACCTCGCGCAGACGCAGTACGTCGGCGGCGGCATCGCCTGGGCCGCAGGGGAGCTGCCGCTCATCGTCGTCGTCATCGCACTCGTGACGCAGTGGGCCAGGCAGGACGCGAAGCAGGCCAAACGCGTCGACCGACATCTGGACAGTGGCATCGACGACAGTTTCGACGCTTACAACGCGATGCTCGAACAGCTCTCCAAACGGGAGACGAACCTCCAGACGGACACCAGGACCGAAAGCGAACCGGCATGACGAGCACGCTGCAGATCCCCACGGACGTCCTCGAACTGAACGTCGGCGGCATGACGTGCTCCGCCTGCGCCAACACGGTGGAACGGAAGCTCAACAAGCTGGACGGCGTCACGGCATCGGTCAATTTCGCGACCGAACGGGCCACCGTCATCGGCATCGACCCCGGGAATCCGCAGGCGGCGATCGATGCGGTCACACGCGCCGGATACACGGCCAGCGTCCGCGCCACGGATGACGACGCCTGGTCAGCACGCGCGACCGAGGTCAAGATCTCGTCGCTGCGACGCCGACTCGCCGTCTCGGCGCTGTTGACGATCCCACTCTGCGACCTCACGATCCTCCTCGCCCTCGCACCCGGGTTCCGGTTCCCCGGTTGGCAGCTCGTGTGCGTCCTGCTCGCCCTCCCGATCGTCTTCTGGGCGGCTTGGCCGTTCCACCGGGCGACCGTGCGGAACCTCCGCCACGGCTCGGTGAGCATGGACACGCTCGTGTCGCTCGGCAGCCTCGTGTCCTTCGGGTGGGCCGTGTACACGCTCGTCTTCGCGCCGAGCACCACGCCGGGGTACTGGCTCGGATTCGGGGTGACGCCCGCCGGTGCCGACTCGATCTACCTGGACGTCGCCGCGGGGATGATCACCTTCCAGCTCGGCGGGCGCTACTTCGAGACCCGGTCGAGACGGCGGGCGGGCGACGTCCTCAACGCGATCGGGAACCTCGCGGCACGGGAGGCGCGCATCCGCACGGCCGACGGCGTCGAGACGGTCATTCCGGCCGGCCGGCTGCGCGTCGGGGACACCGTCGTGGTGCTGCCCGGCGAGCGGATCCCGGCCGACGGCATCGTGACCGCGGGCCACTCCACCCTCGACACGAGCGCGATGACCGGTGAACCCGTGCCCCAGGAGGCAGGCCCCGGCGATCGGGTCGTCGGCGGCACCGTCAACGTCACCGGACGCCTCGAATTCACTGCGGAGAGCGTCGGAACCCGCACGAGGCTCGCACAGATGGCCGCACTCACCGAGGACGCACAACGTCGGAAGGCGGGAGTGCAGACGTTCGCGGACCGGGTGGTGTCCGTGTTCGTGCCGGCCGTCATCGTGCTGGCGATCGTCGTCACGACCGTGTGGCTGCTCCTCGGCAGCGACGCGAGCGTCGCCGTCGGCAACGGGATCGCGGTCCTCATCATCGCGTGCCCGTGCGCACTCGGCTTGGCGACGCCGACGGCGCTGATGGTCGGGGTCGGGCGCGGCGGGCAGCTCGGCATCCTGATCAAGGGGCAGGACGCCCTGGAGGCCTCCGGCGTCATCGACACGGTTGTGCTGGACAAGACCGGGACCGTGACGACCGGGCGGATGCGGGTGGCGACGACGATCCCGCTCGGGGCGGCGACACGTGCGGAGGCGCTGCGGATCGCGGGGGCGTTGGAGACCGGGTCGGAGCACGCGATCGCGGCGGCCGTCGTCGAGGAGGCGCTCACCGAGCATCGCGACCTCCCTGCGGTGGTCGACTACGAGGCGTTGGCCGGGCTCGGCGGGCGTGGGGTCGTGGAGGGGGCGGAGTGCGTGATCGGCAACCTGCGTCTGCTCCATGAGGCCGGTGTGGTCGTCGACGACGGCCTGGCGTCGATCGTCGGCGACGTCGAAGCAGGGGGTGCGACCGCCGTGACCCTCGTCGCCGACGGCGTCGTCCTCGCGGTCTTCGGGCTGACGGACACGATCAAGCCCTCGGCGGAAGCCGCCGTCGCACGCCTCCGCGGACTCGGGTTGCGCACCATCCTGCTCACGGGGGACAACGAGGTCGTCGCCGGGGTCGTCGGTGCGACGATCGGCGTCGACCAGGTCATCGCCGGCGTCCTCCCGGCGGACAAGGCGGACACGATCCGTGCCCTCCAGGCGGACGGACGACGCGTCGCGATGGTGGGCGACGGCATCAACGACTCCGCCGCCCTCGCGACCGCCAACCTTGGGCTCGCGATGATGCGGGGCACCGACATCGCGATGAAGGCCGCCGACATCATCCTCGTCCGCGAGGACCTGCGGGTCGTCGCGGACGCCGTCCAGCTCTCCCGCAAGACCCTCCGCACGATCCGCGGGAACCTCGTGTGGGCGTTCGGGTACAACATCGCGGCCATCCCCCTCGCGGCGCTCGGCTTCCTGAACCCGCTCATCGCGGCGGCGGCGATGGCACTGTCGTCCGTCCTCGTCGTGTCGAACAGCCTGCGCCTGCGCGGCTACGAGCCGGACCGCCCCGACCTAGCGCCCTGACCGCCGCCGCCCTCCGCGCGCCCCCGCACCGCAGAAGGAGAACCGCGCCACAGAAGGCCTCTGCGCCACAATCCGTCCTTCTCTCGCGCGGTTCTCCTTCTCCCACGCGCCGGTCCCTGAGCTTGTCGAAGGGCCCGAACCCCCGGTCCCTGAGCCTGTCGAAGGGCCGCGACCGGCCACCGCGTCAGGAGAAGACTGGCGCCTGCTCCACCGGGACCCGCCGCGTCGAGACGCTGCCGCGCGGCGGGCGTTGCGCGATGCGGCGGGCCCGCAACAGCACCGACTCGTCACCCTGCATGGTGCCGACCCGCAGCAGCGCGTTGGCGACCGCGGCCGCCCCCACGACGCGCGCCGCGGCATCGTCCGCGATGAGCTCGACGAGGAACTTCGTGGTCCGCTCGAACTCGCGCGCGGCCGGCACGGCCGGCAGACAGGCCCGGTTCACCTGCGCCAGCTGGCTGATGAAACCGTGGTGCTGCACGAGGTGCGCCCGCTCGTGCTCGATGACGGCACGCAGCTGGGCCGGCGTCAGCTCGCGTTCGAGGCGGGTCGTGACCACCACCCGCGCATCGTCGCCGCGGACGCTGAACGCGACCGGGACGTCGGATTCGAGGACGACCACGCGCACCCCGCGCACGTCGTGGCATCGGTTGGTCGCCGTCAGGTGGGTGAGCTGCAGGCGCAGGGCACGATCGGCCTCGGCCAGCGGCTCCGTGCGGGACACCACGAGCGCGACGATCGCGCCGAACCCCGCCAGACCGACCCACGCCGCGATCACTACGACCGTCGGCTCCAACCAGCCGGTGCAGCCAGCACTGCCCAGAAGACACGCGAACGCCGTGGTCCACAGCAGGCTCGCGACCGCGCACAGGACGCCGATCGCGAACGCGGCGTGCCAGAGCGCGAGCGCCAGGCGGGGATACGTGACCCGCCAGGCGCCGCGGGCGAGGAGGAACGGCGCCCCCACGATGAGCAGTGCCGCCGCGCCGAGCAGCGACGCGATCACCACGAGCGGGGGCATCGGCGGCTACTCGGCGTCTGCCGCGGACGCGTCGGGGCCGAGCGCCTTGCGCAGCGCTTCGACGTCCTGATCGCCGAGCTGCCCGGCGAACCGGAGGAGCGCAGCACTGCGATCCGAACTGGACAGGAGCGCGGTGACCATCGAATCGGCGGCGTAGGAGGACTCCGACTCAGCGGCGGAGAACACGAAGCCGGCACCGGCGGCCGGCTCCTTGATGACGTTGCCCTTCTTCACCAGACGGTCGAGGACGGTCAGGAGAGTGGTCAACGCCGGCGTGGCCTCCGGGTCGTCGAAGGTGCCCTGGAGGTCACGTGCGGAAAGCGGTGTGCTGCTCGACCAGAGGGCCTTGAGCACGAGCGACTCGAGCTCGCCCCGGGGACGTCGTTCCGCCATCGTGTGTCCGCCCTTCCGCGTCGATCGTGTTCTGTTCGCCGTGTCTGCTCCGCCTGGCCGACTCCCCGATTCTACAAGTAGTGGCGCGTGTGCGGGCCATGCCCGGCAGCAGGAGAACCGCACGGCAGAAGGACCCTGCGCGAGATATCGTCCTTCTCTCGTGCGGATCTCCTGCTGCCGCGCAGATCACGGATCCGCGCTACCCGCCTACCGCGTGAGCACCGCCGCCACCTCGGGGATGCGCGCGATGTACCCGCTCAGCAGCTCACGGGCAACGTTCACCGAGTCGACGAGCGGATGCAGCGCGAACGCCTGGAGCGCCTCATCGCGTGAACCCGTCGTGGCGGCGGCGATCGCGTGCCGCTCGACGGCCTTCACCTGCAACATCAGCCCCAGCTGGCGCAGGTCCGGCTGCGCGGTCGACAGCGGGTGCACGCCGTTGGCGTCGACGGTCGTCGGCACTTCCACCACGGCATCGTCCGGGAGCCCCGCGATCGTGCCGTTGTTTCGGACGTTGAGGATCATCGTCGTGCGCTCGTTGCGGCTGATGGCGGCCATCACCGCGACTGCCTCCCCCGCGTATCCGCCCTGCGCCGACTCGTCCTCCGCCGCCGATTCGTACCACTCGTCGGACTCTGTTCCCGGCTCGTCGCCGCGCGCCTCGGCCATGTAGCTCGCACTGCGGCTGTCGACCGTTGACCGCCAGAGCGATGCGATGTCTGCGCCGGGGTCCACAGCCTGGGCCCGCTCGTAGAACTCGGTCTGCGACGTCTGCAGGTAGTCGCCCCTCGTTGCCCCGGAGGAGACGATGCTGCGCACCGCGTCACGTGTGAAGTCGTAGTAGTAGAGGTACTCGTTGGGGATGGCGCCCAGCGTGCGGATCCAGTCGAGCCCGAACAGCTGGCCCTCCTCCAGTGCGCCGAGTCTCGCATCGTCCGCGAGCAGTTCCGGGAGGACGTCGCGTCCGTTGTACAGCACCCGTCGCATCCAGCCGAGGTGGTTGAGGCCGATGTAGTCGAGCTGCACCCTGGCCGGATCGAGGCCGAGCGATGACGCGACGCGACGCCCGAGACCCGACGGCGTGTCGCAGATGCCGAGCACGCGGTCGCCGAGGGCTCCCTGCATCGCCTCGGTGATGATGCCGGCCGGGTTGGTGAAGTTCAGCACGTACGCGTCCGGCGCGAGATCCTTGACCACCTGGGCGATCTGGAGCATCACCGGAATGGTGCGGATGGCGTACGCGAGGCCGCCAGGGCCGGTGGTCTCCTGGCCGAGCACACCGGCGTCGAGGGCGACGTGCTCGTCGCAGCAGCGGCCTTCCAGCCCGCCGACGCGCAAGGCGGCGAAGACGAAATCGCTGCCGGCAACGGCGTTGTGCAGATCGGTGGTCGGGACGAGCGTCGGCGCATCCGGGTGCCCGGCGCCCATCTCGCGGAGGATCGCGGTCATCGTGGCGAGGCGGGAGGCGTCGACGTCGTAGAGCGCGACCTCGGTGACCCGCGGCGTCGCCCGGTCCGCCAGGAGCGCCTGATAGACGTGCGGGGTGCGGAATCCACCGCCGCCGAGGATGCAGAGCTTCATACGACCACGACCTCTCCGCCGGCCTGCCGACACAGTTCGACGGTGTCCGCCGGGGCGTCCGCCGTGGTGATGAGGACGTCGACGTCGGCGAGTTCGCACAGCCGGAGCGCGCCGTTCCCGGGGAACTTGGCCCCGCTCGCGAGGAGGACGAGCGAGTCGGCCGCTGCGATCATCGACTGCTTGATCGGCGCTTCGACCGCCATGTTGTCCACCACGTGTCCGGTCGGACGGACTCCCGTGCAGCTGAGGAACACGATGTCCGCGCTCACCTGGTGGAGCGCCTGTTCCGCGAGCGAGCCGACGAGGCTGCGGTAGTTGCGCCGGACGACGCCGCCCAGGAGGACGAGCCGCACCGTCTCGTCGTCGCGCAGCTCATCGAAGACGGCGATGCTGCTCGTGATGACCGTGACGTCGCGACCCCGCAGCCGGCGGGCGATGAGCCGGGTCACCGTGCCGATGTCGAGGATCACCACGCTCCCATCCTCGACGAGCGCTGCGGCGGCTGTGGCAATGTTCTGCTTGTTCTCGACGTCGTCGAACTGGGCGAACGGCCCCTCCGGCTCCGCCTCCTGGCCGTCTTCACCGACGGTCGCGCCCGGCTGGAGGACGGCGCCGCCCCAGGTGCGGGTCAGCTCGCCGTTCCGGTCGAGCAGCAGCAGGTCGCGGCGGATGGTGGCCTCGCTCACATCGAGCTCGTCGGCGAGCTCCCTCACGGATGCCGCACCGTTGGCCCGCAGTGCGGTGACGATGCGGTCTCGACGTTCTCTCACGATCATGCGTCGACCTTATCGCAGGTTTTACGCACATTCGAGCAAGTTCGATCATTTTACGCATCCGACATGCTCGATATGATGATCGAGGTGGCGACGCGATGTCGTCACCGGCGAGACTCGCACCACCATCGAGCAGGGAGCCACGTGTCCAGCACCGAGCGCACGGCCGGGATGGCCGACACCGCGCAGGCCGTGAGCGCCGCGAAGCCCGCGCAGGCCACACCCGTCGCGCAGCCCACGCCCGTCGACCTGCTCTTCGCAGGGGACGTCTTCTGCGACCTCATCTTCTCCAACGTCGCGATGCCGGAGCCCGGCGCAGAGGTCTTCGCGGACGCGTTCACGATCACCCCGGGCGGCACCGCGAACCGTGCCGTCGCCGCCGCGCGACTGGGCGCTCGGACCGCGCTGCTCTCCGAACTGGGGTTCGACCCGCTCGGCTCGCACCTGGCATCGATCCTCGCCGCAGAGGCCGACCTCGACCTGCGATGGCTGCGCCGGACGGTCGGATACCAGACGCCCGTGAGCGCCGCATTGACCGGTGAGCACGAGCGCAGCTTCGTCACCTACCAGGAGCCGGGGCTGCCGCTCGTCTGGACCGATGATGCCGTGCGCGTCGGTGCGACCCACGTCAACGCGGCGGCGGAACTGCCCTCCTGGGTGCCCAGGCTGCGGGCAGCGGGCACGACCGTCGTCGGCGGGGTCGGCTGGGATGCGACCGGCGAGTGGTCCGCCGCGACGCTCGCACGGCTGGACGGTCTGGACGTCTTCATCCCGAACGACCTCGAAGCGATGCGCTACACGCGCACCGAGGACGCGGCCGCCGCGGCGCGGGCGCTCGGCGAACACGTCGAGCAGGTCGTGGTGACGCGCGGACGCGACGGTGCGGTGGCGTTTAACGCAGGGACCGGCGAGCTCGTGGAGGTGCCGGCCGTCATCGTCGCGGCCGTCGACCCGACCGGCGCAGGCGACGTGTTCACGGCGTCGTTCATGGCGTCCGAGCGGTTCGGATGGGACCTCCGCACACGGCTGCAGTTCGGATGCTTGTGCGCGTCGTTGTCCGTCCGGCGTCTGGGCGGTGCGGCGAGCGCGCCGCGGGCCGTAGACGTCGCCGCCTACCTCGCGGAGCATCGTCCCGCCGGCGATTGGGCCGCCATCGCCGCCTGGGCAGCGTCCGCTGCAGCCCCCACCTCCGCCTGACGCAAGGAGATCCGCACCACAGAAGGTCCCTGCGCGCAAGAACGTCCTTCCCTCACGCGGTCTTCCTTCTCTCACGCAGCTCCCGCGCAACGCTCACAGAACGCCGAGGCACCCATGCAGCCCGAACGGACGCCGGTACTGGCACTATTGTCCGAGGACGACCGTGGACGCGAGGAGGTGCACATGGCCTTGTCGGGAGGCGGAGCGAACTCCGATGACATGCGCCGGCACAATCTGTCGACGGTCCTGGGCATCCTGCACCACAACCGTCGTCTGTCGCGAACGGAGATTACGCACGCGTCCGGGCTCGCCCGCTCGTCGGTGAAGGGTCTCGTGGCCGAGCTGGAGCGCGTCGGCCTGTGCTTCGAGTCGGAACCGGAGGCGAACTTCAAGTCCGGCCGTCCGTCGCCGACGGTCGAACCGAGGGACGACGTCCTGAGCGTCGGGGTGAGTCGCGATGCACGCGGCTTGACGGTCGGCTTCGCCACCCTGGGCGCGACCATCGTGCATCAACGTTGGGTGCCGCTCGAGCGGGCGACCACATCGATGGCGACGGCCGATGCTGTGGCCGCGATCATCGACGAGTCCCGCGCGGCGCTCCCGGCGGACGCCCTCCTCGTCGGGATCGGTGCGGCCGTCCCCGGCTTCGTGAGCGGATCGGAGCACAACGAAGTCTTCGCCGCATCCATCTCCTGGGACGGGGAGCCGTTCGCCGAACACCTCTCGGCTGCGACCGGTCTGGACGCCTGGGTCCGCTTCGACGCACACCTCGGGGTGACGGCCGAGAGCATCTGGGGCGCCGGGAAGGACCGGCCGAACGTGTACTACCTGTACGGCGGGCCGGGCGGCATCGGTTCGGCGGCGATCGTGAACGGTCGGCTGCTCTCCGGGAACGTCGGGATGGCGTCCTCACTCGCGCACACGATCGTCAAGCCGGGCGGGCGCCTGTGCGTGTGTGGCTCACTCGGATGCTTCCAGGCCGAGGTCCGTCTCCGCGACGTGTTCCCGCAGGCCGACGCCCGAGACGCCTCCCGTCACGGCGTGACTCCTCCGCCCGTGCCTGCAGAGGACCTGCGTCGCGAGATCGCCCTTACGTGTCTCGGCGTCCGGGCCGCGGTGCTCGCGTTCGATCCTGAGCTCATCCTCTTCGACGGATTCCTGTCGACGCTGCTCGAAGCCGGGCGAGCCGATCTCGAAGCGGCGACGACGGTGAGCGCGATGCCGCGGCTCAGTCAGCAGGTGACGCTCGGTGTTCCGGCGCTCGGCAGCGATCGGCTCCTCATCGGGGCGGCCGACCTCGGCTTCCGCGGCCTCCTGGCGGATCCCGTGGGCCTCGTGGCCCGCTTGCGCGACTGACGTGGCGCGACCTCGACCACCCCGGTTCAGGATGAGGCGGATCCGAGATAGTCGCGCGGACAAGCCCCGAAGAGCGGCTCGGGCGACCCGCGGAGCAACTGCACAACCTGCGATCGTTGCCCGACCCATCGCGCGACATCCGGGTCCAGGAGTTGGAACAGCGTGTCCACGTCATCGAGCTGGCGAAGCAGAGCCGTCGTCCTGCTGAACAACGGCTCCCAATGCGCGAGCCTATTCCGGAAGCCTTTGAGCTTCGTCAAACGATCATGGATAGGGCCTCTGGCTCGGCCAGGGAACACCTGGCTGAGAACCGGGGTCCAGATCGTGTTGGCCCGCTCAGCCGCAGACAGTGCGCTCCAGAATCCGAAGGTGAGGTTGGCGACGATGTGCCCGTGTGTTCGATCAGGCAACCGCCCTCGTGCGTGATCGAGCTTCTTCCGCGACATGGAGTTCGCGTGCCGCTGCTTGAAGCGGGTCCTCTCGCGCCCATCCTCGAGATGCCAGAGTGCATTGTCAGCGTCAGACCAACCGGGATGGTGGCGTTGCAGCTGTACGTCGTATCTGTTCCGGAGCAGCACTTCGAAGTGCCCGATGTCCTGCAAGCAAGCTGACGTCGCGCGAGCGTTCCACTCGTAGAGCGCAAGCGCGCGATCTGTGTTGTGGTCCGTCGCGGCGAGATAGATGCCGAAGCGCCCTGTCGACAGCCACCCCTCCACGACCGGTGGAGGCAGCTGCACACTCGACATCTCCGAAGATGTAGCAATTCGCTCTCTCGGATGTCCGCGACACTTGTTCGATCGTCACTCCCCTGCCTCGGTGTTGCACCTGAACCACGGCAAACGTCGAACTTCGAAACTTGGGAAGTTCGCAGGTCGATGAGAGAATGGATTCATTACCGGTGGTCTCAGTCCTCTGGCTCCTTGGAGCTAGGCCCATTCGGATTCAGAAGTACAACGGGTGGTCTGCGAAAGCAGACCACCCGTTTTTCGTGAGGGCACACGTTCCGGACTGCGCACCGCAGAAGGAGAACCGCGCGAGAGAAGGTGCGATCTCCGGATCGGGTCCTTCTCTCGCGCGGTTCTCCTTGCGTCAGGCGATACCGACGCAGCGACGCGGACGTAGCAACCCCAGCCGCTCAGCGTGGCTTCTTCAACAGGAACGTCATCGCGAACGCCGTGAGCTTCACGCACAACCCGATCGTCAACGCGAGCCGCAGACCCCCCGAGCCATCGGCGATCACCCCGTAGACAGGCGCGAACAGCCCACCGACCGTCGCCCCCAAGCCCAGCGTCAACCCGCTCGATGTGCCGATGCGGTTGGGCAGGTACTTCATCCCCAGGGCGACCTGCACGGAGAACGGGATGAACGCCGCGAACCCGAGGACCGCGATCGCGACGAGTGCCACAACGGTTCCGGGGGCGATGAGCAGCACCCCGAGCGCGACCGGGCCGAGCAGGTACCCGAGCCGCAGCGTGAGGATGTGACCGATGCGGTCGGCCGCGAATCCGCCGACCAGCGTGCCGGCCACCCCCATGCTCGTGAACAGGGTCAGACTCGCGGATCCGAACTCCGTGGTGACCCCGAACTGATCGATGAGGAACAGCGCGAGGAACGCCTGGATGCCGGCCGACCCGGCGGAGGAGAGCACGACCATCGCCGAGAACAGTCCGAAGGACCGCCAGTCGTCGCGGCCCACGGGAGCATCGGCGGCAGCCGGACGAACGGCGACGGCCGGCCGGCGCGACGCACGGATGCGCACGACTCCCCGCCAAGCGCTCATCAAGACCGCGAGCACGATGGCCGGCGCCGCGAGCAGCGGCGTCGCCGCGAGGCCCAGACTGCCGATGATGAGCGACACGGCGAGCGGCGCGAGCGCCATCCCGATGTTGCCGCCGACCGAGAACACCGCGAGTCCGCTCGTCCGGGGACCGGACGCCGCCCGCGCCAGCCGCGTCGCCGCCGGATGGTACGCGGCCACTCCGACACCCGTCCCCGCCACGGCGAAGCAGGTGAAGAGCAGGTCGTTCGTGAGTCCGGCCACACCGACACCCACCCCTGCCAGGAGGAACCCGACGACCGCGAGCCACGGCATCCGCCATCGGTCCACGAGCAGCCCGAACGCGGGCTGCAGCACACTCCCCAGCAGGTTCGCCGCGAGCATCACGGCGCTCACGGCCGCATAACTGTAGTTCCGCTCCAGCACCATAAACGGGATGAGCGCCGGGATCGCCCCGGAGTAGAAGTCGTTGACCACGTGCGTGACGGAGACGAGGACGAGCCGGCCACGATGCATCGGCTCGGCTTCCCCACCCCCCTGCACCGCCGCGGGGGCGGCCGAACCGGCCGCCCCCGCTTCGTTCGCCTCGTCCGACGAGGTCGTCTGCGTACTCACCGCGCGACGAGCCAGTCGACCTCGCGACGCAGCAGATCGATCCGCTCCGGCGCCTCGTAGGCGCGGACGCCGTGCCCGAGCGCGTCGTACACGGAGCGGGCGCCATCCCGTTCCACCGCCCACACGAGCGGGTGGACGAGGTCGTTGTACGCGTGACTCAGCAGGACCTCGGAGCCCGGGTAGGCCTCGAGGTAGGAGTACATCTCGTCGTAGAGGGTGAAGTCCGCGAAGCCGCGGGTGATCTCATGGTCGACATCGGTGACCTCGACAAGGGAGTCGCCGATGGGCGGGTGCATCGACGTGCCACGGACCCACCGTCCGCCGATCCACTCGCGCCACTCGTCGAGCCCGTCGAGCGTGTTGGAGGCCGCGTGGAGGGCGAGGATGGGGCCGCCGCGCGCACGGAACCGGCGGAGGGTGTCGAACGCCTCCGTCCAGTCCTCCTCCGGCCCGTCCGAGACGGCCGTGTACTCGCCGACTCCCGAGTTGACGACGAGGAGGTCCGCATCGTCCACGTCCTGCACACCGCCGGGTTTGAACGCCCGCACACGGACGTCGGCGCCGAGCGACGCGAGGGCGTTCCCGACCTCCACGGCGGTCGCGGTGAAGTCGTGCCAGCGGTCCTGGTATCGGCCGGAGCCTGCGAGGATCGTTGCTTTCATGGTGGTGGAGCCTTTCTGTTGGAGGGCGCGGTCAGCGTCCTACAGGTGATGCGGATGATTTCGAACGAGATCGCGGCGCCGAAGCGGCCGATTGATCCGGATGTGCGGGGCCGCTTTCGTCGCGGCCGTGCGCCTCAGCCGGCGAGCGCCCTCGGCAGCGGCAACGACAGCAGCCCGGCGTCGTCGAGCTCCGTCCACAGCTCCGCCGGGATCGGGATCCGGCTCCAGGCCAGATTCTCCGCCCACTGCGCGGCATCGGCCGTCCCGGTGAGGACCATCGACACCTCGGGCAGGGCGAGCACGAACTGGAGGGCGGCCGCGCCGATAGGGACGCCGTAGCGGTCGCACAGGACCCGGATCCTGGCGACCCGCTCCACGATCTCGGGCGGCGTCGGCATGTAGTGGAACGTCCCAGAGTCCCTCCCGTCGACGAGGCCGGCGTGCAGGGCGGATGCGATCACCACGGCGACACCCCGCTCGGCAGCGAGCGGGAGCACCCGGTCCGCCGCCTCACCGTCGACGAGCGACAGGCGCCCGGCGAGCAGCACCGCATCCAGGTCGACGAGGTCGATGAACTTCGCGAGCGTGTCCGCATGGGTGATACCGACCCCGATCCCGCCGATCACCCCCTCGTCGCGCAACTCCTCGAGCGCCGAGTGGCTTTCGGTGAGGGCGACCCGGATGAACGCGTCCGGGTCGTGGATGTAGGCGAGGTCGAGCCGATCGGTGCCGAGGCGCGTGAGCGACTCGTCGACCGAGCGGCGGATCCCGTCGCGGCTGAAGTCGTACCGCCACAACTCGGACTCGAGCGGCAGGATCGGCTCGTCCCGCCTGACGAGGCGGCCGACCTTGGAACTCAGCGTGAACGCATCGCGTGGGTAGTGCCGGAGCGCCTCGCCGAGGAGCTCCTCCGAACGCCCGCCGCCGTACATCGGCGCCGTGTCGTAATACCGGACCCCGCTGTCCCAGGCGGCCCGGACAAGCTCGTCCGCGTTGGCCTGGCCCGCCGGGTGGGCAGTGATCGCCGTTGCGCCGAGCGCGAGCCCCTTGGGCTGGGCGAACGCGAACGGCGCATCGGCCCCGGCGTCGCCTGGTCGGATGATGGTGTGCAGTTGGTTGGTCATGGTCAGCCTTTCAGTCCGCCGCCGAAGTTGATCCGCATGTACTTCTGGAGCCACACGAAGATGATGATGAGCGGCACGGTCGCGATGAGGGAACCCGAGATGACGAGGGTCGGGATGATCGCCTCCTCCGTGTCGCTGCCGCGCATCATGCTGTAGAGCCCGAGCGACAGCGGGTACTTCGTGTTGTCGCTCAGCATGATGAAGGGGAGCAGGAAGTTGTTCCAGATGCCGACGAACTGCAGCAGGAACACGGTCAGCAGCCCGGGCGCCATCAGCCGGAGACCGATCGAGGAGAAGATCCGGAACTCCGAAGCACCGTCCACGCGACCGGCGTCGAGCAGCTCCCGCGGCACGGACGACGATGCGAACACGCGGCACAACCACATTCCGAACGGGCTCACCATCACGGGCAGGAGGATCGCGAAGTACGTGTTCGTGAGTTCCAGTTGTGCCATGAGCAGGTACTGCGGGATCGCGATGACGACGCCGGGCAGGAGCATGCCGACGAGGACGAGACCGAACGCCGCCTGCTTGCCTCGGAACTCGTACATCGCGAGGCCGTAACCGAACGCAGCCGAGACGAGCACCGAGAGGGCAGCACCGCCGCCCGCGTAGATCACACTGTTGCCCATCCACTGCCAGAACGCGCCGCCCTGGTAGTTCGTCAGCTGGACGACATTGGTGAAGAAGCCGCCGATGCCGTCCGGGATGAACGTGTTCGTGGTGAAGAGCGTCTCGCGCCCCTTGGTCGCCGCACTGAACAGCCAGAACAACGGGATGAAGCAGTACAGGGAGCCGAGGACGAGGATGACGCCGGGGATGACGCCCAGTGCGCGTCGACTGGCCGGCGAGGAGCCGACCCTGTCCATGCTCCTGCGGTCGCGCCCTCTCCGCCCGCGACCCCCTCGACCGGAGCCGGCCGTGGTGATCGACTCGGTGGACTGGGCGGCCGGAACGCCGATGCCCGTGGTGACGGTCGTGACACTCATGATTCACCGAACACTTTCTTGCCAGCCAGCTTGAACACGACGAGCGAGAGGCCGAAGGCGATGAACGCGATGATGATCGCGCCGGCCGCGGCCATGTTCGTCTCTCCCTGTTCGAACGCCAGTCGTTGGATTTCCATGAGCGGGACCCAGCCGGACGTGATGGCCGTGCTCATCGTCTTCATGGTCTGCGGTTCCGCGTACACCTGGACGGCGCCGATCACGCCGAAGAGGAGGGTGAAGACCATGCTCGGGACCACCATCGGCAGTTTGATCTGCAATGCCATCCGGATCTCTCCGGCGCCGTCGAGCCGTGCCGCTTCGTAGATCTCCCGAGGGATCGAACTCAACGCCGTGTGCAGGATGATCATGTTGAAGCCGATGCCGCCCCACACCGCGATGTTGACGATGGAGTAGAAGACGTTCGCGTCGCCCAGGAAGTCCGGGGTCGGCATCCCGAAGAACGCGAACACCGGGCCGAACGGAGTGGTCCGCTCCTGATACATGTACCCCCACATCAGCGTCGCGATGACGCCTGGCACGGCGTACGGGATGAAGATGACCGTCTTCGAGACCGTCTTGAGCTTCGACACGCCGACATCGAGTGCGAGTGCGAAGACCAGCGCGAGGCCGAGCGTCAACGGGATGACGAGCAGCCCGTAGTAGCCGGCCCGGAGGAGCCCCTCCCAGAACACGTTGCCGCTGAGGATCTCGACGAAGTTGTTGAACCCGACGAAGACCGACTGCCGTTCGGCGCCGATGACGCCGGAGGACACGCGATTGGTGAAGAAGCTCAGATAGATCGAGTAGCCGATAGGGATGAGCAGGAAGAGGGTGAAGAGGATGAGGCCGGGGGCGATGAAGAGGTAGGGGGCCGGTTGCCCGCGCTTCCCTCGCCGTCGGCCCCCGCGTGTGCCGTCGCCGCCGGGCAGGGCCGAGCGGCCGGCCGTGCCTGCGTCGCCGTTGGACGGGGCGCCGTCTGGCCCCGCCGCCCCGGGGCGACCGGCTGGGCCGGCCGTCCCGGGGACCGCGATCGTGTCGATGGATGCCATCGGGTCAGCCCTTGACCTCGAAGCCGGTCCGCTTCATGTCGTCGACGACCGTCTTCTGCAGCTTCGTGATGGCGTCCTGCATGGAGATCTCGCCGGAGATCGCCCGCGGGGCGAGGTCCTTCCAGGTGCTCTGCATCAGCAGGGCGTTCGGACCCCAGTTGGAGAAGACCTTCGGCTTCTGCGACGCGACGAGCTTGAGGTACTCCTGCGTCGGGTCGATGGGGCTCGGCTTCATCTCCAGGATCTCCTTGGAGTCGTCCATCCGCGAACTGCCGGAGAGGTTGTTGCTGTACTGCCAGCGGGTGAGGATGCCCTCCTCGGAGTCGGTGAACCACTTGATGAACGTCTCGGCGGCCGTGCGGACCTTCGTGTTCTTGACCAGGATGATCGCGGATCCGCCAGAGACGGCCGTTTCGGTGTCGCCGGCGTTCCACACGGGCATCGGCGCCGCTCGCCACTTGCCGTCGAGGGCGGGGTTGGCGTTCATGATCGTGCCTGGCGCCCAGGCTCCGGCGTTCCAGGACAGGATCGTGCCGTCGGCGAGCAGGTTGTTGACACCCGGGCCGGTCGCGGTGGAGATGAGCCCAGCCTGGATGAGCTTCGAGCGGTACTCCGCGGCCTTGACCGTCGCAGGGTCGTCGATGCCGACGGACCAGGTCTCGCCGTCGGATTTCCACCAGTCCGCTCCGGCCTGGGCGGACCAGCCGGCGAGGTCGTTGGAGTCGAAGTTGTAGTTGCCGAGGAACTTGTCCGGTGCGATCTCCTTGACCTTCTTGGCGAGCGCCTCGTACTCGTCCCAGGTGGTGGGGACGGTGAGGCCGAGTTCATCGAACAGGTCGGCCCGGTAGAAGAACATCATGGGGGTGAAGTCTTCCGGCGCACCGTAGTCCTTGCCGCCGAAGTTGACGAGGCCGCGCACGGAGTCGCGGTAGTCGCCGTCGTCGATCTTGAACGTCTGGATGTCGGAGACGGCGCCCTGAGAGACGAGGTACGGCAGCATCTGGTACTCGGCCTTGACCACGTCGGGTGCGTCGCCCGCCTGGACGGCGGCGATGAGCTTGGCCGCGATGTCCGGCTGGTTGCTGGGGACGACGGTGTAGTCGACCTTGATACCCGGGTGGGACTTCTCGAAGGCCTCGACGATCTGCGGGGTGAACTGGCTGGGGTGCCAGAACTTGATGGTGACCGGCTTCTCGGCTGTGCCGACTCCGGCGTCGTCGCCGGGTGCTGCGCCGCTGGAACAACCGGCGAGCAGTGCTGCGGTTGCTGCCATTGCTGCGGCGATCGTGATTGCTCGTGTCTTCACTCGAAATGCTCCTTTGCATGTGGGTGGCATGAACACACGATGTATGTTCATGCCATCAACATACCCGATCGCCAGCGAATGTCCATGGGCACTTTGGGGGACCTGGCGACGGATCGACATGCTGGATCCACTCTCAGGCGACACCCCGACATCGGGTCCACAATGAGCTGTCGTCGTGTGCGCGACGAGGAGAAGGTGAAGACGACCCATGGTTCTGACGAGCATCCCGAGCCCCGACCCGGTCTGGGCCCAGTTCCAGCTCGGCCCGCTCACCGTCCACACCTACGCGCTGTGCATCCTCGCCGGCATCGTCGCGGCCGTGCTCATCACCCAACGGCGGCTGTCGAAGCGTGGCGCCGAGTCGGGCATCGTGCTCGACATCATCCTGTGGGCGGTGCCGCTCGGCATCGTGGGCGCCCGGTTCTATCACGTGCTCACCCACGGCGGCGATTACTTCTTCCCCGGCGCGAACCTCTGGAACGTGTTCGCGATCTGGGACGGAGGCAACGCGCTCTACGGCTCGCTCATCGGCGGCGCGGTCGGCGCGTACATCGGCTGCCGTCAGACGGGGCTCCGATTCTGGTCGTTCGCCGATGCACTGGCGCCCGCGATGCTCGTCGCCCAGTCGCTCGGGCGGTTCGGGAACTACTTCAACCACGAGCTCTTCGGCCTGCCGACGACACTCCCCTGGGGCCTCCAGATCCTGCCGACCGACCCGATGTTCCCCAAGGATCTGCCAGCCGGCACCCTCTTCCACCCGCTCTTCCTGTACGAGATCGTCTGGAACCTGATCGGCGTCGGGATCATCCTCCTGCTCGAGCGACGACTGCACCTGCGCTGGGGTCGCGCGTTCGCGATCTACCTCATCTGGTACGGACTCGGACGCAGCTGGCTCGAGGCCATCCGCATCGACCCGACGAGCGATGCGCTGTTCGGCATCCCGGCCAACATCTGGGCGTCGTTCGTCGCCATCGCGCTCGGCATCGCCCTGTTCGTGGTGCAGACGCGGCGCCATCGCGAGCCCGAGCTGTCCGTGTATCGCGAGGGTCGTGGACCCGCTGCGGTGGCGACCGCGGCCGCAACCGCAGCGCCATCCGCCTGAGCGAAGGCATCCCGCGCAGCAGAAGGACGGATCGCGCAAGAACGTCCTTCTACGGCGCGGTTCCCCGCCTGCCGCGTGCCGCGTGCCGGTGGTGCACAATGCCCAGCAGCGAGGACTAGTATCCGAGGATGCCGGATCTGGACCTGCGCAAACTGCGCTATTTCCTCGTCGTCGCCGAGGAACTCAACTACGGGCGTGCAGCCGAACGCCTCCACATCGCCCAACCGGTGTTGAGCAGACAGATCGCGGCACTCGAACACGAGCTCGGTGTCACCCTGTTCGACCGGTCCAAGCGCGGAACCACGATGACCGAGGTCGGCGCCCTGCTCGTCGACGACGCCCGTGCGCTCCTCCACACGGCGAGCGCTCTGCAACGCCGGGCCAAGACCGCCGGTCGCACTGAGGACCACCTGACCGTCGGTTTTATGCCCGGGCTGATGATCACCGCGGCGATCCGCGAACTGCGCGCCCAGCACCCGGATCTCGTCGTCGACGTCGTCCGGACCGGCTGGGACACGCAGGTTGAGCTGCTGCGCGACGGCACCCTCGACGCCAGCTTCGTCCGCCTCCCCATCGCCGGCCGGGGGCTGACGGTCGTCCCGCTCTTCACCGAGCCGCGCGTCGTCGTCCTCCCCGCCGGGCATCCGATGCTCGCCCAGGACACCGTCACGATCGACGACCTCGGGCTGCTCGACCTCCTGCAGGATCCCGATGCCGTCCCGGAATGGCGCGATGCCGCGGCCAGCGCGCGCCCGACGGCCCTCTCGATCGACCGCGCAGGCCTCCCGCTCGCGCACTCGGTCGAGGAGAAGCTGGAGCACGTCGCCGGCGGGCGCGGCATCGTCATCCTGCCGGAGTCGACCGCGCTGTTCTATACCCGGCCCGACGTCGACCATCGCCACATCGACGACCTCCGACACGGCGCCGTCGCCCTGGCGTTCGAGGCGACGAACACCTCGCCGATGCTGGCGGAGCTTGCCGACATCGCGACCCGGCTCTTCGACCGGACACCGGTGCCGCACCGCTGACATCGGTCAGCCGAACCGCGCCCGCTGCCACTGCCACCCCACGCCCGCTGCCACCTCGCCGTCTGCACCCCTCGCCACCCTGATACCTCAGAGGCATCAACTGACGCGGAACAGGTCTTGGACGACTCGGGCACCGCGGGCGAACACTGTTGATATGACCATCAACACCAGTACACGAATCGTCCTCCTCGGCGGCACCTCCGGCATCGGACTCGCCACCGCTCGCGCCGCAGCCGATGCGGGCGCGTCCGTCGTCATCGGCTCCCGCAACCCGGCATCTGTCGAGCGGGCACTCGCAGAACTCCCGGCCGGCGTCATCGGCCACACCGTCGACGCCTCCTCCAGCGACGACGTCGCACGCTTCTTCGACGCCGTCGGCGAATTCGACCACTTCGCCTACACCGCGGCTGAGAACCTCTCGTCCGTTCCGATCGAGGAGTTCACGGTCGAGCGCGGGCTCGCGTTCTTCAGCCTGCGCGTCATCCACGCGCTCGACGCCGTCCGCCTCGCCGTCCCGCACCTGCGCACCGGCGGGTCGATCACGCTCACGAGCGGCACGGCGGCGTTCGCGGGCGGCCCCGGCTGGGTCCTCGGCTCCGCTGCATCGGGCGCGACCATCTCTGCCGTGCGATCCCTCGCCGTCGAACTCGCGCCACTGCGCGTCAACGCGGTCGCTCCCGGTGTCGTCCGGTCGCCGCTGTGGGGACTCATGAGCGAGGCGGACCGGGAGGCGATGTACCGCTCGGCGAGTGAGAGCCTGCCGCTCGGTCGTGTGGCCGAGACGTCGGACGTCGCGAAGGCGTACCTCGCGCTCATGGATCAGGACCATGTGACGGGCACGGTCTCCGTCGTCGACGGCGGTGCGCTCGTCAGCTGAGCGCGCCCCGCGTCGTGCCCCGTGCCCCGACCCGCACCCTGCAGGGCCGCGCGCCGCACCACACAAGGACAACCGCGCGGCAGGAGGACGGTTCACCCAGAATCGTCCTGCTGCCGCGCGGTTCACCTTCTGCCGTGCAGCGGCTCCCCGCGCAGGAAGGTCCCGCTCAGCGCTCGGCGCGCGGCGTCGCGACCACCTCGGCGGCGGCAGCAGAGGCCGCCCTCGCCGCATCGACGAGCGACTCCCCGAGCGCGAGGGCCGCAGCGACCGTCCCGGCGAAGCTGTCGCCGGCACCTGTCGTGTCGATCGGCGCCACCGGCATCGCCGCCACGAAGTCGTACGCGTCCCCCGCGGCGACGTGCGCACCGCGGGAGCCGTCCGTGACGACGACCGATGCCGCGATCTTCGCGAGCGACGTGGCCAGCTGCTCGATGGTCCGATCGTCGGATTCGTCGAGGAATCCCCTCGCCTCCCCGGCGTTGACGATGAGCGGATCGGCTCCGGAAAGCGCGTCGCGCAGCGGATGCAGGAGCGGCAGTCGCACCCACTCGTCCAATGGGCTGGGATTGAACACCCACCGGGCACCGGCCGAGGCGGCCCACTCCACGGCCGCCAGCACCGAGTCGACCGGCGTCTCCAGCTGGGTCACGACCACGACGGGCCGGATCGCATCGAGCGCCGCCGCGACCTCCGGGCCGCCGACCGTGCCGTTGGCCCCGGCGATGACCACGATGCTGTTCTCGCCGTCGGCGGAGACGGTGATGAACGCCGTCCCCGAGGAACCGGAACGCTCCGCCAGATGACCGACGTCGACGCCGCCGCGCTGCAGCGCCGTGCCCAACAGGCGTCCCGCGTTGTCGTCGCCGACGGCTCCGACGAATGCGGTCGGGGCCAGCTGTGCCGCAGCGAGCGCCTGGTTCAGGCCTTTCCCTCCCGCGAATTCGGCGATGCCCCGACCCATCACGGTTTCACCGGGCACCGGCGCACGATCCGTGCTCACAACGACGTCCAGGTTGGCGGATCCGACGACCGCGACAACCGCCGTCCGCGACCCGCCGCCACGAGACGGCGAAGGGGCGTCAGCGACAGACGGCGACGAAGCGGCACCGGCACCGGCAGCATCAACAGCAGCAACGGCGGACGCGGCCGAGGCGGCGGACGCCGGAAGCACCGGCCCGCCCTCTGGTCGTGATTTCATGGGGCTCCTCAGGCAGAGTCTCGGACGATGAGCTTGTGTTGGATGGACAGGTGCCTGGACGCGGTCTCCTCGCCATCGCTCTCGATGCGATAGAGGAGCAGTTCTCCGGCGGCACGGCCGATGTCCTCGGCCGGGATGCGGATGGTGGTGAGCGCCGGGTTGATGAGGCTCGCGGCGTCGATGTCGTCGACGCCGATGACGGCGACCTCCCGATCGGCGAGTCCGGCCTGCCGGAGGGCGTCGACCGCTCCGATGGCCATGAGGTCGTTGGCGCAGAAGACCGCGGTGGGCGGTTCGTCGGCGGTGAGCAGCCCTCGCATGGCGGTGAATCCGCTCTCCCTCGTCCAGTCGCCCTCGACGACGTACTCCTCGACGAGCGGGATCCCGTGCCGGCGCAGTCCGGACAGGAACCCCTGCAGGCGCGGTCCGCCCGGGGCGCGGTCCTGCGGACCGGTGATCGTGGCGATCCTGGTGTGCCCGGTGTCGACGAAACGCCCGACGACATCCTCCGCGAGGCCGGCGTCATCCGCTGTGACCCAGTCGATGTCGAGGTTGGACACGTAGGACCCGACCGCGACCACGGGGATGTTCGCGTTGAGGAGGGTGGCGATCTTCTCGTCGACGTCGGCGACCGCAACCACGATCCCGTCGACTCGACGCTGGATGGCGTCCTGGAGGAAGGTCTCGACGGCCGCCGGCCCGGCATCCCCGTCGAAGAGCAGCACGACGTGGCCACTGTCGGACACGGCCTTCTGCAGGCCGCGCGCCAGCGCCGGGTAGAACGGATTCGTGATGTCCTGGGCGATGAGCGCGATCGTGCTGCTGCGGTTGCCGTTCAGGACCCGCGCGAAGTAGTTGGGCTGGAACCCGAGCTCCTCCATCACTTTCTCGACGCTTCGTTTCGTCGCTGGTGACACCGGCCGGTTGCCGGAGAGCACGTGCGAGACGGTCGTCTTGCTGACACCGGCCGCCGCCGCGACGTCGGCGATGGTGAGGACGGAGCCGTCTGATCGCCGCTGCCCGGTGCGCGGAGTGCTTGGGGTGCTCATCTGCTGCCTGCCTAAGTACGAGGGTCCGAGATCGAAACTGGTTTGCGTCTTCGAAAGCTATGACACCGTCACGGTCGAGTCAAATCATTCCGGCGCACCTGGATCACGTGAAGCACACGACCCGCCCGGATCACTTGATCGCCCCGCGCATCACCCCGCCGATGATCCACCGCTGGAGCACGAGGTAGATGATCAGCATCGGCGTGAGCGCCAGCAGGTAGGACGAGAACGCGAGGTTGTACTGCGTCGTGAACTGCCCCTGGAACACGTTCTGCACGAGCGGCAGCGTGAACGAGCTCTGATCGCTGAGGAGCACGAGCGGCAGCAGGAAGTCGTTCCACACCCAGAGCCCGGTGAGGATCGCGACGGTCGCGTTGACGGGTCCGAGCAGCGGGAAGATCACTTTCCAGAACGTCTTGAACGGGCCGGCGCCGTCGAGCATCGCCGCCTCCTCGAACGCCGTCGGGACCGTGCTCAGATAGCCCACGTACAACAGCACGTTGAACGACAGGTTGTAGACGACATACAGGATGACGAGGCCGGCGAGGTTGTCGAGGTGCAGGAACGCCATCTCCTTCACGAGCGGCAGCATCACGATCGGGAACGGGATGAACAACGCCGTGAGGAAGTAGACGAAGATGCCCTTGTAGAGCCGTTTGTGCAGGTTCCTCGCGATGGCGTACCCCACCATCGAGTTCGTCACGATGACGAACACGATGGACAGCACGGTCACGATGAGGCTGTTCCCGAGCGCCTGGAAGAAGTTCGTCATCTGGATGGCGTCGGTGAAGTTGCTCCACATCCAGTGCTTGGGCAGCGCCCACAAGTTCCCGCGCATCTCGCTCGGCGTCTTGAGTGCCGTGACGAAGGTGAAGTACATCGGCACGGCGATCGTGAGCGCCCCGATCGCGAGCAGACCGGTGAGCAGCCACCTCGATGCGCTGCTGGCTCGTGTGGGGTTCATGCGGTGGTCTCCTTCCTGCGGAGGACTCGGAGTTGGAACCCGGCCAGCAACGCGATGACCAGGAAGTAGATCACGGCGTTGGCCGACTGGTAACCGAACTGCCCGCCGGAGAATCCGGACTTGTAGATGAGATAGGAGATCGACTGGGTCGCCGTGCCAGGACCGCCGGCTGTGAGCGCGACGATCTGGTCGAAGACCTGCAGGAAGTCCTTGAAGTTCAGCACGATGTTGATCGTGAAGAACGCGGCGATGAGCGGGAAGGTGATGGTCCAGAACCGCTGCCAGGCGGACGCCCCGTCGAGCAGGGACGCTTCGACGACGTCGTCCGGGATCGTCTGGAGGCCGGCGATGTAGATGACGGTCGTCGTCGCGCACGCCTTCCAGACGGTGACGATGACGATGCCGATCCAGGCGGTGCTCTCACTGCCGAGGATGTTGTTGGAGAGCCACGGGAGACTGAGGGCCTGGCCGATCTGCGGCAGCCCGGTCGAGAAGATCGTGTTGAAGATGTAGCTGACCACGATGACCGACAGCACGGCTGGCAGGAAGTACACGCTCCGCATGAACGAGCGGAAGCGGATGTTCGCGCTCAGCCCGAGCGCGATCACGATGCTCAACACGTTGACCGCGATCGTGGAGACGACCGCGAACTGCAGGGTGAACACGTAACTGTGGAGGACGTCGGCGTCGCCGAACAAGCGGATGTAGTTCTCGAGGCCGACGAAGTCCCAGGTGCCGTACCCGCGACTGTCGGTGAAGCTGTAGAACACGCCCTGCAGCGCTGGGATCGTGTGGAACACGAGGAAGAGCGCCACGGCGGGCAGCGCCATGATGAGGGCTGCTTTGGAACTCGTTCGCATGGGGTTGACCTTTCCGGGGTGTGGCTCCGGGCGGCGTCGGCCGCCCGGAGCCTGCGGCTCTACTGGTGCGACTTGAGCCCGTAGGTCCCGAAGTCCTTGTCGAGTGCGCTGAGGTACGCGGCCTGGTCTCCCGAGTTGAGGTAGGTCCAGTTGATCGCCTGGTACTGGCTGCCGCCGGCGAACATCCCGTCGGAGTACGTCGCCGTCTTGCCGGCGTCGATCCAGTCGGTCTTGATCCCGGCGAGCAGCGGGTCGTCCGATGCGACATCGCTGCGCACGGAGAAGAGGGACTGCTGGTCCGTGTAGGTCTTCTGCACGGGTGCGCTCATCAGGAAGTCGAGGAACTCCTCGGCCTCCTTGGGGTGCTGGGAGTCCTTCGAGATGGAGAGGAACGAGTCCGGACCGCCCGGCATCTTCGTCGCGAACTCCGGATCAGGACTCGGCATCACGAAGGCGCCGAGCTTGAGGTCGGGGTTCGCCTTGCGGATGGCCGGGATGCTCCAGGTGCCGTCGACGTACATGGCCGAGTCGCCGTTGGCGAACGAGGCGAGCGAGCTGTCGTAGTTGGAGCCCCAGGCGTCCGGCTGCGCGTAGTCCTTCAGCTGGAGCATCTGCTTCGTCGCCTCACGCCACTGCGGCTGCTTCGCGAACGTCGTCTTGCCGCGCTGCAACTGCGACAGGAGGTCCGTCGGCTTCGAGGATGCGACGAGGGAGTTCGTGAGCGCCATCGCGCTCCACGGGTCCTTCCAGCCGAAACTGAACGGCTGGCCGCCGGCGTCCTTCACGGCCTTCGCGTTGGCGAGGAACTGGTCCCAGGTCGTCGGAGGGGTGAGGCCGTACTTCGTGTACTGGTCGATGTTGTAGAAGACGAGCTGCGCGTTGGTCGCCCACGGGATCGCGAGTTCCTGGTCGGTCTGGCCGGCCTCTTTCACGTAGTCGAGCGATGCCGTGTCGGAGACGGCTTTGAAGGCGTCGGTCTTGGACAGATCGGCGAGCAGTCCACCCTGCGCGAGGTCGTAGTACGCACTGATATTGAGCGCGATGACATCGGGGACGTTGCCCTTCGCGAGGCGCGACTTGAGGACGGTCACCGAGTCCTGCACCGAGGTCTGCTTGACGGTGATCTTGGGGTGCGTCTTGTGGAATTCGGCGATGAGCTGGTCGACGGTCGCGATGGCTTCGGTCTTGTTCTGGAAGATCTCGATCGTGACGTCGCCGTCGGCGCCGGCGCTGCTGCTGCAGCTGGCGAGCGGCGCCACGAGGACTGCCGCTGCTGCGGTCGCGATCATCGCGCGCCAGAGGTTCCGCTTGTTCACAATGCCTCCTTGGTGTGGTGGTGCAGTGCTCCGGGTTTCGGGGTGGTGTCGAGCATCATTGCCCTTCGGTTCGTGGTGGTGTCGGGTGCTAGAGGGTGGCCGTCCTGCTGAGGAACAGCTGACGGAATGCGGGCACGTCGGTGTCGACGGCCGCTCGGATGGCTGGGGTGGCGGTGATCGCGGTCGTCGAGTCGGACCCGGGCTCCGGGATCACGATGTCGATGGCGCCGGCCTCCAGGTCGACGCTCGCTCCGACGGCGGCGAACGTGCACACCGACGGATCGACGATGGCTGCGACCACGAGCGGGTCGTGCAGCAGGCAGAGGGCCGTTCCCGGGTCGTCGTGCGACGCCTCTGCTTCGAGGACGTCGATCCAGCCGTCGACGCAGTCGGCGAGCCAGGTCGACGCTGCCGGAGTCGGTGTCGCGCCCGCCCCCGGCCCCGTCGCGGCGTCGCCGTGGTCCTGGCTCCGCAACCACTCGGCATCGGCCCGATCGAGCACAACACGACTCGTCTGGTCGATCCCGATGAGCCGCACATTCGCTCCGGAGCGCAGCACGATGTCCATCGCCTCCGGGTCGACGAGGACGTTGAAGTCCGCGACGACGTCGATGTGTTCGACGTGTCCGGTCGCGTTCCCGGCCATCGTGACGATCTCTTTGACGTTCCGGGCGAAGCTCGGGTCGGCCGTGATCGCCTCGGCGAGGTTGGTCACGGGTCCGATCGCGGCGATCGTGATCTCCCCCGGGCGGGCGGCGACCTGCTCGATGAGCCAGGCGACGGCATCGCGCGGCACCGTCGCATCGATCGATGCCGCATCGGATGTGGCGGAGTCCGTCGGCGGTTCGGCGCCGAACACCTCCCACACTCGCGCCATGTCCTGCCGGAGCGGCGACGCCGCCCCCAGCCGCACCGGGATGTCCGCGCGACCGAGGCGGCAGAGCAGCTCGCGGGCGAGCGTGTAGCCGGTCGCGGCGCCGACGTTCCCGTTGACGGTCGTGAGACCGAGGACGTCGAGTTCGGGAGAGGCGACCGCGAGAGCGATCGCGAGGCCGTCGTCGATCACGCTTCCGGGCTCGCCGAGCCCGGGATCGGTGTCGATGATGACCGGGACGGGATGCATCACGCACCGCCGATTCGGTGCAGCAGGGCGTGCGTACGGTCGGCGAGCTCCTCGACCGTGATGCCGTCGAAGCCGCGGACGGCGCTGCGGATGCGGGAGTGGGTCGTCCCCACGAGGGCCGCCGGGATCGAGTCGGAGCCGTGGAGGGCGCCGTAGACGCTGCCGGCAGTCGCACCGTTGGAGTCGGTGTCGTTCCCGCCGGCGATCGTCTTGGCGAGCGTGTCGGTGAACGAGGTCCCCCACAACAGACCGGCGGCGATGATGGCCGCGTTGTTGATGGTGTGGACCCAGTTGTAGTGGCCGAGGTGCTCGTCGAGCCAGTCGAGTGCCGCCGTGTGGTCGACCCCGGTCGTGTGCAGTTCGGCGATGCCGCGGAGCGCCTCCGCGAGGCGGGACCCGGCAGGGACCACGGCGAGGGCCGCATCGAGGGCCACGCGTGCGTCGTCCGTCGCCAGGGCTGCCGCGACGAGGGCCGCAGCCCACATCTCACCGTAGATCCCGTTCTTGACGTGGCTCAACCGCGCATCGACGAGGGCGTCCGCAGCTGCGGCGGCCGGGTCGCCGGGGTGCACGAACCCGAAGATGTCGGCGCGGATGAGTGCACCGATCCACTCGCGGTACGGGTTCACGTGCGTCGCGGTCTCGGTCGCGGACCGGCCCTGGATGAGGTTCCGGTAGGCGGCGCGCTCCGCGGTGAACGTCTGCGTGAACGGCAGGCGGTCGAGCCATGCGGTCGCGATGTCGTCGGTGGTGAGGTCCCGCCCGTGCTGCTCCAGCATGTGCAGCCCGAGGATCGTCCAGTCGATGTCATCGTCCCGCGGGACGTCGCTGAAGGTGCCGAGCGCGGAGACGGGCGCATCCGGGTGCAGCGGACCGACGCCTGCCGGATGCGGGTGCACGAGCCGGACGAATCCGGTCTGGGGCCAGTCGCCTCCCGCCCGCAGATACGTCTCGACGTCGCGGCGGCCGAGGCCCTCGATCGGTTTGCCCATCGTGTTGCCGACGGCGCGGCCGAGCCAGGCGCCGCGGAATCGATCGCGGAGGCCGTCCTGATCGATCGGGAGGGTCGATGCGGTCTGTGCCAGTTCGAGCAGAACGGCTTCGTCGTCCGGCTCGTCGTACGTCCAATCCGCGGCGAGCGGCAGTTCGTCCAGGCGGGCCGCGATCAGGGTCAGCGCCGGGTAGTCGCTTGCGGCGGCCGCTGCGCGTGCGTCCTCGAGCAGACCGCCCGCGTCATAGCCGCTGTGGGCGCGCTGCTCGGCCTCATCGGGGACGAGGTCGCGAGGGTCGAGTACGTCGTGCATGTGGGGCTCCCTATCGAACGGGGGATGGAAGGGGGACGGAACTAGTTTGCGTTCTCGCCCACATCGACGCGCCATTTCTCTGGTGAATCACCTTGGAAACCTGTGCCTCATTGCCGGGCAGTGTTTGCAAACCGCTTTGCGTTGTTGACAGTAACACACGCGCAACCCGTGCACCAGAAAATCTTCTCGGGCGGTCGCCCGGCTCTCGATCGCCGCACATCTGCATCTCGCATCATCGGTCGATCCTGCTAATATGACGATCGTCATACATAGTCATGGGATGAGAGCAGGACAGCACGATGCGCACAGCGATCATCGGTGGAAGCGGACGGACGGCCCGACTGCTGACGAACATCCTCAGCTCGCGCGGCGGCGACATCGTGAGCACGACCCGCTCACTCGACCACCGCACCGATCTCCCGACTGCCGGGGTCGACTACGTGGTCCTGGACCTCGAACACGACACCTCGGCCGACGACTGGGCCTTCCTCGCCGGTGCGGACGCCGTGGTGTTCGCCGCCGGCGCCGGATACGGCAGCAGCACCCGGCAGAAGCGGGCAGTCGATCTCGACGGAGCCGTACGCGCCATCGCCGCCGCAACCGCCTACCGCGTCCCTCGCTTTGTCATGATCTCGTCGATGGGCGCGGATGCGTCGCTCACCGGGTCGGACCCGTTCAGCGAGTACCTGCGCCTCAAGGGCGAGGCGGACGACTCCCTCACCAGGACGACCCTCGACTGGACGATCGTGCGCCCGTCCGGCCTCCGGGGTGGACCGGGGACCGGGTCGATCAGGGTCGGTCGCAACCTCGGCGGCGGATCGCTCGCCCGCATCGACCTGGCCCACGTCATCGCGCGGGTCCTGGAGGACCGTTCGACCATCGGCGTCGTCTTCGACGTCACCGAGGGCAACCAGCTCATCGCGACCGCGACACTCACCCCCTGATCCGAGGAGCACACCATGCAGCAGTTCACCATCACCGAGCCGGCGCCGGGCTACCTGCGCGCGACCTTCGACAACCCGCCGATCAACCTGCTCGACGACACAACGGTCGACGAGCTCGTCGAGGTACTCGCCGAGGCGACGAGCGCCCACGCCCGGGTGCTCGTGTTCGACTCCATCAACCCGGACTTCTTCCTCGCCAGGTACGACGTCTCGCAACCACGGCCGGGCGGATCCCCCTTCGGCGACCTCGAACGATTCCTGGTCTCGACCGATGCGATGGCGCGCAGCGGGGTGATCAGCATCGCGCAGATCCGCGGCCGAACGCGGGGCGGCGGCAGCGAGCTGGCCCTCGCGTGCGACTTCCGGTTCGCGAGCATCGAGAACGCGCTGCTCGGGCAGCCGGAACTGCCCTCCGGGCTCCTCCCCGCGGGCGGTGGCATCGAACGGCTCACGGAGCTGGTCGGCCGAGCGCGGGCGTTGGAGATCATCGCCTCGGGCGATGACTACGACGCGAAGACCGCCGAGACGTACGGCTGGGTGAATCGCGCCCTGCCCGACGCGGAGCTCGATGCGTTCGTCGACACCTTCGCGAGACGACTCGCGTCCTTCGACGGCGATGCGCTCACGACGGCGAAGCGCCTCGTGAACCGTTCGCTGCGCACGACGATCGACGATGTGCGCGAGACCCTTGCAGCCATCGGCCCGATCGCTGCTGCGAGCGCTCCCCGACGCGTCGCGCTCCGCGAGCAGGCCATCGCCCTCGGTGCGGACTTCGAGCTCGACCTCGGCCGCAATCTCGGGCCGGGTGCTTGACCGCCCATTCTGTACAGAATGAGCAACCAAATGTACACTTGACGCATGTCGACCGTTACCGTCACCGCCGCCAGAAGCATGCTCCCCGAGCTCATCGACCGCGCGCACCACGAGGCAGTCTTCCTGGAGCGCCGCGGCAAGCTCGAGGCCGTCGTGATCAGCCCGGAACAATACAACCGGATGATCGAGGCACTCGAAGACGCGGACGACGTCGCCGCATTCGACGATGCGATGGCGGAAGAAGGCGAGAACATCCCCTGGGCCCAGGTCAAAGCCGACCTCGGCTGGGCATGAGCACCTACCGCATCGAGCTCCGCCCGGCAGCAGTCAAGGCGCTCCGAAAGATCCACCCTGACGACCGCACGCGCATCCAGGGCGCAATCGCCCTGCTCGGCGAAGACCCTCGCCCGCCAAGCGCAAAAGCCCTCCAGGGCCGCGCCGGCCTGCGCGTCCGCGTCGGGAACTATCGCATCATCTACACGATCGAGGACAACGTCCTCCTGGTGGTCGTCGTCGCACTCGGACACCGACAAGACATCTACAACTGACACACATCCGCGATTGCTGCACCGATCAGATGCACGCTCATTCACGCATTGCGCGATGCGTGAACATCCACGCACCGCACATCACAACCCGTGAACGACGAAGGGTGACGGATCCACACGGATCCGTCACCCTTCGTCGTTCACACGACCGCCGTCCGCACGCCTCGGGTGCGCGCGGACGCGATCCGACTACTGCGTCAGACGGGCGATCTCCGCACGAGCGGCCGCGACGATCTCCTCGTTGGTGTGTGCGTGACCGAACAGGCCCCATCCACCCGGGACCGCCTCGGTCAGCAGTACCCACACGCGATCCTCCGCGATGGCTCCCCCGGACGCTTCGATGACCAGATCGGTCAACTGGCGCACAACGGCGATCTGCTTGTCGCGGTCGAGGGCGCCGTCGTTCGTGAGAACCTGGACTCGTACATGATCTCCGCCTCCAACGGCGTCGGAGATCGATGCAGCAGGCAGTTCGTGCACAAACGCGGCCGTGTTGTTGCGGAACAGCGGAATGTCGGGCACCTGTTCGACGTCCTTGACGATCGAAGCCGCGCGGACTGCGACGGCGTGAGTGTCGGCGAACGTTCCGGCAGGGGCATAGAGGTCGATCATTGGCATGGTGGCCACCTTTCAGATTCAGATGATCATCATAACTCGAAATATGATGATCGTCATAGCTTTTATGGAGGCAGAGATGGCCAACAACACTCGGCAGAGCATGATCGATGCCGCCCAACGGCTCATCGCCAGCCACGGCTCGCACGGCACGTCGTTCGGCGACGTCATCGCGGCATCCGGCGCGCCCCGGGGATCGCTGTACCACCACTTCCCCGGCGGCAAGGAAGAACTCGTCGAGACGGCGCTGGCGGCCTCCGGCGACCACGCCTTCCGGGCACTCGAAGCCCTGCGCGGATCGAGCGCGACCGAGGTCGTGGCCGGGTTCCTCGACCTGTGGCGCCGCCTGCTCGTCCACACGGACTTCACGGTCGGCTGCGCGGTCGCCGGCGTCACGGTCGACGCGGAGTCCTCCGAACTCGTCGGTCGCAGCGGTCAGATCTTCCGCGACTGGACCGGGATCCTCGCCGAACTCCTCACCGAAGCAGGCGTCCCATCGCTTCGCGCCGGCAGCCTCGCGACCCTGCTGGTCGCCGGGAGCGAGGGCGCCGTCATCGTCGCCAGGGCCCAGCGGGACATGGCGCCGTTCGAGCAGGTCGCCACCGAACTTCAGGCGCTCATCGGCGCGTCAGTCACCGCGGGCTGACGGCCGCCGCGCGCGGCCCCGCCCCGCAGAAGGAGATCCGCCCCGCCGAAGGCCCGTTTGCGCAGAACCGTCCTTCTGTCGCGCGGATCTCCTTCTCCCGCGCGGCGACCGGGCGCCCTGACCTCGCGCTGCACCTGCGCCCCGCGCCCCCGCATCCCCCGCACGCATGAATTCACCCGACCTGGGTGAACCGCGGCCGCCGGATCGGGTCCAGTGTGACTGCACCACCGCAGCACCACCGCCACAACACCGCAGTCGCCGACGCCACCGACAGCTCCTGACGCCCGCCGACGCGGAGCGCCTCCGGTGCAGCGGATACGGCCGAGAGTGCGGTGACGCGATGCCTGCAGGACACGAAACTCGCGACGAACGTGTCGAGACGGGGAGGGCGACGAGGGCTGCTGTCCCGCGCTCAGCGCACGCCGAGTGGACCGCGTCGACCGACCGCATCGGCCCCGTTGCCATCCTCGAGGCGCAAGCGGCTTCGCGCGTCCCTGAGCTCGTCCCCGTCCGCCACGGCCGCATGGCCGTGTCACCGTTCGCGTTCTATCGGGGAGCCGCCGCGATCATGGCGGCCGACCTCGCTCCGCTCCCCCGCACGGGCCTCATCGTGCAACTCTGCGGCGACGCCCACCTCAGCAATTTCGGCGTCTTCGGCACCCCGGAGCGCCAGCTCGTCTTCGACGTCAACGACTTCGACGAGACGCTCCCCGGCCCCTTCGAATGGGACGTGAAGCGGCTCGTTGCGAGCTTCGAGATCGCCGGCCGCGCGCGCGGATTCCGAGGCTCAGACCGCCGCGCGATCACACACGCCGTCGCCCGACGCTACCGAGAGCAGATGCGCCGATCGGCCGCAGCTCGTGTACTGGACGCCTGGTACGACCATCTCGACGCCGACCGCATCCGTGAGCTCGTGCGGGTGGAACGCGCCGAGGCGAGGGCCGGATCCCAGCAGCTGCGGAGCACTGAGGCGATCATCGAGAAGGCCCACACCCGGGACGACATCCGGTCCCTCGCGAAGCTCGCGCGGGTCGTGGACGGACGACTCCGCATCGTCGCCGACCCGCCGCTCATCGTGCCCGTGGAGGACCTCGTCGATGCGGACTCCGGCTTCGCGGACGACGAACGGACGATGCGCGCCCTGCTCGCCTCCTATCGCGCAACCCTGCCGCGCGAACGCCATCCGATCACCGAGTTCGAGTACGTGCACCTCGCGAGGAAGGTCGTCGGCGTCGGCAGTGTCGGCACACGGGCCTGGATCATCCTGCTCCGCGGGCGCGACGACCACGATCCGCTCTTCCTGCAGGCGAAGGAGGCGCAGGCATCGGTCCTGGAAGCACACCTCGGCGCAAGCGAATACCAGAGCCACGCCGAACGGGTCGTGCGCGGACAGCGCGCGATGCAGGCCGCGGGCGACATCTTCCTCGGCTGGCAGCGGGTCGCGGCCGATGATGGCGTCGAGCGTGACTTCATGGTGCGCAGGCTCGCCGATTGGAAAGGTTCGATCGACACCGAGCACGCCACGGTGCAGGGCGCCCTGCTATACGCACGGCTGTGCGGGGAGACGCTCGCGCGGGCGCACGCGCGGACCGGCGACCGGGTCGAGATCGCGTCCTACCTCGGCAGGAGCGACCGCTTCGACCGGGCGATGAGCCGGTTCGCGACGCGCTACGCCGACCAGAACGATCGCGACTACGCGACGTTCATACGTGCGATCGACCGCGGCGGGATCCGTGCAATCCGCGATGCGTGACCCGCGCGGCACATCGGCACACCGGCACACCCAGCACGACGAAAGGACTGACGGATGACCCACCGACTGCACATCGGCACACTGGTCGCAGGCGAAACCGCGGATGGAGAGGCTGCCGCATCGGAGCCAGGCGCCCCGGACACGGACACGTCGACCCTCGAACCTCTGGCAGCGGAACTCGACGCACGACGCTTCAACCGCCACACCTTCTGGTGCGGGCAGAGCGGCTCCGGCAAGACCTATGCCCTCGGCGTCATCCTCGAACGCCTCCTCCTCGACACGAAGCTCCCCCTGCTCATCCTCGACCCGAACGCGGATTTCGTCCGCCTCGGCGAACGCAAGGAACCGCGGCCAGGGTCACGGCAGAGGACGGGCAGCACCATCGGCGACGGCGCCGGTAGCACCGACAACACCGACAACACCGACAGCACCGACAGCACCGACAGCACCGACGAGAACTCTGCCGATACCCCCGCCGCCTCCGCCGACCCGTTCGACGATGTCCGCGTCCTGCGCGCGACCGGCGCGGGCTCAGGCGCCGATGAGCTCCGCGTCCGATTCCTCGATCTGCCGCTCGCCTCCCGCGCCGCCGTGCTGGGGCTCGATCCGATCGTCGACCGCGACGAGTACAACGTCCTGGTTCATCTCGAACACCGACTGGGCGCCCTCGGGCGAGCCGAGCTCATCGACTCGCTGCGGTCGAACGGCGCACAGGCCCAGCACGATCTCGCGAGCCGGATCGAGAATCTCGGTGTCCTCGACTGGAACCTGTGGGCGTGGGGCGGCCGCTCGGCCGAGGATGTCATCGACGATCGCCCGCGCGCGACGGTCCTCGATCTCGGCGGGTTCCGCTTCCCTGCCGAACCGCAGGTCGCAGCGCTCAGCGTCCTCGATCACCTCTGGGAGCGGCGGGAGGATCGGAACCCGATCCTCATCGTGATCGACGAGGCGCACAACGTCTGCAATCCGCATCCGGTCACACCCGTCGAACGGGCGCTCACCGAGCGGATCACCCAGATCGCCGCGGAGGGCCGGAAGTTCGGGCTGTGGCTGCTGCTGTCCACCCAACGTCCGTCGAAGATCCCGGTCAACGTCCTCAGCCAGTGCGACAACCTCGTGCTCATGAAGCTCGCCGCCCCCCGCGATCTCGCGGAACTGGCGGACATCTTCGGCACCGTGCCGCCCGAGTTGTTCGCGCAGGCCATGCATTTCGGTCAGGGTCGTGCGCTCATCGCGGGCGGTTTCATCGGCTCCCCGTCGCTTGTGCAGGTCGCGGAACGTCTCACCCACGAGGGCGGCTCCGACGTCCCGGTGCCCTTGTGAGCGAGCAACGGGGCGAGCAACGAGGCGAGCATCGGGGCGGGCGGCACGACCGCCAGCAGGACGGCGGGCGGAACGGCCAGCAGAGCGACCGGCGCGGCACCTGGACCGTCGTCGCGATCCTCGGCTGCGCCCAGTTCGTGATGGTGTTGGACGGCACGGTCATGAACGTGTCGATCTCGACCGTGGTCGCCGACCTCGACACCACCGTCGCGGCGATGCAGGCCGCCATCACCTTCTACACCCTCACGATGGCCGCGGTGATGCTCCTCGGCGCGAAACTCGGCGATGTGTGGGGTCGGCGTCGCGCATTCGTCATCGGTTCGTGCGTGTACGCGGTTGGGTCGCTCATCACAGCACTGAGTCCGAACGTGCTGTTCCTCTTCCTCGGCTGGTCGGTCATCGAGGGCCTCGGCGCGGCGCTGGTGATCCCGGCGATCGCCGCCCTCGTCGCCGACAACTACACGGGCAGGGAGCGCGTCACGGCGTTCGCCATCGTCGGCGCGGTGTCGGGTGCGGCCGTCGCGGCTGGCCCCCTCATCGGCGGTTTCGTCACCACGTACTTCAGTTGGCGGTACGTGTTCGTCGCCGAAGTCGTGATCATGGCCGGGGTCGTCGTGTTCTCACGTCTTGTGACGGATACGAGCACCGGGCGGCGCCTCCGGATCGACGTGCCGAGCGTCCTGCTGTCCGCGATCGGCCTCGTCGCACTCGTGTACGGGATGCTGCAGAGCAAGACCTGGGGATGGATCGTGCCGCTCTCCCCTCCCAGCGTCGGCGGCGCCGAGATCGCGCCGCTCGGCATCTCCCCGACAGCATGGCTCATGCTGCTCGGCGGGATCCTGCTGGTGCTGTTCGTGCGTCGGCAACGGCATCTCTCACGCATCGGATCATCGCCGTTGGTGCACGTGGAACTGTTCTCGATCAGGCAGTTGCGGAGCGGCCTGTCCGTGCTGGGCGCGCAGTACGCGGTCACGGCCGGGCTGTTCTTCCTCGTGCCCGTCTACCTGCAGATGACGCTCGGACTCGATGCGCTCGAAACCGGGCTGAAGGTGTTCCCATTGTCCGTCTCGCTCGTGTTGTTCTCGATCGTCGGCACCCGGTTGTCGACGCGCTGGTCGCCGCGTCGCATCATCCGGGTGGGGCAGCTCGTCCTCGTGTTCAGCGCGCTGCTCCTGCTCGGTTCGGTGACCGAGGATCTGCGACACGCGCTCTTCGCGGTGGGGATGTTCCTCGCCGGAACGGCGCTCGGCCTTCTCGCATCGCAGCTCGGCAACGTGAACATGTCGAGTGTCGACACGGACCAGACGAGCGAGGTCGGCGGTCTGCAGGGGGTGTTCCAGAATCTCGGGTCGTCGCTCGGCACCGCGCTCATCGGGTCGATCCTCATCGGAGCGCTGGCGACGTCGTTCGCAGCCGGCACGGCGTCGAGTTCGCTCCCGACCGAGGTCAAAGCGGTCGTCGCCGAGGAGACGCAGCACGGTGTCAGCATCGTCCCGGCTTCCGAGGTCCCGAAGATCGCGGAGCGCGCCGGCCTGACGTCCGAGGAGTCCAAGACACTCGAGACGGTCTACCGGAACTCGCAGCTCTCGTCGCTGCGCGTCGCCCTCTTCGGGCTCATCGTGGTCGCGATGCTGTCCCTCCTGTTCTCCCGAGGCATCCCGAACGAGGTGGTTCAGAGCAAGCGGCAGCGCGCGGCGGCGCCATGAGCAGCGAGTGGCGTGAGCATTGGGCCACGATCGCCGTGGCTCGCCTGCCGGCCGGCCTGCGAGCGCTGCTCCGCAGCAGGAGATCCGCCCCGCAGAAGGACTGTTTGCGCTGAACCGTCCTTCTGTCGCGCGGATCTCCTTCTCCCGCGCGGCGGCGCGTGGACCACACGCAGCGCAGAGCGCTCAGGCGTGCATCGCGGTCAGCGCAGGCGGCTCAGGCGGCTCAGGCCAGCGGCGAGCGCGGCTCCCCGCGCTCGTTCGCACCTCGGATCACGAACACGACGCTCAGCAGACCGAGGATGCCGGCCGTGAGGTACACCACGTTGCCGATCGCCGTGATGTCGCCGGCGTGCCCGACCCCGGCTGCGAACACGGAGAAGTCCCACAGCCCGTGCAGCACCATCGACCAGATGAGCGTGCCCGTCGTCCGACGCAGGATGTAGAAGATCGTGCCGCCGAGGAACGCAGCCAGCACCTGCCCGACCGTCCCCGTGAGCGGCGCGCCGAGCAACACGTTCATGAGGTGCGACAGCCCGAACAGGGCGGACGTGATGAACCACACCCACCCCTCGCCGAGTCGACTCCGCAGCGCGGTCAACAGGATGCCGCGACTCACGAGCTCCTCGGTGAAGCCCACGAGCAGCAGGACGCACGATGCGGCGAAGAACGCGCCGCTGTACGCTGCCCAGTCCGTGCCGGCAAGGTTCATCACGAGGGCGATCGCAGCGAGGATCGGGACGAACAGCGGCCACCGATGACGGCTGTGTGCCCGTTCCCGCATCGCCGGTCGCCACCACCCGAGCAGTGTGGTCGTGATGACCAGGAGGACCGACGCGATGATGAGTGAGACCCCGGCGCCGAGGAACAGGTTCCCTGCACTATCGCCCCAGCTGTCGTACGGGATGCCGCTGACGGCCTGGATCACCCCGACGACCACGAGGTATCCCACCCAGATCGCGAGGCCGATCCAGATGCGAGGTCGATGTTTGAGCGGAACGGGCTGCAGTTCAGTCACGATGCAACACTCTCGGGAATCGGGCTCGGACGCAAGATCCGCGGCTCACGACCGCCGCCCCGCAGCACACCGCAGCGCGCGCCGCGGAGCACATCGCAGCGCGCCGCGCGACAGAAGGAGAACCGCGCCGCAGAAGGCGTCCATACGCGAAAGCGTCCTTCTGCCATGCGGTTCTCCTTCTCCCGTGCACGCTGCCGCGCTGCCGTGCCGGCAGGCTCAGCCGGCGTACTCGCGCACGCCCAACACGCTGCGGAGCGGCTCGCCGTCGTCGTACGCGGAGCGATACACGCCGCGCTCCTGCAGCTCGGGGATGACGCGGTCGACGAACTCGTCGAGCCCGTACGGGTTGGTGTGCCCGACGATCACAAATCCGTCACTCGCCCGTTCCTGCACGTAGCGGTTGATCTCGTCCGCCACCTGGCCCGGTGTGCCGACGAGGCCGTGCCGGTCCGAGAGCGCGATGACCAGCTGCCTGATGCTCAGCTTCTCGGCCTCGGCCCGCGCACGCCACGCGTCGGCGGTGGCCTTCGGATCCGCGACGCTGTTTGCCCGCCCCTGCGTGATGCCTGCACCGGCGAGGTCTGGATCGATGTCCGGCAGCGGCCCGTCGGGATCGTACGACGTCAGATCCCGGCCCCACACACGCTCCAGGAAGGCGATCGCGGTCGCACCGCTCGTCTGGGCGAGGGCGATCTCACGTGCGCGGTCCTCGGCTTCCGCCCGCGTGTCCCCGAGCGCGAAGCCGATGCCCGGCAGGATCTTCAGCGAGTCCTCGCTCCGGCCCGCGGCCGGGAGCCGCCCCTTGACCTCGGCATAGAACGACTGCGCATCCGCGAACTCGCTGTGCAGCGAGAAGACGACGTCGGCGTGCTCCGCGGCGAAATCGCGGCCATCGGCCGAGTCGCCGGCCTGCACGATGACCGGATACCGTTGTGGACTCCGCGGCACCCCGAACCCGCCCGTCACGTCGAAGTGCTCGCCGTGGAAGTCGACCTCGCGCACACTGCCCGGCGCGATGAACCGACCGGCGGCCTTGTCGGCGACCACCGCATCGGGTGCCCAACTGTCCCACAGCCGTTTGGAGACGTCGAGGAACTCCGCAGCGCGCCGATACCGGTCGTCACGGTCGAGGAACGCTCCCCGACGGAAGTTCGCGCCGTGGAACGCGTCCGATGTCGTGACCACGTTCCAGCCGATGCGGCCGCCGCTCAAGAGGTCGGCCGTCGCAAGCTGGCGAGCCAGTTCGACCGGCTCGTTGAACGTCGTGCTGAGGGTGCCGACGAGGCCGATGTGCTTCGTGACCGCGGCGATCGACGCGAGGATGGCGAGCGTGTTCGGCCGGCCGGCGACATCCGCCTCGTAGACCCGGCCCTTGTGCTCCCGCACACGCAGCCCCTCCGCGAGGAACAGGTAGTCGAACAGGCCGCGCTCCGCGTTCTGCGCGAAGTGCCGGAACGACGAGAACGCGATCTGACTCTCGGACGTCGGGTCGCTCCAGAGCGTGGTGTTGTTCACCCCGGGGAAGTGCGCGGCCAGGTGCACCTGGCGCAGGCCGTCGCGGGTCATGCGCGCACCCCCGATCCGGTCGAGACGGACCGGGGATCGGCCGCGACGTCCTCGGCGATGTCAGCGGTAGCGCCCGCGTATCGGCTCGCGGGCCGCTCGAACCCGAGCACCTCGCGGAGCGTCGCGGCTCCCCCGTCGGCACCCACTTCCCCACCGACACCGATCACATCGCGCACCCCGGCGGCCTCGAGCAACGGCACCACCTCGCGCGCGATCGCATCGAGGTCGACCGGGAGCCGTGCCGGTCGCAGCCGGAAGCCGTCGAGTCCGCGTCGCTGTCCGTCGAGGAGTCGCTCGGCGAGCGCCGTGGGCGTTCCGGCCACCACGAGCGCGTCCGATGCGAGCGGTGCACCGGCGAGGTCGTCGAGCGCTGACAGCGCAGCAACGGCGTCCTCAGCATTGCCTTCGAGCAGCACCAGGAGGTCCGCGTAGACGAGCAGCGCAGGCCACCCCTCCGGCCGCAACCGCCGCTCCGCATCGCGCACCTCGGCGAGGATCTCGGCCAGGTGCTCCGGGCTCTGCGGGGTGATGTAGACGATGTCGGCGTGCTCAGCTGCGAGCTCATACGGGATCGTGGCGTGCGCGAGGGCCGTGACCGGGGGTTGCCCCTGCGGCGAGCGCGGGGTGATGGACGCGCCCTTCACGCTGAAGAAGCGCCCCTCGAAATCCGGGTAGTGCACCTTCGATCCGTCCAGGAACCGGCCGCTCCCGACATCGCGGATGATCGCGTCGTCCTCCCAGCTGTCCCAGATGCGCCGCACGACCTCGATCACGTCGCCGGCCTCATCGAACAGGTCACGGATGACCGTCTGCACCTCGCCGCGACGGTAGGCGTCGAGGTCGATCGGCTCGATGACCCGGCGGCCGAACAGCGCGGCATCGGCCGGCGTCGCCGACACCTGCACCCGCCAGCCGGCGCGGCCCTCGCTCGCGAAGTCGAGCGTCTGCAGGGCCGTGGCCACGTGGAACGGTTCGGTGTGCGTCACCGACACCGCCGGCACGAGTCCGATGCGTGTGGTCAACGGCGCGAGGTACGACGCGACGAGCAGGGCGTCGAGCCGGCCGGTCACCCGGTCGCCGCCGTCGCCCGCACCAGCACCGGCACCAGCACCCCCGAACCGCGGATGCGGCGAGAACGAGTCCTCGATCGTCACGAAGTCGATGCCCGCCCGTTCGGCGGTTGCGACGAGATCGACCCAGTACCCCGGGGTGAAGACGTCGGCGGGTCGTGCGGCCGGGTGCCGCCAGGCCGCCGGGTGCCAGCCGGCTCCATCGAGCGCGACCGCGAGGTGCAGTGTCCGTGTCATGCACCGAGCCGACCACACTCGCGCGCCTGAGGAAAGCGCGGCGGGTAAGAATTCGGAATGTGACGAACCCGCCGGAGGCTGTTGCCTCCGACGGGTTCGTCGATGGGCGCCGAAGTCACGGCGCGGCGGGTCGGACAGCGTGTCCGATCGCGGGTCGGACTCAGCGTCCGACTCAGGTCCGACCCAGGTCCGCCCGGGGTCCGACCGAGCGTCAGCTGTTGTCGAGCGGCAGTCCGGGCGGGTTCACGAGCGACTTCTCGACGGCCTCGTCCTGCAGACCCCACGCGTCGAGCCACTCCTTGTACTGGCCGTTCTCGATGAGGTAGTTGATGGCATCGGCGATGGGCTGCGCCAGCCCGGAGTCCTTCTTCACCGTCGCGGCGATGAGTCCCTTGAGCGTCTCGCCTGCACCGGAGAAGACACCGGCCGTCCTGGTGGGGTTCGCGCCGTCCTTCGACTGCTTGTTCTGGTACGCGATGCCCGGGTTCGGGTTGAACTGGGCGTCGATCTTGCCAGAGTTGAGTGCGAGGGTGATCGAGTTGGAGTCGGGGAAGTAGACGACGTTGAGGGTCTTGCCCTCCGCTTCGAGCTTGTCCTTCCACGCCAGGAGGATCTTCTCCTGGTTGGTGCCGGAGCTCGTGGCGACGGTCAGCCCGTTGAGGTTCTCGTAGTTGTCGTCGAACTCCCACGTGTTCGATGCTTTCACCTGGAAGGCGAGGTTGTCGCCGCGGTAGGAGGCGAAGTCGTACTTCTCCTTGCGCTTCTCGGTGTCGGTGATGTTGGAGAATCCGACGTCGGTGGCGCCCGTGTCGATCCCGACGAACAGGTTGTCCCAGGTGGAGTTCTTCACGTCGGGCTTGAGTCCGAGCACCGCGGCGACGAGGCGTCCGAGGTCGGGCTCGGCACCGGTGAGGGTCTCGTTGTCGTCACCCGTGAAGGCGAGCGGCGGGAAGCCGGAGGGCAGTGCTCCGATGCCGATGGTGAGGGTGCCGCTGTCGAGGACCGACTTCGGGAGGGTCTTGCGGATCTCCTCGACGGTGTCGACCTTCAGTTTGGTCTCGGTGCCGGCGCCATTGGAGAAGGCGCCCACGGTGACGGTCCCGGTGGGGGCCGCCGTTGCGTCGGCTGCGGTGGCGCTGCCGGAGCAGGCGGCGAGTCCTGCCACGAGGAGCGCTGCCGTGGCGAGCGCTCCGATGGTTCGGAGCCTGGTTGTGGTGACGGTGGTCATGATGGTTCCTCGCTGTGTTGCGTCTGTGGAGTGCGGATGGATGGTGGGTGCCGCTGGATGCGGCCGCTTGCGACGTCTCGCAGGCAACCTGATCGGGCGCTCAGGCGAGCACTTTGCTCAGGAAGTCTTGGGTCCTCGTGTGTCGGGGATTGGACAGCACCTCGGCCGGCGGACCCTCCTCGACGATCACGCCGTCGTCCATGAACACGACGCGGTCGGCGACCTCACGGGCGAACCCGATCTCGTGGGTCACGACGATGAGGGTCTTGCCGCTGCCGGCGAGCGTCCGGATGACCGTGAGCACTTCCCCGACGAGTTCGGGGTCGAGCGCCGATGTCGGCTCGTCGAACAGGATGACCTCCGGTTCCAGCGCGAGGGCTCGCGCGATCGCGACCCGCTGCTGCTGTCCGCCGGAGAGCTGGCGGGGGTAGGCGTCCTCCTTGTCGGAGAGGCCGACTCTGGCGAGCAGGCTGCTGGCGTGGTCGCGGGCCTCCTTGGGTCTGACCCCCTGGGAGATGGGCGCCTCGCTCACGTTCTCCAGGATCGTGAGGTGCGGGAAGAGGTTGAAGTTCTGGAAGACGAAGCCGATCTTGGCCCGCTGGCGGAGGATCTCCTTCTCGCGCAGCTCCTTCAGCCGGTTGCCCTTCACCCGCACGCCGATGAGTTCGCCGTTCAGCGAGACATACCCCTCGTCGAGCTTCTCGAGGTGGTTGATCGCTCGCAGCAGTGTCGACTTCCCGGACCCGGAGGGGCCGAGGATCACGGTGACGGTTCCGGCCTCGACGCTGAAGTCGATGCCGCGGAGCACACGTTTGTCGCCGTAGGACTTCGTGGCGTTGTGGACGTCGATCGCGATGGTCATGAGCTCGCCTTCACTCGGAGGCCGCCGATGGCCTGCCGCACCCGCTGCAGCGGTGTCGGCGGGAGGACCCGCACGGACCCGCGGGCGTAGAACCGTTCGATGTAGTACTGGACGATCGAGATGGAGCTCGTGAGGATGAGGTACCAGATCGTGGCGACGACGAGGAGCGGGATGATGTCGGTCGGGTACGTGCTCCCGAGGTTGAGCACCACACCGAACAGGTCGAGGAGTGAGACGTAATAGAGGAGTGAACTCGCCTTCAGCAAGCCGATGATCTGGTTGACGTAGGCGGGGACGATCGAGCGGAGCGCCTGCGGCAGCACGATCCTCAGGAACTGGCGCCGCTTGGGGATGCCGAGGGCGTTCGCGGCTTCGTGCTGTCCCTGGTCGACGGCGAGTAGCCCCGATCGCACGACTTCGGCGCTGTAGGCGATCTCGGACAGGCTCAGGCCGATGACGCCGAGCAGGAGCGGCGACAGGAGCGTGAACGTCGGCACGGTGAGCTGCGGTCCGAACGGGATGCCGACGCCGATCGCCGGATACAGGTTGCCCAGGTTGAACAGGAAGATGAGCACGAGGATGAGCGGCACCGAGCGGAACAGCCAGATGTAGAGCCAGCTGACCCCGCTGAGCACCGGGTTGCCGGAGAGCCGTCCGAGGGCAACGATGATCCCGCCGAAGAAGCTGATGACGGCGCTGATGGCCGTGGCGAGCAGCGTCAGCTGGAGGCCCTTGAGGATGGGCGGGCTGAAGAACCAGTGGCCGACCTTCGCCCACTCCCACGACGGGTTGGTGAACAGCGTCTGGATGAAGTTGAGCAGCACGACGAGCACGAGTGCCGTGATGACCCAGCGCACCGGGTGGCGCAGGGGGACGACCTTGCGTTCGGCCAGGCGGTGCAGGTCGATGTCCTTCGGCAGGGATGCGATGGCCGGCGCCAGCTCCGTGGGTCGTTGCCGCAGCTCGGTCATGAGGTGCTCCCGTCGGTGGTCCGGACGGCTTCAATGACCGGCTCAGGATCGACGGCCGGCCGGGCTTCCAGAGCAGCTCCCGGCCCGGCTTCCAGCCCTGCCTCCAGAGCCGCCCCGAACGACGGGTTCTCGGCGAGGAACTCCGCCTGGTCCGCATCGTGACGGCTTTGGATGTCGGGCAGATCGAGCGCCTCGGTGGTCAGCGACTTCGCGAACCCGTGGATGCCGACCTGCTCCGGCGGCCGGGTCACGTCGAACAGCGGCGTCCATCCGGTGGCGAGGTACAGCCGGACTGCTTCCGGCTGGCGTGGCCCCGTGGTCAGGTAGGAGCGGGTGAATCCGCGCCGACGGGACTCGTCCTCCAGTTCGATCACAACACGTTTCGCAAGGCCCTGCCGCCGATGCTCCGACGACGCCCAGATGCGCTTGAGCTCCGTGGTCCGCTCGTCGTAGGTCTTGAACGCTCCGCCCGCGATGGCGACCCCGTCGCGCAGGAGCAGCAGGAAGGCGCCCTTCGGTTCGAGGAACTCCTCCTCCGGGTAGCGGTTGAGCTCCTCGGAAGCCGGCTCGCCGAAGATGTCGCCGTAGCGGTCGTTGTACTCGCGCTCCAGTTCGGTCAGGAGCGGCAGCGCCCTGGGGTCGCTCGGGGCGACGTAGACGAACTCCTCGAACGGCACGTCCTCGGCTCCTTCACCTGGTGCATGATCCTGTTCCGGACCCTCGTCCGTCGGGCGACGGCCCTCAAGCAGCGTCACGGGACTGCTCCTTCTCGCCGGCTGCGCCGTCCGCGTCGCCGGTCTCGCCATCGCGTGCCGCCGCATCGCGCCTGGCGACCTCCTCGCGCACGAGCGGGATGACGTAGCGTCCGAAGTCGATCGTGTCGTCGACGTAGTCGTAGCCGCGGGCCGAGATGATGTCGACGCCCAGATCGATGTAGTCGAGCAGGGCAGCAGCGACCGTCTCCGGGGTGCCGACGAGGGCGTTGGAGTTGCCGCGTCCGCCGGTCGCAGCCGAGACCTTCGTCCACAGCGCCCGGTCGAAGCGGTCGCCCTGCTCGGCGATCGACAGCAGCCGCTGGGACCCCGCGTTCTCCGGATTGCGCAGATCGCTCGCGACCGCGGCCGGCAGGGTGGCCGTCCGCTGTTCGATCGATCCGAGGATGCGTTCCGCCTTCTCCCAGGCGAGCGCCTCCGTGGCGCCGAGGATCGGCCGGAACGCCACCTGGATGCGCGGTCGTGAGGTGCGTCCTGCGGCGAGCGCCGCATCGGTCACCGTCTGGATCTGCTCCGCCGTGTTGGCCAGCGGTTCGCCCCAGAGCGCGTAGATGTCGCTCTCGGCGGCGCCGATGGCGTAGGCCGCGGCGGAGGAACCACCGAACGACACCTGCGGTCGGGAGGGCTGGGCCGGCCAGATGTCGCTCACGAAGTGCTCGAATCGGTAGTGCTCGCCGTCGAAACTGAACGGCTCCCTGTTCGTCCACGCCTGCTTGAGGATGCGGATGTACTCGCCGGTCCTCGCATAGCGTTCGTCCTTCGTGAGGAAGTCGCCCTCGGCTGCTTGATCCGCCGATGAGCCGCCCGTGATGATGTGGACGTTCACCCGGCCGTCGCTGATCTGATCGAGCGTCGCGACGACCTTCGCCGCATACGTCGGCACGGAGACGTTCGGCCGGTGGGCCAGGAGCAGCTTCAGGTGATCGAGCTTCGAGGCGACGAAGGCCGCGACCGTCGCCGGGTCGGGGGCTCCGGAGTGGTAGGCGAAGAGGATGCGGTCCCAGCCGTTGTCCTCGTGGGCACGCGCCAGTCGCAGCGTGTAGTCCTTGTCGAAGCTCGGGCCGCTGCGTGCGCGAGTCTCGCTGCCGTCGTTGAGTGCTGCAATGCCGAGGAACTCGATGGGCACGATTGCTCCGTTCCGATTCTGTGGGACCGGACGGCCAGGTTGGCTCAAGCCGGTTGCCCGACACTAGGTTCACGACTCGGCGGGCGGCAATGATCGGCTTTCACAAATCGTCATCCGTGTCATGTGCGGTCACAACCGTCCGAAACGCCCTCCGGGTGGGGAGTCTTGTGGGATGCCTGAGTCCATCCAGCCGTCATCGCCCGCCGTGGCCTCCGTCGCCGTCATCGGTGCAGGACCCCGCGGCGTCGGTGTGATCGAGCGGCTCGCCGCGAACCTCGGGGAGCTGTGGAGCGAGGGGACGCCGCTCGCCGTGCACCTCGTCGACCCGCATCCGGCGGGCCCTGGCCGCATCTGGCGGCACGACCAGTCGCCCCTGTTGAAACTGAACTCGATGGCCGCCGATGTCACGATGTTCACCGACGAGCGCTCGACCATCGATGGCCCGGTGCGGCCAGGGCCGTCCCTCGTGGAATGGGCCGAGCAGGTGCGGCAGGGCGACATCGTGCTCCCCTGGGCGGACGGCCGGGGCGGACTCGACGAGGTGCTCCGGGCGGAGCTGCAACACCTCGGCCCGGCCAGTTTCCCGACCAGGCGGTTGCAGAGCCTGTACCTGCGCTGGTTCTTCGACGAGGCCGTCGCGCTCCTCGGCGGCGACGTCCGGGTGCATGAGCACCGCGCCTCGGCACGCCGGGTCGCCGATGCCCCCGACGGCCGCCAGGTGGTCGAGCTCGACAACGGCGAGACGATCACGGTCGACCTCGTGCTGTACTCGCTCGGGCACACGGGGGCCGATCCCGAGCCGGAGCACGCCGGGTTGATCGACTTCGCGGCGCGGCACGACCTCTACTACCTGCCGCCGGCGTTCACCGCGGATGCCGACACCCGACCGATCGCTCCCGGCCAGCGCGTCATCGTGCGCGGGTTCGGGCTGGCGGCGGTCGACCTGACCGTGCTGCTCACCGAGGGGCGGGGTGGCCGATTCGAGCCAGCGGAAGGCGATGCCCCTGGCACGCGCCTGCGGTACGTGCCGTCCGGGCGCGAGCCGCGCATCGTGATCGGCTCCAGGCGCGGCGTCCCGTACCACTCCAAGATCGGCTCGACCCTCGTCGGCGATGCGCCGGTTCCGCGGTTCTTCACCGCGGAGACGGCGGCCCGGCTCGAAGCGGAGCGCGACTCGCTCGACTTCGCCACGGACGTCTGGCCGCTCATCGCCAAGGAGATGCTGTGGGGCTACTACCGTGAGCTCTTCACGGGGCATCCGGAGCGGGTGAGCCTGCCGTGGGCCGAGTTCGCGGAGCGCTTCGCGGCGATCGATGCGCGCGCCGCGATCGTGGCGACGGCATCGGCATCGGCTCCGACGCCGGCTCGCGCAGAGGACGGCGGCGGGTCCGAGCGCTCGGCCACCCGCACGAGCGGCCACCCGTTGCTTGGCGGTGGCACCGCCGCGGAGCAGGCCCTGGTGCGCGCGGACGCCGCAGCACTGACCGCGTTGATCGAGTCGTCGGTGCCGGAGGAGATCGATCGATTGTTCCTCCCGGAGCTGGATCGACCGCTCGCCGGCGCGCACTTCGACACCGTCGAGGAGCTGCAAGCTGCGACGCGCGCCTACATCGAACGCGATCTGACGCTGCGCACCCTCCAGGAGCACAGTGCGACGCTCGGGCTGTTCCTGTCGATCCTGACCGCGATGTTCGTGTTCGCCGACCTCCTGGCTTCGCCCAAGTGGTCGGCCAGGTCCAGGGTCGCCGACCTCAACGGGTGGTGGCTCGGGTACTTCAGCTTCATCGCGAGCGGCCCGCCGGCGCATCGGCTCGATGAACTGCTCGCCCTCTCGGAGGCGGGGATCGTGGAGTTCATCGGCGGCGAGATGTGGGTCGAGACCGATGAGGACGGCGGCTCGTTCCGCGCCGGCAGTGCGAATCACGACCGGGTGGTGACGGCATCGGCCCTCGTCGACGCGCGGCTGCCGGACACCAGCATCGCGCGGAGCGACAACGAGCTCTTGCGGGTGCTGCTCGCGTCGGGCGACGCGTTGGAGGAGATCGCGCGGGATCCGGAGGTGGCGGGGCGGGAGGCGTACGCCGCATCCACCGGCCGGCTCTCGGTACGGCCCGATGACCGTCGGGTCGTGCGCGGTGCCGGGACGCCGTCCGATCGCAGCTACGCGATCGGGCCGTACACGAACTCGCCCTTCGTCGGCGCGTTCTCCCGGCCGCGCACCAACGCGGTCTCGTTCCGAGAGAACGACCGGGTCGCCCGTGCGCTGCTCACACACCTCGCGGCGCTGGACGCCGAGCGGCACGCGGCGTTGGACGCAGAGCACCCGCCGGCATCATCCGCCCTGCCGCGGCCGGCCGAGTTCGCGACGCAGTCCCGGTGAGCGAGTTCATCGACACCATCGTGGTGGGCGGTGGGGCGATGGGTTCGGCCGCGACGCTCGAACTCGCGCGTCGGGGCGTCGACGTCGCGCTCTTCGAACGGTTCGCCCCCGGGCACCACCAGGGCGCCTCGCACGGGGCATCGCGCAACTTCAACCTGTCGTACGGCGATCCGACCTACCTCCGGATGCTCGCGGAGGCGCTGCCGGCGTGGCGGGATCTGGAGGTGGAGACGGGTACGCGCCTGCTCGATCAGGTGGGCGTCGTCAACCACGGCCGGAATCCGTCCTTCGACGACATCGCAGCCCTGCTGCCCGGTTTCGGTTTCGACGCGGAGCTGCTGAGCACGGAGGAGGCCGGCCGGCGTTGGCCCGGCATCCGGTTCGACGACCGGGTGTTGCACACGCCGCAGGCCGGGCGACTCAACGCCGATGGCGCGGTCGAGGCGTTGCAGCGCGCGGCGACGGCGCACGGCGCCCGGGTGAGTCACCACGCGCGGGTGACGCGCATCGAGGTGCTCGGCGATGATCGGACGCGGGTCGAGGTGGTCCGCACGGATCCGGACGGGAACCCGCTGGGCGACACGGAGGTGTTCGAGTCGCGCCGGCTCGTGGTGACCCTCGGCGCGTGGACGGCGAAGCTGCTCGGCGGTGCGCTCGCGCTGCCACGCTTCACGGTGACGCAGGAGCAGCCGGCGCACTTCGCGGAGCGTGACGACAGCCTCGTCTGGCCGGGGTTCAACCATCTGCCGACCGCCGGCGATCCGCGCTACGGCTCTTGGCCGTCGCCCGTCTACGGCATGCAGACGCCCGGGGAGGGCATCAAGGCCGGATGGCACGGTGTCGGCCCGGTGACCGATCCCGATGCGCGCAGCTTCCGGAGCGAACCGCACCAGCTCACGGCGCTCCAACGGTATGCGCGCGACTGGTTGCCCGGGGTCGATGCCGATGCCTTCACCGAGATCAGCTGCACGTACACGACCACCGAGGACTCGAATTTCGTGATCGATCGCATCGGTCCCGTCGCGGTCGGCGCGGGGTTCTCCGGACACGGCTTCAAGTTCACGCCCGTCGTCGGCCGCTATCTCGCCGACCTCACCGAGGGCACGCCGGCGCCGTCGTTGTTCTCGCTCCAGGCGCAGCGACGCGGACGCTGACTCGTCCCGCCTACTCCGCGGGCGTCCAGCCGAGCGCCGGGCCGACATGGTGCCGGATGTCGCCGAGGATCTGCGCGTAGTCCTCGTCGTCGAAGGGGAACGGCAGCGCGAACGCCGTATCGGTCACGAGCGCGAAACCAGGGTCGTTCTGCAGGCGCTCGACGATCTCCGCCGACGTCCCGATGAAGTCCCGCTGGAACAGGTTCTGACCGGGGCCCCACGCCTTCGCGGCGCGGGCATCGCGCTCCTCGACATAGGCGCGGTACTTGGCCAACTGCGATGGTGTGGCGCCGTCCGTCGGGATGATCACGAGGCCGCCGGAGATCCTGGCGGACGCCGGATCCGGATGGGCGTCGAGGTAGGCGCGGATGACGGCGGCCATGTTGCGGGCGAAGTCGAGGTCTCCGTCATGGCTGCGCACGACGTTGCTCGTGAGCAGGTTGAGGCCCTGACGTGCGCCCCACGTTGCGGATCGGGTGCTGCCGGCGCCGTACCAGACCCGGTCGACGAGGCCGGCCGAGTGCGGTTGGATCGTCCTCGTCGACAGCTCTCCGCCGATCTCGTCCTGATAGACGAGCGGGTCTCGCAACAGTTGCAGCAACCGCTCCGCACGTGCGTGCGTGAGGTCCTCCGACTCCCAGGACGCCGGGTACATCGCTTCCTTGTAGTACTCCCAGTTCATCGGGGTGCCGACGCTGAAGCCCGGATTGAGGCGGCCGTGCGTCAGCAGGTCGACGGTGTGGAAGTCCTCGGCCAGCCGGAACGGGTTCTCGCCGCCGAGCGGGATGACCGCCGTCCCGAGCGCGATGCGCTTCGTGCTGCGACTCGCGGCGGCGATGACGGACAGCGGAGACGAGATCGCCGTTTCGAGGTGACGCTGGCGGAGCCAGGCGCTGTCGAAGCCGAGCTCCTCCGCCTGCTCGAACAGCCAGATCGCCGACTCGTGGCCGCGCACGGGATCAGCGGGGTCGAAGCGCCCGAGAGTGAGCACGCCGAGGTGCTGCAGCGGAGAGGTTGCGTCTGGCACGGGTCCGTCCTTTGTTCGGTACAGACCAGATGTACCAGCCTTCGCTCGGAACGTCGCCTTGTGTGGCGTCATGTTCCGGCCGCGCCGCCGCCCGGCCCGCCTCCCGCCGCCCTGCCTGCCTCGCGCCGCTCGCACCTCCGCCCGGCCCGCCTCCGCCCGCCCCGCAGAAGGCATTCCGCGCCAGAGAAGGCCTCTGCGCGCCAAAACGTCCTTCTCTCGCGCGGTTCTCCTTCTCCCCCGCGGACGATCGCATAGACGATTCACAGGAAGTAGTTAGGTTACGCTACCCTTACTTCTCGGCGCCGGTCTGGTTCCCGCACAAGCCCCGAAGTGAATGGAAGCTCCACCCGTGTCGAAGTTCTCCCGCCCGATACTCGCCGCCGCCGTCCTGGGGGCCGTGGTCGTCGGGTTCACCGGCCTCGCCGGATCCTCCCTGGCAGCTTCGGCCGCACCTGTCTCGCACGACGCGACCGTCACCGGACCAGAATGGTCCGCGTTCGGGAGCTCCGTCTCCCAGATGCGATGCGATGTGAACGGCAACGGCATCCCCGACGTCGGCATCGGTACCTACGCCACCTTCGACTTCACCCCCGGCGCGACCGCCGGGTACGTGCTCCTGGATGCCGGCGACACCGTGGCGTCCGGCGACATCGAGTCGCTCGATTCCGTGCGCATCATCGACACCGCCGGCACGAAGATGGGCGGTGTCGATGTCCGATGCGCCGGCGACACCAACAACGACGGCTTCGACGACCTCGTCATCGTGTCCCAGAACACCGGTGTGTTCATCGTCTTCGGTTCAGCCGATTTCAGCACCGTCGTCCTCGACGGCCTCGGCTCGCGTGGGCGCGCACTCACCGGTTCCGTCACCCGCGCGATGGGTGTCGGCGACATCGACGGCGACGGCCGCGACGAGGTCGGCGTCACCGACACCAACGGCAAGGTCACGATCCTGAGCGCCGACGAACTCCCTGAGCGCGGCACCCTCGCAGCCGCTCCCGGTCCGCGCATCTCCGGCGCGGGCATCGACCTCGTGTCGGTCGTGGCGGCCGGAGACGTGAACGGCGATGGCCGCGACGACCTGTACGTCGGTGCCGCGTCCTGGACGGTGCCCGGCTCGAAGGGTTTCGCGACCGGCGCAGGCTGGGTCCTCACCGAGGTGACGGGCGATGTCACGGTCGGCGCGGTCGATGTCCCAGGGTTCCGGATCGAGGGCCCGAAGCGCGGCTACGACCTCCTCGGCGGCTCGGCGGTCGGCATCGGCGACATCAACGGCGACGGCTTCGACGACATCATGATGGGCGGCGATTCGGACGCCCCGAAGAGCGGCAGCGCTGCGATCATCCTCGGCTCCGCCTCGCGCGCCACGGTGACGACCGACCCGGCCGCGACGGACGACCTGGCCGTGAGGTCCACCGGAACCGATGGCGCCGCGGTGCCGCGCGGCTGGTGGATCAACGGCGTCGCCTCGGACGACCACTTCGGCCACGCGGTCGGCGCCGTGCGGATGGACGGTTGGTCGATGCCGCTGATCGGCGCGATGGACGGGTCCCCGAACCCTGAGAACCCGGGTTCCGGCTATGTCGTCGCGCTCGACTCGCGCGCGCTCGTCGCGGGCGAACTGCCCACGTCGCCCTCCGGCGTGCTGAACACCGCCGACCTCCTGGCACAGCCGGTCGCGGGCGCCAACCTCATCGCCGGTACGGCCGCCGAGCAGCACCTCGGCCGCGCGTTCGCGGACCTCACGGTCGACCCGAAGGGCACCACGGTGCGATTCGCAGCCGGTGCTCCGGCGATCTTCAGCGATGAGCTGCCGTCCGTGCGCCTCGTCTCCCTCCAGGCGGAGCCGAATATCCCGCCGACGACGACGCCGCCCACCACGGTGCCACCGACCACTCCCCCGACCATCCCGGCGACCACGCCGCCGTCGACCGACGCACCGACGGCCCCCACCGGCCCGACCGGGCCGTCCGATCCGTCCGCCGGCGCACCGGGCTCGTCCGGTTCGTCGGGCCCTGGCGGCCTGTCAAGCACCGGCGTGAACGAGCCGATGCTCTCCGCAGCGGTGACAGGCGGCCTCCTGGCCGTCGCCCTCGGCGTCGCGGCCGCATTCGTCGCGCGCCGCCGCCGCGCGCACCGCACCCACCGCGCGCACCGCGCCAGCTAGTCGCGCCCGCGCCCACTCCACAGAAGGGGAACCGCGCGAGGGAAGGCCGCATTCGCAAGATGCGTCCTTCCCTCGCGCGGTTCCCCTTCTCTCGTGCAGCACCCGACGCCGCCAGCGCGACGCAAGCGGACCAATCGAGGCAGCCGCGCAGGGATACGCGTGCGTCAGCATCCGCCCCCGTGGCCACCTCAGTGGTGGAAGTGGCTTCCCCCGGTGTCGGGGAGCGGCGAGGTCAGCGCATCGAGGTAGGCGACCTCGCCCTGGATGTCCGCCAACAGCGCCGATGCGAGGTCCCGACTGAGCCCGACCTTGACGACGATCCGCTGCAGGACGACGTCGGCCATGTCATCGGCCATCGGGTACGCCGGCACGAGCCAACCCTTCATCCGCAGACGATCGGCGAGGTCGTAGAGCGTCCAAGTCTGGCTGTACCCGTCCTTGAGCACCCAGGCGAACACGGGAATCGTGTCGCCCTTGCTCACGAGGTCGAACGGCCCCATCGCCGCGATGCTGCTGGACAGGTACGTGGCGACGTCGATCGAGTTCTGCTGGACCTCGCGGTACCCCTCGAAGCCGAGGCGGAGGAACTGGTAGTACTGCAGCAGCACCTGGGCGCCGGGGCGGGAGAAGTTCAGTGCGAGGGTCGGCATGTCCCCGCCGAGGTAGCTGACGTGGAAGACCATGCTCTCGGGGAGCACGGCGGTGTTGCGCCACACGACCCAGCCCACGCCGGGGTAGACGAGACCGTACTTGTGTCCGGAGGTCGAGATCGAGTTGACGCGGTCCAGCTTGAAGTCCCACACCAGTTCCGGCTGGCAGAACGGCGCGACCATTGCACCGGAGGCGCCGTCGATGTGGATCTTGACGTCGAGGCCGGTCTTCTCCTGGATCTCGTCGAGTTTGGCCGAGATCGCGACAGCGTCGTCGTACAGTCCGGTGAACGTCTGACCGAGGATCGCGACGACGCCGATCGTGTTCTCGTCGACGTAGTCCTCGAGCTTGTACCCGTCCAGGATGATGTGGTCCGGTGAGACGGGCACGTACCGCGGCTCGACGTCCCAGTAGTTGCAGAATTTCTCCCACACGACCTGCACTGCCGCCGACATGATGAGGTTCGGCTTCTCGGTGGACTTGCCCTCCGCCCGGCGCTTCTCCTGCCAGAGGCGCTTGAGGGCGAGTCCGCCGAGCATGCACGCTTCTGAGGAGCCGATCGTGGAGGTGCCGATGGTGTCGGTCTTGTCCGGGATGTTCCACAGGTCCGCGAGGATCCGCCAGCAGCGGTCTTCGATCGCCGCGGTCGCCGGGTACTCGTCCTTGTCGATCATGTTCTTGTCCGCGGCTTCGAGGTACAGCTTCTTCGCCTCGTCGTCCATCCAGGTGCCGACGAAGGTCGCGAGGTTGAGGCGTGAGTTGCCGTCGAGGATCGATTCGTCGTGAACGATCTGGTACGCCGTCTCCGGCAGGCACGGTCCGGGCGGGAGGGTGAACTTGTCGAACTCCGTCGCCTCACCCGGTCGGACGAAGACGGGATTGATGCTGAGCGTCGAGTCGAGGTTGTTCGACTGCCGAGCCTTGCTGGTGTTGATGGTCACGTTTCGCTCCTACGACTTGATCGGACGGAAGAAGTGTTTCGGAAAGGATAGATGCACTGACCGATCCCGGCCTGTCACGACTACCTGCAGAGTGCTAACGTTACTTACGAAGATCAGTTGCGTCAGATTCGAAATGAGGACCGCATGTCCCTCGCACCTCACCCCGACGAGGAAGTCCGTCGGGCCTTGGAGATCCTGGAGGCGTCCGACGACACCGCCATCGAGCGCGCACTCCAATCGACATCGGCTTCCGCGAGCGGCATCATCACCGGACTGCGCAGCACGCTGAGCTTCCGCCACGCCGTCGATTCGCTCGGGGACGCGCTGGCATCCCTGAACACCGTGGTGCCGCCGACCGTCGCGCGTGCTGCGCAGGCGACGGAGAACGTCTGGCGAGGCATCGCCGATGAGTTCGGCCTTCTGTCCTCGACCGAGGTCGCATTGCTCCTCGGGGCCTCGAATTCGAACCGCACCTACGCTGCGACGCTGCGCAAGCGGGGTCAATTGCTCGGTGTGGAGCGCAAGAACGCGTTCGTCTACCCCGGTTTCCAATTCGACGGCGACGCCGCAAGACCGCACACCTGGGTGGCGCAGTTGCTGGCACTCACAGCTCGGCACGGCCGCTCAGCTGGCGATGCGACCCTGTGGATGGTCGCGCCCTCAACGCTCTTCGACGGCGACCGTCCGGTCGATCACCGCGACGACACCGAGCGCATCATCTCGGTGGCCTCGCGGACCTGGGACGTCGAGTGGTGAGTCGGCGCGCGCATCTCGCAGCGACCGACGTGCCAGCACCACCGTTCCCCTTCGACGCACTCGAGCACGTGCTGCCCGAAGGGGCGTTGCTGCGGCGGGTGCACAGTCCTCACCGCGTGGGCAACCACTTCAACCCAGGCCTGGGCGCGCCGACGAGATTTGCCCACTTCGATGGTGGAGCGGGGATCGTGCCGTCGCTCTACGCCGCGGCGACACCGGAAGCTGCCGTGTGTGAATCACTGCTGCACGACGTGCCGCTCGCTGGCGGGATTCTCCCATTGGCAAGCTACGCCACCCGGGTCATGACGACCCTCGAACTGCACCGCGATGTGCACTTGGCCATGATGATGGGTCCAGGACTCCGCCGTCTCGGCGTCGCTCCGCAGGACGTCGTCGCGACGAACGGCGACGTCTACGACCGGACGGTGCTGTGGGCCCAGGCTGCACACACTGCCGGTTTCGAAGGTTTGGCCTGGATGAGCGCACGGGACAACACGTCAGAGGCATACGTCCTCTTCGGCGACCGCGTCGCCGAAGAGGACCTTCGCGTCACCGCCGACGGTTTCGACTCATTCGCACCCGGCTCGAGCGGATTCGACTGGTTGGACTCCTACTGCGCCCTCGTGCACGTCGACCTGCTGCTCGGCTGATCCCGTCGCCGCACGGAGTGCCGGGTCCGTACTCGTTTCTCCTGAACGGCACCTCACCGGCACCTGCCGGTCAGTGCCGGGACGTGCTGAGGGCGAGTGTCATTCGCCGACCGGGTAGTCGGTGGCCGACGCGGAGTCCTTCTGCGCCTGCACATCCGCGAGGCGTGCTGTGAGCGCAGAAGAGATCATGGTGAACGAGTCAGAACCGAGCACGATCCGCTTGGGTGCCGGGCGCTGATCGGCACTGGCGATGATGGCCGCGGCAATCTTGACCGGGTCACCGATCGCCGGTGTTCCGCCAGTTTCGATCATCGTGCGAGCATGGAAGGCTGGGGATGCGGCGTACGCCTCGATCGCGGGACCGAGCTGTGCGCTGCCGCTTCGGAACTCGGTGCGAGCCCCACCGGGCTCGACGATGGTGACGCCGATCCCGAAGGGTGCGACCTCGAGACCGACAGCGTCCGCGAAGCCTTCGACGCCCCATTTGGTCGCGTGGTACATGGACCCGCCGGGCAGGGCGGCCTGACCGCCGAACGTCGATATCTGGATGATGCGGCCGCCGTTCTGCGCACGCAAGTGCGGCAAGGCGGCGCGGATCACTTGGATGGAGCCGAGGAGGTTGGTGTCGATGGCGTGCTCGACCTGCTCGTCGGTGAGCTCTTCGGCTGCTCCGAACAAGCCGTATCCGGCGTTGTTGACCACAACATCGACGGTGCCGAGGTCCGCGAATGCCTTGTCGACGACCGGGCGGATGTCGGCAGTGTGGGTGAGATCGAGCGTCTCGACCCAGAATCTGTCGCCGTACTTGTTGCCGAGATCTTTCACCGTGTCGAGGTTGCGGACGGTGCCGGCGACGCGGTCACCGCGCGTCAGAAGCTGCTCGGTCAGTGCCCGGCCGAAGCCGCTGTTCACGCCGGTGATGAACCAGGTGTGCTGAGTCATGATGATGGTCCCTTGTCTGGATGTGGGCGGTCGCTCCGCCCGGTGACTCATAGTGTTCATCCACGTCGACGAGTGAACAATTGCCCTGGTGAGACCAGCCCCCGCAGGGATACCCAGGACGGCGACGGGGTGCCTACTGTTGAAGGATGAGCACGAACTTGATCGGCGAGTATCTGCGCGCCAGACGCGAGCAGGTGCGCCCCGAAGCGGTCGGCTTGGTGGACAGCGGCCGCCGCCGCGTGGCGGGTCTGCGCCGGGACGAACTCGCGATGCTCGCCGGAATCAGCACCGAGTACTACACCCGGTTGGAACAGGGCCGAGACAAGCATCCGTCCCTGCAGGTGCTCGAATCGGTGGCCCGCGCGCTGAATCTCGACGACGACGGGCGCACTCACCTGTATCACCTGGCGACTCCGAAGCCGGCACGCAGAAACGCTGCGAAGCGCACGGAGCGGGTGCGACCCAGTGTGCAACAGCTCCTCGATTCCTGGACGGACACTCCTGCATACGTGCACGGGCCCCACCTCGATGTCCTCGCCTCCAACCCACTCGCGCGCGCCCTCTCGCCGATGTTCACGCCTGGCAGGAACGTGCTGCGCGAGACATTCCTCGAGCCTGACGTGCACGAGCTCTTGCCTGATTGGGAGACGAAGGTGGTGACCCTCGTCTCCGCGCTTCGGGCGATGGTCGGTCCCGATGTCGAAGATCCGCGGCTGACTGAACTGGTCGGAGAGCTCTCCGTCAAGAGCCCGGTGTTCGCTCGGCTGTGGTCGCAACATGACGCGCGGCCCCAATCCGGCAGTGGCACGCACGTCATGCAGCATCAGAGCGTCGGAGAGCTGCAGCTCACCTATGACAAGTTCCAGGTTGCCGGCGCCCAGGCGCAGACGCTCGTGATCTATCACGCGGACGCGGGCAGCAGCACTGCGCAAGCTCTGCACCTGCTGTCGACGCTCGCTGGAGACGCCGCAGCACGTGACTCGCTCACCGGGAACCCCGCAACCGCGGAATAGCGTCGACGGCCACTCGCTCGATACTGCCCAGCGCTCCGGACGCGCCCCAGCCCCGCCCCACAGAAGGAACACCGCGCCGGAGAAGGACGCGTCTCGCAAAAGCGTCCTTCTGCGGCGCGGTTCTCCTTCTCCCACGCAGGGAGCGACAGCGCGACCCGCGCGCAGCGCACCCACCAACGCAAAAGGCCCCGATCTCTCGGGGCCTTTCACATGTATCCGGTGCGCGAGGGGGGACTTGAACCCCCACGCCCTTTCGAGCACTGGCACCTGAAGCCAGCGCGTCTGCCAATTCCGCCACTCGCGCGAACACCGGCCACCGCTTACGCGGCAACCTATCGAGGATACCATGACCAGAGGCCGCCCCAGAACACTCGCACGAGCACCGCCGTCCCCATCCGATGTCGCAACGGAACCGGTCGCGATGCCCGCCAGGAGCGACGAATCCCCGCGCGTTCGGCCTTTTCCCATCAAGCATCCACGTGAAACCAGCCACAATCGGTGCGTCTGTTGCTCAGACAAGCCAGCTAACATTACTCACACACCGACACGAATCGAGAGACCGTGGGCATACTGGACAACTTCGAGAAGGGCCTCGAGCGCGCCGTCAACGGCGCTTTCGCGAAGACCTTCAAGTCTGGGCTGCAGCCGGTCGAGATCACGAGCGCACTGCGCCGCGAGCTCGACACGAAGGCCGCAGTGGTGTCTCGCGACCGCATTCTCGTGCCCAACACGTTCACCGTGCGCATGTCGCCCAACGATCACGACCGCATGTCGAACATCGGCCCGGCACTCATCGATGAACTGACATCGCTCGTGCAGAAATACGCGGCCAGTCAGGGCTATTCGTTCCCCGGCCCGCTTTCCATCTCCCTGAGATCCGACCGTTCGCTTCCTGATGGTCTCATCCAGATCGACAGCGTGAACGCGAAGGGCACGGTATCGTGGTCGCCCGTGCTCGACATCGGAGGGAAGCGGTACCCCATCACCCAGGCCAGGACGGTCATCGGGCGGGGTTCCGAGGCTGACGTGACGGTCGACGACACCGGAACCTCGCGCAAGCACGTCGAGATCCTGTGGGACGGCCGCAACGGTCAGGCCCGCGATCTGGGTTCCACGAACGGTTCCAAACTCAACGGTCAGCCGTTCCGTCAGGCGGCGCTCGCACCGGATTCGGTCGTCGAGATCGGCCGCACCAAGATCATCTTCCGCGTCCTGCCGACGGCGGCCGGCGCAGAGGCCCGCTCCGGCACCCGCGTCGACGACCGCACCATGCGCCATAACGCGAACAGCTGGGGGGACGTGTGAGCGAACTGACCTTGCTGGTCCTCCGCATCGGCTTCCTGCTGTTGCTCTGGATCTTCGTCTTCAGCATCGTGTACGCCCTCCGCACGGATCTCTTCGGCCCGCGCAACCGCAAGCCGCAGGTCGCTCCGGCCGGCGCATCCGCGCAGACGCCGCCGTCGGGCGCCCCCGTGCAGACCGCACCGGCCCCGCACATGCAGGCCGCTCCCATCTCCACGATGCCGTCTGCCGGACGCAGCAGCGGTCACTCCGGCTCCTCCAATGACCCGGCGAGCATCCACAACGCGAGCCGTCTCGTGATCACCTCCGGCCCGAAGAACGGCACGGAGCTCACTCTCGGCCGTGATCCCATCACGATCGGCCGCTCCGCGGATTCCGGCCTCATCATCCGCGACGACTACACCTCCACCCACCACGCCCGTCTGATGCTGTGGAACGACGAGTGGATGGTCCAGGACCTCGACTCCACCAACGGTACCTTCCTCGACGGCAAGCGCGTGAGCGTTCCGACCCAGATCCCTCTGAACACTCCCGTCAAGGTCGGCCAGACCAGTTTCGAGCTGCGGCGGTAACCCGGGTGACGACATCCGGCGCCGGCGCTGCGCTCTCCCATGTGGGTAAAGTGCGCTCAAACAACCAGGATTCCGGGTATTCCGGTACCCAGTTGTTCGTCGTTGCCGATGGCATGGGCGGGCATGCGGGCGGCGATGTCGCGTCCGCGATGGCGCTCAACCGCATCATCGAAGCGGACGAGCCGTATCCCACCTCCGAGGCTGCGGAGGTCACGCTGCAGTCGGCCATCCTCGCGGCCAACTCGATCCTCGCGGACACGGTCTTCGAGCATCGTGAGCTGACGGGTATGGGCACGACCGTGTCCGCGCTGGCGATCATCGGCGACGAGGTGGCGATCGCGCACATCGGCGACTCCCGCATCTATCTGTACCGCGAGGGCGAGATCAGCCAGATCACGGTCGACCACACCTTCGTGCAGCGGCTCGTCGACTCGGGCCGCATCACGCACGAGGAGGCGATGGTGCACCCGCGCCGTTCGGTGCTCATGCGGGTGCTGGGCGATGTCGACGCCTCGCCAGAGGTCGACACGATGACGCTCGGAACCGTCCCAGGTGACCGCTGGATGCTGTGCTCCGACGGTCTCAGCGGCGTCGTCGACGAGGAGCACATCGCTGCGACGCTCGGCGAGGGCCTGTCCGGCCAACGGACCGCTGAGAAGCTCGTCCGTCAGAGCCTCGACCGCGGCGCGCCGGACAACGTCACGGTCGTCGTCGTCGACATCGTGGATCACGAGGTCCGTGGCGTCATCCCCACGATCGTCGGTTCCGCGTCCCGCCCAGTCGCGTTCGGCCTGTCGCCGCAGCCGCGCAAGTCGTCCATCCTCCCCAATCTCTGGTTGCACAGCGGCCGGTCCACCCCGAGCGGCCCGACGCACTTCGAGTCGGCCTCGGACGACTACCTCGATGAACTGATCGAGGAGGACGAGCGCCGCGCACGCCGACGAAGGATCACGTGGCTCGTCGGCCTCATCACCGTCATCGTCCTCATCGTCGGCGCCGTCATCGGCGGATACGCGTGGACGCAGACCCGCTACTTCGTCGGCAGCGACATCGACACGGTGGTCATCTACCAGGGCATCCAACAGGACATCGGGCCCATCAAGATGAGCAGCGTCCGTCAGGACACGGGGATCCCGTTGAAGTCGCTCTCCGACTTCGACCGGCAGGCCGTCGACCAGACGATCAGCGCCTCTTCGTTCGCCGAAGCCCAAGACATCGTCAAACGATTGCGGGTGACCGGTGACAAGTAACGTGCAGTCGCCGGACACGATCCAGGCGGACACCGGGGTCATCAAGACGATGCGTCGTCTCCGCATGCCCAAGAAGATGCGCAACATCGAGCTCGCGCTGCTTGTGTTCGCCCTCGTCATCAACACCTCGGCCGTTGTGCTCGTGCAACTCGGCGCGCTCGGCCACCTCGACTTCCAGCTGTTGACGTTCGGCGCAGGGCTCTCGGCACTCGTCCTCGGCCTCCACATCTGCCTGCGATTCACCGCTGCGGATGCCGACCCGTTCCTCCTGCCGATCTCGACCGTGCTCGGCGGCCTCGGCATCGCGGAGATCTACCGGATCGACATCGCGATGAACGAGTCGGGCTGGTCGAGCGCCTCGGTGCGCCAGATCGTGTGGAGCGCCATCGCGATCATCTGCGCCATCGTGGTCGTGCTCGTCATCCGCAACCACCGTGTGCTGTTCAAGTACACGTATCTTGCGGGCCTGTTGGCCTTCGTCCTCCTGCTCCTGCCGCTCATTCCTGGCATCGGCAAGGAGATCAGCGGTGCACGCGTGTGGATCGGGATCGGCGACTTCCTGTCGTTCCAGCCCGGCGAGCTCGCGAAGATCGCCCTCGCCGTCTTCTTCGCCGGTTATCTCGTCCGTACGAGGGACAGCCTGTCGATGGTCGGCCGCAAGTTCCTGTGGATGCAGTTCCCCCGCCTGCGCGACCTCGGCCCGATCCTCGTGGTGTGGGCGCTCTCGATGGCGGTCATCGTCTTCCAGCGCGACCTCGGCACCGGGCTCCTCTACTTCGGCATGTTCCTCGCGATGCTGTACGTCGCGACGGGGCGCGCCAGCTGGGTCATCCTCGGGGTCACCCTGTTCCTCGCCGGCGCGTATGTCGCGAGCCAGACCCTCGAATACGTCAACGGCCGGTTCCACAACTGGTGGGATGCCTTCAACCCGGAGATCTTCGACCGTTCCGGCGGCAGTTACCAGCTCGTGCAGGGCATCTTCGGGCTCGCGCACGGCGGTCTCATCGGCACGGGTCTCGGTCAGGGCATGCCGTACGTGACGCCCGTCTCGCAGTCCGACTACATCATCGCGAGCCTCGGTGAAGAGCTCGGCCTCGCGGGCCTGTTCGCGATCTTCGGGCTCTACCTCCTGTTCGTCTCGCGCGGTTTCCGCATCGGTTTCGCCGGGCAGGACGACTTCGGCAAGCTGCTCTCGGTCGGACTGTCGTTCCTCGTCGCCCTCCAGGTGTTCGTGGTCGTCGGCGGCGTCACCCGGGTCATCCCGCTGACGGGTCTGACGACGCCGTTCCTCGCGGCCGGCGGTTCGTCGCTCGTCGCCAACTGGATCATCGTCGCCATCCTGCTCCGCGTCTCCGACACGGTCAGGAACCAACCGAAGGTGGTGGCCCCGTGAACCGTCAGGTCAGCCGTGTGAGCCTCGTTGTGCTCGCGATGTTCCTCGCCCTCTTCGGATCGACCACGGTCATCCAGATGTTCCAGGCGGATTCGCTGCGCGCAGACGGCCGCAACACCCGCAGCCTGTATGAGAGCTACCAGACGGAACGCGGTCCCATCCTGCTGTCCGACGGTTCGACGATCGCTTCTTCCGTGCCGAGCAACGACCAGTTCAACTTCCAGCGGGTCTACTCCAACGGGCCGTTGTACGCCGATGTCACGGGCTTCTTCAATCCCACGCAGGGGTCCTCCGGCATCGAACAGGCCACCAACGACTACCTGAGCGGCACCTCGAACTCGCAGTTCCTCGACTCCATCAACCGGCTCATCTCCGGTCAGCCGCCGAAGGGCGCAGCGGTCGAGGTGACGATCGACCCGGTCATCCAGCAGGCTGCGGCGGACGCGCTCGGCAGCGAGCAGGGTTCCGTCGTCGCCATGGACCCGAAGACCGGCAAGATCCTCGCCGCGTACTCCACGCCTGGCTACGACCCGAACACGCTCGCGAGCCACGACAGCGATGCCGTCAAGGAGGCCTACAAGGCGCTCGATGCCGACGACGGCGAGCCGCTGCTCAACAAGACGATCGACGGCAACCTCAACCCGCCGGCATCGACCTTCAAGCTCATCACCGCGTCCGCGGCGCTCGGCACCGGCAAGTACACGCCGGACAGCCAGCTCCCGAACCCGTCGTCGTTCACGCTCCCCGGCACGAGCGAGGTCATCTACAACACCGAGGGCGGCTCCTGCGGCGGCGGCGCGACCGTCAGCATCGCGACGGCCCTCGCCCTGAGCTGCAACATCCCGTTCGCGGAGCTCGGGCTGGAACTCGGCAACAAGCTCATCAAGCAGACCGCCGAGCAGTTCGGCTTCAACACCGACATCAACTTCACCGGAACGGGCCTCAACCCGCTCCAGATGACGCAGAGCCGCTACGAGGGCGAACTCGACGAATCCCAGACCGCGATGAGCGCCTTCGGCCAGTACACGGACCGCGCGTCCGCACTGCAGATGGCGATGGTGTCAGCCGGCATCGCGAACGGCGGCAAGGTCATGAACCCGCAGATGGTGGAGCGGATCGTGAACCCCGACCTGAGTGTCCTCAAGCAGTTCGAACCGGCCGAATTCAAGCAGGCGATCACCCCGGAGGTGGCCAAGACGATGACCGACATGATGATCCAGAACGTCCAGAACGGCGCGGCCAGTAATGCAAGAATAGACGGGGTCGATGTGGCCGGGAAGACGGGTACGGCGCAGAACGGCGTCAACGACCCGTACACGCTCTGGTTCACCGGGTTCGCTCCGGCGAACGACCCGAAGGTAGCCGTGACTGTTGTTGTTGAGAATGGTGGCGGGCTCGGCCAGGAAGGCTACGGCAACCTGGTGGCAGCTCCGATCGCGAAGAAAGTACTAGAGGCGGTGCTGAACAAATGAGACCGACAGCCGGGCTGACCTTCGGGGGTCGCTACGAACTGCAATCTCGTATTGCGATCGGTGGAATGGGCGAGGTGTGGCAGGCCACTGACCTCGTCATCGGCCGAACCATCGCCATCAAGATCCTCAAGGACGAGTACATGGGCGACCCCGGGTTCCTTGAGCGCTTCCGCGCCGAGGCCCGTCACGCAGCCCTCGTCAACCACGAGGGCATCGCCAACGTCTTCGACTACGGCGAGGAGCAGGGCAGCGCCTTCCTCGTGATGGAGCTCGTCCCGGGTGAAGCCCTGTCCACGGTGCTCGAGCGCGAGCGCGTGCTCCCCACCGACAAGGTCCTCGACATCGTCGCGCAGACGGCATCCGCACTGCAGGCAGCCCACGCGGCCGGCCTCGTGCACCGTGACATCAAGCCGGGCAACCTGCTGATCACGCCGGACGGCCGCGTGAAGATCACCGACTTCGGCATCGCCCGCATCGCCGACCAGGTTCCGCTGACCGCGACCGGTCAGGTCATGGGAACGGTCCAGTACCTGTCGCCGGAGCAGGCGAGCGGTCACCCCGCGTCGCCGTCCACCGACATCTACTCGCTCGGCATCGTCGCGTACGAGTGCCTCGCCGGCCGTCGTCCGTTCACGGGCGAGTCGCAGGTGGCCATCGCGATGGCGCAGATCAACGAGGCTCCGCCCGAGCTCCCCGTCACGATCGCCGAGCCGGTCCGCCGGTTCGTGATGTCGATGATCGCGAAGAACCCCTCGGACCGTCCGGCGTCCTCCGCCCATGTCGCACGTGCGGCGCAGGCGCTTCGCCGCAACGACCTGCAGGCCGCAACGGCCGCGGTTCCCGCCATCCTCGGCGGCGCAGCCGCAGCCACGACACTCCTCGACCAGACGCGTCGTATGCCGGCCCCCGGCGATGACGCGACCACGCAGCTGCTCTCGGCCTCCGGCATCGAGGAGCCTCCGACGGACACCGCCGAGGTGCCCGTCGAGAAGAAGAAGCGCAGCAAGTGGACGTGGCCGCTCATCGCTCTTGTGGTGATCCTGTTGGTCGTGCTCATCGGTTCGCTCGCGGCCGTGTTCGCCAACAAGGACGGCGGCGATGCCGTCAACACGCCTCCTGCGACCACGTCGACGCTGAAGCAGACTTCGAAGCCGTCGCAAACCCCGACGACCCCGGCCGTCCCGCCGGTGAACCTCACCGACGTCCAGGGCAAGCCGTTCGATCAGGTCGCAGCGATGTTCGGTGCGGCACCGTACAACTTCGCTGTGACCAAGGCCGTCGGCAAGGCTGCTGCCACCGAGGCCGAGGTCGATCTCGTCTATGACGTCAACCCGACGGGCAACGTCAAGGCCGGCTCACAGATCACGCTGACCGTCTACGGCCCGGTCGCGCAGGTCGCACCGCCGACGGCACCGACCGAGGCGCCGAAGATCAGCAAGGATCAGCTGAACGACGGCGGGAACATCGAGCTCCCCGCGTCCAACACGAAGGACGTCATCGTCAACTGGATGCCGACGCCGAACGCTTGCCCCACGGGTGACGTCCAGGGCTACACGGTCAGCGTCCAGGGCGGCAAGTTCATCAACAACGACTCCGGCAACTTCGGCCCCAACGCGTCGAGCGGAACGATCACGGTCACCGCGGTCGGCACGCTCAACGTCTACTACTCGGTCCAGTGCACCACCGGCACGTCCGAGGCGTCGCCGGTCGGTTCGTGGCAGATCGTGGCCGCGAATCCCTGACAGGTGGGACCAAGCAGATCCGAGTAAAGTGTTAGTGTTTGTGCTCCGAGGGGAATCAGGGGTGGTACGTGGCTGACGAACAACGCCTGCTCGCAGGGCGATACGTCGTCGGCGACCTCATCGGGCGCGGTGGCATGTCCAACGTGTTCCGGGGCATCGACACGAAGCTCGGCCGCACCGTTGCCGTCAAGATCCTGAAGTCCACGCTTGCCACGGATCCCGCGTTCCGTTCGCGTTTCCGTCAGGAGGCCCAGGCGGCTTCCCGCATGGCGCACACCACGATCGTCCGCGTCTACGACGCCGGCGAGGAGCGGGTGAAGGACGACTCCGGCCACGAGGTCATCGAGCCGTTCATCATCATGGAGTACGTCGAAGGACGGATGCTCAAGGACCTCATCGCCGAGGGTCCGATCGAGTCCAAGGAAGCCGTCCGCATCGCGAGCAGCGTGCTCACTGCTCTCGAATACTCGCACCGTGCTGGTGTCGTCCACCGCGACATCAAGCCGGGCAACATCATGATCACCTCGGCCGGCGACGTGAAGGTGACGGACTTCGGCATCGCCCGAGCCGTCTCGGATTCGTCCACGACGGTCGCACAGACCACTGCCATCCTCGGCACGGCCGCGTACTTCTCGCCTGAGCAGGCGAAGGGTGAGACGGTCGATGCCCGCACCGACCTGTACTCCACGGGCGTTGTCCTCTTCGAGATGCTCACGGGCAAGGCGCCGTTCCGCGGGGACACCGCCGTCGCCGTCGCCTACCAGCACGTGAGCGAACGCCCGGTCAAGCCGAGCACGGTGAACCCCAAGGTCTCGCCGGCCCTCGACCAGGTCGTGATGCGTGCGCTCGCAAAGGACCGTTTCGAGCGGTACCAGAGCGCCGTCGAGTTCCGTGAAGACCTCCAGGAGGCCGGCGCGGGCCACGTGCCCATCCGTCGCGACGACCACGACTCGCTCTTCGGACCGTCGCCGAGCGCGTCGTCCAGCACCGAGCAGGCCATCCGTCAGCTCACCTCGGATGACACGGTCACGCGCACGCAGCGCCGCCCACCGGTCGTCTGGATCTGGGCCGCGATCGCCGGCGTCGCCGTCATCCTCTTCTCGCTCGTCTTCTGGGTCATCCAGCTTCCGCCCGCCACCAACGTGCAGACGGACACGGCTGAGGTCCCAGACCTCGTCGACACCACGTGGGACAGCGCCAACAGCACGCTCGACAAGCTCAAGCTCGTTCCGACCCGCTTCGATGAGGCGAGCGCCGACTACGAGGCCGGTCGCGTCATCCGCACGGTTCCGCCGGGAGGCACGACCGTGTCGCAGAAGACGCAGATCAAGGTCTACGTCTCCAGCGGTAAGGAACAGGTCGCTGTCCCCGACCTCGTCAACCAGACGGCCGAGGCCGCCTGGGCGGCTGTCGAGGCCGCTGGTTTGGCGCAGGGCTCCGTCACGAAGGAGAACTCTCCGACGGTGGCGGCCGGTGTGGTGATGCGGATGGATCCCGTCGCCGGAACGAATGTGGCGCTCGGAACGACGGTGAACATCGTGGTGTCGAGCGGCAACGTCACATTGACCGATGTCACGGGTCAGCCGCTCGTCGATGCGACGAACTTCCTGCAGGACTCCACACGGCAGTTCGTGGTGCAACCGGACGCGGATTCGACCTGCAAGAGTCAGCCGGGCGATCCTGTCACGAAGCAGTCACCGCTTCCCGGTGACATCCCGCAGAAGTCGACGATCACGCTGACCTACTGCACGGGCCAGTAGCCCCCGCCGGTCCGCCCCGGTCCCTGAGCTTGTCGAAGGGCCCACCCACGCCGGTCCCCGACCCTGTACCCCGGTCCCTGAGCCTGTCGAAGGGCCCACCCGCGCCGGTCCCTGAGCTTGTCGAAGGGCCCACCCGCGCCGGTCCCTGAGCTTGTCGAAGGGCCCGACAACCAGCTCCCTACAAGCTCACAAGCGGACTCAGCCCGACAGCAGTCTCCCGCGCCTCGGGGAGCCCTGCGACGGCGAGCCAGTTCCCCAGCATCCGGTACCCACCCTCGGTGAGCACTGACTCCGGGTGGAACTGCACCCCGTAGATGGGAGCTTCGCGATGCCGGAGCCCCATGATGACGCCGCCCTGTGTGCGGCTCGTGACGACGAGGTCCGCCGGCACCGTGTCGTCGACCACGGCGAGCGAGTGGTACCGCGTGGCCGTGAACGGTTGTGGGACGCCGTCGTAGAAGTTGCTGCCGTCGTGCTCGATGAGCGAGGTCTTGCCGTGCATGAGCTCTTCGGCGTTGGTGACCGTCGCGCCGAACGCCTCCGCGATGGCCTGGTGCCCGAGGCACACACCGAAGAGGGGCACACCCGCCGCGTGGGCGGCGTGGACGGCCGCGATGGACACTCCGGCGTCCGAGGGCCTCCCAGGGCCGGGAGAGAGCAGCACACCGTCGTAGTCGGCGAGGCGTTCTGTCAGCTCCTCGGGCGCGAAGGCGTCGTTGCGCAACACCGTCGTCCGGGCGCCGAGCTGCAGCAGGTAGCCGTTCAGCGTGTAGACGAAGCTGTCGTAGTTGTCGATGACCAGGATCCTGGTCATTCCTGGACCGTCACGTTCTGATCCACGATGAAGCCGTCGATCCAAGGGAACACCCAAGTGAAGAGCGCGGCGATGACCGCGAACAACAGGATCAGGACCAGGATGATCCGCAGCCAGACGGGGCCGGGAAGAATCCGCCACAGTGCGCCGTACACGCTCAGCCTCCAGCTGCCGCGACGGACGCGGCGATCTCGGCGGGCGGACCCGCGGCGGTGGGCCGCCACGAGTCGAAGACCGCGTATGCGATGCTGCGTTCCGCCGTGGACAGCAGCGGGTTGCAGGTGGTCAAAGTGAGGATGCTCTGCGTCGGCGGCGTCGCATCGGTCTGCGGCACAGGGTTGAGGACATCGACCCCGGTGGGCTGCACATAGACGATGTTCCGGTACGAGTAGGTGTACCAGCCGTCCGCCGTCTGCACGTAGATCTTGTCGCCGAGCTGGAAGTCGCCGATGAGGTGCATGGCGCCGCCGTAGGCGCTGCGGTGACCGGCGACGACGAAGTTGCCGAGTTCTCCTGGCATCTGCGTGCTGGAGTAGTGGCCGACGCCCAGCTGGAAGCTGTTGAGCACGGTCTGGGTGTCGACGCCTTCAGCGACCACACGACGGTAGTCGGCGCCGTATCGGGGGATGTAGAGGACCGCGAACGCCTGCCCTGCGGCTGGGCGGGCCGTGACGGGCGGCGGGCCGTAGTTCTCGGTGCCGTCCGGATTGGTGGTCGGTGTCGGGACCGGTTCCTGCGACGCCTTCGCGATCCAGTCCTGCGCCTGCTGGTTGGCGGCGTTGGCCTGACTGCCCGCCATCACCATGTCGTTCCACCAGAGCTGCCAGGCGAGGAAGAGGAGCACCGCCAGACCCGCGGTGATGAGGAGCTCGCCTGCCACACCGAATACGGTCACTCTGCCGCGTCGGCGCGTCTTCTGGGCGCGACGATCAGCAGCGCGGGAGGCGCTCCGCGTCGGGAAATCGTCGGTCACGTCCAAATTCTACCGAGAATGACCGCCTGGACCCGATCTCTTGGGCGTCTCCACAGCTGAACCGCTAGAATGTTCGCCATGGCACGCACGAAGAATACGTCCAGCCGCGAACCCGAGCAGGGTAGCGGAGAGCCGGCACCCAACGCGGTGTGGTTCAAGCCCGTTATGTTCGGGTTTATGCTCCTCGGCCTCGCCTGGATCATCGTCTACTACCTGAGCGGCACTGTGCTTCCCGTTGCGGCCCTCGGCCCCTGGAACATCCTCGTCGGGTTCGGCATCGCCTTCATCGGATTCCTCATGACCACGCGGTGGCGCTGACCACTTCCCACGTTCTCCACAGCGGGTCGCCTTCGGGCGGCCCGCTGTTTTCTGTATCCGGGCCTCTGGCGCGGAATGACGCGGATCTCCCTGAATGACAGGCGTGTAATTATCCCCAGTGTGCACAACCCTGTGGATAACTCTGGAATCGCCGGACGGGACGACAGATCGCGCTCAGCGTCCACGTACGCCGCTGAGACGGGGGAGGGGGACTCGCGGCTAGACCAGAGCCGGAACGATGCTCGCGGCCACGAGCAGGACGCTCAAGCCGACGAGCCCGCCGACCTGCGCGCTCTTCTGGGACACCTTGCGGGTGTTCACGAGGATGAGCCCGATGATGGCGCCGGCGACGAGTCCGACGACGTGCGCCTGCCATGCGATGTTGATGCTGGGGATGAACCCGATGACGAGGTTGATGCCGAGGAGCACCAGCAGTCCGGTCGTGTTCCCGCCCAGGCGACGCTGGATCACGAGGAAAGCGCCGAGCAGACCGAAGATGGCACCGGATGCGCCGACGACGGCCATGCGCGGGTCGGCGAGGAACTGCACCGCGAGTGAACCGGCGAAGCCGCTGATGAGATACAGCGCGAGGAATCGCCAGTGTCCGAGCATGGATTCGAGCATCCGGCCGAAGATCCACAGCGTGTACATGTTCAGCAGGATGTGGAAGAAGAACGACTGCGAGTGCACGAACACTGCAGTGATCATGCGCCACGGCTCGATGGGGCCGAACGCGGGGTCAGAGTACACGCCGGCGTAGAGCAGCGCATTCGTGACGCCGAGGCCCGGAATCAGCTGCAGCAGGAACACGAACACCGTGACGGCGATGATCCCGTAGGTGATGAACGGTGATTCGGAGGAGATCCGAGCACCGACCCGGTTGCGGGGAGCGGACTGACGCTGCTCCTTCATGCATTCCGGGCAGATGAAGCCGACGGCCCCGGGAGTTTGGCACTCGCCGCAGATCGTGCGCCCACACCGCTGACAGAGCACGAAGCTCTGACGGTCGGGGTGCCGATAGCAGACGCCGTTCGCCGACGTCTCCCGGGGAACCGACATGCTTACGCCTCGGTGACGGTGATGCTCTCCACGACAACGGCGTCGATCGGCTTGTCGCCAGAGCCGGTGGGGACAGCGGCGATCTTGGCGACGACCTCGCGCGAAGCGTCGTCTGCGACCTCGCCGAAGATGGTGTGCTTGCCCTGCAGCCACGGGGTCGGGTCCGTGGTGATGAAGAACTGCGAGCCGTTGGTGCCCTCGACAGCGCCCGTGAGCGCGTTGCGACGCTGGCCGGCGTTCGCCATGGCGAGGATGTACGGCGCGTTGAAGTTGAGCTCCGGGTGGATCTCGTCGTTGAACGTGTAGCCGGGTCCACCGGTGCCGGTGCCGAGCGGGTCGCCGCCCTGGATCATAAAGCCGGGGATGATGCGGTGGAAGGTCACACCGTCGTAGAGGTTGCCTGCGCCGGGCTGGCCGGTCTTCGGGTCGACCCACTCAGTGGTGCCCGTAGCGAGGCCGATGAAGTTCGCGACCGTCTTGGGTGCGTGGTCTCCGAAGAGGTTGATGACGACGTCACCGTGGTTGGTGTGCAACGTGGCTACTGCGGTGTGCTGAGACATACCGACAATTCTTACATACGGGTCGGACACTCGCGGGTGGTCCGAGGGTCCTCAAGACATATGTACGGGTTGGGCGCTCTCGGGTGGTATCCAGCGCTTCAAGTGGCAAGATGGAGGCTACGTTGTTGCCGCGATCATTGGAGATGACCACATGAGCCTGTCACGCAAGCGCACGAAGGAACTCAAGCAGCTCAAGGGTTCGGCCGCCGACCTCTGGGAAGCACAGCAGGATGTCCTCAATCACGCCAACTTCGTGGCGCGTGAGGCCAGCCGCCAGTTGGGCAACTTCTCGAGGGAGCAGGTCGCTCCCGCCGTGCGCGACACGTACGAGCACCGCGTCGTCCCCACGGTCGACCGCGGCATCCACTACACGCGTGGCGCCGTTGACGGTGTGAAGCGCGGCATCACCGATGGTGTGGTCCCGGCAGTCGGCGGCGTCGTCGGCACGGTCCTCAGCATCGGCGACATCGCCAAGGACACGCGCGTGCAGGCTGCGCTGCGTCGACTGCACGGCCCCGAGGCGATCGTGCCCCAGAAGAAGTCCGGTCCCGGCGCGGGCGCCGTCATCGCCATCGGCCTCGGTGTCCTCGCGGCAGCCGGTGTCGCCTATGCGGTCTGGCAGACGTTCCGTGCGGACGACGAGCTCTGGGTCGCGGACGACGAGCCGTCCACCAACTGAGACGTCAGGCGCCCTGCATCGCAGAGGCGCCTGATTTTTTGCCCGGTGCAGCTCGGAGTCGAGCGCGCCGCTGTTGTGGTGCGCGCAGCCGTCAGATGAGACCGGCGAACCGGCGTCCGACATCCACGAGGCTCACACGTTCGAGTGCGTCGATCTCCTCGAGCGGGAACCACGCCGCGTAGTCGGTGCTGCCGTCGAGCTCATAGGTGAGCGCACCGCCGGTCACTCTGGCCCGGTAGACGATGCGCAGGGCGTGCAATGGGTGCTCCTGCTTGCCGATGCGTCGCTCCGTCGGCACGACGTGCGAGTCCACACCGAGCAACTCACCGAGCTCCGCGCGGAAGCCGGTCTCCTCGAAGACCTCACGGACCGCTGCATCCGCCGGGTCCTCGCCGGGGTCGATGCCGCCGCCCGGGAGCGTCCAGCCGCTGTAGCCGCCCTCGTTCCAGTGCGACAGGAGCATGCCGCGCTCGTCGATGATCACCGCATAGGCAGCCACGCGAATATCCATGGCGTCAGCCTAACCCGGGAGGAGCCGACCACCCATGAGTGGTCGGCTCCTCCCAGTGCAACACCAGGCGTCTCAGTCGGTCGTCCCGACGCGGCCCCTGCGAACCGTCAGGACGATGCCGCCGGCGATGATGAACAGGATGGCTCCGCCGATGACGAACGGGGAGACGTCCGCCCCGAGCGAGGGCAGCTTGCCGCTCGCGGCGACTGCGGTGTTCGGCTGCGTCGGCTGGTCGGGCGTCTGCGGCTGAACGGGCGTCGTCGGGGTCGTCGGAGTGGTGGGCGTGGTCGGGGTCGTGGGCGTCGTCGGCTTGACCACGAACTCGGCGGAAGCCTCGCTCGTCAGTCGCAGCTGATCGCGCTCCTGGAACGTCGCGAACACCTGGCACACGACGCCGTCCGCGTTGTCACGGCTCTGGTTCCAGCCGATGTGGGTCGTGGAGGCAGGGAGCGCGGAAGCCGTGAGTGACACCGTGCCCTCGGCCTCGGCCGTCGCGCACAGCTCGACCGTCGTCTGCACGGTCGGGTCGGTTCCCGGAACCGTCAGTACGCCGTCGGCGTACGTCGCATTGTCCGAGCAGACGTCGACGGTCACACCGTCGGTGACGTTCGCCACGATGCTGATGGGCTGGTTGTACAGGTTGGTGGCGAGTGAGAAGCGAGCGGTGTCGCCTGCCTTCAGGACCTCGCCGCTGTCATCGAAGCTCAGGGTGATGGTGGGGTCGTCGGGGATCAACGCGAGCAGACGAGCCTGCTCGGCCGCGTCCATGTTGGAACGGCAGGTCTGCGCGAAGTCGGACACGGACGTATCGGACACCGGGTCGCTCACACACCAGATCAGCGTCTGCAGTGCCGCACGCTGGTCGGAGTCGACCCCGGACGCTGCCGTGGTGACACCGCCCCAGCTCTGGTCGCCGATGCCGGCGTACGAGTGCCCCTCGTGCACGAGGTAGGCGACGAGCTTCTCCTGGTCCGCGTTCAGACGCGGGTTCACCGGAAGCGTGTCAAGCGGGTTGACGATGGTCGTCGTCCCGCCGTGCTGCTCGAGGAGGTTGCCGTCGATGTCGACGTCGCCGCACACCTTGCTCGTGATGTCGGTACAGAACATCCACTCGGAGACCGGACCGCCGGTCTCAGCGTCGAAGCGGACGCCACAGAGCGGCGGATAGGTTGCCGTCGCTCCGCCGAACGCGTCATAGAGCGGGACCACGGAGCCGGCGTTGTACGCGGCCAGACGGGCGCCGAAGACCTGTGTCAGGTCGGTGACGGGGGTGGGAGCGGCAGTCGGGTCGTCTGCGGTCGTACCGGCGCAGCTCGGCGCCGTGAACGGATCGGCGACCGGCAGGACCTGCGCGGGTGCGTCGGCGGCGATTCGGGTCGCAGCGGAGGCGGGAACGGCCGTCGCGAGCTGCGCGCCGGCGACGAGCGCCACAGCGGCAGCGGCACCGAGGGCGACGCGCAGCGCACCTCGCAGTCGAGACGGGTTCGAAGCGGCGATTCGGGCGCCGCGTCGTTCTGACATTCGGGTGGTGACGTTGGGCATTCTGTCGCTCCTCTGCGGCAAGAATTCGGGTTGGCCGTCATCGGCCTACCCAAGAGACGTCGCAATCGCCCATCTATGACGCCACCGACCAATCTTCTTCCCGCGAACTGTCACTCGTGGCGGTTCTCAGCCCGGCAGACCAGCCACAACTGCCCACTCGCGGGCTGCCCGCGGGACGTGAACGGCAGAGCAGCTGCCCGCGGGAATGCAAAAGGGCCGCTTCCCGAAGGAAGCGGCCCGACTGTGGAGCCTGGGAGAATCGAACTCCCGACATCCTGCTTGCAAAGCAGGCGCTCTACCAACTGAGCTAAGGCCCCGGATGAATCCGGTGGATCGACATCTCTTGCGAGATCTCAACCGTTTTCACTGTATTCAATTTGTGTTGCGTGGGGCTACCAGGACTTGAACCTGGGACCTCTTCGTTATCAGCGAAGCGCTCTAACCGCCTGAGCTATAGCCCCGTTTGAACCTTGTAGAGACTACCGGATTTGTGACGAAAGTCCCAATCGAGCGTCTCAGCGAGGTTCTAGTTGTTGGTGAAACCGACGAGGAGGCCGCCGGTCACCTTCACGCTGAGGTTGTAGAGCCCCGCGATGAGGGCCCCCATCAGCGTGATGACAATGAGGTTGAGGAGAGCCACGATGCCTGCGAAGGCCATCACCTGGGTCAGGTTGATGTACTGCAGCAGGTTGTTGCCCGGGCCTGCGATGTCGGTGAACAGGCTGCCGACCTTCGTGAAGACCCCGGTGCTGTTCAGCACCGTGTACACGAGGAAGAAGAAGACCACGATGACCACGGCGACCGCGATGGCCGCGAGGAACGACAGTTTCACCGCAGACCAGAAGTCGATGTAGACCAACTTCAGGCGCACCTGCTTGCTGCTGGTGCGTTTGGTCGACTTCTTGGCCAGCTTCTCGGCGACGCTACTGCTCATCTACTTCTTCCTTCTCCACCGGAGTGTGCTCCGGTCCAGAGGCGTCCGATCCGACCGATGCTGGTGCATCGGTGTTCTCCGAGGCCGCCCCTTCCGGTGCTGGAGCTTCCGCTTCAGCGTCCGGAGTGTCTTGGGTGTCAAGGTTCCTGTCACTGTTCTTGGCCAAGGCGATGATGCGATCATCCTCTGCGAATCGTGCGAACACGACTCCCATGGTGTCTCGCCCCTTCGCCGGGACTTCGGCCACGGCAGACCTTACCACCTTGCCGCTGGCAAGAACCACAAGGACCTCATCGGCCTCTTCGACGATGAGCGCACCCGCGAGGTCGCCCCGATCGTCGCTCAGCTTGGCCACCTTGATGCCGAGACCACCACGGTTCTGCCCGCGGTACTGGTCCACATTCGTGCGCTTCGCGTACCCGCCCTCTGTGACGACGAACACGAAGGATTCGTGGTCTTCCTCTTCACTCGACGGCACAACGGAGGCGGAGAGGAGCTTGTCCTCGTCACGGAAGTGCATGCCGATGACACCGCTCGTGGCACGTCCCATGGGGCGCAGCGCATCGTCGGTCGCAGTGAAGCGGATGGACATGCCCTTGCGGGAGACGAGGAGCACATCGCTGTCGTCCTCGACCAGGAGAGCCGACGTCAATTCGTCGCCTTCTCTCAGGTTGATGGCGATGATTCCGCCGGAACGGTTGGTGTCGTACTCCGACAGCGCGGTCTTCTTGACGAGGCCGTCGCGCGTCGCGAGGACGAGGTACGTTGCCGCTTCGTAGTCGCGGATGTCGAGGATCTCGGCGATCTCCTCATCCGGCTGCATGGCGAGCAGGTTGGCGACGTGCTGCCCCTTCGCGTCCCGTCCTGCTTCCTGCAGCTCGTACGCCTTGGCGCGGTAGACACGGCCCTTCGTGGTGAAGAAGAGCAGCCAGTGGTGCGTCGTTGTGACGAAGAAGTGGTCGACGACGTCGTCGGCACGCAACTGGGCGCCCTTGACGCCCTTGCCGCCGCGGTGCTGCTGACGGTAGTTGTCGCTGCGTGTGCGCTTGATGTAGCCGCCGCGCGTGACGGTGATGACCATCTCTTCCTCGGGGATGAGGTCTTCGACGTTCATGTCACCGTCGAAACCGAACATGATCTCCGTGCGACGGTCGTCGCCGAACTTGTCGGTGATGGCGGTGAGCTCCTCGGACACGATCGTCCGCTGGCGCTCGGGCTTCGCGATGATGTCCTTGAACTCCGCGATCTGGCTCTCGATCTCGGCGGCCTCGTCGATGATCTTCTGACGTTCCATCGCCGCGAGGCGGCGCAACTGGAGTTCGAGGATGGCGTTGGCCTGCAGCTCGTCGACCTCGAGCAGGTCCATCAGGCCGGCGCGCGCCTCCTCTGCGGAGGGCGAGCGACGGATGAGCGCGATGACCTCGTCGAGCGCGTCGAGCGCCTTGAGGTAGCCGCGGAGGATGTGCGCGCGGGCTTCGGCCTTCTTCAGGCGGTAGACCGTGCGGCGGACGATGACCTCGATCTGGTGGGTGACCCAGTTCGTGATGAAGCCGTCGAGCGGGAGCGTACGCGGGATGCCGTCCACGATCGCCAGCATGTTGGCGCCGAAGTTGTCCTGCAACTGCGTGTGCTTGTACAGGTTGTTGAGGACGACCTTGGCGACGGCGTCGCGCTTGAGCACGATGACGAGGCGCTGACCGGTACGGCCGGACGTCTCGTCGCGGATGTCCGCGATGCCCGAGATCTTGCCCTCTTTGACGAGATCGGCGATCTTGAGCGCGAGGTTGTCCGGGTTGACCTGGTACGGCAGCTCTGTGACGACGAGGCAGGTGCGGCCCTGGATCTCTTCGACGCTGACGACGGCGCGCATCGTGATGGAGCCGCGACCGGTGCGGTACGCGTCCTGGATGCCCTTGACGCCGAGGATCTGAGCCCCCGTGGGGAAGTCGGGTCCCTTCACACGCTGGATGAGTGCTTCGAGGAGGTCTTCTCGGCTCGCCTCAGGGTTGGCGAGGTGCCACAGGGCGCCGGCGGCGACCTCGCGCAGGTTGTGCGGCGGGATGTTGGTGGCCATGCCGACCGCGATGCCGACGGAACCGTTGACGAGCAGGTTCGGGAAGCGGGCCGGCAGCACAACGGGTTCTTCCGATTCGCCGTCGTAGTTGGGCTGGAAGTCGACGGTCTCCTCGTCGATGTCGCGCACCATCTCCATGGCGAGCGGAGCCATCTTGGTCTCGGTGTACCGAGGGGCTGCTGCGCCGTCGTTGCCCGGCGAGCCGAAGTTGCCCTGGCCGAGCGCGAGCGGGTAACGGAGGCTCCACGGCTGCACGAGGCGGACGAGGGCGTCGTAGATGGCCGTGTCACCGTGCGGGTGGAACTGTCCCATGACGTCGCCGACGACGCGGGCGCACTTGGAAAACGAGCGGTCGGGGCGGTAGCCGCCGTCGAACATCGCGTAGATCACACGACGGTGGACTGGCTTCAGGCCGTCGCGGACATCGGGCAGTGCACGCCCGACGATGACGCTCATCGCGTAGTCGAGGTAGCTGCGCTGCATCTCGAGCTGGAGATCGACCTGGTCGATGCGCCCGTGGATGCCGTGCCCCTCTGCTTCGGTGGTCTCGTCGTTCGTTTCGTCTGCCATGTCTTCTCGCTATCGTTCCCTGAGCTTGTCGAAGGGCTGTGTCGTGTTCGTCTAGATCACTTCGACAAGCTCAGTGACCGGTGGATGGGCGAGATCGCCCTAGATGTCGAGGAAGCGCACGTCTTTCGCGTTCTTCTGGATGAACGTGCGTCGGGATTCGACGTCCTCGCCCATCAGCGTCGAGAAGATCTCGTCCGCGGCGGCCGCGTCGTCGAGCGTGACCTGCAGGAGCGTCCGCGTCTGCGGGTCCATCGTGGTCTCCCACAGCTCCTTGTAGTTCATCTCGCCGAGACCCTTGTACCGCTGGATGCCGTTCTCCTTGGGGATGCGCTTGCCTGCGGCGATGCCGTCGGTGAGCATGGCGTCGCGTTCGCGGTCGCTGTACACGTACTGGTGCTCGGCGTTGGACCACTTGAGGCGGTACAGCGGCGGCTGGGCCAGGTACACGTAGCCGAGGTCGACCAACGGACGCATGTAGCGGAAGAGGAGCGTCAGCAGCAGCGTGGTGATGTGCTGGCCGTCGACGTCGGCATCGGCCATGAGGACGATCTTGTGGTACCGCACCTTGTCCGGGTTGAAGTCCTCACCGATGCCGGCGCCGAAGGCCGTGATCATGGCCTGGACCTCGTTGTTGGCGAGGGCGCGGTCGAGACGCGCCTTCTCGACGTTGAGGATCTTGCCGCGCAGCGGGAGGATCGCCTGCGTCTCCGGGTTGCGCCCCTGGACGGCCGAACCACCTGCGGAGTCGCCCTCGACGATGAAGATCTCGGAGATCGACGGGTCCTTCGACTGGCAGTCCTTGAGCTTGCCAGGCATGCCGCCGCCCTCGAGGAGGCCCTTGCGACGAGCGGTCTCGCGCGCCTTGCGGGCCGCGAGTCGTGCCGTGGCGGCCTGGAGCGCCTTGCGGATGATCTCCTTGGCCTGGTTCGGGTTGCGGTCGAACCAGTCGGTGAGCTGCTCGCTCACGACCTTCTGGACGAACGCCTTCGCTTCGGTGTTGCCGAGCTTGGTCTTCGTCTGGCCCTCGAACTGCGGTTCGGAGAGCTTGATCGAGATGACGGCGGTGAGGCCCTCGCGGACGTCGTCGCCCGAGAGGTTGTCGTCCTTCTCCTTGAGGATGCCCTTGTCACGCGCGTAGCGGTTGACGAGACCCGTCAACGCTGCACGGAAGCCTTCCTCGTGCGTGCCGCCCTCGTGGGTGTTGATCGTGTTCGCGTAGGTGTGGACGCTCTCGTTGTACGCCGTGGTCCACTGCATCGCGACCTCGAGCGCCATCTTGCGCTCGGAGTTCTCCGACTCGAAGGAGATGATCTCGTCGTTGACGAGCTCTGCGCGCTTCGCTTTGTTGAGGTACTCGACGTAGTCGGTGAGGCCGCGCTCGTAGAAGAACACGTCCTTCCGCTGGCTATGGGCGGCCGAGTTGTCGTCCTCGTCCTCCATCTCGATGGCGTCGCGCAGGGGACGCTCGTCGGAGAGCTCGATGCGGAGGCCCTTGTTGAGGAACGCCATCTGCTGGAAGCGCGTGCGCAGCGTCTCGTAGTCGAAGTCGGTGGTCTCGAACGTCTCGGCGCTCGGCCAGAACGTGATCGTGGTGCCGGTCTCCTCAGACTCCTCACCCTGTACGAGGGGAGCGTCTGGCACACCGTGCTGGTAGCTCTGACGCCACACGGATCCCTGACGACGCACTGCGACCTCGAGCTTGGTCGAGAGCGCGTTCACCACCGAGGAGCCGACGCCGTGCAGACCACCGGAGACCGCGTATCCGCCGCCGCCGAACTTGCCGCCGGCGTGGAGGACCGTCAGCACAAGCTGCACGGTGGAGATGCCCTCGGTGGGGTGGATGTCGACCGGGATGCCACGACCGTTGTCGATGACGCGGACGCCGCCGTCCTCGAGGATCGTCACGAGGATCTTGTCGCAGTAGCCGGCAAGGGCTTCATCGACCGAGTTGTCGACGATCTCGTAGACCAAGTGGTGCAAACCACGAGGGCCGGTGGACCCGATGTACATGCCGGGCCGCTTCCGGACGGCTTCGAGACCTTCGAGAACCTGGATGGCACTTGCGCCGTAGTCGTTGTCCTGGGCGTGCGTGTTCGGTTCTGATGTCATAGGGAAGAGTGCTCCAAACCGTCGATATTCGACCTCCCCATCCTACCAAAAATGGGTGGTCAACTGGCCGGAAAACGCCCGTTTGAGACACTTTTTCAGCACCCGGGACCGAATTTGCCTTCCTAGCCGTAAGTATCGCGTGGACCGCGCCCTGGAATCGACCTGGGGCCCTTTTTCCAGGACGGTGCACCGGGGCCCTGGAATCGAATCGACTCGACGCCTGCCTGGGGGTACCGCTCACTGATCTGGACGAGGATGTCGTGACGCATGTGGCGCAACTGCGTTGCCCACGCCGTCGAATCGCACTGCACGACGAGCACGCCGTCAGCGATCGACAGCGGTTCGGAATGCTGAGCGTTCTCATCGCCCGAGACCACGGCCCAGTTGGCGAGGAGATCGTGTTGCGCCAGCGGCGAGTCCCATCCGAGCCGGGTGGTCAGGTTCTCGAAGACGTCGCCGAGGCCCTTCGGGTCGCGACCCGGACCGTACGGGACCGAATCCACCGTGCGCGCGGCCGCCTTCTCTCGGCGGGCACGGTCGCGACCGACGCGTTCACCGCCGAAGAGGTCCTTGAAGCGCCCGTAGACGGAGACGGCGAGCTCCGCTGAACCGTCGTCCGCGCGTGCGGGGCGTCCGAGGTCACTCATCGCTCGACTCCTCGCGTTCCGTCGACTGCTCGGCGACCTGAGGATCCGCCGCTGCGCCTGCTTCGATGATACGTCCGGCTTCGATCCGCACGACATGCGCGCGGAACTCGACGGGGACGTCCTCGAAGACCGCCGCGGTGATGATGACCTGGTCGTAGTCGGACACGGCGGCCGCGAGTCGCGTGCGGCGACGGCTGTCGAGCTCGGCGAACACGTCGTCGAGGATGAGCACGGGGTCACCGAGCGAGGAGTCCGCCCGGAGGAGTTCTGCAGAGGCCAGTTTCGCGGCGAGGGCGAACGACCAGGACTCGCCGTGGCTCGCATACCCCTTCACCGGAAGACCGTTGAGACCGAAGAACACGTCGTCGCGATGCGGTCCGACGAGCGTCAGACCACGATCGAGTTCCGCGGCCCGCTTCTCCAGGAGTGCGCCGCGGAACCGCTCGGCGACGACGGAGACATCACCGAAGTCGGCTGTCGATGCGGGCCCGTCACCGGCGCCCTGCCTGGAATCAGCGGGCGCTGCATCGTCCTCCGCGTCTGATCCCGCGATGCTCAGCACGGGCTGCAGGATCGGACCGTGATCGTCGCCGGCGACGGCGGTGTACGCCGAGCGCAGCGGCTCAGCGAGTTTGCGCACGAGCCTCACCCGCTCGGCGATGATCTCGGAACCGTACTGGACGAGCCGTTCGTCCCACAGATCGAGCGTGGCGAGCGGCCCCTGCTTGAGCCCACGGGCTCTGGCCGACTTGAGCAGCGAATTGCGCTGTTTGAGCGACCGCTCATAGTCCGCGATGACCCCGGAGAGCCGCGGAGCACGCTGCACGAGCAGTTGATCGATGAATCGACGCCTGGCGGACGGATCCCCACGGACGATCAGGAGGTCCTCCGGCGCGAACAGGACGGTCGACACATACCGCGGGAGTTCACGCGGCTTGATCTGGGAGCGGTTGACCTGTGCCCGGTTGGCTGCGCCTCGATTGAGCTGCACCTCTGCGAGGAGTTCTCGCTCATCGTGCGCGATCCTGATGCGGATGATGGCGGCATCGGCCCCGTGCTTGATGAGCGCCTGATCCGAGGAGACGCGGTGCGAACCGAGGGTGCTCAGGTAGCCGATGGCCTCAACCAGGTTCGTCTTGCCCTGGCCGTTGCGGCCGACGAACAGGTTGGGACCGGGTTCGAGAGCCACGTCGACCGCCGCATAGTTGCGGTAGTCGGTGAGATTCACATGCCGCACGATCACCACGTCACCCTACCGTGAGCCGCCGACGGCCTTCGCCCTTCACCCTTCGACAAGCTCAGGGACCGCTGTGGCCAATGGCAAAACGAAGAATCCCGGTCCCTGAGCTTGTCGAAGGGTCGAACAGCTCAGGAACCGGGATCCCGGTAGTGCGCTTGGGCTTAGTCTTCGGCCTTCTTGACCGCGTGACCGCCGAACTGGTTGCGCAGTGCTGCAACAGCCTTCATGGCGGGCGAGTCTTCCTGACGGGAGACGAAGCGGGCGAAGATCGACGCGGAGATCGTGGGGACCGGAACCGCGTTGTCGATGGCTTCCTCGATGGTCCAACGGCCTTCGCCGGAGTCCTCGACGTAGCCCTCGATGTCCTCGAACTCCGGGTCCTCCTCGAGGGCGCGGACGAGGAGCTCCAGCAGCCAGGAGCGGACGACCGTTCCACGCTGCCATGCCTTGAACGTCCCTGGGACGTCCTTGATAATGTCCGAACGTGCGTCGAGGAGCTCGTAGCCCTCGGCGTACGCCTGCATGAGGGCGTACTCGATGCCGTTGTGCACCATCTTGGCGTAGTGGCCTGCGCCGACCTCGCCGACGTGGACGAAGCCTTCCTCGCGGGGGCCTTCCGGGCGCAGGGCGTCGAAGACGGGCATCACGCGCTCGACCTGGGCGGCCGATCCGCCGACCATCAGACCGTAGCCGTTCTCGAGGCCCCACACACCACCGGAGACGCCGGCGTCGATGTAGTCGATGCCCTTCTTCGAGAGCAGTGCCGCGTGCTTGAAGTCTTCGGTGAAGCGGCTGTTGCCGCCGTCGATGACGAGGTCGCCCTCGTCGAGCAGCTCATTGAGCTCTTCGACGACGGAGTCGGTGATGGCGCCGGCCGGCACCATGACCCAGACGGTGCGGGGCGAGGGCAGTGCTGCGACGAGGTCCGCGACGGTGGCCACATCGGTCACCTCGGGGTTGCGGTCGAAGCCGGTGACTTCGATGCCCTTTTCACGCAAGCGGGCACGCATGTTGTTGCCCATCTTGCCGAGACCGATGAGTCCGATGTGCATGATGATCCTTCGTATGTCAGCGCAGCAGCAGGTTGGGCTGCAGCAGGTATTTGTAGCTGTCTGCGCCCGGCTGATCCTTTGACGATTGACTCGTGATGAGCATCGGACCGGGCTTGTTCGTGTTCTCCGTCTTGGTGAACGAGAACCGCACGAATTCGCTTCTGACGGCCGTGAGGCCGTCGATCAGGAATTGCGGCTTCAGTGAGAGCACGATGTCGTCGCCGGTGAGGAGTGCGTCAATGCTCTCCGAGGCCTGCGCCTGCTCGGATCCGATGGCCTCGAGTGTGAGGCCGTCGATGGTGAAGGTGAATCGGAGGGCGGCTTCTCGTTCGAGGACGAGCGACACACGCCTGGTCGCCTCGATGAGTTCCGCGGTGTTGATGATCGCGTAGTTGTCCACGACCTCGGGGAAGAGCCGCTTGACGGGAGGGAAGTTGCCCTTGATCAGCAGCGATGTGACCGTCTTGCGGTCGGCGCGGAACGCGATGAGCTCGCGGTCGTCGCGGTTGGTGATGGCCACGTTGATGTTGCCGCTGTGGCCGAAGGTCTTTCCGACCTCCTGCAGCGTCCGCGCCGGGACGAGCGCGGTGACGGTCTCGCTGGAGCCCGTCCCGGTACCGGCGTCCCAGTCGATCTCGCGGACGGCGACACGGTAGCGGTCGGTTGCGACGAGGCTGAGGCTGGTGTCGGAGACTTCGAGCTGCACACCGGTGATGACGGGGGTGACGTCGTCACGGCTCGCGGCGACCGCGACCTGGCTCACAGCCGTTGCGAATTCCTCCGCCGGAACGAGACCGAAGTCCGCGTCGACCTGCGGGATCGTCGGATATTCCTCGACCGGCATGGAACCGAGCGTGAAGTTGGCGGAGCCGCAGGACACCTGGATGCGGTTGTCCTCCTTGCTGAACCGCACTGGCGCGTTCGGCAGGCGGCTTGCGATGTCGGACAGGAGTCGTCCGTTGACGAGTGCTGTACCGGCTTCCTCGACCTCGGCGATGATCTCGGTCTGGCTGGAGACCTCGTAGTCGAAGGAGGAGAGCACAAGACCTTCTGCGGTCGCCTCGATGAGGATGCCGTTCAGAATGGGCAGGGTCGGACGCTGCGGGAGAAGTTTCACCGCAAACGAGACCGCCTCGCTGAATACATCCCGGTTGACGCTGAATCGCACGACAAGACCCCTGTCCTCAGGTACACGATGACGTCACCAATGCTAGTGGGTGCAGATAGGAGTGCGGTCAGGGAGTCCCCTCCCAGAACGCCTCCACACCTGTGGAGGACCCCGACTGGGGAAAGGTTGCTTGACGGTGAGATCGATTAATTAACGGTTAACAGTCTTAACCGGTGTGGAAACTGTGGATAACTCTGTCGAACCCGCTGAATCATTGGGAACTACAGGCATGGTACTTGTAGAACCCATGTGGGAACTGGGGAGTCGGCATGTGGTCCCGGAGGCCCCGACCCGAGGATTCACTCACAAGCGGTCGTGATTCATCCACATCTATCCACAAGTTATCCACAGTGTGTGAACACCGACGTGTGGAAACTCGTTCAGGCGCAGAAAAAGCTCCAAAACGGCTCAGCGCCTCTCAGAACACGAAATCGGGCCTTCGGCGACCGATGGTCGCGCGAAGGCCCGAAAACGTTCGTCAGGAGCGTTTGTGCGCTCAGGAGCCGTATCTGAGTTTCTGTTTGATGCGACTGGTCAGCTCGGTGACCTGGTTGTAGATGGATCGCTTCTCCTGCATGAGGTCCGTGATCTTGCGATTCGCGTACATCACCGTCGTGTGGTCGCGGTTCCCGAACAGCTGGCCGATCTTCGGCAGTGACAGGTTCGTCAACTCACGGCACAGGTACATGGCGATCTGTCGGGCGGTCGCCACTGCTTGCGAGCGACTCGACCCGTAGAGGTCGTCGACCGTCAGCTTGAAGTAGTCGGCAGTCGTGTTGATGATGTCGATCGGCGAGATGACGTTGTCGTCGTCGAGGCTGATGACGTCCTTCAGCACCGTCTGCGCCAGATTCATGTCCACGGCCGTGCGGTTCAGACTTGCGAACGCGACGACGCGGATGAGCGTTCCCTCGAGCTCACGGATGTTGCTCGACACCTTCGTGGCGATGAACTCGAGCACCTCGTCCGGGATGTGCAGCTTCTCGTTCTGCGCCTTCTTGCGGAGGATCGCGATACGGGTTTCGAGGTCGGGCGCCTGCACGTCCGTGATGAGACCCCACTCGAAGCGCGAACGCATGCGCTCTTCGAAGCCCGTGAGCGCCTTCGGCGGCAGGTCGCTCGTGATGACCACCTGCTTGTTGTGGTCGTGCAGCGTGTTGAAGGTGTGGAAGAACGCTTCCTGCGTCTCCGCCTTGCCCTGCAGGAACTGGATGTCGTCGATCAGCAGGATGTCGATGTCGCGATACCGGGACTGGAAGAACGAGCCGCGGTTGTTGGCGATCGAGTTGATGAAGTCGTTCGTGAACTCTTCGCTCGAGACGTACCGGACGCGGATGCCGGCGTACAGGTTCATGGCGTAGTGGCCGATGGCGTGCAACAGGTGGGTCTTGCCCAGTCCGGAGTCGCCGTAGATGAAGAGCGGGTTGTACGCCTTCGCCGGTGCTTCGGCCACGGCGACCGCTGCAGCGTGGGCGAACCGGTTCGACTGCCCGATGACGAAGTTGTCGAAGCTGTACTTCGGGTTCAACCTCGTGTCGTTCTCCCTTGCGGGGAGTGTGGGGGTCGGCGTGAGCTCAGGCTGCGGCGCGTACTCGAGCGGCGCAGGATCCTGCGGCTGATAGCTCTGGTCGTACTGCTCTTCCACGATCTCCGGGTTGACCACGATCGCGTAGTTGCCGACCGGGCCGCCGTTTTCGGGTGTGATGGTCGACAGCGCTGCGACGATCGGTGCACGCATGCGCTGATTCAGCATGCCCATCGTGAAGTCGTTCGGCACTTCCAGATAGAACGTGCCGCCCATAATCCCCTTGGGGACGACAAGATTCAAAAAACCTCGAAGCGGCGGTGTGACGCGGTCGTCGACCGCCAGGATCTCGAGCACCGATTGCCAGGTCCCAGCGATCGCATCATCGGCGTCCGACATGTTCTCCCCACGTTTACTCACAGGTTCATCCACAGGGAGTCCCCTGAGATTCCGGGGCTTTTGGCGGTTTGGACCGCTCTCTGTGCATAACCCGAGCACTCACGGTAACAACAGGAAGCCCGAGTCCCAAATCACTGTACGACCGGGCCGCGTGTCACTGCTAGCGATTGTGAGAATCCTGTGGATAATCGATCTTTTGCGTGTGGCCGGTTTGACCTATCAGGACGTAGGCCGTAGCTTTAATCAGTTGACTTCTGCCTGCGGGCACCCTTCCGTACCCTGCTGCCACCTGTGCAGTGGTGAGTCATGATCCGGAGATCAAATTATGAGCAAGAGAACGTTCCAGCCGAACAACCGCCGTCGCGCCAAGAAGCACGGCTTCCGTCTGCGCATGCGTACGCGTGCCGGCCGCTCCATCCTGTCGGCCCGCCGGGCCAAGGGTCGCACGGAACTCTCCGCGTAGAACCCGGTGCTCACCAAGGCGAACCGGATCACCGCCGCTGACGACTACCGAGGGGTAGTTCGTCGCGGGGCCCGGTTCGTCGGGGCGAACACCGTGCTGTACGTACGCAAGAACCCGGAGGGCGGTACGCCGCGCTTCGGGTTCATTGTCGCGAAAACCGTAGGGAACGCCGTGACACGCAACCTGGTCAGACGCCGCTTGAAGGCGATCTGTCACAGCAGGCTGGCTTCGGCGTCCCCTGGCGTCGATGTTGTCATCCGCGCGTTGCCGCCTTCGGCGACCGCACCGTGGGCGGATCTCGATGCAGAGGTCCACCGTTCTCTGCTGAAGAGCGGAGCGATCCGAGTGAGTGGATCGACACTATGAACACCCTGGTCTCAGCCGTTGTTCTGACTCCGCGAAATGCGGCCGTTCTGGCCCTTCGCGGGTATCGTGCTGCGATCTCCCCGTTGTACGGCGATGTCTGCCGGTACTATCCCAGCTGTTCCGCGTACGCTTTGGGTGCTGTTCAGCAGCACGGCGTCGTCATCGGATCAGCACTTGCAGCTGCGCGCATCGCGCGCTGCCACCCCTGGGCCGCCCCACGCTTCGATGAAGTGCCGCCCAAGAAGAATTTCCGTTACAGCGTGACGCCACACGGATTTGTTGTGAACCCGAGCCACGGAAAGGGCTGACCCGCACGATGGACATTATCGGCACACTTCTCTGGCCGCTCAAGTGGGCGGTCGAATTGCTCCTGGTGGGCTGGCACCTCCTGTGGACGGCAATCGGCCTCGACCCCGCGGCCGGCCTCACCTGGGTGCTGTCGATCGTCGGTCTTGTGCTCGTCGTTCGCGCCGCGCTCATCCCGCTGTTCATCAAGCAGATCAAGAGCCAGCGCAAGATGCTCGAGATCGCACCTCAGATGAAGAAGGTGCAGGAGAAGTACAAGGGCAAGCGGGACCAGGCCAGCCGTGAGGCGATGTCTCGCGAGACCATGGAGCTCTACAAGAAGCATGGAACAAGCCCGGTCAGCGGCTGTTTGCCGCTGCTCGTGCAGATGCCGATCTTCTTCGCCCTGTTCTCCGTGCTCAACGACGCACAGAAGAGCAAGGCCGGCGTCGGTCCACTGAATGCGACGCTCGCCGTCCAGTTCGGTGACGCGAACCTCTTCGGCATCGCGCCGCTGCACACCAGCATGCAGGCCGCGTTCGCCATGACTCCGGTCAACTGGGCCGTTGTTGTGATCGCCGGCATCATGGTCATCCTCATGACGTCGTCGCAGTTCATCACCCAGCTGCAGATCGTCTCGAAGAACATGTCCGCCGAGACCAAGGCGAGCCCGCAGTTCAAGCAGCAGCGGATCCTCCTCTACATCCTCCCGTTCGTCTTCCTCTTCTCCGGTTTCGCGTTCCCGCTGGGTGTCATGTTCTACTGGCTGACCTCCAACATCTGGACGATGATCCAGCAGTTCCTCGTCATCCGGAACATGCCGACGCCCGGCTCAGAGGCCGCGAAGGCTCGTGAAGAACGCCTTGCTCGCAAGGGCAAGCTGGTGAACCCCAACGGTGAGATCATCGTTGTCAACGAGACGACCGAGAACCAGAAGAAGACCACCCAGCGTCAGCAGCCCATGGGCAAGGCCCGTGCGAAGAAGCAGCAGACCGACGGACGAGACAAGTAGGAGTAGTTGTGACTGACCAGGAACTGGCCGACGTGCAGGTCGACGTACCCACGATCACGCAGCTCGAAGAAGAAGGCGACGTCGCCGCTGACTACATCGAGGAATTCCTCGACATCTGCGACATCGACGGCGACATCGACATCGATGCCCGCAACGGTCGCGCCTATGTGTCGGTGGACTCCCCCACCGACAGCAACCTCCGTCTGCTGTCCCGTCCCGAGACGGTGAACGCGTTGCAGGAGCTTGCTCGTCTCGCAGTTCAGAACCGCACTGGCGGATTTTCGCGGTTGATCCTCGACATCGGCGGGTCCCGTGAGGCTCGCCAGCAGGAGCTCGGCGCACTCGTCGACCGGGCCATCGAGCGTCTCGAAGCCGGGTCGACCGAAGCCGCACTCCCCCCGATGTCGAGCTACGAGCGCAAGCTGGTCCACGATGTCGTGTCCGGCCGCGGCTTCGTTTCCGAGTCGCACGGTGAGGGCCGCGATCGCCACACCGTGATCACCCGCTCTTGAGCGACGTTCCACGTGAAACCGGGACCCCGTTGGATTCCCTCGAAGTCGAGCCCGCTGAAGCGGCGCTGTTGTTCGGGTCGGAGATCGAACGGGGTCGCGCTTTTGCGATGAACCTTGCCACCCACGGCGAGACGTTGGGCCTGATCGGTCCACTCGAACTCCCCCGCCTGTGGACGCGCCACATCCTGAACTGCGCCATCGTCGCCCCGTTGCTGCGGCCGGGTCGCGTGGGTGACGTCGGTTCCGGCGCCGGGCTCCCGGGCCTGGTGTTGGCGATCGCCCGTCCTGACGTCGACTTCGTGCTCATCGAGCCGATGGAGCGGCGCATTGCTTGGCTGAATGATCAGGTGGCTGAGCTTGGTCTACAGAACGTGACGGTGACACGCGCTCGCGCAGAAGAGGCGCGGTTGAGCGATCCGCTCGATCAGGTCACCGCGCGTGCGGTCAGCGCGCTTCGCAAGCTCCTCCCCCTCACCGCTCCCCTGTTGCGTGATGGTGGACAGCTCGTTCTGATGAAGGGCGCTGGCGCTCAAGCCGAGGTCGATGCGTCGACGAAGGAGCTCCGCAAGTACAAGGTCAGCGATGTCTCGGTCGAGACCCTCGGTGAAGGCGTCTTGTCTGAACCAACGCGCGTGATCCTGGGTACTGTACGTGCTCCGCGAGAAACGACGCCGTCGAGCTGACGACGCGCATTTCAATCGGTCGGCGGCTGCCCTCAATCGAGGATGTGGTTACGTGGTTGGTGTTGAGTTGGCTGCGTAGCCTCCTGGTCAGCGGTGTGCTCATTGGACCGCTTCTACGCGCCTGATATACGTAACGTTTGCATATTTTCACCGGCTTCTTGTTCAGGTTGCAGTGCTGTTGCGTCCGAGGGCGCCGACCATTCGAGCTAGCCATCGGTGTTGGAGGGTCAAACTCGTCGATTCTGGACGTCTGACACGTTGGCTCCTGACGAATCGGCGTTCGAACATCGGCTGTTTTTGGGTGATTTGGTTCGTCAGGAGCCATTCTCTGCTCCCCGATGTCAGGTTTCCGCCGGATTTTCGGACCGGTTTTGGGCGATTTTTGGTCCGGTTGAACGGATTCCGCCCGATGCTGGTGGTCGGGCACCTCGATTCCAGGGATCCGCACCATGTGTTGTGGCGCGCTTGGACGATGTGTGGTGTGAGATTCCGTAGGTAGGGCGGGTGTCGACTCGCGTGAGCTCGGGCGCCCCGGGTGACGCAGTTGGAAGCCGGGAGGAAGACTGTTTCGTCGTGTGGACGTGCGCTTGTCGTTGGTGGCGCACTTCGGGGACTCGGCATTCATTCGGCGCGTATGTCGGTCTCTGACAGATTGGGCAGTGAACTCCTCCTGATGCAAGGTCGCTGTCAGAGAGATAACGCGTGTCCCATTCGAACGAAGTTCGACTCGTTGAGCACCACAGCTTCTGGGCGGAGTGGATGTGGTCCACTGTTTATCGAAGACGATTCAGACAGGCTGGGCGTGAGTTGCCATGGGGTCGGCATGTTGCGGTGGAGTCGAGGGGCAGCCAGTGTTCGGCGTGCGCTGAGGGCGGGTGGTCCACGACTGAGCGGTGGGCGAGGGGCCTATGGACCGGGCGAGACCGCCGGCGTGGCTGGTGTGCTGCCCGCCCTATTGGTGGTGCTGACGGTGATTACCGGTGTCGGTATTGCTGTTGCCGCTTCTCTCGGTTTCTGCTGGGGTGTTCCTGGTACTGCGCCCGCTGCGGACGCGGTGGTGTGTTGATCGGTGTGGCACGCCGATCGGTGTGAGGTGGTGAGTGTGATGCGCATGGTGCTGGAGTGTTGAATGAGCCAGATGCGCACCCGCACACGCGTGTGGTTCGGGCTGTTCGAGTGACACAGAAGGTTCGGGGAGCCGCGTTACCGAGCCTTGGGACGAGGGCCCGTTCGACACAGTTCTGCGTGTGGTGCAGATGCACCATGCGTTGATTGCGGGGCTACGCGTTGTCCCACGCGGTTGATTCAGTGAGTTCGGCGAGGTGGTTGCCGGGCTCCCGGGCTCTCTATTGCGTCGATTCCGTCACACATCGGCCGCGCTGCCGGATACACTCCCCGAGACCTTGATCTCATGCAGCGTTTCACGTGAAACTATCCAGGCCCAGCCTTGTGCTGGACTGTCTCTTGGTTGTGCGGGTGCCGTCCCGGGCTGGAGCACGGGACAGAACCGCAGTGTTCCCGCGGCGGATGTCGGTGGGCCAGGCACCGATTCATTCACATGCGGCGCGATGCCCGGATGTCCCAATACAGCGGCAACGCTCCTGTGGGTGTCGCGCGGACATGACCGACTTCAGTCGCACGACGTAAGCATTCAAGTCGACGGGATGCGCAGAACGGTCCAAACGAAGCCGCATGGGCGGCTCCCTGACGTCAAGATCAGTATCGCGGCGAAGTCGCGACCGTGGCCTCAATGAGTGGTCGCTCGAGCGACCGTTTCACGTGAAACATGCCGCTGCCGCTGCCGCTGCCGCTGCCGCTGCCGCTGCCGCTGCCGCTGCGCTGTCACAGCCTCCCCTCCCCCACCTATTGCCATATCTCCTCAGTTCCGATCGGCTAGGCATCTGCGGCTTCTTGCGTGAGGATCCAACCCTCCTGAACCATGAGCCACTCTGAGCATGAACCGGTGACCAGGCGCCGGGTCGCCGCGCCGCCGCCGTGACCCGTCGTGAGCGGAGACAAGCCTCTTCATGTTTCACGTGAAACATGCACTCGGTGTCACCCGGCGCGCTGAGGAGCTGGAGACCTATCCGGTGTTCATTGGAGGGAAGCCCGCCCCTGGGGCCCTCGGCGCCACGCGCCACCACGGGTCAATTCGGCCCGCGCGGTGACCTGGCGGCGTGTGGCGTGAACTCATGGGGCACGTCGGGCCTGACGCTCGTCCGGCAACCGTTGGACTTGTGGATATCCCCTCACCTCCGCGCCACATCTCTCTTTCCCTCTTCCATTTCTCCACCCCTCCTCCCCCGCCATTCCTCTTCCTCTTCAACCACTCGGTCCGAGCGTTTCACGTGAAACGTGTCGCCAGGCCGTTCGCGCGCGTCGCGCGTTTCTGTAGCACGCTGGTGCGTGGCGCGGTACCAGCGGGACGACCTAGATGGGCGCACAGAGTGCGCCTGCTGCTCACACTCGTACATAGTTCGCAGCGGCTCGGCGCCTCGACGACCAATCCCGTTGCGCGTCAGAGATACAGCCGCACGCGTTGGACCCGTGCGCTCCGCGCCATATCCGACCTCATGTCTCTTGCCGATAGCCTGCGGTGATCGCGAGAGTCCGTGGTGGCGTTCGTGCTTTCAGAATGGTGCTGTCAGAGCCACCGTGACTGCGGCATCGCACGCTTGAGTAGTCGACTCCGCCCCGTGCTGTCGGCGTGACGCCGTACGGGGATACGAGACGCAACAGTGGTCGGCACATTGGCTGTTCTGGATATGCGTGGGTGTGGGGCTGCTTGAGGTGAAGCGCGAGTAGCAAGGGGCTGCACCCCCTCATGTGGTGGGCAACGCTGGCGGAGAGTGGGGTCGGTCCGGCATTAGCGACACTGAGTCAAACAAGGGCGGACATATCTCTTCCCGGCTCCCAGTCTGCGAGCATCGATGGGTTCGTGATGGAGAGGCGGACCTCGGAATCTGGGGCGGTAGCTCACCTGGTGCCGGGTGGCACCGTGGGCAACTCATGCGGTTTCTGGACTGGAGGGTGGGTTCGAGCACCGTGCCACACACTCCCCCGTGGTGTGAAGGCATGTGTCACGTCCGGACACGGCGCCGTCCGACGCACATGGCGGTGGATGCTCACAGAGCTATCCACAGTGTCCACAGCGGGCTCGTCGACTTGTGGATAACTCTGTGGAATCGAGAATCAATCCACACCCTCATCCACAGGCTCGTGTGGCGCAACGGAACGGTTATGCGAGCTGTACATCCGCGAGATATGTGCATATCCTCAGCGTCGCGAGTTCCCGCCACATGATGCGGCTACTGATGCCCCTGCCGATTTGACCCCCACTTTTCCCGTGTTTCCGGGGTTCTCGAGGATCGAATTTCGTTACGGCTCGTGAGTCTGCGTGAGCGAGCGAACCGAATTTCGTTCCGGTGGTGCAGCACTGCATCCCGGGCGTGTTGACGCATTCCAGTTTCCACGGCAGTTATCCACAGCTACATCCACATGGGGATAGCTTGTGGATAACCATGTGCAGAACCCGGCAATCCAGCTGGGTGCCGGGCTGCTTCTGGCGACGCCTCACGGGATGGATGACGCGACATGTTGTCGAGCTCCGACCGCCTACGCACACCTGGCGCGTCCAACCGACGACGATGTCAGCCACCGGTGGCCGGCGAGGATGCCACACCCACGCGGACTCTCGTCGCGCGCGGGTGAGGCGTGGAGAGGCTCCGCTCAGTCGCGTATCGGCGGGCTATCGAACGGCCACCCAGTGCCCGCTCAGCGCCCTCCCGGTGTCGTGACTGACGGGCGCGCGACGACATGGCGCTGCGTCCTGCAGAAGGGCGTCGGTAGGCCACTGGTCACGGCTGACAGTCCGCCAATCGGCTCCTGTCCCGCAGATGAACGGGCGCCCGAATTGCCGCATACCCGAGGGATCTCCCGCATCGCAGAGAGGGGGTCCGCTGGTACGGTTGAAGGATACGTTTCGATCGAGAAGGTTTCACGTGAAACAACCTGAACCAACGCACTCCGCTGCTCTGACGCGCGATTCAGTTGGTGGCGGATTCGACTCGTCCACGCCGCTGGCGCGAGAGCTTCATGATCTGACTGAGAGGCGAAAGGTTCTGGCGCACACATCCCTTCCCCTCCCCGAGCGCACCCGTGTCTTCACGGTCTCGAACCAGAAGGGCGGCGTCGGAAAGACGACGACGACCGTCAACATCGGTGCCGCACTGGCGCAGTCCGGTGCGCGCGTCCTGGTGATCGACCTCGACCCACAGGGAAACGCTTCGACGGCACTCGGGGTCGCGCATCACGCAGAGGTGCCGAGCGTCTACGACGTGCTGATCGACGACTTCCCGCTCGCGGACGTCGTCCAGCAGAGCCCGGAGTTCCCGACCCTGTTCTGCGCGCCTTCGACCATCCACCTCGCCGGTGCCGAGATCGAGCTGGTGTCGCAGGTCGCCCGTGAGCACCGTCTGCGGACAGCCCTGGAACAGTTCCTCTCCGACGCGGACGAGATGTTCCACTACGTCCTCATCGACTGCCCGCCGTCGCTGGGCCTCCTGACCATCAACGCCTTCGTGGCGGCCAAAGAGGTCATGATCCCCATCCAGTGCGAATACTACGCCCTGGAGGGCCTCAGCCAGCTCCTGAGCAGCATTCAGCTCATCCAGCGCCACCTCAACCCGGGCCTCAACGTGAGCACTATTCTGCTGACGATGTACGACGGGCGCACAAACCTGGCGCAGCAGGTCGCCCAGGACGTCCGCGATCACTTCACCGGGCAGGTCCTCGACTCGATCATCCCCCGCGCCGTCCGCATCTCCGAAGCGCCGAGTTTCGGTCAGAGCGTCATCACCTACGACCCGACCTCATTGGGTGCCGTCTCGTATCTCGAAGCGGCCGCTGAAATCGCCAAGCGATGGCAGCCTGCAGCATCGTCCGACTCGTCGGACACGAACAACCAGGGAGCAACTCACTGATGGCAACGAAGCGAACTGGACTCGGCCGCGGCATCGGGGCGCTCATCCCCAACCAGGACAGCCAGGCCTCCCGCCCCGTCGACGTGTTCTTCCCGGACAACCAGGCGAGTGCACGCAAGGACGCAGAAGCTGCGACCAAGACCGTCGAAGCCGAACCGACTCCCGACCTCATCGACGTCCCAGGGGCACGCCTCGCGCACCTCGACCCTGCTTCGATCGTTCCGAACGCCAACCAGCCGCGAACTGTCTTCGTGGAGGAGCACCTCGCGGAGCTCGTCGTCAGCATCCGCGAAGTGGGTGTGCTGCAGCCGATCGTGGTGCGTCCCCTCGCTGGTGAACCCGGCCGGTACGAACTCATCATGGGTGAGCGCCGGCTGCGTGCATCGAAGGAAGTCGGTCTCGAAACCATTCCGGCGATCATCAAGGACACCGCTGACGAAGCGATGCTCCGTGACGCCCTCCTGGAGAACCTTCACCGCTCTCAGCTCAACCCGCTCGAAGAGGCGTCCGCCTACCAGCAGTTGCTCGCCGACTTCGGGATCACGCAAGACGAACTCGCGACGCGCATCGGACGGTCCCGCCCGCAGATCAGCAACACGATCCGTCTGCTCAAGCTCCCGGCGCCCGTGCAGAAGCGCGTGGCCGCCGGTGTGCTGAGTGCAGGTCACGCGCGGGCCATCCTGTCCCTCACCGACGCCGAGTCGCAGCAGCGCCTGGCGGACAAGATCGTCAACGAGGATCTCTCCGTGCGCTCGGCCGAAGCTGCGGCCGGCAAGATCAATCCGCCGAAGAAGGCGAAGCCCTCAGCCGGTGCTCGTCGTGGTGCACTCGATGAGATCGCCGAACGCCTGGGTGATCGTCTCAACACGCGCGTGAAGGTCACGTTGGGTGCAACGAAAGGCCAGGTCGTGGTCGAGTTCGCGACCATCGCCGACTTGAATCGCATTCTGGCTGAGATCGGCGAGCCTGGGTTCGGTCAGTCGTAGCGAGACATGCATCGCGGCGGCGTGTTTCACGTGAAACATCGCCCTTCGACAAGCTCAGGGACCGCGCGACTCACAGCGTGGAAGTCAGGACCCTTCGACGGGCTCAGGGACCGGTGCGGCGCACGACGCGGAGATGCGGGCCCTTCGACGGGCTCAGGGACCGCGGGTGGCTCAGGTGAAGGGCGCAAGGATGCCCGGTCACTGAGCTTGTCGAAGTGACCGGGCATCCTTGCGCGGCGTCAGGACTCGTCGGCTATCGCTGCTTCGACGAGGTCGCTGTACACCTCGGACAGCTTCAGGCCTGCGGCCGTGATCGCGAGGGGAACAAGCGAGGTCTCCGTGAGACCAGGCAGCACGTTCGCCTCCAGGAACCACGGCTTGCCGGCCTCGTCGACGATGAGGTCGATGCGCGACAGGTGCCGAAGCCCCAACAGTGTGTGCACCTCAATGGCGATCTCAGCCGCGCGCTCCGCGATTTCCGTGCTGATCCGGGCCGGAGCGTAGAACGTGGTCTCCCCCGCGTTGTACCGGGCCTCGAAGCTGTACACACCTGAACGCGGAACGATCTCCACGGCCGGCAGGGCGCGCGGACCGTCGCCGGTGTCGATGATCGAGATCGCCAGCTCCGTGCCGGTGATCTTGCGCTCGATGAAGGCGACATCGCTGTACGTGTACGCCTGGACCATCGCGCGCGGGAGCTCGGCCGCGTCGGAGATGATCGTCACGCCCTGAGCCGATCCCCCACGAGCCGGCTTGACGACCGCGGGCGTGCCGATGGTCTGCAGCACCTCCGTCAACACGCTCGACGCACCCAGCTCACGGAAGGTCTCTGTCGGCAGCGTGATCCACTCGGGTGTGTCGATGCCGGCACGAGAGGCGAGCACCTTGGCCGTTGGCTTCGTCCACGCGAGGCTCGCGCCTTCAGAGTGGGACCCGACGTAGCGGACGCCCTTCGTGCGCAGCAGCGCCTGCAGGGCGCCGTCTTCCCCGCTGGCGCCGTGCAGTGCAGGCCAGACGACATCGACGGTGCCCTCAGACAGCGATGCGAGCAGATTCGCGTCGGGGTCGCGTTCGGTGATCCGGTGTCCGGCCGCCTGGAGCTCCTCCGCGACGCGACGTCCCGACCGCAGCGAGACATCACGTTCGTGTGAGATGCCACCAGCCAACACGAGGACGTTGCGCTGAATCTTCTTGGTCATGATCAGGCCTTTTCTCTCTGCCGAAATTTCGTCAGGACAGGTTGGGTGGCGGTGCGTTGAACTTGGTTGGGCCCGTGACGATGTCGAGGCTGCCCGTGCCGGCGAAGGTGTTGAGGAGATCGAGCTCCCCGTTCACGACCGTCGCGAGTCGGCGGATTCCGAGCTTGATCGCCTCAGGGGTCGGATAACAGAACGACAGACGGATGTTCCGACGACCGTCGCCATTGGCGAAGAACGCCGTGCCCGGCGTGTAGGCGACGAGTTCCTTCACTGCCCGCGGCAGCATCGCCTTCGAATCGAGCTGCTCCGGCAGGGTGAGCCAGACGTAGAACCCGCCGTTGGGGTTCGTCCACGAGCACGAGGGCAGGTACTCCTCCAGTGCTTCGAGCATCGCGACCTTGCGTTCGCGGTACACACCGCGGAAGGTGTCGATCTGCTGCTTCCAGTCGGCCTGCTCCAGATACTGCGAGACCACCATCTGACTGAACGAGGACGGACTGAGCACAGCCGCCTCGTTCGCGAGGATGAGCTTCTCACGGATCGCGTGCGGAGCGAGTGCCCACCCAACCCGGAAACCAGGGGCGAGCGTCTTGGAGAAGGTGCCGAGGTACACAACACCGTCCTGATCGACCGAGCGCATGGCCTGAGGCGGCGGGCCGTCGAAGTAGAGCAACCCGTACGGGTTGTCCTCAAGGACGAGGATGTTGTTCTGCTGGCAGATCTCGATGATCTCCAGGCGCCGCTCCCAGCTGAGCGTGACACCGGCCGGGTTGTGGAAGGACGGGATCGTGTACAGGAACTTGATCGACTTGCCCGCAGCGCGGAGGCTCGCGATGTGCTCACGGAGCGCTTCCGGGATGAGACCGTGCTCATCCATGGGGACGTGGTCGACCTCGGCCTGATAGCTGTTGAAGATGACCATGGCAGTCACATAGCTGGGGCCCTCCGAGATGACGACGTCACCCGGGTCCAGGAAGAGTTTGCTGAAGAGCTCCAACGCATGCTGGCTGCCCGTCGTGACCACGACATCGCCGGCGCTCCCCTTGATGCCCTCGAGCGCCATGACGTCGAGGATCTGCTCGCGGAGTTTGGGAACGCCCTGACCGGAGCCGTACTGCAGCGCCGTCGGGCCCTGCTCGCGGATGACACGATCGGCGGCATCGAGAACCAGCTCACGCGGGAGCGCGGACACGTACGGCATCCCGCCGGCGAGTGAAACGACCTCAGGACGGCTGGCCACGGCGAACAGGGCTCGGACCTCACTGGCCGCGAGGCCGGCCGTGCGGGCGGCATAGTGGCCGTACCACGGGTCGAGACTGTTACCGCTGGTCGTGGGGATGCCCTGGTGTGACACGTTCCATCCGATCTGTGTGACTGCTCAATGGTAATGCGAAAGCTGGGGTGTTCTGGTGCGAGGCGGGTGATGGTGGTCCAGGAGAGGGGGATTGGACCTGGGGTGCGTGGGGGACGGACCCTTCGACAGGCTCAGGGACCGACGCCGTTCGACAAGCTCAGGGACCGACGCCGTTCGACAAGCTCAGGGACCGACGCGGGCGAGGCGGGTACGAGAGAACCCGCCCGGCTCCAGGAGCCGGACGGGTTCGAAAACGCTCGAGGTCGGCTACGCCAGGTAGGCGGCCAGGTCGGCCTCGAGGGCAGGCTTCGGCTTCGCGCCGATGACGGTCTTGACGACGTCGCCGCCCTGGAAGACCTTCATCGCGGGGATGGAGGTGATCTGGTACTTCATCGCGAGGTTCGGGTTCTCGTCGACGTTCAGCTTGAGAACGGTGATCTTGTCGCTGTTCTCCTCACCGATCTTGTCGAGGATGGGTCCGACGGCGCGACACGGGCCGCACCATTCAGCCCAGAAGTCGACGAGGACGGGCTTGTCGCTCTTGAGGACCAGTTCGTCGAACGTGGCCTCGGTGACAGCTGCTGACATTGGGTTTCTCCTTCGTGGTGCCCTGGTCGATGCGCCAGGGCGGTCGGTCAAGCGGTGGTGGTGGCGAGGGCGGCGTCAGCCGCCCCGGCTTCCCCCGCGGCCTGCTCCAGGTCTGCGAGGAAGTGTTCGGCGTCGAGCGCCGCGACGGTCCCGCTGCCGGCAGCCGTGATGGCCTGACGGTAGGTGGGGTCGATGACATCGCCGGCGGCGAAGACACCCGGGAGGTTGGTCTTGGACGAGCGGCCCTTGACCGCGATGGTCCCCTCAGGCGCGAGGTCCAGCTGACCGTGCACGAGGTGCGTGCGGGGGTCGTTGCCGATCGCGATGAAGAGGCCGCCGAGCGGGAGGTGCGATTCCGTGCCGTCGACCGTGTTCCGCAGCTGCACGCCATCGACCGCGTCGTCACCGGTGATGCCCGTGACTTCGCTGTTCCAGATGAACTCGATCTTCTCGTTGGAGAAGGCGCGCTCCTGCATGATCTTCGACGCGCGCAGCGTGTCCTTGCGGTGGATGACGTACACCTTCGACGCGAAACGCGTGAGGAAGGTGGCCTCCTCCATGGCGCTGTCGCCGCCGCCGACGACGGCGATGGTCTTGTCCTTGAAGAAGAAGCCGTCGCACGTCGCGCACCAGGAGACGCCGTGGCCGGAGAGACGCTCTTCGTCATGGATGCCGAGCTTGCGGTACGCGGAACCCGTCGCGAAGATGACCGCGTGGGCCTCGTGGACGTCGCCGTTGCCGAGGGTGACCTTCTTGACGTCGCCGCCGAGCTCGAGCGACGTGACGTCGTCGTAGACGACCTCCGTGCCGAACCGCTCCGCCTGCTCCTGGAACTTCATCATGAGCTCAGGACCCTGGATGCCCTCGGGGAAGCCCGGGAAGTTCTCGACCTCGGTCGTGTTCATGAGCTCGCCGCCGGCCTCGACGGACGATGCGATGACCAACGGCTTGAGGTCGGCGCGTGCCGCGTAGATGGCCGCGGTGTATCCGGCTGGTCCTGATCCGATGATGATGACCTGACGCACGCTGCTGCTCCTTGGTATTCGGTGAAGCCCGAGCCCGCATCCGAGCCTGAACTGGCTCGTGCGCGGCGGCCGCACGGCTGTGCGACTGAAGCTTTCGGACGGTGTAACACATCCTAACTGCAGGCTATTCCGCCCTCACGGCGGCTACCCAGGCGGCTTCCCAGCTGGCCGTACAGAGTGTTCGGAGCGAGCCGGAATGTGGGTTGGTCAGCGTCCGAGACGCGCCCGGATCGGCTCGATCGCCGCCTTCAGTTCAGGGGCGCGGAAAGCGGCGAGCAGGGCGATGTACACGGCGGCCATCACCGCGCCGACGACGAGCATGGTGACGGCGGCGCCGACGAGTGAACTGAGCCCGAACCCACCCTGCTCGGTGCCGCCGAGCAAGCCCAGCACGAACCAGCCGACGAGGACGGCGGGGACGGCGGCGATCGCGAAACGGATGAGGCTCGGCACGATTCGACGCAGGTCCAGGCCGCCGAGCCGACGACGCAGCAGCCAAGCAGCGAGAGCAAGCTGGGCGATGCAGGCGATCGAGATGGCTCCCGCGACTCCCACACCGATGACCGGCTTCGGGAACGTGAATCCGATCACAAGCGCCATGGCCGTGAACAGCACCGTCTGGAACAGGGTGAAGAAGAAGGGAGTCTTGGTGTCGCTGAGCGCGTAGAAGGCGCGCTGCACGATGAAGAGGATGCAGAACGGCACCAAACCGACGACGAACGCGACGATGATCCATCCCATCGCGACCGTCGTGCTGTAGCTCTGCGTGAAGAAGCTCGCGAACGGCTGAGCGACGACGATCAACACGGCCGTCGCGAGGACGATGAACACGCTCACGGTGCGAATTGCGGCGGAGACGTCCGAGCGGAGACTCGTGACGTCCGGCCCAGACCCGTCATGCCCCCGGCCGTGCTCGCTCATGCGGGTGAAGTAGGCGGTCGCGATCGAGACCGTGATGATCGAGTGCGGCAGCATGAAGATGAGCCATGCGTTCTGCAGGATCGCCGTCGAAGCTCCACCACCGGACGCGACAGCTGCGACCTGCGTCTCGACGATGCCCGCCAACGTCGTCAGCAAGAGCATGCCGAACGTCCAGCTCGCGACCTTGCCGGTGGCTCGCAGGCCAACGCCGCGCCACTGGAAATCGAACCGGAACTTGAGACCGGCACGCCGCCAGAAGAGGAACAGCACCGCCGCTTGCAGAACCACACCGAGCGTTGCACTACCGGCGATGAGTGCGATCATGTCCGGCGTCCACTCGGACAGCGCGCGGTGGCCCGACGCATCCGAGCCGTACAACAGCACGAATGCGGCGAGACCTGCGATCGATACGACGTTGTTGATGACAGGCGCCCAGGTGAACGGACCGAACATCTTCCGTGCGTTGAGCACCTCGCCGAGCACGGTGTACAGCGCATAGAAGAGGATCTGCGGCAGACACCAATACGCGAACGCGGTCGCCAAGGCGAACTGGTCGTCCGGCAACGTCGCCGCGTAAATCCACACGAACACCGGCGCGATCGCCGTCGCGATGATGGTCAATCCGCCGATGAAGACGATGGTGATCGTCAACAGCTTGTTGACGTAGGCATTCCCGCCATCGGCATGCAGACCCGCTCGCACGATCTGAGGCACGAGCACGGCAGTCAGGACACCACCGCCGATGATGACGTAGATGTTGTTCGGAAGCTGATTCGCGATCGAGAACGTGTTGCCGACGACGAGCACGCCGATCGTCTGGGCGAGGAGGAACGCCTTGACGAATCCGAGGATCCTGGAGACCAGGGTCCCCGATGCCAAGAGTGCGCTCGCCCTGCCGATGCCGTCAGCCATCCGTCTCCTTCGGTTCGGTGGATGACTCTACCTGGCTGGACTCCGTGGGGGCTGCGGGCCCTTCGACAGGCTCAGGGACCGCGGGGGTTGGTTCTGGGGCTGCGGGCCCTTCGACAGGCTCAGGGACCGGCGCGGGGGCGGGCTGGCGGGCTCGGGCGCGGCGGGTGAGGACCATGCGGACGATGCCGCCGATGAAGAGCAGCCCGACGAACGACGCGAGGACCACGGCTCCGATGCCCTCCCAGTCGGCGCGCACGTTCACACCAACGAACGCCTGCGCGCCGATGGACTGCCCGGTCGGGCTGAAGAGCTGCAGCCGCAGCGTGACATCGCCGTTGCCGATCTGCGCCTGGACGGGGAGCAGGACGGTCGCGCGGGAGTTGGCCGCGATGTTCTGCTTGACCGAGCCGGCGACGCTCAATCGTCCGTTGCTGGGGGACGCCTCCATCACCACGGTGACCGGATACGCGAGATCGTTCTTCACCGCGAACGGCAACGACACCTCACCGCCGACCATGTTGATGCGACTGCTGTCGGCGACGTGGACGGCATTCAACGTGGCCACGGTGCGCTTGCGCTGGTCGAAGACCGCCTGCGACCAGCCGGCCTCATCGGTCAGCCAGCCGGCCGCCAGGGTGGAGAGCAGGGTGGTGCGCTCCTCCCCCGTGAGGAGCTCCGGCTGTTCGAGCACCGTCGAGAACGTGCCGATGCGGGCCTCGTCGTCGAGGAGGTTCTCGGTGTCCCGCGCACGATCCGCAGAACCCGTCTGCCCCGTGAGCGCGACCGCCGCTGCCGGTTCGGCGATGACGGAGGACAACCGCTCCGGGATCACCGCGGGAAGCGTCCGCAGTGCGTTGACGGTGTCCGCCAGGTGCGGCAGTGGACCATCGACACCGCGCGGCAGGACGGCGAGCACGGTGCGACCTGTGATGCCCTCCGTACCGATCGATGCGACGCGGGCGTTCAGCTCGGCGAGGGCTCCGTTGAGGTCCGCGGTCGTGGCTGCGCCTGCTGCGGCCGCCAGGTCGCCCGCGAGTCCGCTGTCTGCGAGCAGGACCTTCGAGGATCCGACGGTCGCGGATGCCGATGGCGTCGACCCGGTGTCCTGGACGTTCGAGGAATCAATGATCGTCTCTGAGCCGCCCGACGCCGCATACACAGCGAGGTCCGATTGCGTCGTCACGCCTCCCGACCAGACGATGCCGGGGATCGTGTACGCCCAGGAGAGGAGCTCGTCGAGCGTCGGAACAGCCGGCCCGGGTGGTCCGGTCGGGGTCGGAGTCGGCGTTGGCGTCGGCTCGGTCGTGGATGCTGCTTCATCCTCCGACGCGGTTCCCGTCGCAGGCGCCGTGCTCGTCGGCAACGTGTTCTGGGCGGCGGACGTCGACGGCAGCGATTGCGACGACGGCTCCCCCGGCGGTGTGGTCGGCGACTCGCTCGGCGTCGGGGTCTCCGTCGGGGTGGTCGGCTTCTCGGGGAAGTCGGCCGGGTTCAACGCGAACGCGAACGACGTCGGCTTCAGGAGCGTCGCGAGGCCGGCCTGCGACTGCACGGAGGGCTGCGCATCGCCGTACTGGAGGGCGAACGTCTCGTTCGAGACCGTCGACAGGCGCTGCAGCCAGGTGACGGCGCTCTCCGGGGCGCGCGTGCCGAGCGCCTTGATCGACGCGATGATGCGCGGATCGACGCCGATGGCGATCGGTTCGCCGACGAGGGCGTTCAGCTGGGTGGTCAGCGCACCGTTCTCGGCGGTGAGATCCGTGAGCTCTTTCTCATCGAGGAGTCCGCCGTAGCTCAGGGGAACCGTGAGCGGAGCGACGACGGCGAGGTTCGTGGTGGCCGGTTGCCCCTGTGTCCCCCACGTCACCGCGCTGCGGCCCCCGGAGGTCACTCCTGCGGCGATGAATGTTGCGGCGAGTCCGTACGCGCCCGCCGGATCCGCCGCATCGAGGCCGAGATCGACGGTCGAGAGGTCGATGCCGCTCGCGATGTAGCGCTGGCCGGCGACGAGCGGAGGGATGTCGACGTTGCGGACGGCGGCGGCGCCCACCGGGATCTGCGCGAGCGACGCGGCATCCGGATGCAACCAGTCGGTGAGCGCCTTGGCCGAGGGCAGCACCCCACCGGACACGGCGAGTGTGACGACGCCGCCGGCGACATCGTCGTCGGTCCCGTTCACGATCGTCAGGTCGATGGCGGTCGGAACCGCCGGGTCGACGAATCCGCCATTCGACGGGGAGAGCGTGATGGACACGGTGCCGTCGGCCGCAGGTGTCGGATCCGCGGCCGTGAGCGCCGCCGGACGTGCGCCGCCGGCGGCCGTGAGCGGCACGATGGGCGTGGACGCGAACGCCGCTGCGGGGGACGCGAAACCGAGCGCCGTCGCAAGGAGGGCGCTCAGGATCGCTGCGCGTCGTCGTGTCATAAGAAAAAGGACGAGTGAGCGCCGTCGGAGGCGCGCCCGTATGGAAGACGATTCTACGGCGCTGCCCGCTCGGAGCCTGGGATCTCGCCGACCAGACGGTCCCGTTCCGGTTACGACTCCGGCTGCTCCTCCGCCGGGGCGACCACACCGGACATCGACCACACGGCCCTCGTCAGCTGCGGGTGGTGCAGTGCGATCTCCCGCAGCACCTCGTACTCGAGCGCATCCGCGTTCTGGCGGTGCTCGGCGGCATCGTCGAGGGAGGAACGGCCTGCGAGCCTCGCCAGGGCGTGCTGCGCCGCGAGACCACGGCCGTGCAGGGCATCGTCGCGCAGCGTGGCGACAACGATTTCATCCACGGAGGGCAGGTCAGGCAGGAAGTCCCACGGGTCTTCGCCGTCGCGCGCACGATGCTCGATGACGGTGTCGAGTTCGAGTCTGGCTTCGCGTCGGAGACCGGGCAGGTCGATCGAGGTGATGTCCATGTCGTGCGCCATTCCTCTCCGCCGTGCTTCGCGAACATCCGACGACACGCTGCGCGCCGGATCCGACATCAAGGGTACGCCTGCCGAACCTGGTCGTACGATGGGGCATGGCCGGTTCGATGATGACGGATGCCGCACTCGCGCGATTCCAGACGCAGTTGCGAAACGAACGCGAGCAGCTCACGGCGCAGATCGGCCAGTTCGAGCTCTCCCTCACCGAGGTGCGCGCCAGTCGGGGCGACGGCGTCTCCGACGACGAACACGATCCAGAAGGCCCGACGATGTCGACCGAATGGTCGCGGCTGTCCGGACTCGAACGCGAAGCCGCCGACCGGATCACCGCCATCGACCGTGCCTTGAAGCGTGTCGACGCCGGCGTCTACGGCGTCTGCGCACGATGCGGCGGCCGCATCGCGTCGGCACGCCTGCAGGCCCGTCCTGACGCGGAACTGTGCATCGAATGCGCTCGGTCGGCGGAGACGCGCCACTGAGCCCGTCGCCGGCCATGTAGTACCAGGGTGCTACACCGTCTCGTCCAATATGAGGATGACGATTCGATCGAGGATCAGCAGCCCTGCTGATGTGCGCGCCGGAACGGGTGCCTAGCGTTGAATTCGGGACGCCGCTCGTCCCCAATACTTCGCACCACGAGAGGCGCGCAACCCGTATGTCATTCCTCACCAGGCTGAGCCTTGCCAATCGGATGATCGTTGGGCTGGTCACAGTGGCCATCCTGATCTTCGGCCTCTTCGCCGTCGGCTCCCTCAAGCAGGAGCTCCTGCCGTCGGTGCAGCAGCCGGGCGCGGTCGTCGCGGCCGTCTATCCCGGCGCATCGCCCGCATCGGTCGAACGTGAGTTGACGAAGCCCATCGAGCAGGCCGTCAAGAGCGTCAAGGGCGTTACCAAGGTGACGTCGACCTCGGTCAACGGCGCTGCGAACCTCCAGGTCAGCTGGGACTTCGGTCAAGACTCCGAGAAGATCGTCTCCGACCTGCGCGGCGCGGTCGCCGGACTCAAGGGCGCCCTGCCGGCCGAGTCGTCGAGCGACGTCTACGCCGGCAACACGGACGACTTCCCCGTGCTTCTGCTCGCGATCGCCGCGAAGGGTGACGCTTCGGAGTTCGCCAAGCGGGTCGAGACCACCGTGCTCCCCGCCCTCCGCGGCATCGATGGTGTGCGCCAGGTGACGCTCAGCGGGCAGAACGAATCCCAGCTCGTCATCACGATGCGCCCGGCCGACCTCACCGCGAAGAAGACCACGGCTGAGGAGGTCAGCGGATCCCTCAAGGCCAGCGGCGTTGTGATGGCTGCCGGTACGAGCGTCGACGGCGGCAAGTCCCTGGCGATCGAGGTCGGCAACCCGCTCGACACGATCGACAGCATCAAGTCGCTGCCCATCCAGAACCAGGACGGCCCGTTCCTCCTGTCCGACGTCGCGGACGTCGAGGTGGTTCCGGCCGCGCAGACGTCGATCGCGCGTGCAGGCGGCCTGCCGTCGCTCAGCATCTCCATCCTCAAGAACCCGGACGCCAACGCGGTCCGCGTCGCCCACGCCGTGCATGACGCCATCCCGGGCCTCGAGAAGGAACTCGGCTCAGGCGCGACGTTCACGACCGTGTTCGACCAGTCCCCCATGGTTGAGCAGTCCATCCACGACCTCTCCGTCGAGGGCGGCCTCGGCCTCCTCTTCGCGATCATCGTGATCCTCGTGTTCCTGCTGTCGCTGCGGGCCACGATCATCACGGCCGTGTCCATCCCGCTGTCGCTGCTCATCGCGCTCATCGGGCTGTGGATCGGCGACTACTCGCTCAACATCTTCACGCTCGCGGCACTCACCGTCGCCGTCGGTCGCGTCGTCGACGACTCGATCGTCGTCATCGAGAACATCAAACGACGGCATACGGGCGTCGCGATGACCCCCGCGTCGATCGTTGACGCGGTCAAGGAGGTGGCCGGCGCCGTCACCGCGTCGACCATCACCACGGTCGCCGTGTTCCTGCCCGTCGCGTTCGTCGGCGGCACCGTCGGGGAACTGTTCCGCCCGTTCGCGGTGACGGTCTCGATCGCGCTCCTCGCATCGCTCGTCGTCTCGCTCACCATCGTCCCCGTGCTCGCATACTGGTTCCGCGGGAAGCAGCCGGTCGCCGCACCCGCCGCTGCACCCGAGCTCGCGCTCGACGAGGCGACCGAGTCGACTGTGCCCGCCGAGCCCACCCGTGCAGCCGTCTCCGAGGAGGACCCCGACCGCTCGGAGGCCTACTCCAAGCTGCAGCGCGGCTACCTGCCGGTCCTGCTCGCCTCGCTCAAGCGACCCGTCGTGACGCTCCTCGTCGCGGGCCTCATCTTCGTCGGCACGATCGTGTCCACCGGGTTCCTCAAGATGGACTACCTCGGTGACGTCGGCGGCGACAAGAGCATCCAGATCTCGCAGGAGCTGCCCGTCGGCACGAGCCTCGACGTCACGAGCGCAGCAGCAGCGGAGATCGAAACCGTCCTCGCGAAGACCGCCGGCGTCAGCAACTACCTGACCACCGTCGGCGGCGACAAGAGCAACACCGCATCGATCACCGTCACCGTCGGCGCCGACAGCTCGAAGGCCGGCGTCACGACGTCGATCAAGAAAGCGCTCAAGCCGCGCAAGGACGTCGGCACCGTGACCGTCGGCAGCGTCGACGCAGGCGGCGTCGGCGGCGGTGGCGTGGCCATCGAAGTGCAGGGCGAAGACGACAAGGCGATCGCCGCCGGTGCAGCAGACATCCAGAAGATGCTGCAGGGCGTCGATGGCGTCACCGACGTCACGAGCGACCTCGGAGAAGAACAGGCCGTCCTCAAGGTGGACGTCGACCGCGGCGCAGCGGCCAGGTACGGCTTCACGCAGGCGCAGATCGGCTCGGCCATCTCGGACGCGCTCCGCGGCACCCAGGTCGGATCCATCGTGCTCGAAGGATCGACGCGGGACATCATCGTCCGATCGCAGCGGGCCGGCACGAAGCCGGCCGACCTCGCCGGCCTGCCGCTCCCGGTGAGCCCGCTCCAGCAGGCAGCAGCCCAGAAGGCGGCCGCAGACCAGCTGACCGCCGACCAGGAGGCGGCGACCGACCGCGCCAAGGACAAGGCGAACGCCGACGCCCGCAAGCAGGAGGGGCAGATCCGCGATGCGCGTGCCACCGCCCGCGATCAGCTCGTGCAGTTGCAGGCATCGCTCGACGCCCTCACCAACGCGCCCATCCAGATCCCGCCGGTCGTGCCGACCACGCCGGAAGAGCTGGCGCTGCAGCGCGCCTATGAAGAGCGCGCAGCCCAGATCGCAGGCCTGACCGATGCGATCGGTCAGCTCAAGGGTTCCGTCACCGGCGCCGACGAGCAGCTCAAGGCCATGGACCAGGCGAAGGCCGATGCGGCCGCACAGCAGACCGAGGCCGATAAGTTCACCGAGGCGCAGAAGAACCTCGCCAACGTGACTGCAGCGCCCATCCGCGTGCAGGACGTCGCGAAGGTCGCCGAAGTGCAGGCGCCGGCAGCCATCACCCGCGTCGACGGCGTCCGCACGGTCACCGTCTCTGGCACACCGCAGGGCGACGACCTCAGCGCCGTGACCCTCGCGGTCCGCAACGGCCTCGACAAGGTCGACCTCCCGACCGGCGTGAGCGCACAGATCGGTGGCGTCTCGCAGGATCAGGAGGAGTCGTTCGCGCAGCTCGGCCTCGCCATGCTCATCGCGATCGCCCTGGTGTACATCGTGATGGTCGCGACGTTCCGCAGCCTGCTGCAGCCGCTCATCCTGCTCGTCTCGGTGCCGTTCGCGGCGACCGGCGCCATCGCAGCGCTCCTCATCACGGGCACGCCGCTCGGCATCCCCGCGATGATCGGCCTGCTGATGCTCATCGGCATCGTGGTGACCAACGCGATCGTGCTCATCGACCTCGTCAACTCCTACCGCGCCAGAGGCGACAGCCTCCACGACGCGGTGGTGCACGGGTCCCGGCTGCGACTGCGCCCGATCATCATGACGGCGTGCGCGACGATCTTCGCCCTCGTGCCGATGTCACTCGGCCTCACAGGTGGAGGCCTGTTCATCTCGCAGTCGCTCGCGATCGTGGTCATCGGCGGACTCGTGTCGTCCACCCTCCTCACCCTCATCCTCGTGCCAGTCCTCTACACGCTGTTCGAGCGCAGCCGTGAGCGTCGCGCCGCCAAGCGCGCCGCGAAGGCGCAGGCCAAGGCTGATCGCGACGGCGGATACGCCGACGAGGTCGAGACCGAGTCACTGGACGCGGTGGTCGCGAAGGAGTGACCTAGACCAGCCGGGAATACCGGCCCCAAGCGCGCTGGCCGTTGGGACCGTCGGAAGTGGAGGCGACCGACGGGATCAACGGCCAGCGTTTTCTCTGCGTGCGGGCTCGCGTCAGCCCAGGAGGAGGCCGAACGCTTCGTGCGGTGTGAGCGGCATCGGCACCTGGCGACCCGAGCGGATGGGACACTTGGAACGTGGACGCGCAGCAGATCGAACGACTCCGGACCGACCTCTCGAACGCCGGCTACACGGTGGAGCGGGTGCGTGGACTGTGGGGCGAAACCGCAGACGCCGCGCTGCACCGCGGCAACCGGGTCGTCGCCGTCCGAGAGCTGGACGCACGACGCGGTGTGCTCGGCGCCGAGCCCATCGCGACCATCGCCACACTCTTCATCCTCGGACTCCCGGTCCCGGCGGACGACCTCGCGACGGCCCTGCCGACGCTCGGCCTCGACGGCGCCGTGGCGCTCGGACTGATCACGGCGCCGGACGACGCTCCTGTCCTGCCGCTGCTCGACCTCCGCCCGTACGCGTGGGTCGACGCGTTCGGCAGCGGTGCGTGGTGGATCGCCTCCGATCTCGGCGAACTCGCGCTCGGTCACGAACTCGGCGAGCAGCACGTGCTCGGCGTCGGCGGCGCATCGATGACGCTGAGCGGCATCATCCTGCCCGAGTCGATCGGCACCGCCCTCGACCTCGGCACCGGATGTGGCATCCAGGCGCTGCACCTCGCTCGCATCGCCGACCGCGTCGTCGCCACCGACATCTCGACGCGCGCCCTCGAACTCGCCGCCATGAACGCTGCGCTCAACGGCGTCGACTCGATCGAGTTCCGGCTGGGGAGCATGTTCGAACCGCTCGCAGGAGAGCGGTTCGACCGCATCGTGTCGAACCCGCCGTTCGTCATCACGCCGCGCATCGAGGGCGTGCCGAACTACGAGTACCGAGACGGCGGACTCGTCGGTGACGCACTCGTCGAATCCGTCGTCCTGGGTGCTGCGGACCACCTCACAGAGGGCGGCATCGCGCAGTTCCTCGGCAACTGGGAGTACCGCGACGAGGCCGACGGACTCGAACGGGTCGCCGGCTGGGTCGACGCCGCGAGGCAGACCGACGAGGTCGAGGCCTGGGTCGTCGAACGCGACTTCCAGGACCCGGCGGAATACGCCGAGACCTGGATCCGGGATGGCGGCACCCGCCAGGGCACGCCGGCGTTCGAACGACTGTGCGCAGCGTGGCTCGACGACTTCGCAGCGCGGGACGTGACGGGTGTCGGCTTCGGCTATGTGCTGCTGCGCCGGGGCTCGGTGAGCCGCGACGAAGCGCTCGGGACGCCCGCCGTGAACACCGTCGAGGGGTCCAGCGGATCCGTCTCGATCGAACCCATGCTGCGCTTCGAACGCCAGCACAGCCAGGCAGGCTCCAACGCCTCAGGGCTCGGCGCCCACCTCGCCGCGTGTGTGACGGCGCGCGATTGGGAGGCTGCGCTCGACGACGCGGCGCTCGTCGCGGAACGGCTGACCCTCGCCGGTGACATCACCGAGGAACGCCACTACTGGCCGGGCGACGAACACCCGACCGCGATGCTGCTCCGGCAGGGTGGCGGATTCGGGCGGACCGTGCAGCTCGGCACCGCGCTGGCCGGATTCGTGGGCGCCTGCGACGGCGACCTGTCCACCGCCGCGATCGTCGGCGCCATCGCGCAGCTCACCGAGGTGGATGAGGCGGCGCTGCTCGGCGAACTCCTCCCCCAGATCCGTCGTCTCATCGACGACGCGATCCTGCTGCCGGCGCCCTGAGTCCGGTTCTAGCGCGACGTCGGTCATGCCGTTGTGGCATCCATGAGACGCGTTTGTCGCTCGCATGGGGAAGTTCGGGGTAAAGTTTGGGGTTTTTGAGGGTATGGTCGAGTGTATGGCCGAACTCACGACAACAGCGCAGCATGGGCGAACTGCGCGTATGGACAGCCATCAGATCGCGGCGGAGCTGAATCGGGCATTGGGTCCGACGCTCGTTGCAGCGCTGACAGGATCACGTGATCGGAAGCTCCCGAGCAAGTGGGCGAAGCCGGACGGCCCCGAGCCGTCCACGGATTTCTCACGGCGCCTGCAGTTCGCGCATCGGATCTGGCGTCAGCTCGAGGACGCCGAGGGGAGCCATGTCGCGCGTCAATGGTTCATCGGCGGGAATCCGCTGTTGGATGAGGTCACGCCATTGACCGCGATCCGTGAGGATCGACTCCACGATGTGGTCCAGGCGATGGAAGGCTTCCTCGGCGGACTGCCTGACGCATGAGCATCGCTGCGGTCACACGCACGTGCGCCATGACCGGCATTCGGCTCCTCGCCAACGACCCCACCGATCGCTTCTTCCGCATCGCGAAGCCGAAGTACGGGCCTCTTTCGGCCCCGATCCGGGTCTCTGGTTCCGACCCTCGTCAGTGGGGAAGGTATGACACTGCCGGCTCCACTCTGTACGTTGCGAGTGAGGCGACGTCCGCGTTCGCAGAGGTGCTCTCGCCATTCAAGAGACAGGTCGGCATGATCGACCCGTTGGAGGCGGACGCGGCCGCATTGGGTCTGAAGCGCGATGAGTTCCTCGAGATCATCGCTACGGAGTGGGCAGAGCACGGCTTTATGGGTGTTGGTGCGATCCCGGCGATGTGGCGTCACGATCGGGCTGTCTTCGAGATCGCAGCGGCGGGCACCGGGTGGTGGGTGGATGTCGAACACCCCGACACTCTCTCTGTCCTTGAGGCGGAGTTGACGAGTGTCCTCGCCGAGCAGCGCGTGACGACGCTGACGACCGCCGTACTCAGGGGTGAGAACCGCATCATCACGGGCGCTGTTGCAGCTCTTGTGCGAGGGTGGACATTCGATGACGGCACTTCGGCGCGAGGAATCCACTTCGGCCGCAAATTCGGCGGTGGTACCTGCCGCGCCATCTGGCTTCCAGAAACGGAACTGATCGGCCTCAGTCCCGAGGCCATTTTCGTCACCGATGAACGACTGGCACTCGCCGCAGATAGATTCCGTATCCGCGTGTTCTGAGTACACATGCCGACATGAGCGCTTCGCACCACCTCAGACAAGACGTGAGGGGGGACGCGGGACCGACCCAGATATAGGGCAGTTGCCCGACGTAGGGGTGCTACCTCAGCGAGAACGATGGATGACATCGAGGGGCCGGTTCGGCTCCCGCTGAGGAGGAAGACCATGTACATCTCGTCTGAACTGGTGTCGACGGCAGCGATCAGGTTCCGCGAGCACGACCTGATGCGCACGCTCGAACGCCGCCGCATGATCGGCGAGCTCATCGAAGAGGAGCGTCTGGCGGTCGAGACGGCCGGCGTCGGAGCGGCAGAGGTGCGGTCGCAGATCGTCTGGCACCCGAGCCCGTTCGCCCGTGTGCTGCGCGGCATCGGCAACACCGTCCGTGGCATCGTCGGCGGTCGGGTCGGACAGCGCGACGAGCGTGCCAGGGCAGCTGGCGCATCGCGAGCCGCGCACGCGTCCGTCGGCGCCGTCGCACACCGGTGAGGTCGATCGACGAGCGGATCGCTCGCCTCGAACGCGACTGGAACGCGGATACAGTGGTCGTCAGTGCCGGAGGTCCGTGGGACCATATCGGCATGCAGTTCCCCGCAACGAGCCCCACGATGATCGGCCGAGAGGCCGACCTCGTGGTCCTGCGCGAAGTCTTCGCGATCGTGGACGGCGGCGAACCTCGTGGGGTCGTCGTGAGCGGAGAGGCCGGGATCGGCAAGACGCGTCTGGTCGACGAGTTCATCCGTTCCGTGCGTGGCTCCGCGCTCGTCATCGCCGGGCAGTGCGTCGACCTCGGTCAGGTCGCGGCGCCGTACGCGCCCATCACCAACGTCCTCCGCGACCTGGTGGCGCGTGTCGGCGCCGACGCGGTCCTGGAGGCGGCCGGGCCCGGGCGGGAGTCGCTCGCCGCGCTCCTCCCATCGCTCGGCGAGCATGCGGGCGAGATCCGCGACGGCGGCGTCGCGCGCCTGCACGAGACCATCGCCGTGCTGCTGGAGACGTTCGCGAAGGATCGTCCGGTCGTGATGGTCATCGAGGACCTGCACTGGGCCGATGGCGCCACGCTCCGTCTCCTGTCCTTCCTCGTCCGCGTCCTGCAGTGCGATCGGGTCATGATCCTCCTGACCTACCGCAGCGACGACGTCCCGCGCGGTCATCCGCTGCGCGCATTCCTGACGGAACTCGACCGCACGCGACGCGTGGCCAGGCACGAGGTCGGTCGACTCACACGCGCACAGGTCAAGCGGCAGGCCGAACTGATTCTCGGGACCACACCGGCGGAGTCCTCCATCGAGAGCGTGTACACACGCAGTGAGGGTGTGCCGTTCTTCGTTGAGGAACTGCTCGGGATCGATGAGACGTGCAGCGGCGCCGAGCTGCCCGACACCCTCCGCGAACTGTTGCTCGCCCGCTACGAACGCCTCGAACAGCACTCCCAACAGGTTCTCCGGCTCTTCTCGGCCGGCGGAGTCAGCGTCGAACACCAGCTCATCGAAGCGGTGTTCCCCGGGAGCGCCGACGAGCTGGAACAGGCAGTCCGAGAGGCCGTATCGGCCGGCGTGCTCATCGTCGACGACAATGCATACTGCTTCCGGCATGCACTCGTCAGGGAGGCGATCCACGCCGATCTGCTTCCGGGAGAGCGAGCCCGATTCCATGCGGCGTTCGCCGAGGCGCTGGAAAAGCTGCCATCCGATACGCCCGTGGCCGCTGAGATCTCGCACCACTGGCTCGCAGCGGGCAATCCGGCGCGAGCCTTCCCGGTCACGCTCACCGCGATGGACGAAGCGCACTGCGCGTTCGCCTACAGCACGGAGGCGCAGCTGGGCGAGCGTCTGCTCTCGCTGTGGGACCAGATCCCCGATGCGCGGGAGCAGGTCGGCGCACCCAAATCGGAACATATGCGCCGAACGGCATCAGCCCTGCGCAACGCCGGAGAGAGCGAGCGTTCCATCGCCATGGTCGACCTCGCGCTCGACGAACACGACGACCGCTCAGACCTCGTCCAAGCGAAACTCCTCCGCGACAAGGCGTCGTACCTCACCAACGTGGGCAAGGACGGTTGGCGCGGACTCCTCGAACAGGCACTCGAACTCGTGCCGAGCGGGACCCCCGGCGACCTCCGAGCGGTCCTCCTCAACGCGCTCGGCGCGCGGGAGATGATCGAGGGCGACGTCGACCGCGCCATCGTGCTCACCGACGAGGCCGCTGCGGAGGCGTTGAACTCTGGATCGGCCCGGAACGCGTCGATCGCAGCCAACCTCGGCGGGATCAGCCGCATCCATCGCGGCGACGTCGACCTCGGACGGGCCATGCTCAAGGCGGCGGAGCACCTCGCGGAAGGCGATGCCAACGCACTGCTGCGCTATCGCGTCAACGCCTCTGACATGGCCAACCTGCTGGGCAGCTACGACGAGGCGCTCGACCTGGCGCTCGGTGGCGTCGCCCGCGCGAAGGCCCTCGGGGTGGAGCGAACGTCAGGGGTCATCCTGTCGTCCAACGCGATCGATCCGCTCATCGCCCTCGGGCGGTGGGATGAAGCCGATGAGACGCTCGATCGCACCCTGCTGCTCGAACCGCCGCTCGCCTTCTCGGTGTATCTCCGGAAGTCGAAGGTCCTCCAGACGCTGTGGCGTGGCGATCCTCAGGAGGCGCAACGGCTGTACCGCGCCTGGCGGCCATCCATGATGCGGCTCACGCACTTCGAGGTCCAGACGCGGTTCGGGGTGGCGCATGCCGCAGCGGAAGTCGCGCTGGCCTGCGACGACGTCGAAGAGGCATGGGCCAACGTCGGCGTCCTGACCGATCCGGATCACCGGTTGATGCCGTCATACGACCTCACGTTCCTCGGGACGGCCGCCCACGTGCTTGCCGTGGTGCGGGGACGGGTGTTGGACGGCGGGCTGCCGCCATCGCTGGCCGACATCACCCTGGACGAGCTCGATGCGCGGGAAGCCCAATGGGGGGCCCTGCTCGAAGCGGAGGCCGCGTGGCCGTCCGCACCCGTCTGGACGGCCGTGTTCAACGCCGAGCTGGGCGGCGAGCGACGCACCGGGGACTCCCCCGCGTTGTGGGAGGCGGCCGTGGATGCTGCACGACTGCCAGAAGCACCGGCGCTCCTCGTGCCGTACAGCCGGTTCCGTCTCGGCGAGGCTCAGCTCGCTTGCGGAGACCGCGCGGGCGCGCAGACGACGCTCGATGCGGCGATCGGTGAGGCGGAGACGCTCGGGGCGGGCCACATCGCGCTGCTTGCTCGCGGCGTGGCAGCTCGGGGCGGGTTGGGGACGGATGGCCGTGTCCGCGCGAGGAACCACGATGCGGCTGAGCTGACCACGCGTGAGCGCCAGGTGCTCGAACTGGTCGCGGCAGGGCTCAGCAACCGGCAGATCGGTGAGCGGCTGTTCATCAGCACGAAGACCGCGAGCGTGCACGTCTCGGCGATCCTGCGGAAGCTGGGTGCGTCGACGCGGACAGAGGCGGCGGTGTTGGCCGGTGCTGCTGGTGGTGGTGGGGCTGGTGTGGGTGCTGGCGGTGCTGGTTCTGCCGGTTCTGGTGCTGCTGGAATTGCCGTCGTTCGCTGACGCTGGTCTGTTCTCCACCTGTGGAGAACTCGGGAGTTGTCCACAGCCATCGTGATCCCGGTTCCAACGATGCGCGAACGCCGAGGCTGGGTCGTATGACAAACCTTGACGAAACAGCCGCAGCCGCTCCCATCCGCACCGACGACGAGGTGGAAGCACGATTCGCCGAACTGGTCGGTCGTGCGATCGTCCGCCGCATCTGGTTCGGGATGATCGGGCCCGATGGCATCCAGGTGCCGGTACTCCTGCCCATCAGCGACTTCCCGGAATCCTTCGACGACGAGGAGATGGTCCGCTTCGGAGAAGGGCTGGCCGGCATCGCCGCAGGATGTGGTGCTGAGACGGTGGTGATCGTTGCCGAGCGCCCTGGGCCGGTGGCGCTCGACAGCGCGGACAGGCGGCTGCTCGGCGGGGTGCGCGCCGGATGCCTCGCCAACGGCGCCGAGGTCCGTGCGGTGTTGCTCAGTCACGATCACGGAGTTCGGCTGGTGTCCCTCGACGAGCTCGCCGGCTGATCGCAGCCGACGAGCGGTTCACGATGGGGTGGTCGGCCGCTTTGAAAAGCCTGCGATTCCGCGCCTGTGCCCAGCTCGCCACGGTAGTCTCATGAGCTGGACCACAGCCGAAACACCCCACGGAAGCGAACTGCACGATGCCGGAGAGCCCTCTCTCAGCCACTCCTTACGAGGTGCTGGGTGTGAGTGTCACGGCGAGCCAGGATGAACTCCGGCGGGCGTACCGGCGCCTGATGCGCGAAACGCATCCAGACCTGGGCGGCGATCCCAGAGCTTTCAACGCGGTCCAGCTCGCCTGGGAACGCGTCGGGACGGAGCAGGATCGCGCTGCCTACGATCGCGGCCGCAACGTGCCAAGCGCCGCCGCCGACGAGCCCAGCACCTGGACGGCGTCCGGTTCCGCCGGTGGATCGTCCACCCAGCGTGCCGATTCACGACCGCGGGCCCGCACCTACGGGCACCCGGGCGGAGACTCCCGCGAGGTCTATCTCCGACTCATCCGAGAGTGGGCCGGCCGCGGAACAGACCTGGCCGATCCGTACGATCCCGCACTCGTCCGCTCCGCACCGCGCGAGATCCGCCATGAGCTGGCGAATGCTCTCGCGGAGGAGGCGACCGCCAGAACGGTCTCGACCCTCGGCATCGGCTACACCGTGTGGCACGACGTCCTCGCGCCGGGACACCAGAAGGTCGACCACGTCGTGCTCGGACCGACCGGCTTGTTCGCCATCAAGTCCGAGGACTGGGGCGGGACGGTTCGCGTGCATCGCGGTGAAGTCGTCGGTGAGACGCTCGCGACGGGCGAGGAGCCGGTGAAGTCGCTCGTTCGCAGCGCTCGCACGGTCGGCAAGGCCGCGCGGGTGAAGTTCACGGCGTACGTCATCGTGGTACCCGATGAAGCCCTCGAGGAGTCGTTGGAGATCATCGGTCGGCGGCATCCCGTCACCGTCCTCGTCTCGCGATCCCGTCTGGCGGACCTGCTGCGCTCCGGACTGCCCGGCATCGACCGCATGGGCGGCAACGAGCTCTTCGACACCCGCACCAAGCTGCAGTCGACGATCCGCTTCGTCTGACCAGCTGCTGCCAGCCCGCGAACTGGCACTCGTGGCGGTTCCGACATGCTGAAACCGACCACTGCTGCCAGCTCGCGAGCTGACAGCAGTGGTCGGTTTCGGGGGCTGGGAACAGCCACGAGTGACAGTTCGCGGGCAGAGGCGGGTGGCTAGTGGGCGAGGTAGCCTCCGTCGACCGGGAGGGTGATGCCGGTGACGTAAGCGGAGGCGTCCGAGGCGAGGAAGACGGTGGCGCCGGCGAGGTCGGACGGACGCCCCCAGCGGGCCATCGGGATGCGGGAACGGATGAGCTCGTGGGAGGCCGGATCGGCGTGTGTCGGCCCGGTGAGTTCCGTGGTGATGTAGCCGGGTGCGATCGCGTTGACGGTCACACCGTGCGGCGCCCACTCGTCGGAGAGCGTGCGGACGACTCCCGAGATCCCGGACTTCGCGGCGGCGTATGAGACGGCGCCTGCGCCGGACAGGAACGACATCAGCGATGCGGTGAACACGATGCGCCCCGAGCCGCGCTCGACCATCCCTCGCCCCAGCCCACGAGCCAGGCGGAACGGGGCACTCAGGTCGATCTCCAGCACGGCGTCCCAGTCGTCATCGGCATGTTCCAGGGCGGCGGACCGCCGCACGATGCCAGCGTTGTTGATCAGGATGTCGACCGGGCGGCCGTCGGACAGGCGGCGGACGAGTGCATCCACCGCCGCCCGATCACCCAGATCGCATCGCTCGGCGATGAACCGCCGACCGACCGCGCGCACGGCGGCACCCGTGTCACCGCCGTCATCAGGGATCGAACGGGAGACGCCGATGACATCCGCCCCTGCGGAGGCGAGCGCGACCGCCATCGCGGCGCCGATCCCCCGGTCGGCTCCCGTCACGACGGCGAGTCGACCGCCGAGGTCGAACAGGGCCGACGCATCCATCCCCGACGCCTCCACCCCCGGGGCGCTCGATTCATGCGTCGCAGAACCAGGTCCGCTCACGACCCGACCACCCGAGACCGCGGATCGGCGCCGAGCTCCTGCGACAGCTCGCCTGCGACCCGCGCGACGAGCGAGCCGAGCGCGTTGAGCTGCCCGCCGAGTCGCACCTTCGGGGCGCTCACGTTGATGGCGCCGACGACGCGGCCGCGGAAGTCGTGGATGGGTGCCGAAACACCGACGACGCCCAACTCGAACTCCTCGTCCACCATCGCGTAGCCGCGCTCGCGCACCCTGGCGAGCTCCGCCTGCAGCGATGCGAAGTCGGTCACGAGGATCTTGTCGCGGGCCGGGGTCGGGGTGAGCGAGGGCACCTCGCCCTGCACAACGGCGGCCGCCGGACCCGTCACGGGGTTGTCGTGGCCGTGCGCCGCGTACCATTCGCGGAGGTCGTCCTCAGGCCACTCGCTGATGAGGGCTCGGCCGGACGAGGTCTGCCAGGCGGCCGTCGCGACACCCTCCCAGCCGATGCCGCGGTAGGCGTAATCGCTCATCTCGCTCGCCAGGGTCAACACGCTGCCGCCGCGCAACACGCACAGGTGCGCGGTCTCGTGGGTCGCCGTCACGACCTTTCGCAGTGAGGAGCGCGCTTCACGGACGAGGCGGGACTCCATCGTCCGTGCCGCGAGGGCGTAGAGCTGATAGCCGAGCCGGTAGTTGTGGGTCACGGAGTCGCGATCCACGATCCCGGCCTCCGCGAGCGTCGCGAGGCTGCGGGAGACGATCCCCTTGTCCCGCCCGACGAGCTCGGCGACCCGGACGACACCAAGTCCGTCCTGCTGCTCCGCCTCAGGCGATCCGAGCACCTGGAGCAGCTCGAGGTCGCGTCTGAGTCCCGCTGAATTGCGTCTGGGTCCCTCGGGGCCGACGCCGACGACTGTGTTCGACATGGCAGCATCCTAAACACGTGGTTGCCATATGCACAACCCATGTTGCGCAAATAATAACCGTCGCCGTAGAGTTCCCGGTGTCACACTCCCGTCGCACGAGCGGCGGATCCCCTCAAAGACGAGTACGGAGGCCCATCGGTGACCACATTCGATCTCGACGGCCTGTTCCGCTTCTGGAGCAGGCGCTGGGACGACATCCTGGAGCTCGTCGGACAGCACCTGGCGGTCGTCGCGATGTCGCTCGCCATCGCCATGGTCGTCGGCATCGGCATCGGCCTCATCGTCTGGAACCGGCCGGTGCCGCGCTCGTTCACGATCGCAGCAGCCGGTGTCGCGCTGACCATCCCGTCGCTCGCGCTCCTCGCGCTCATCACCCCCGTCTTCGGGCTGGGCTGGACGCCGACCGTCATCTCCCTCGTCTTCTACTCGCTGCTCCCCATCGTCCGGAACACGGTCGTCGGCCTGCGGGAGGTGCCGCCGGCGGTCATGGAAGCCGCACGAGGGATGGGGATGAGCCCCGCGAAGGTGCTCTTCAGCATCCAACTCCCGATGGCGTGGCCCATCATCCTCACCGGCGTCCGGGTCGCAGCGCAGCTGACGATCGGCATCGCCGCGATCGCCGCATATGTCGCTGGGCCGGGGCTCGGACAGTTCATCTTCCAGGGGCTGTCGTCGCTCGGCTCCAAGAACGCACTCAACTTCGCGCTGACCGGAACGCTCGGCGTGATCATCCTGGCGCTCATCGTCGACGCGCTCTTCGTCCTGATTACCCGCTACACCACCTCGAGGGGGCTCCGTGCCTGAGTCAACGAACACCGCCATCAACGCCATCGCCAGCCAGACCGGCGGCGCGAGCATCGTGCTCGACCGGGTCACGAAGGTGTACCCCGGCCAGGCGGCTCCTGCCGTCGAGGACTTCTCGATGACGGTCGAACCGGGTGAACTCGTGATGTTCGTCGGCCCGTCCGGATGCGGCAAGACGACGACCATGAAGATGGTCAACCGGATCATCGAGCCGACGTCCGGTTCGATCTCGATCGACGGTCGCGACGTCCTGTCGCTCGACCCGAACGAGCTGCGCCGGCACATCGGCTACGTCATCCAGCAGATCGGCCTGTTCCCGCACATGACGATCGCAGAGAACATCTCGGTCGTCCCGAAGCTCCTCGGCTGGACGAAGCAGCGGACGGCCGACCGGGTCGATGAGCTGCTCCAGACCGTGCAGCTCGACCCCGGCGTGTTCGCCGGCCGTTACCCGAAGCAGTTGTCCGGTGGCCAGCAGCAGCGCGTCGGCGTCGCGAGGGCCCTGGCGGCCGACCCGCCCGTTATGTTGATGGACGAGCCGTTCGGCGCCACTGACCCGATCACGCGCGAGAAGCTGCAGGCGGAGTTCCTGCGGTTGCAGGCGAGCATCGGGAAGTCGATCATCTTCGTCACGCACGACTTCGACGAGGCCGTGAAGCTGGGTGACCGGATCGCGGTGCTGAGCGAGCGGAGCAGCATCGAGCAGTTCGACACGCCGGCGAATATCCTCGCCAACCCGGCGAACGACTACGTGTCCTCCTTCATCGGGAAGGGCGCGGCGCTCAAGCGTCTTGGCCTCATCCCGGTGAGCGCCGCGCGGCTCGGACCCGCCGCCGCTGCGACCGGAGCCGCTGCGGCGATCACGGTCGGACCGGACGACAGTCTCCGCGATGCGCTCGACGCACTCGTGCTCATCGGCAGCTCGACGATCGGCGTGGCCGAGAACGGCCGCATCGTCGGTTCCCTCGACATCGAGCGGATCTCCGAAGCCCTCGGAGCGGAACTGCCGGCGGCCGGATCAGCCAGCGCAGCCGGGGCAGCCGGGGCGGCCGGAACCGCCGCAACGGGAGCCTGACATGACCGTCGAATCCGCAACCCAGGCGATCGCCACGGCGAACCGGCTCCCGGACGAGCGCGGCCGGTTCCGCATCCTCAAGCGCTTCACGACGCCGATCGTGGTCGTGGTGGTCCTCGCGCTCCTGCTCCTGTGGGTCTCGTCGCTCAGCCTCGACTCGATCGAGCAGCGCACGCTCAACTGGACGTACATCACCCTCCGCGTCGGCGAGCACCTGAGCCTCACGGTCGTCGCCTCCGCGCTCGTCGCCGTCCTCGCGATCCCCACGGGCATCCTGCTCAGCCGCACCCGGTCGCGGGCGCTGCGCGGCACGATCCTCGGCATCGCGAACGTCGGGCAGGCGACTCCGGCCGTCGGTGTCGTCATCCTGCTCGCGATCGTCTGGCAGACGGGATACACGACCGCGCTCGTCGCCCTCGTCATCTACGCCTTCCTGCCGGTGCTGCGGAACACGATGATCGGCCTGCAGCAGGTCGACGCGAACGTCCGTGAATCCGCACGCGGCATGGGGATGACGCCCAACCAGGTCCTGCTGCGCATCGAACTCCCGCTCGCCGTGCCGGTGATCCTGGCCGGGCTGCGGACCTCGCTCGTGTTCTGTGTCGGTGTCGCGACGATCGCCACCTTCATCAACGCGGGCGGCCTCGGCGACATGATCGTCAACGGCCTCAAACTGCAGCGCTTCCCCGTTCTTGTGGTCGGCGCCGTCCTCGTGGCGTGCATCGCCCTCCTGATCGACTGGCTCGCCGGCATCGCGGAGGACCTCCTCAAGCCGAAGGGCATCTAGCGGCGGATCTCCGGACCTGCCCGGCGAGCACGGCCCGCCACTCGCACGCTCACAGCTTCACCCGAACACCCGTCACCCCATCCACCAAGGAGCACTCAATGAAGAAACGCACCGTCCTCTCCCTCATCGGCCTCGCAGCCGCCGGTGTCCTCGCCCTGTCCGCCTGTTCGAGCGGCGGCGCAGCCGATGCCGGCAGCAAGGGCAGCGACCTCGACGGCCTGTCCGGCGACATCGGAGCGAAGGACTTCTCCGAGCAGTTCATCCTCGCCCACCTCACCAGCCAGCTGCTCAACGCCCACGGCGCAGACACCAAGGCCAACACGAAGCTCGTCGGCTCGGCCAACGTCCGCGCGGCCCTCGAGAGCGATGCGTTCCTCGGCTACTGGGAGTACACCGGCACGTCCTGGATCACCTACAACGGCAACACCACGCCGGTCCAGGGCGCGGAAGCCCAGTTCACGGCGACGAAGGAGGCCGACGCGAAGAACGGCATCGCCTGGCTCGACCCGGCCCCCCTCAACAACACCTACGCGTTCGCGATCCGCGCCGACAAGGCGAAGGAGCTCGGTGTGAAGACACTCAGCGACATCGCGAAGCTGCCCGCCTCCGAGCAGACGTTCTGCATCGAGAGCGAGTTCTCGACGCGTGATGACGGCTGGCCGGGACTCAAGGCGGCGTACGGCATCAACGTCCCGGACTCGAACGTCGCCCTGCTCGACACCGGCGTCATCTACACGGCGACCCAGAAGGGCGCGGACTGCAACTTCGGCGAGGTCTTCCAGACCGACGGCCGCATCCCGGCCCTCGACCTCGTCGTGATGCAGGACGACAAGGAGTTCTTCCCCGTCTACCAGGGTGCGTTCACGCTCAAGCAGACGACGCTCGACAAGTACCCGGCGATCGCCGAGATCCTCGCACCGCTCTCCAAGCTCCTCACCACCGAGGAGATGCAGAAGCTGAACGCCCAGGCCGATGTCGACGGTGACGACCCGGCCGACATCGCGACCGACTGGCTCAAGGAACAGGGGCTCATCTGATGCCACAACTCACCCAGATCGGCGAGAGCTTCGTCGGCGACGGTGTGAACGCCGCACACATCAACACCGTCCTCGGACATCGGGACGGTCCGGCGGGGGTGGCGTGGGCGACCGCGCTCGCCACCCCGAGCGCGGGGCATGTGCCCTTCGTGGCCGTGCTGCGCCCATCGCTCCCGGTGAAGCCGCTCACGCTCTTCGTCACGAAGGCCGCTCCGGCGGATGATGCGCACGGGCTCCTCATCTGGGGGCCTGCGCAGGCGGGCGTCGCGGCGGGAGTCGCCGACGCCGTCGCCGAGGGCATCATCAGCGAGGAGCAGGCGGACACGCACGTGATCATCGCCGCCGTCTGGGTGAACCCGGGGGCCGATGACGCCGATGCGGTCTACGAGCACAACCGGACGTCCACGCGGACCGCGTTGGCGAACGGTGCGGCATCGCTGCCGCTGACCGCCGACGTGATCGCCGCCCGCGACGCCCCGTCGAATCCGTTCTACACACCGAAGGCCTGAACCATGAAGATCACCGCCATCCGGCTCACCCGGATGATCCTGCCCCTCGATCCGCCGTTCAACGCGTCCTGGGACCCGGAGCCGCGCACCTCGTTCGCGGCGACCCTCGTGACCGTCGAGACCGATGCCGGCGTCGTCGGCTACGGCTCCGGCGACACGATGGACGGGTTCGAGGCGTACGAGCACCTGTTCATCGGCACGGATCCGATGCAGATCATCAACCAGGTGCGCCGCATCGAGACGATCAACTTCCACGGCGGCCGCTACTGGCCGTTGGAAGCGGCGCTGTGGGACATCATCGGGCAGGTCGCCGGCCTCCCGGTCAGCGTCCTGTTCGGTGGGGCGCGCGATCGGCTGCCGGTGTACGCGTCGAGCGGTGAGCTGCAGGGGCCGGAGCAGCGGGCGCAGTCGGTGCTCGCGGCGAAGGAGCTCGGCTTCAAGGCGGTGAAGATCCGGATCGCACGGGATCGGCTGGCCGAGGGCATCGCATCGGTCAGGGCCGCTCGTGAGGCGGTCGGACCGGACTTCGATCTGATGGTCGACCTCAACCAGATGTGGCGCATGTCGGGAGACATCGATGCCGCACTGCCGCTCGCGAAGGTCCAGCGGGTCGCGGCGCAGCTGCGCGAGCTGGACGTGCTGTGGCTCGAGGAGCCGCTGCCGCAGGTCGACGTGACCGGCGCGCAGCGGGTCCGAGCGCAGACGGGCATCCAGATCGCGGGCGGTGAGATGGTCCGGAGTCTCAGCGAGATGATGGCGCTCATCGAGGCCGATGCGTTCGACGTGTACCAGCCGGATGTCGCGTTGGCGGTAGGGATGTATCGGGCCAGGCTCGTCGCCGAGTCCGCGAACCTGCGGCATCGTCTCTTCACGCCGCACACCTGGAGCAACGGGCTCGGTCTGCTCGCGAACCTCCACGTCGCCGCCGGCGTCGATGCCGGACCGTACCTCGAGTACCCGTTCGACCCGCCCGGGTGGACGCCTGAGCGCCGCGACTTCTTTATGGAGCCGTTGCGGATCGATGCGGACGGGACGCTCGCCGTGCCGGATGCGCCGGGCCTCGGTGTGCAGATCGACTGGGACGCTGTGAAGGCCTACACGGTCTGAGCGCCGGTCCCTGAGCTTGTCGAAGGGCCCGACCTCCGGTCCCTGAGCTTGTCGAAGGGCCCGAACACCTCTCAACCCCCACCACCCCACGGAGTGAAGGACAACCACACATGAACCACTGGATCGAACGGGCTGCGGCACTCCGGCCGGAGACGCGCCTGTTCATCGACGGCGACTTCCGCGCAGCTGCGGACGGCGCCACCTTCGAGACGATCGCGCCCCGCGACGGCTCGGTCATCGCCTCGGTGAGTGCCGGTGGCGAAGCGGACATCGACGCAGCGGTGCGGGCGGCCGCGCGCGCGTTCGAGTCCGGCGTCTGGTCGCGTGCCGATCGTCGCGAACGGCAGAGGGTGCTCATCCGCCTGTCGGACCTGATGCTCGAGCATCTCGAGGAGCTGGCGTTGCTCGAATCGCTCGACTCCGGGCATCCCATCGGCGACTCGCTGCGGGTCGACGTGCCGAATGCGGCGCGGGTGTTCCGGTGGTACGCGGAGGCGATCGACAAGGTCTCGGACGAGGTCGCACCGGCGCCGGAGAACGCGCTTGCGTTGGTGACGCGGGAGGCGCTTGGGGTTGTCGGCGCCGTTGTGCCGTGGAATTATCCGCTCATCATCACGGCATGGAAGCTGGCGCCGGCGCTTGCGACGGGCAACTCGGTCGTCCTGAAGCCTGCCGAGCTCACGAGCTTGTCCGCGCTGAAGCTGGCGGAGTTGGCGGTCGAAGCTGGCGTTCCCGCCGGTGTGTTCAACGTGGTCCCCGGGTTGGGTCCGGTCGCCGGGCAGGCGCTGGGGCGGCATCCCCTCGTCGACAAGCTGACCTTCACCGGGTCGCCCGCCGTCGGCCGCGGATTCCTCACCTACGCCGGCGAATCCAACGGCAAGCAGGTGTCGCTGGAACTCGGCGGCAAGTCGCCGCAAGTGGTGCTCGCGGATGTCGCGGACATCGAGGCGTGCGCATCGGCTGTCGCGTGGGGCATCTTCTACAACGCCGGCCAGACCTGCCACGGTGGCAGCCGCCTCATCGTCGATGAGCGTGTGCACGATGAACTCGTCGACGCCGTACTGCGCGTCGGCCGGGGGCTCGTGCAGGGCGATCCGCTCGACGAGGCGACCCAGATCGGGACGATCGCGAGCGAACGCCAGCTGACACGAGTGCTGGACTACGTCGATGTCGCACGGTCCGAAGGGGCCGTGGTCCACGGCGGTTCGCAGCTGCGGCCGGACGGCCTCGAAGGCGGGTACTACGTCGAACCGACCGTGTTCGACCGCGTGGACAACGCCTCACGCATCGGCCGGGAGGAGATCTTCGGGCCGGCGCTGTCCGTCACCACGGTGTCGGGTGCCGAGGAGGCGATCCGGGTCGCGAACGAGTCCGAGTACGGGCTGGCTGCGAGCGTGTGGACGTCCGACCTCACGACCGCGCATCGTGCGGCCCGCTCCTTGCGCGCCGGCACCGTGTGGGTGAACACCTTCGACGTCGCCGACGTCATCACGCCGTTCGGCGGGTTCAAGGGGTCCGGTTCCGGCCGCGACCGTTCACTGCACGCCCTCGACTCCTACACCGCCCTCAAGACCACCTGGATCGACCTCGGCTGATCCTCGTGCGAGCGACGTTTTCGCCCGGTCCCTGGGCTTGTCGAAGGGCCCACCCCAGTCCCCTCATCACCTCCCACTTCGACAAGCTCAGTGACCGGTCCTGGTCCTCAGCGTCCGGTCCCGGTCCCTGAGCTTGTCGAAGGGCCCACTCCGTCTCCACCGGTCCCTGAGCTTGTCGAAGGGCCTCCCCGAATCGAGTCATCATGAACGCACCATCCCCTTCCCTCGACACCCCACCCCGTTCCGACGCCGCAGCCCCACCAGTGACCGTCGGCTTCATCGGCCTCGGCAACATGGGCTCCGGCATGACGCGCAACCTGCAGCAGGCCGGGTTCCCGCTCGTCGTCAACGACATCCGTCATGAATCCGCCGCCGACCTCATCGCCGGCGGTGCGATCTGGGCCGACACCGCCGCAGAGGTCGCCGCCGCGAGCGACGTCGTCATCACGATGCTCCCGACCCCACGCCACGTCGACGCGGTCGTCAACGGGCCGACCGGCATCCTCGCGGGGATCGCCGATGGCGGCACCTGGATCGACATGTCGACCTCCGTCCCCGATGTCGCGGATCGCGTCCGCGCGGATCACGCCCACCGCGGGCTGCACATCCTCGACGCCCCCGTGAGCGGCATGTCGGTCGGCGCGGCGAACGGCATGCTGCAGATCTTCGTCGGCGGCGACGCAGCAGACGTCACCCGCCTCCGTCCCGTCTTCGAGGCCATGGGCGACCCCGAGCGCATCCTCCACGTCGGGGCGAACGGCGCCGGCTACGCGGTCAAGCTCATGATCAACCAGCTGTGGTTCTCGCACCTCGTCGCGACGGCGGAGGTGCTCAGCATCGGGGTGAAGGCCGGTGTCGACCTCGACGTGCTCCGCGCATCGCTCGTCGCGAGTCCCGCCAACAGCAACTTCGTCCAGAACGACGTCCTGTCGATCCTCGATCACGGCGACTACGACGAGGGCTTCGCGATCGCCCTCGCCTGCAAGGACCTCGGGCTCTCGATCGACCTCGCCCGGTCGGTCGGCGTTCCGGCGGAGCTCTCCAGCCTGGTCGAGCAGATCTACCGCCGCGCGAAGGCGCAGTACGGCGACAAGGCGGGCGAGATGACGCCCGTGAAGCTCTACGAGGACCTCATCGGCACCGAACTGCGACTCGAAGGAGCCTCAGCATGACCATCCCCGCATCCCGTGCGGCCGGCATGCCCGGCGCATCGGCCACGTCCGGCACCGCACTCGCCCCGCTTCCGAAGCCGCTCGCTGAGACGGAGCTGACGCTCGACCCGAAGCCGATCGCGCACTTCGGTCGTGGCCGGGTCGCCGAGGTCGGTGCGCTCGTCGCCTCGACCGGCGCGCAGACGGCGCTCATCGTGACGGACCCGTTCCTCGCGGCCTCGCCCATCGTCACGAGTGTGCGTGAATCGCTCGAAGCGGCCGGCATCCTCGTCACCGTCTACGGCGGCGTGACGCCCAACCCGACCACGACGTGCGTCGACGAGGGCAGCGATGCCGCGGCAGCTGCAGGTGCCGGAGCGATCGTCGCCGTCGGCGGCGGCTCGTCGATGGACGCCGCGAAGGGGATCTCGCTCGGCGCGGTCAACCCGCAGCGCGGCGTCGACCTGGACTACACCTCCGACTTCGCGAACGAGGCGTTGCCGATCATCGCGATCCCCACGACCGCCGGGACGGGCGCCGAGGTCAACGCGTTCGGCGTCATCACCGATGTCGTCGGGCACCGGAAGTTCTACGTCGGCCACACGAGCGCGCTCGCCAGGGCCGCCATCCTCGACCCGGACCTGACCGTCGGGCTCCCGCCGTCGGCGACCGCCGCCACCGGGATGGATGCGCTCACGCACGCCCTCGAGTCCTACCTGTCCGTGCGGGCGAACCCGTACTCCGACGGCATCGCGCTCCAAGTGATCTCCACGGTGGCCGAGTACCTGCCGCGGGCCGTCGCGGACGGCACCGACATCGAGGCGCGTTCGGAGCTGCTGCTCGCGAGCCACGTCGCCGGCGTCGGGTTCTCGCACACGGGCCTCGGTCTCGTGCACGGCATCGCCCACCCGCTCGGCGGTCAGTTCAACATCCCGCACGGCCTCGCGTTGTGCATCGTGATCGAGGACGTCCTGCGCTTCTCGCTCCCGGTCCGTGAGGCGCGCTTGGCACGCGTCGCGTTCGCACTGGGGGTCGGTGACACCGCGGCGTCGGTCCAGGCGAACGCCGAGGCCGCGATCGTCGCCGTCGCGTCGCTCGCCGAGGCGGTCGGGATGAGCGCTCCGCTGTCGCAGTTCGGTGTCACGGAAGCGGCGCTCGCATCGCTCGCCGCCGACACCCTCGCCGACGCCGTCACCGTCAACACCCCGCTGCAGCCGACCGCCGACGACGTCATCGGCATCCTCCGAAAGGCACTGTGACCATGACTTCCATCACCCCGGCCGATGAGCGTGCGCTCCTCGATTCCCTGCCGACCGGTCTGCTGATCGGCGGTGAGTGGCGCTCGGCTTCCGATGGCGCCACCTTCGCCGTGACCGATCCGTCGACGGGCGACACGCTCCTCGAGATCGCCGATGCGTCTCCTGCAGACGGTGAAGCCGCCCTGGCCGCCGCCGATGCCGCGCAGCGCGACTGGGCTCGCACGGGGCCTCGCGACCGTGCAGAGATCCTGCGTCGTGCGTTCGATGCAGTCACCGCCCGCGCCGACGACTTCGCCCTCCTCATGACGCTCGAGATGGGCAAGCCGCTCGCCGAGTCGCGGGGCGAGGTCGCGTACGGCGCGGAGTTCCTCCGCTGGTTCTCCGAGGAGACCGCACGGATCTCCGGGCGGTTCGCGACGGCGCCGGACGGCAAGAGTCGCCTGCTCGTGACGAAGCGTCCCGTCGGGCCGAGCCTGTTCATCACGCCGTGGAACTTCCCGTTGGCGATGGCGACGCGCAAGATCGCTCCCGCCATCGCCGCCGGTTGCACGATGGTGTTGAAGCCGGCCGCTCTGACGCCGCTCACCTCGCTGCTCTTCGCGCAGGTGCTGCAGGAGGCCGGGCTGCCCGCCGGGGTGCTCAACGTCGTGCAGACGACGAAGGCCGGGGCCGTCACGGGTCCGCTCATCAAGGACGCACGGCTGCGGAAGCTGTCCTTCACGGGGTCGACCGAGGTCGGTCGTCGACTCATCGCCGATGCCGCGGAGCAGGTCCTTCGGGTGTCGATGGAGCTCGGCGGCAACGCGCCGTTCCTGGTGTTCGAGGACGCCGACGTCGACAAGGCCGTGGACGGTGCGATGCTCGCCAAGCTCCGCAACGGCGGTGAGGCGTGCACGGCCGCGAACCGGCTCATCGTCCACCGATCGGTCCTTGACGAGTTTACCGAGAAGCTCGTCGCTCGGATGCGCGAGCACACGGTTGCACGTGGAACGGACCCGTCGTCGAAGATCGGCCCGCTCGTCGACGAGGGCACGCGTGAGAAGGTGCACGAGCTCGTGGAGGCCTCCGTCGCCGCGGGCGCCACGCTCGCCCTCGGCGGACGTGCGGTCCCCGGGGCTGGCTACTTCTACGAACCGACCGTGCTCACCGGCGTGCCGGCCGATGCGCGGATCCTGCACGAGGAGATCTTCGGACCGGTGGCTCCCATCATCGCGTTCGACACGGAGGAGGAGGCGATCCGGCTGGCGAACGACACCGAGTTCGGTCTCGTCGCGTACGCGTTCACGCGTGATCTCAACCGGGCCCTGCGCCTCTCGGAGGAGCTGGAAGTGGGCATGTTCGGCGTCAACACGGGCATCGTCTCGAACCCGGCCGCGCCGTTCGGAGGCGTCAAGCAGTCCGGCCTCGGCCGTGAGGGCGGCTTCGAGGGCATCGAGGAGTACCTCGAGACCCGCTACGTCGGCATCGCGGACCCCTTCGCCCCCTGACCGTCCCCGTCCCGCCGCCGTCCCCCGCTCCCAGCCCGCGAACTGTCACTTGTGGCTGTTCTGACGGCCTGAAAACGGCCACTGCTGCCAGCTCGCGAGCTGTCAGCAGTGGCCGTTCTGCCGTGCCGAGAACCGCCACGAGTGTCAGCTCGCGAGCTGAGGGCGGGGCGGCGGGACGGTCGGTTGGCGGTGCGGGACTAGGCGGTCTTGCGGCGTCCGACGATCGCGCCGTAGATGAGCAGCACGATGATCGAACCACCGATCGCGAGCGCCCACGTGGCGAGGGAGAAGAACTCCTGCAGGTTCACGCCGAAGAGCGCACCGCCGATCCATCCACCGAGCAACGCGCCGACGACGCCGAGCAGCAGCGTGACGAACCAACCGCCGCCCTGCTTACCGGGGAGGATCGCCTTCGCGATGGCGCCGGCGATGAGGCCGAGCAGCAGAAAACCAAGAAAACTCACAATGAACTCCGTGTGGGGTGCGGGCCATCACCGATGCGGGATGGCCGATGGGTGTCGGTTGACGAAGGAATGCCCCGCTTCGCAGCGGGGCATCCACGACGCGAGCTGCTACTTGAGGGAGTCCTTGACGTCCTCGACAGCCTTCTTGGCGCCGGCCTTCGCCTGGTCCGCCTTACCCTCGACGACCTTGCTGTCGTCTCCGGTGGCCTTGCCGTAGGCTTCCTTGGCCTTGCCGCCCAGATCTTCGGCGGCGTTCTTGATCTTGTCCGATGCACTCATGTGTGCCTCCTTTGTGTCCGGTCTGTTCCGGTCTACTGATGAGACGGAACTCGTGGACGATTCGTCACGATGTCCGCAGAAGTATTTCCGTGGACATCGCCGACGACCCTACGCGCCGCCACGGATGATGTCCCATCGGCCTCCGGGGGTTGACATCGGGTCCGCACTGGGCAAGATCGCGGGTTTCCCCCGATGCACGGAGCGCGAGGTGAGGCCAAGCTGTACCTGGTACCCACCCGAAACCCAGGGTGCGATCACGTACCGTCCCATCACCCGCCGGACTGCGGCATGACCACCGAACTGGTCGTGCCAGAATCCGGATGGCGGCGGTTTCCCGAACGTGGTCGCATCCGACGGTTCGGCGCTGCACTCCGGGCGTTCAGCAGCTCGCGGCTGCAGCGCGAGGCTGCTCAGGGGAGGCGCAGGGCGCCGTCGTCCTCGATGAATCGGCCGCGCACGATCGCCGCGGAGATCGCCAGGTCGAACCATCGCCGGGCTGATTCACCCAGCCGTCCGTAGCCGAGGAGGTCGGCTGTTCCGCGGATCGCGGTTTCGCGTTCCACCGGCGCCGGCACCGCAGCGCCGAGGACGATGACGATCGCGTTGGCGATCTCGACCGGGCTGATCTCGGTGATGGCGCGATCCTCGCGGCTGAGGGTGCGGCGCACGCCCGTCCACACCGTCGGATCGATGCCGGCAGGCCACACGAACCCGTCGACGACCGTCTGCGATGCGGTGATCACCGCGGCGACGTCCTGGCGGCGGGTGTCGCCGATCTGGTCGAATCCCAGCTTGCGTGCGACGGTGTAGACGAGGCGCAGTGTCGGGATGGGACCCTCGACCGCGAGCACGTCGGCGGCGAGACGCTCGATGACGGGGGTTGCGGCGTCGAGATCGTCGAGCAGCGCTTGGGAGGCGACGATGCTGTCATCGGCGACGGTGAAGTCGGGGATGGAAGCCGGGTCGGTGACGGTGGTTGCGGCGGCGTCGGCGGCGGCGGCGTCGGGGGCGGCGGGGGCAGCGGGGGCTTCGGGAGCGACCGGCCCTGCAACGACCGGCCCTGCGACATACACCTCTGCCACGACCGTCTCCGCGGCATCGCGGACACTGGAATCGATCTCAGTCGGAGCGATCGCCTCCGGCGCGTGTTTCTTGCGTCGGAACCATCCGGGCAGCCACCAGCGACGCTTTGTGACTGACATGGATCTCCTCGTGCTGGGCGGATGTGCTCACACAGACTACGAGTCAGCTGTCGTATTCAGGGCAAGCTCGCCGCCGAGTGCGATATGCGTCCGAGGAGGGGTTCGTCGCGGAAACGGTGGATTCGCCCGCTCAGGCGACGGTTTTCGCCTCGCGGCGGCGGTCGCGTTCGAGGTCGGCGGCGGCCGCCTCGTCGGGGGTCGGGGCGGTTCCGCCGAGGTGTCGCGGCTGCCACCACTGGCCCGTACCGTCGACGGGGTAGTCCGCCTGCAGGCCGTCGACCATGTGCTGCAGGCGGTCGCGCAGCTCCGTGGTCCTGGCCGTGACGTCGTCGTTCGCGGTGACCGACATCGGCTCGCCGAATGCGAAGTGCACCGGCACGCCGAACCGGTCGCGGAACCGGACCTTGTGGTTCTTGGTGAGGAGTCGATGTCCGCCCCACACGGCGACGGGGATGATGGGCACGTTCGCTTCCGAGGCGAGGCGGACGGCCCCGGATTTGAGGTCGCGGACGGTGAACGATGCGCTCACGCCTGCCTCGGGGAAGACGCCGATGAGTTCGCCGCTGCGGAGGGCTTTGACCGCGTTGCCGTAGGCCGCGGCGCCGGCTTTCATGTCGACCGAGATGTGGTGCATCCCGCGGAGCAGCCAGCCGACAACGGGCTTGTCGAATGCGCCCTTCTTGGCCATGAAGCGGATGCGGCGCTTGTTGTGGAGGACGGTCGCCCACTCGACGAGCGCGAATTCCAGGTAGCCGAAGTGGGTCATCGCGATGACTGCTCCACCGGTGTTCGGGAGATGCTCGATGCCCGTCACGTGCCGTTTGAGTCGCCAGAATCCGAAGAGCGACCGGCCGACGCCGACAGCTGTGCTGTAGATGGGTTCAACGGGACGTCGCTTCATTACCCAACAGTAGAGGTTCTGGCTGGGGATCGTCCGGGCGCTCCTGTTCGCAATTCAGGAGCGCCCCGGTGTGTCGACCCGCGCTCGCCGCAGATCGGCGCGACACGCCGGACCCGTCCTGAATTGCGAACAGGAGCGAGGTGTCCGACGCGAGAGCGGCGTCAGTTCCGCTCGGCGCGCTCCCGCTCCCGCAACGCCTCGAGGAGGCTCGCCCCGGTGGCCGCATCGGGGATGCTGACCGCGAAGAGCGTGCCGTTCGACCGGGTGACGACGATGCCTTCGCCTCCGTGCAGGACGACCGCGCTGCGTCCCGGCATGACCCGGTAGCCCCAGCCGCCCCACTGCATCGGGACGAGCTCTTCGGTCTGGACGGCGTCGATCTCGTGCAACGGGATCCGCTTGAAGGGGATGCCGAGCGTTGTCGAGACGACGCGGAGCCCACGGCGGTCGACGGTGACGCGGATGCGGATGAACGAGACGATGAGCAGCGTCGCGACCAGCATGACCGCACCGGGGAAGATCCCGTTGACCCCTTCGTTCAGCACCAGCGGGATCATGAGTCCTCCTGTGAGGGCCACGAACCCGATCGCCACCCAGATGAAGGCGACACCGGTCGAGGTTCTGCTCCAGGCCCCGGTCTCGGTCGACGCGAGCGGGATCGGACGCAGGCCGTTTCCGGACCTGGCCGCCACGGCGGTCTTCGGGTGCAGCACCCAGGGCACAACGCCCCACGCCGTCCCGAGCAGCGGGAGGATCACCCACGCGCCGAGGACGGCCTGCTCGGGATCCCCTCCGGCCTGGATCGTGAGCCAGCCGGAGAGGATCCAGGCCGATGCCGCGACGCCGCCGACGAGACCGGCGAACCCGAGGATGCCTCGTCGAAGCAGCGGGCGGACCACCGGCAGGTAGGCGCACAGCGTTCCGAAGAGCGCGGCCCCCACGGCGAAGCAGAGCGTGGTGATGAAGATGGAGTCCGTCGCGTCGAATCCGTCGGGAGTCCCCGTCCCGCTCCAGTGGATGGGTAGGGTCTTCGGCAGCTGATTCGACCACGCGGACCAGCTGAGGAGGATCGCGATGGCCGGCAGCCAGAGCGCGACCACCGCGAGGGCGACGCGACCACGACCACCAGAACCGCGGCCGTCGCTCCCGCTCACTGGCGCGGGTCCGGTCGGCCGTTGCGCGTCATCGTGCTGGCCCGTGGTGCTCATGATTCTCCGATCAGGTGCAGGATCTCGGCTCTCGAGAGTCCGATCTTGTTCGCCTCGGCGAGGAATTGTTCGGCGAGTTCCGCCACCCGCAGCCTGGCTGCTGTGGCATCGACGTCCGGCCGGACCCAGGCGCCTCGACCCTGCCGCATGTCGATCAGGTGCGCGTCGCGCAGGAGCCCGTACGCGCGCAGGACGGTGTGCATGTTGACGTCGAGGGCGGTGGCGAGGTCCCGTGCCGGTGGGAGGCGCTCGCCGGGTTGCAGCGTGCCGTCGATGATGGCGGTGCGCACCTGATCAACGATCTGGGTGGCGAGCGACACGGCGGACCCGTGATCGAGGCGGAACAACATGTTCTAAATGCTACTAGAACAATGTGCGCGCGGTCCAGTGAGTGGGACCACGCCTCGTGACAGCTGTCGGACATCGTCACCGGCGGCTCTGCCTCCCCTTCGGGGGATGCGAATCGGGTAGTTTGGCGGTGACGACTGTGCACCGTCCAGCGCTGCGATCCAGCGCCCATCGTGCTCGATGCCGGCTTGTGCCGTGCCTCGCGCCACCCACAGAAGGAGCCGACATGCCCGATCACGGGTTCGCGGTCATCGATTTCGAGACCACGGGATTCGCTCCGGAGTATCACCACAGGGTCGTCGAAGTCGCCGTGGTGCACGTCGGCCCCACCGGCGAGATCGAGAACCGGTGGGAGACGGTCGTGAACCCGGAGCGGGATCTCGGACCCGTCCACATCCACGGCATCACGGGCAAGGACGCGATGCGCGCACCGCTCTTCTCGCAGATCGCCCCGCAGCTGGGTGCGTTGCTCGACGGCCGGATCGTGGTGGCGCACAACGCGCAATTCGAGGAGCGGTTCCTGCGGGCAGAGCTCGCCCGCCTGGGCGTCGGGTCGCCGGTCGAGCAGGGTGGGGCGCTGTGCACGATGCAGCTCGCGCGCGAGTTCCTCCCCGGGGCGGGGCGATCGCTCGCCGACTGCTGTTCCGCCTATGACATCGAGCTCGTGAACGCGCATGAGGCGCTCGTCGATGCCGAGGCCACCGCCCGACTGCTTGCCGCCTACCTGGCCGACAACCGTGGCCATGAGACGTGGGACCGGTACGACCGGATCGCCGAGCAGCAGTCCTGGCCGCCCCTCCCGCTGTCGCCGCAGCAGGTCGACTGGGTGACGCGTACGCGCGAGCGGGACGTTCCGACGACCTCGACGTTCCTCCAGCGCACGACCGCCGCCCTCCCGGAGACCGATGAGGACTCGCCTCGTGCGCGTGCGCACGCCGCCTATCGTGCGCAGCTGGACGTCGCGCTCGCCGACGGTCTGCTGACGGTCGACGAGATGGACGGCTTGCGCACGCTCGCGCGGGAGCTGGGCATCGGCGACCGGGTGCTCGGACGGTTGCACGAGCGGTACTTCGGCGATCTCGCGGCGGTCGCGTGGGCCGACGGCGAACTGACCGATGCGGAGCTGTCCGACCTCGCCCAGGTCGCGCTCCTCCTCGACCTCGATGACGCCAGCGTCACCGCCGCGATCAGCTCGCCGCCGAGCGCACCGCTCACGGCCTCGCCCGCGACGGTGCCGGCAGGTCCGGGGAAGCCACAGTTCGAGCTGTCGCGCGGTGACCTCGTGGTGCTCACCGGGCAGATGGGGCAGCCGCGGTCGCACTACGAAGACCTGCTCCTCGCCCGCGACGTCATCCCGTGGGCTGCCATCACCAAGAAGGTCAAACTGCTCGTCGCGGCCGATGTCGACAGTCTGTCCGGCAAGGCGCGCAAGGCCAGGCAGTACGGCATCCCGATCGTCGGTGAGCAGGAGCTGCTCGCGTTGCTGGCGGCGATGCGCGGCTGAGGCGCCGCTCGGCCGCGGCTACCGCTCGGGCCCGGCCGCCCGAGAGAAGGTGAACCGCGCCGCGCAAGGACGTTTTCGCGCGCAGAGGCCTTCTCTCGTGCGGTTCACCTTCTGCGGTGCAGCGTCCGTCGGCGGCGGGAGTCGCAGTCCCGGGTGCGCGAGCCGCACGCAGGGCCGCGGGATTCGCAGACCCCGCGGGTCCGGGCGGCTCGCTACCGCGTCGTGACCGCGCCCAGCTCGGCCGACAGCACCGTGATGTCCTCCGGCGACAGCAGGAGATCAGCCGCCGCGATCGTGGACCGAACCGTCGACGGCTTGGTCGCCCCGCTCACCGGCACGATCGACGGGCTGCGCGCGAGCAGCCACGCGATGACGAGTTGCTGGGCGGTCGCATCGTGTGTCGTCGCGAGGGTGGCGATGCCGGGACGCGCGGCGAACGCTCGCCAGTCGTCGACGAGTCCGAGTGGCGAGTACGCCAGGTAGGTGATGCCTCGCGCCTCGGTGGTGCGGAGCATCGCGTCCTCTCCCCCGCCGATCAGGTAGCGGTTCTGCACGGCGCTGATGTGGGTGATCTCCCGGGCGGTCTCGAGCTGCTCGATCGTCACGTTGGACAGGCCGATGCGCCGCACCAGGCCGTCGTCGACGAGTTCCCGCAGGGCCCACACGCTGTCGTCGAAGGGCAGCTTGGGGTCCGGCCAGTGCAGGAGGTACAGGTCGATGGCGTCGACGCGGAGCGCTTCGAGGCTGCCGCGGCAGTGCTCCTGGATGGCGGCGGGCCGGCCATCGATCGGGAAGGTGCCGTCCGCGGCGTGGAAATGGCCGCCCTTGGTGACGATGGTGACGTCGTCGGCGCCGATGTCGCGCAGCGCGTTCGCGATGATCCGTTCCCCGGCGTGCCCGCCGCCCGCCGGCGAGTAGGCATAGGCGGTGTCGAACACGGTCGTCCCACCCTCGACCGCTGCGGTGAGGGCGGCGATGCGCTTGGCGCCGTCCATCGTCTCGTCGAAGATGAGTCCGGCGGTGCCGGCGGCGATGGGTGAGACGTCGAGGTCGTCGAGGCGTCGGTGGGGTGTCATCGGCCGAACTCCGCTCGCAGGCGTGCGTCATGCAGGGCGCGGAAGGTGCGGAGGTCCCGGTTCGCCTGCCACCAGCCGACCGAGTAGTACCCGAGGATGCCGAGGGCTGCGGCAGACCCCACGATGTACTGCCATTCGACTGTGGGAGTCTTCGCTTCGACCAGTCGGATCACGAGCAGTGATGTCCACATCATGCCGAGGACGATGAACGTGAGGGCGCCGCCGCGCTTCGTGCGGCGGCGCGCGTCGAGGATGATTTCCGGGGACACCGTCGGCTCGTCCATGCGCCCAGCCTAATCACGCGGGTGCACCGCGAGTCAAGGGTGGGCGATGCCTGGTGCGTTAGCCGGCGACCTGTGCTGCGCGGGCGAAGGTGCGCTCGATCTCCTCGCGGCGACCGGGCTGCTTGAGCGCGAGCGGCGACGGGTGGGGCGCGTTGAAGGCGCTGTAGGTGTTGCCGAGGAACGGTTCGATGTGCTTCCACCAACCCTCCTGTGCGTGCGGGCCACACAGGACCACGACGCGCAGCTTGCGGAGGATGGGGAGCAGGCCGCGGAGTTCCATGGCGCCCTGGGCGAGTTCTGCCGCGTTGGGCTTCTTGCGGCCGGGGGCCAGGTACCAGGGGACGATGTTCCACACGACGACGTGTTCGAGTCCGAGGGTGTTGCGGAGATTCCAGAGGTTCTCGGCGGTGGGGTCGTCGTTGTCGACGGAGGCGAAGCCGGATCCGGGGCGGTCGGCGGTGTCGGGGAGCATCGTGCCAGGGGCGTCCAGCAGGATGAGCGTCTTCGCGTCGGCTGCCGAGTCCGCGGGGTCGAATTCGGGGACGAGGAGGTCCGTTTGGCGGCCGATCCGGCGGGCGACCATGCTCGCGGTCCACTCACGGAGCGGCTGGATTGCGGCCGTTTCCTCGAGCATCCGTTGTCGTTCGGCCAGAGTCTCGGGGTTACGCAGCCCGCGCGGGCCTTCCATGTACATGTTCTGAGCGTATCGCGCTGGTGGGCGGCGAATGTCGACGGATTTCCGCCAGGGTGCGATCTCCCCCAGTTGTCGGGTGGTCGGGCGCACGGCTCCATCCTGTCTTCAGTGCGAACCGTTCGAATCCTTATCCGTGTCAGGATCGGCGGCGGCAAAGGGGGAACGACGTCGCGAGGGCGAACAACGGTGGTCGGCGGGGTGCGCGATGACGGATGAGCGTCGTGGTGGATACGAGCCCTCGGTCGGGTCGATGTTCCACGATGTCGAGTGGCGGCGGATCGGTTTCTCGGATCTTGAGCGCTGAACTTTCGGGTGAATGAAGCATTCGCAGCGTGAACTGATCAGTTCTATGCTCTCTAGCCATGGCCTGGCGCAGGACTGCTCCGTCCTGCGCCAGACCGTGTACTACATTTCGCGGCAGTGCGCGCACAGGCGATAGCCGCCTGTGCCCTGGAGTCGATTGCGTGCCGGAATCTGTTGCCCACTCACGCAGTTGTTGAAGGTGTGGTGAACGTCAGGGTCGGAGGGATTTGAGGAGTGGTACGGGCTGACTCGCATGTAGCTTCCAATCGGGTGCGCCGCTTCGGATGAGCGGATGCTGCGACCATATTCGCAGCGTCCGACATCAATAGTTGGTCAAACGGACGAGTAATGATCAAACGCGTCACACCCCGATCGTGAGCGCCGAGGTGTACCCGCTCACGACATCGCCGGACATCGTCGCGATCTGGTGGATGCCGCCGTCGTCGCCGAAGACCATGTCGCGGGTGAGGCTCGTCTGGGCGAGGTTGCGGACGCTCTGTTCATATCCGGTGGTCGCGTAGACGGCGTCGCAGGCTTCCTTCGGGAGGGCGATCTGTGAGGTCTTCACGATCGGGCCGGATGCGACGGCCGTTGCGACATCGGAGTACACCTCGAAGTGGATGTGCGGCCAGCGCCCGGAGTACGCCGCCGGGAAGATCGACGTGAACGTGACGAGACCGCGCGCATCCACCTGTTGGACGCCGCGGAGGTAGTTCTCGTTCTTGGCGGCGCCTTGCCCGTAGAGGGAGTACTCGCCGTCGCGGTCGCAGTGCCAGAGATAGACGGCGGCGCCGGTCATCGCGTTGCCAGTGGAAGCGTTGCGGACGGCGAGCTGGATCGTGAGCGGGATGCCCGCGGCCGTGGTCGATGACGAGCCGAAACTCGAGCGGATGTCACTGCGGACGATGCCGGAGTCGTCCAGGACGTCGACGCCGTTCGATCCGTCCGCCGGGTACGGGCCGGCGGTCTCGTCCGGGACCTCCGAGACGGGGCCTGCGGCATCGGCGGTGGCGCTTGCACTGGCGCTTGGTGTCGCCGCGGCCGTGCCGACGCCGGCGGACGGGGTGCTCGACGTCGCCGGGCTGGAGCACGCTGCGAGGAGCGTCGCACCAGCGATGCCGCCGAACAGCCCGAACACGCTGCGCCGATTGACGAGCGTGCGGATGTCGTAGACGAGGCCGCGGTCGTCCTCATCGATGAGGTTGCCGTCGGCGTCGAGCCAGCGGGGGTCGACCGGGACCGTGCCCGGGTTGGAAGCGCCGGGAGTCGTGCCGATGTCTGTGCTGCGCGTGCGGTCGTTCATGGTTGTGCTCCTTTCGCGGAATTGCGTAGGAAGCAGTGAAGCAAGCGGCGCTCGCCGGGTGCTTGGTGGGTTCTGTGGGGTTGCTATGAAGGATGCGGCCGGGAAATCAAGGAAGAAGCCGGTGCAGAAGTCGAACCATCGGCAGATCTGGCTTCGCCCATTCAAGGCTGTCGAGTTCAGCGCGAGAGACCCAGCGCAGCGCATCGTGATCGATGCTGTGGGTCGGGGCTGTGCCGACCAGCGATGCTGCGTAGCAACTCAGATCGATCACGACGTGTTCGAGCTCCGTCACTGACCGGTCGAAAAGGTCCCCGACCACGATGGTCGTGCTGAGTTCTTCCTCAATCTCGCGGACGAGGGCATCAGCGGGTGACTCATCGCTCTCGACCTTCCCGCCCGGGAACTCCCACTGTCCACCGGCAGACTTCCCCGGCGACCGTCGGCACGCGAGAACGGTGCCGTCCACGATGACGACCGCAGCCACCACTCGAAGGGCGTGTGTCACATTGGGTCCGTTCGTCTGAGCAGGCGTGTGACCAAGAGTACCGAGACCCGGTGGAAGTCCTTGAGTTCAAGTCTGAGGCCGATGCGCCGGAGTATCGCTCAAGCGGGGTCGTTGTCGCCTAGGTCCGTGTTCGCGGTGGCGCCCATGTCACCCGCCCGTGCCAGACTGGCCGCACCACGCCCGCCACCGTCGAAAGGCCGCCGCACCGATGTTCCTCCTCGATGGCCAGCCGGTCACCTCGGCCAGCGACCTCAGCAACGCCTCGTACTGCGAGTTCGCGTTCCTGCGGGGCATCGACGAGAAACTGGGGCACATCGAACGCCTCGATGAGCCTGAAGACGAGATGCTCGTCCGCACGTCCAAACTCGGCGATCAGCATGAGCTCAGAGTGCTTGAGGCGTATCGCGAGGAGTTTGGCGATGGCGTGATCGAACTCGAACGACCGAGCGTCCGCGATGCGGAAGCGCTGGCGGCAGCCGTCGACACGACGCTCGACGCCTTCCGCAGCGGCGCACCCGTCGTCTTCCAGGGTGCCTTCTTCGACGGGTCATTCATCGGGTTCGCGGACTTCATCATCCGCCGCCCCGACGGCAGATACCGGGTTCAAGACACCAAGCTCGCACGGTCGCCACGCGTCACCGCACTGCTGCAACTCGCCGCGTACGTCGACCAGCTCCTCACCGCCGGCATCCCCGTCGACGACCACGTCGACCTCATCCTCGGCGACGGCACCGTCAGCACCCACGCCGTCGGCGACATCCTCCCGGTGTATCGTCGCCGCCGCGCTCGACTGCTTCGCGTCGTCGACGAACGCCTCACCGATGATCGACCCGTCCGATGGGGCGATCCCCGTTACAGCGTGTGCGGACACTGCGCCTATTGCGATGCGGAAATCACCGCCAGCCGTGACGTTCTGCTGGTCGCCGGGCTTCGATTGACCCAACGGGATCGCCTGATCGCAGCGGGAATCGAGACGATTGATCAGCTTGCTGGGGTTCGGGTTGTGGGGGATGCCCTTCGACAGGCTCAGGGACCGGGCGACGGGGATCGGGAGGGCGGGGCCCTTCGACAGGCTCAGGGACCGGCGGACGGGGCTCAGGGACCGGGGCCGGGAGTGGAGGCGGGGGCGGCGCACTACGTGCATGGGCACCACCATGCAGAGCCGATGACTGTTGCGGGCATCCCGGATGCCACGCTCCGCGGGCTTCGCGAGCAGGCGCGCCTGCAGATCCAGCCGCCCACGACCATCGGCACTCCCCCGTTCATCGTGCACGACGCCGCAGCCCTCGGCCTCCTTCCTGAGCCGAACCCCGGCGACATCTTCTTCGACTTCGAAGGCGACCCGCTCTACACCGAGGGCACTCCGAAGGTCGGCGAGACCACCCGCTGGGGCATCGACTACCTCTTCGGCATGGTCGACGCCGAGGGTGCATTCCGTGCCTGGTGGGCGCATGATTTCCACGAAGAACGCGTCGCACTCGACGCCTTCCTCACGTTCCTCACCGAGCGCCGCGCGCAGTACCCGGGCATGCACGTCTACCACTACGCCGCATATGAGCGGACGCACCTGCTCTCCCTCGCCGCCCGGCACGGCATCGGCGAACACGTGGTCGATGATCTCCTGCGCGACGGCGTTCTCATCGACCTCTACCCGCTCGTCCGCAAGTCGCTCCGCGTCGGCTCCCGCTCCTACTCGATCAAGAAACTCGAGCCCCTCTATATGGGTGAGGATCATCGCGACGGCGATGTCACGAACGCCGCGGCATCGATCACCGAGTATGCGACCGCCCGCGACCTCGTCCGGAGCGGCGATCCCGCCCTGGAAGCTCTCGGTGAGCACAAGCTCGCCGAGATCGCCGACTACAACGAGTACGACTGCGAATCGACGCGACGCCTCCGCAACTGGCTGCTCTCGCTCGGCGCGGACCACGGCATCACGCCCGGCGCGTTCCTCACCGACCAGGAGGAGCTGGTCCCGGACGAACCGACCGCGCTGCACAACGCGCTGAGCGCATTCGCCGGCGACCCGCTCGACCCCGACCGATCCGATGACGCAATCGCGTATGCCCTCGCAGCGGCCGCCATCGACTACCACCGTCGTGAACACAAGACGTTCTGGCAGGAGCATTTCTCGCGTCTGGTCGCGGATTCTTCCGAATGGGAGGACGTTCGGAACGTGTTCACCGTGACCGGCGGGGACATCGAGCGGGACTGGTTCCGCGAGGGCAGACAACGCAGCGATCGCCGACACGTGCGGCTCTTCGGCCGGTGGGCGCCCGGCAGCTCCGTCAAAGTCGGCGCCGATCCCTTCGCCGTCTACGACTACCCGGGGCCATTCACGCTCCCCCGCGCAGAGGCAGGTTCTCGACCCGCCGGCCAGATCACCATCCTCGACGTCGACGATGAAGACGGCTCGATCCTCATCCAGGAGACGCTGAAAGCGGACCGCGACCCCTACGACGACCTCCCGACTGCGCTCACCCCATCGCCCCCTCCGCGCCCGGGCACCCAGGTGGATGCCATCGCCGAGTGGGGACAACGGATCGTCGACGCGCACCCGGATTGGCCGGCCGACGGGGTCGTCGACATCCTCCGGCGCCAGCCGCCGCGTACACGGTCCGGTCGGCAACTTCCCGACACCGGGGACACCATCCGCGACGTCACCGCCGGACTCCTCGACCTCGACCACTCGTACCTCGCGGTGCAGGGCCCGCCCGGGACCGGGAAGACCTACGTCGCGTCGCATGTGATCGCCGACCTCGTCGCCGAACACGGTTGGACGGTCGGGGTGGTGGCGCAATCGCACGATGTCGTCGAGAACCTGCTCGAACGCATCGTGAAGGCCGGGCTCTCCCCGGCCCTCGTCGCGAAGGCGGCAAAGGCCGGGGCCGATGTTGCGATCGAGCGCGCGTACACGATCCTCCCGTCGAATGGTCACGCGGCGTTCGCCCGGGAGAATCCCGGCGGATACGTCATCGGCGGCACGGCGTGGGACTTCAGCAACCCGGTCCGGTTCGATCGCCGGCAGCTCGATCTCCTCGTCGTCGACGAGGCCGGACAGTTCTCCCTCGCGTACACGATCGCCGCGAGTGTCGCAGCGGACAACCTCCTGCTCCTCGGCGATCCCCAACAACTCCCCCAGGTCAGCCAGGGAACCCACCCGGAACCGATCGACACCTCGGCCCTCGGATTCGTGGCAGACGGCCGCGACGTCCTCCCGCCGGAACTCGGCTACTTCCTGCACGAAAGCTGGCGGATGGATGCCGCGGTGGCCGAACCGGTTTCGCAGCTCTCCTACGCGGGCGAACTCCGGTCGGCCGCTGCGACCGCCAACCGTCGACTCGACGGGCTGGAACCAGGGCTGCATGTCGTTGAAGTCCCGCACGCGGGAAACGCGACGAGCTCCGTCGAGGAAGCAGAACGCATCGTCGGGATCGTGCGATCCGTGGTCGGCAAGCGCTGGACCAACCCGGACGAGTCCCGCATCGACGATCCGCTCACGGCCGGTGACGTCATCGTGGTGTGCCCGTACAACGCGCACGTCGCGGTGGTTCGGGAAGCGCTCGATGCCGCCGGTCTCGATGCTGTTCGGGTGGGGACCGTCGACAAGTTCCAGGGGCAGGAGGCGGTCATCGCGATCGTCTCGCTCTCGGCGTCGTCACCGGCGGACGTCCCCCGTGGCATGTCGTTCCTGTTGCTGAAGAACCGGCTCAACGTCGGGATCTCACGCGCGCAGTGGGCCGCGTTCCTCGTGTACTCGCCGGCACTTGCCGACTACTTGCCGACGACCCCGGACGGTCTCGCGGAGCTGAGCGCGTTCATCCGGTTGGTGGACGGAGCCTGACGCGGATTCAGCAGCCCGGGCCGGAAGTACGTTGGGTGCAGTTGCGATCGACGAGGACGGTCTTCGCTGTCTTCGCGGTGATGGACAACGGTGTGGTGGTCTCCACAGAGAGGGACCCTGACACAGGCAACCAATCCGAATCGTCGAATTGATACTCGGCCTCGTAGACGACCTCGACGGACGCCGTGTAGACCCCAGACGTCGTGTAGACGTGACTGGTCGCCGTATCGGAGAACTCGCCCAGTTGCAGAGTGTTCCACGTGGAACCTCCTGATGGCGAGAGCAATCCGGCGCCGTCTCCGTAGCTGAAGTCGTACTCGACGGGGGTGAAGCGCACTCGGGCTTCGAGCCCCAGGAGTGTGCCGGTGATCACATGCTCCTCTGCCGAGGCGATGAAGTTGGCCGGGAGCTTCACAACGGCCCAGCCGTTGGGCTCCATGCTGAGCGTCGGCGCGTGCGGCGCGAATGTCGCGACGTCATGGATGGTGACACTCGGCAAGCTGGGTGCTTCGGGTGTGGGCGCGTCAGGGTCGATGGGTGCGGGGGTCGATAGGGTCGGTCGCGACCGACTGCACGATGCGCCGGGGCCGCCGAAACACGACTCGTATCGGAATGGCTGGCGGCGGTCGCGTGGGCGGTTTTCGCTGTCGCTCCCCCGGCCGCTGCTGCCTGGGTCGTTCGTTCTGCTGTTGTTCTGGGTTGGGGCTGCGGGCCGCGACCCGTCAGATGTCGAGCGACTTGCGTTCAGTCCGACGGAGCCGTTGCCGATGCAAGCTCCGACCCACGAGCCTGAATCTTCGCATCCAACTGCATGCGCGGTCGTCGCTGCTCCGACGAACATGAGCACGATTGCGACTCCTACCAAGGCTTGGGCTACTCGCATTCCGCGGACTCGCTCCAAACTTCCTTGTGGGTAACGATGTATTCATCTTGACCGGCGGCGCCCAGACCAATACCAACCTCCCATGTGCGCGTGTTTGGGCGGTCTGGTGAGACGATCGATACTCCTGTGGTGTCGAGCACATCCGTCCCTCGCAGGTCCACGCACGCATACACGGCTGCGAGAGACCCCGTTTCGTCTGGCTCCAGGAGTCTGCTCTGGAGCGTGGTCTTGACGAGTTCAACCTTTCCAAGGAGAGTCCGAGTTGACTCGCTCACCTCCGCGAATCCAGCGTGGTCACGAGCTGCAACGGTCTTGGACGCAATCACATCAATGCGTTCGGGTTTCGCTCCGCCTTCGTTGTAGATCTGGTTTGAGATTTCGAGATATCGCTTGAAAACAGTCGTGGCGACTTCGAGGGCTTCCTCATCCGACCATGCGGGGGCACTGACGGCAGGCGTCGCGCTCGGGCTGGGCGGCATCGGCACACTCCCGCCGTCACATCCGGAGAGTGTCACGGCGAGCAGCGGGAGCAGGGCGATTCGAGGAACACGCATGTCCAGCACGCTACGTGACCAGGCGTCGCCGATGCAGTTATCCACAGGTAAAGTTGCCCGCCACCTGGGGGTTTTCGTGAACCCACCGAGGCCCTCACGCGAGATCTTTACACATTCCACACCCAGACAATCCCCAGACAGGTCATAGGGTCCTCTGGGGGAAACTGAATCGCGCACTCGGGTGGAGGGGGTCTGATGGTGGAAGCAACTCGCCGAAGAGAGGACCACACCAATGAACGCATCACCCGAATCCACCGAGCCCGTCGACCCGACCGAGCCCGTCGACAACGCCGCAGCCGCCCAGGCAGCGGATGGCGCGACGCCGAGCATCGATTCGTCAGTCGACCAGCCGGTCGCCGCAACCGCCGCCCCCGCGGCTGCCGCACCGGTCGAGCCCGGGATCGCCGATGCGTCTCAGCCGCACGCGAGCACCTCCCCCGCCTCCGCGGTGGACAGCCTGGCGGCAGATGCTCCCGAGGCGAGCGCTGCGGCATCGTCCGCCGGATACGCCGCTCCCTCGAACGGTGCGATCCGGGGCTCCGATGCCGCTACCGAGCAGTTCACGCAGCCGAACCCGTATGGTGCGCAGCCGTCCCACTACCTCGCATCGCAGGACCAGACCCCTACCGCGCAGACGCCGACTGCGCAGACCCCAACCGTGCAGACCCCAACCGCGCAGGTTCCCGGCGCGCAGGGCCAGTACCCCTACTACCCCTACGGCCAGTACCAGGGCGGCCAGTATCAGGGCCCGCAGTACCCGCAGGGCTACGGTGCGCAGCAAGGCGCCCAGTACCCCGCAGGCCAGTACCCCGGCCAGTACCCCGGCCAGTACCCCGGCCAGTACCCCGGCCAGTACCCCGGCCAGCCCGGCGCCTACGGCACCCAGCCACCGACCCCTGGCACCCCCGGCGCGTACCCGAACTTCCACCACAACGGCTTCCCGCCGCCCCCGGCTGCAAAGCACAAGGGGACGGGCTGGATCATCGCCGCCGCATCGACCGCAGCCGCGCTGATGGTGATCGCCGGCGTCGGTGGCGTCGCCGCATTCGCGACCCACGCCTTCGCGAACAACACCTCGCAGCAGACGACGCAGAGCGACCCGTCGCAGGGCAACAGCTTCGGCCGCGGCAACGGCGGAGGCAACGGCAGCCTGACCGACCCCAACTCGCAGGGTCAGGGTCAGGGACAGAGCCAGTCCGGATCAGGGACCGCGAACACCCGTGCGGCGACCGATGCGGAGTCGGTCGGCGTCGTCGAGATCAACACGGACCTCGCCTACCAGGGCGCCGCCGCGGCCGGCACGGGCATGATCCTGACCTCCGACGGCCGTATCCTCACCAACAACCACGTCGTCGCCGGAGCGACCAGCATCACGGTCACGGTCGTCTCGACGGGCAAGCAGTACACGGCGAAGGTCGTCGGTACGGACGCGACCGACGATGTCGCCGTCATCCAGCTGGATGGCGCGAGCGGGCTCACCCCCATCACGGTCGACCAGGACGGCGTCAACGTCGGTGACGCGGTGACGGGCGTCGGCAATGCCGGCGGCAAGGGTGGCACCCCGACGGCAGCGGAGGGCAAGATCACCGCGCTCGACCAGAACATCACCGTGCAGGACGACCAGACCGGCCAGGGCAAGAGCCTCTCCGGCCTCATCGAGACGGACGCGGACATCCAGGCAGGCGACTCCGGCGGCCCGCTGTACGACGCACAGGGTGAGGTCGTCGGCATCGACACCGCCGCATCGTCCGGCAGCACCGACATCGACGGCTTCGCGATCCCGATCGACCACGCGCTGGACATCGTCAAGCAGATCGAATCCGGGGTCGAGACGGACACCATCAAGATCGGCTACCCGGCGTTCATCGGCATCGGGCTCGCAGCGGATGGCCAGTCCGGCGCGGTCGGCGGCGGCGTGAACGGTTCGACGGGCGGCCAGACCACGGTCGGCGCCGGCGTCGCCAGCGTCATCCCGAACACCCCGGCAGCAGGCCTCGGCCTCGTCGCCGGCGATGTCATCACCTCGCTCAACGGGGTCGCGATCGACTCGGCGGCAACACTGACCACCACGATGCAGTCGCTCGAGCCGGGACAGACCGTCTCGATCACCTGGACCGACACCGCCGGTACGAGCCACACGGCGAGCATCACGCTCATCGAAGGGCCCGCCTCCTAGGCAGCCCTCACCCCTCGGGGTGACCTCGACTCTGACGGCCGGCACGCTGCATCGCGTCGGCCGTCAGATCACCGGAGGTCCGCCTGACGGGAGGATGCGATCGAGACCCGCGTCCTCCCCTCAGACGGACCTCCGTTGTGTGTGGCGGACCGGCCTGTCCCGTCGTGTCATTCGGCGCTGTCAGTCACTACAGCCGAGTGCGCCGCGCGCTCCGTTCTCGCTCACGGCGTAGACGCGGGCGGGAAGCGAAGAGTATTGCGACGCCGTGCCGTTCGCTGCAAAGAGCTCGCCGCTGAAGTCGGCAGCGGTGACATCGGGTACCTCCTCGGCCGACAGATAGGCTCTCGTCGCAAAGAACGCGATCGGTTGATCGCGCCCGGTGTGGATGGTGACCGAGCCGCTCACCAACCAGGCGTTGTCGGACTCGGACCAGGATGCAACAGGGCGTTCGAGTTCCATCGGCGCTCCGACCGAATCAGTGGCCAGACTCTCGTTGATGAGCTTCACTGCAGCAGCGGAGACCGTCTTGCACTCCGGCGCAACATAGGGGCGTTCAATCGGTCCCGGCTTGTGAGAGCCTTCGTCAGCTGCCTCTGTTTCTCCGGCGAAGGTCGGCGATGACGTCAGCCCAGCCGTCGGGGCCACCTCAGCTCCTGGAGTGCACCCGGTCAGGGCGACCACAGCGAGCATTGACACGGCAGCGACAACCAAAGGTCTGCGGATCATCCGGCCAGGCTAGTCGAGGGGCTGCGGTCGGTCCAGGATCCGGCGGCGATCGGTCGGCCTCGGGTCTCAGGTCGCGGAGCGCGCGCCGCCGCGGTCGGAGTCGCGCGTCTACGCTGGGAGCATGGGACTGCTGGCTTCGCGCGCGCTTGGTCGTGCGCAGCGGTGAGCCGGTTCATCGGCGTCGACCTTGCGTGGGGTGAGGGCAGCCCGACGAAGCCGGCCAACGAGACCGGACTCGTCTGCATCGATGCTGCGGGCACTGTCCTCGAGGCCGGCTGGGCGGTCGGTATCCAGGAGGTCGTCGACTGGCTTGTCCGTGTCGCCCGACCGGGCGATGTGATCGGTGTGGATGCTCCGCTCGTCGTATATAACGAAACTGGAATGCGTCTCTGTGAACGCCAGGTCGGGAATCGCTACAGCCGCTGGAAGGTGTCCGCCTACCCCTCGAATCTGGCCCTGCCCGCGCTCGGTGGGACTGCGCTCCGGGCGCGGCTCGAAGCACACGGGTTCGTCTACGAGGACGGGACGGCCGTGCACGATGCCGCGGCGATCACATTCTTCGAGTGCTACCCAAACACGACACTCGTCGGCGCGGTCGAGCTGGGGTACGACGTCGAACGACCGCCGTACAAGAGACTCGATCCCAAGCTCCCCCAGCCGGAACGTCGCGCGGCCCGCGCCGCGCACTGCGACGAGCTGCTGCGCCGCATCGCCTCGCTCACGACCGCCACTCCCCCACTGGACCTCACGACCCATCCGGCGACGGCCGATCTCCTGACGACCCCGTCCCCGCTCACGGACCGCGCGTACAAGCATCGCGAGGACCTCATCGATGCCGCCCTGTCGGCGTGGACGGCTGCGGTGTGGGCCACCTCCGGACGGGAGCGATGCCAGGTCCTCGGCGAGGAGGACGCCCCGGATGCGGACGGGCGCGTCCCCGTCCTCATCGCGATCGCGCGGCCCGAGCAGCGGCGGCCGCTGCGGGATGCCGAGCTGCATGCCGTTCCCGGCGGCGTTTCCGGCGCCGTGCCTGCGGCTGTCCAGGCTGCCGTGTCGGGCTCCGTGCCGGTGGCCACCGGTGATGCGTCGGCCGATTCAGCCGCCGTGCTCGTATCATCGGCAACATCGCCATCCGCGTTGCGACGGTCGCCATCTGCGACGTCGGCATCCTCGGACTCACCGTCCGCATCATCCGCTCCACCCAGCTCCAGTCGACCGAACGAGGACATCATCGCCACCCGCGCCGAAGCATCGCCCCAGCCCGACAACGGTTCGACGCGGGCGCCGTCACCTGCGCCGTCGACCGTCGAGCTGCTGCGGAGCGCCACCTGGCTCTTGGAGCACGCCGATGCGGTTGCGCATCCCGACGACGTCGCGTTCGAGGCCGCGCGTTCCGCGCTCGCCGAGGCGGTCTTCGACCTCGAGAAGCGCCAATACGCCTAGAGCTCTCGCGCTGCTGTTGTCCACAATTCAGGAAGATTTCCACGATTCAGGATGATTTCGTCCGTAGTGCGCTGAAATCGTCCTGAATTGTGTCGGCGTTCCTGAATTCTGCGAGGGGTGGCAGCTGGGCGGTGCGAGCGGACGACTAGTCGCCGAGGGGACGCTCGTGATCCGAGCGATCCGCGTGGCCACGCGCGTCGTGCGCGGCACGTTCCTGCGCGTCGTGCGCGGCATGCTCTCGCGCCTGTTGCGCGGCACGCTCCCGCTCGGCATACATCGTCGTGATGCGCTCCGCACGCTGATTGCGTGATCGGGTCGTGCGCCGATCCTCCCGAATCCACCGGGCGACGACGGCCACCCCCAGACTCACGATGAGGACCAGGCCGGCACCCGCAGCGTAGGCCAGGAGGTCGGTCGGGACGAAGGTGGTGCCGAGGACGAGCGCCGTCGGCGACCACTGTTCGGCGAGGGAGCTGGGCACGCCGGTCGCCTGGAACAGCTCGATGCCGGCGCAGAAGACGAATGCGACGAATGCGACGAGCCACACGCTCCACTGCGGCATGAGGAACGCGACGAGGAGGGAAGCCATGACGGCGTAGAGGACGTCGCCGGCGGGATCGGCGAGCGGTCCCCGCCCGAAGGTGTGGACGGCGAGTCCGACGACGATCGTGCAGGCCGCCGCGATGGCGAGGATCAGCCGCCGCTGTCTGGTGCTGACGCAGCAGGCGCGCGCGGGTCGGCGAGAGCGCCCTGCGCGCATCGTGGATCCGGAATGGGGCTCGACGTCCTCGATGGAGCCGGTGGAATCGGTGGAGCCGATGGGGTCGGCGGAACTGATGAAGCCAATGGAACCGGTCGGCGGGGGCGGCGGTCTGCCGTGTGTGGTCATGCTGTTGTGCGTCTTCCGCGTCGTTTGTGGCCGCGCGCCCAGTCGCGGGCTTCATGCCCGGACAGCGCGAGGAGGATCGAGATGTCGACCGCGAGGCCGATGAGGTTGGTTTGGAGCGTGATGCCGCCGTTTCCGAGGAAGTAGGCGACGGCGAGGCTGATGATGGTGATCGAGCTGAGCGTCATCGTCACGAGCCGGGCGAAGTTCGAGCCACGGTACACGGCCGTTGCGATCAACAGGTAGACGACGGTGCCGACGGCCAGCACTCCAACGGCCCAGGTGAGCACGATCGGCACGAAGGCGAGCTCGGCAGCCGTGTTGACGAGGTTGCCGGCTTCGACGTTGATAGCTTCCCAGGCGAAGAGCATCGACACGATGCTGACGATCGAGGCGATGGACCGCAGCACCATGAGGAGGGCGCCGATGGTCGTGTCGAAGGGGCGGGGTTCACCGTGGACCACGGGCGCTGCAGTGGGCGAGGGAGCGACATCCGTCTGCGCTTCGGGATGAGCCGGGGCGACCGACTCCACGGCGGCAGCCGAACCCGCCGGGGCGGTGCCACTCCCCTCCTCCTGCGGTAGATCCGCGACCGCGATCGCCGCCCCCGGCACCAGCTCGGTCTCGGCGTCGTGCGGCTGGAGGGCGACGAGCCGATTGAACGCCGCCCGCGTCGCAGACGCATCCGCAGCCGTCTGCGAGGGCTCGACCGGCCGCATCTCCGGAACGATGACGGCGCGCAGATCGAGGATCGGCAGATCGCCGTCGGTCACGATCGCGTCGCCGCCGCCGTTGCGCGAGTGGTAGCCGGTGGAGAAGTTGTCGATGACCTCGACCTCCGCGCCGACGCCGGCCGCAGTGACCGTCTCCACGATGTGGTCGCGTTCCACGTCGATGTCGTCGGCGATCCGGTGGGTGATCTGCAGGGTGAAGACGCTCAGCCCGACGCTGCGGTCGAAGGTGCCGGCCGCGAGCCAGTCGGTCTGGTAGCCGCCGGGCAGCAGCCATCCCTCGGGTGTCGGCCAGAACCGGACGTGGTGACGCTTGCCCGGGCTGCCGTCGACCTCCTGCTGGTAGCAGAACGCCTGTGGATGCCCGAACAGGTAGAGGTTGGAGACGGGCGCCTCGGGGTAGCTGCGCCGCGTGATGGTCGAGGTGACGATGCGGAGGTTCGCGCGGAGGCCGAGGTCGTCGGCGAGGGTCCACCCGGCTGCCCGCATCGTGGCGTGGATCTGCTCCTGACTGCCCTGCACACCGAGGTTGACCGGGTCGCCGAGGATCCCCTCGCGCGTGCGGGTGCGGCCGATGAAGTAGTCGGGCAGGTAGATGCGCGAGAGCACCGTATGCAGTCGCGGGAGGACCAGATACGCGATGACGAGGTAGATCACAAGGATGAACCAGGACTGTGCCCAGCCGCGCGCAAATGCTTCCGTGACGAGGACCCAGGTGAGGAAGATCGCGGCGATCGTGCCGAACCAGAAGAACGAGGCATCCACGATCCGGGCGATCCGGCCGCGCTCATCGTCCGTGAGGCCGCTGGCGGGTCCACGGAGAATCGGTCGGATTCGTGCCACGACACCAGGGTAGGCGACGGATGGTGCTTCTGGCGGGTTCCGGCGCAACGGCGATCGCAGTGGTTGGATGGAGGGATGGACGTCACCACGCACATCGCCGATTTCGCCGACTTCATCAGCGCATCCCCCTCCTCGTACCACGCGGCTGCGGAGAGCGCGCGGCGACTCAGGGCGGCGGGATTCACCGAGCGCGTCGAGACGGAGGCGTGGAGTGGCGAGGCCGGGCGGTTCTTCGTGGTGCGCGATGGCGCGATCATCGCGTGGGTCCAGCCGGAGGGCGCGGGCCCGACGACGCCGTTCCGCATCCTCGGTGCACACACCGACTCCCCCTCGTTCAAGCTGAAGCCCAAGCCGACCGTCGGTGCGTCCGGCTGGCTGCAGGCCGGCGTCGAGGTCTACGGCGGGCCCCTCCTGAACTCGTGGCTGGACCGTGAACTCGAGCTCGCCGGCCGCCTGGTCACGACCGATGGCACGGAGCACCTCGTGCGCACAGGGCCGTTCCTGCGCATCCCGCAGCTCGCCGTGCACCTCGACCGTGAGGTCAACGACGGGCTGAAACTCGACCGTCAGCGGCACCTCACGCCCGTGTTCGGCACGGGTGAGCTGGCCGAAGCGGACCTGTTGGCCCACCTCGCCGGACTGGCCGGGATCGATGCTGCTGACATCGCCGGATACGACGTCCTCGTCGCGGACACCCAGGCGCCGGCGCGTTTCGGCCTCGGCGGCGAGCTGTTCGCGGCCAGCCGGATGGACAACCTGACCTCGGTGCACGCGGGGCTCGTCGCGCTGCTCGATGCGTCCGAGGACGTGCCGGGTGATGCGCTTGCCTCCGCCGCGCACATCAGCGTCCTGGCGGCGTTCGACCACGAGGAACTGGGCTCGTCCTCGACCTCGGGCGCGAGCGGCCCCTTCCTCGATGACGTCCTCACGCGCATCGGAGCCGCCCTGGGAGCAGCTCCCGCCGACCGTCTGCAGGCCTACGCGGCGTCGTGGTGTGTCTCATCGGACGCCGGCCACGCCATCCACCCGAACTACCCGGAGCGGCACGATCCCGCAAACCGTCCGCTCGCCGGCCACGGTCCCCTGCTCAAGATCAACGCGAACCAGCGGTACGCCACGGACGCGCACGGTGCAGCGCTGTGGGCGCGATGCTGCGCGGCCGCCGGCGTGCAGTACCAGGAGTTCGTGTCCAACAACACGGTCCCCTGCGGTTCCACGATCGGCCCGCTCACGGCGACGCGTCTCGGGATCCGCACGGTCGACGTCGGCCCGGCACTGCTCTCGATGCACTCCGCGCGTGAGCTGTGCCACATCGCGGATCCGGCTGCGCTCGCCGAGGCGATCCGAGCCTTCTTCCGCGGAGCCTGAGCGGTAGCGGCCGGTTTGCGGGCTCGCCCGCCCCGGCCCATGTGTTCACAACTCAGGTTCGCCTCGGCGTGTCGCCCCGCGCTCACGCGAATCCGGCCGACACGCCGAGGGCGCTCCTGAATTGCGAACGGACGTACGCGCTGGTGGGCGCACGAGCGGCTTATGCGGTCCGGCGCTCATCCCGCAACGTGTAGACCAGTTCGACGCCGGTCGGTACACCGTCCGGCCCCGCAATGCCGCGTTGTCTCAGCTGAGATAGGTCCACGTCGAGTTCACGCTCCTCGATCGCTTCGAGAAGTCCGACGACTGCCGGGTGGGCCGCGTCGTCGGTCTGTGGCCCATCCGCGAACGACCACGATGCGGTGATTTCACGACGTACTGGATGCGTTCCGGCCTCGATGCGATGCCCGGGCAACGTCCAGTCATGGGGCAACCGTTCCGGGATCGGCCAGCACAGCAGGAGTTCGACGACGTCTGCCGCACCCCCGGTTCGGACCGTGGTCCAGAACATCCCGTCCGGTCGATTGCCCTGCGCATCGAGAGCGGTCCAGAGTTCGCCGAAACTCGTGTTGGCGTCATCGTCCGTCAGCCGATCGTCGTCGGCGGCCGGTGCCGTCATCACCACCCCGACCCAGTGCTGCTCGGCTGCCTCCTGCACCTCGATCGGGACGGGGTGGCCGATGGCGTCCAGCACGTTGTGCGCTTCGGTCTCCGCCGCGTCCTCCCGGGCCCGCTCGGCAATCCGTCGCGTCCGTCGGGTGTCGAGGAGTGCGGTCGCGGTCTCGACGTCGAGTGTCACATCGGTCAGATCATCGATGGGCACGCCGGCGTCACGCAGGGCCCGCACGAGCACGGCGTTCCGCAGTTGTGACGCAGCGTACGACCGATACCGCGTCTGCGGATCGACGTGCGCCGGCCGCAGTAACCCACGTTCGTCGTAGTGTCTGAGCGCTTTGACGGTCAGTCCGCTCACCTGTGCGAACTCGCCGATCTGCATGACCATGACCTCTCCTCCCGCGCCGAGCCCGATGCGTCGCCGCTGATTCTGTTGCTTCGAGTGTGGCGTCTCCCCCGGCGGGAGGGTCAAGGAGTCGCGAGGATTCCCGGATCAATCACATGGAGCCGCGCACGAATCGCTCGTCTGTTCGCAATTCAGGAGCGTCTCGGCGTGTCGACCCGCATTCACACCGGAAACGGACGACACGCCGAGGGTGCTCCTGAATTGCGAACGGACGAGGTGGGTCAGGCGCGCAGGCCGTGCATCCATGCCTCGATGCCGTCTGCCGTGATGGGCAGGGCCGAGGACAGGATCTCGATGCCGGTGGGCGTGACGAGCACGTCGTCCTCGATCCGCACGCCGATCCCCCGCAGCTCCGTCGGGACCGTCAGGTCGTTGGCGTGGAAGTACAGCCCGGGCTCCACCGTGATGACCGCGCCGGGCAGCAACGGCTCGTCCAGGTAGCGCTCGTCGCCGATGCGTGCGCAGTCGTGCACGTCGAGGCCGAGGTGGTGGCCGGTGCCGCTCGGAAGGTACCGCCGATGCTGCTGGCCGTCGGCGGACATCGCCTCGTCGACCGAGACCTGCAGGATCCCCCAGTCGTGCAACCCGCGAGCGATCGTCTCATATGCCGTTGAGCGCATATTCACGAACGAGCGCCAGGGCCCGACCTCGGCGAGGGCTGCGCGATGGGCGCGCTCCACGAGATTGTGCACCTCGCGCTGGGCAGCGCTGTACGTTCCGGACGCCGGGAACGACCGGGTGACGTCCGCCGTGTAGAGCGAACGTGCCTCCACGCCCGCGTCCAACAGGACGACGTGATCCGGCAGCACGGGGCCGTCGCACCGCGTCCAGTGGAGGGTCGGCGCGTGCGGCCCGCTCCCGATCACCGTCGAATACCCGACGCCGTTCCCGAAGGTGCGTGCGTGACGATCGAACGAGGCCTGCAACCAGCGCTCGCCTCCGAACGCCAGCGCTGCGGGAAGCTCACCGATCACGGATTCGAAGCCCGCGACCGTCGCATCCACGGCGGACCGCAGCTGCCCGATCTCCCACTCGTCCTTCACGAGCTTCGCCGCGGAGAGTGCAACGAGCAACTCCCCCGATTCGGCGACGCGACCGGCGACGCGCGGCTCCGCATGCCCTGCACCGAGCGCGTCGGACGGAAGTGACGCGGTGACCGCATCCAGCTCCTCGAGCGACCGGACCTCGATCTGCAGAGCCTCAGCCCATTCCGCGAGGCCGGCGGCCGGGCCGATCCACAGCTCGCCGCGCATCGCATCGGCATAGAAGGTGTCGTCGTCTCCCCCGGGGCCGGCAGCCTCAGGGATGAACAGCGTCGCATCGTGTCCGGCGCCGGACGGACGCATCACGAGCACCGCACCCTCGGCCTGGCAGGAGGTCAGCCAGACGAAATCACTGTCCGGACGGAAGCCGAACTCCGTGTCGTTGGAGCGCAGCATCGACCGCCCAGCGGTGACGACGAGCGTGCGCCCGCCGAACTGCGCGCTGATGAGTTCACGATGCCGACCGGCAGCAGCCGCGGCTCCGGGGATGACGTCCGGCGTGCGATCCACGGGCCCCCAACCCGCGCCCATGTACTCGCGGAACGCAGCCGTCTGGGGCATCGGCTGGGTACGGGGATCACGGAAGCTGAACGGTTCTGGACGCATAGTCACACAGTTAGCCACTCGACCGAAGAGACGTCAAGCCGACAGAAACCAACCCGGCAATTCATCCAGCAAAGTCAGCGATATGGAATCATTTCGTCTCAATCCAAGTCGCAAGTTGGCCGCCCAAGTGGACGGATCGTGCTCGGATTGACACGCTTTCCCGACGATCAACACAATGTCGTCATGACCGACGCCCCGCAGCAGCCCACCCAGACCGTCACCGACGCGACCGACGCGTTCAACCTCGACGAGCGCGTGTTCGACATGGTGTCGTCCACCGCCAGCGTCGTGAACCCGGAAGCGCCGACGCGATTCCTGTACCGCGAAGAACGCGGCGTCATCTGGGGCGACTACACGGGCGACACGGTCACCACCGGGCGCTTCTGCGGGACGCGCGTCGGCAACCGGATCGACGTGTCGTTCGTGCACTGCAGCCTGGCCGGCGAGACCACGCGGGGGAGTGCGACGTCGATGCTGTCCCACGCGGAGGACGGTGCACTGCTGCTCACCGAGGACTTCGTGTTCCCCGACGGGGTCGCGCACGTGAGCGTGTGCCGCGAGGTGCGGGGGTAGGGCTGAGCGCTCGAGACCGTATTGCCCAGTCCCCGAGTTTTTCGAAAGGAGGCCCTTTGCCAACCTCAGGAACAGATCCTTGCTTCGTGTGCCCCTTCCTAACCCCAA
>NZ_JBMOUH010000003.1:0-385592 GCF_049319745.1 Plantibacter sp. Mn2098 | reverse complement strand
CCCCTTTTTTTTGCGTCTCTTCCCTTGTGGTGGCGCGTTTTTTTTGTTGTTTGGGCTTGTTTCCTTGTCACCCCCCCCCCCCACCCCCCCCTCCCCCGCGCGCCCACTCGGAGATGAGCAGCCGACGTAACACAACAGCCCGGTCGGATCTTTCGATCTGACCGGGCTGGATGGTGCACCCCCGGGACTTGAACCCGGAACCCACTGATAGAAAGTCCCGTTGATGGTTGTTGCCGGATGCCGATAATCGTTGCCGAACCTCTAGGCGAGCGCCGGGAAGTCGCCACCGATGACTACTGGTGGGTGCCATTCGAGATCGGTCGCGTTCTCGTGATTATGCAGAGTAAAAGATGGATGTCGGGGGGCATCCCTACTGTAGCCGCATGACAAATCAGCATGAATTCCCTTGCCCGTTCTGCGGGGCAATGATCTTCCCAATGTTCGAGCGAGCCGACCCGAGCAAGCCCACCGGAGAGTGGCTATGCCCCGACTGCTTAGTCGCCAGCGGGCGCGCTTTTGGGTGTGATGGTGGAATCACCCCCGATTTGAGGATCGTGGACTAGTCGGCCGCCCAGTAAGATTCGACCATGAGCGACCCGAACGTCATCACCACGCCGGCCAGTGCGGCACCGCAGCCGACCAAGTCAAACCGTCCACTCCTCCTGACCGTCATCATTCTCAGCGCAGTCGTGCTCATTGGGATTGTTGCGATCGTCTGGACATTGATTGCATCGCAGGTGACGGCGAATCAGCAATATGAGGAGAAGGTCGCGCTCCGGGACGCTGGCCTGTCCGCGTTCGAGGACGCGACCTCAGCGTGCAACATCAGCGGGACAGCACCGGTCAGCGACGGCGGGGAGACCCTCGCGCTGGAGGGCAAGGGTAAGAAGGACTTCGACGGTCTGCCGTTTGAGCGGACTCAGTGTGTCCTTACCGCGTTGGGGGCTCCATCTCGCGTAACGACGCTAATGGGTGAGACGAGGGCGCTTGATGGCCGTCAGTTAGACTCCTGGGACCGCCCTTATGGCTCGATTGATGTGACGTGGACGTATCACCCTGACGCTGGTCTGGATGCGCTTCTCACGCTTCAACTAGACCCGGCCCTGAAAGCTCTCGACGAGAAGTAGTTCTGCTTAGCTCACGACTCGTTTCGAGAGCACAACCCACCCGTCAGGCACGATCAGAGCAGTGCTTGCGGCCGCGTAGTCGGTACCGTCTGCTTCGATCGTGCGCGTCTCGGTGGGGCGGAACGTGCCGGTTCCGACGAGGTCGCCGTCGACGCGTCCGCCGTCGCGGACGTCACAGCCCGTCGGATGGCAGATCCCTGACACCACGGCCCTAGGACGTCGAGCAAGGCCGCCCACCCATCGAGCAAGGCGTGTGACCGGCTTATCAGATCGCACCACGCCTGTAACATGCTTGCATGGCGAAAAAGGCCAGGACGGGTAGCGACTCACGATGCTGCTCCGAGACGTCTCCACCTCTTGTGTGGCACGATCTGGTCGATCCAGCCCATGCATCGGTCGTCGAGTTCACCGACTGGTTGAGCGAGCTAAAGCCATTCGCACGCGACTTCGTGACAGGTCAGATCGCGGGCTTGATGGACGAGGCGGCGAGCGGGCGTCTCGAAGATTCAGGTGACGAGAAGACGCCCATCAAGCCCGCCCATCCCAATCCCGAGGTGTACGAGCTTCGATCGACCCAGCTCAACAAGAAGCTTCGGTTCTACCATGGCGAACCAAGTCAGCTGCCGACCTTCCTCGTGGCCCTTCACATGCACATCAAGTCCACGACCGCGTTGCAGGGCGTTGAGATAGCTCACGCCACGAGAAAGTACCTCCAGTCTGCTGAGACCAACTGGGGAGTCATTTAGTTGCACAACTCGCAGGTTGTGACGGTACTATGCACACATGGCCTTCCTAACGCAGATTCTTGACGCGGCCCGCTCCTCCATCAGCCACCAGCGTTCGCGGGTGCTAGCCAGAAACGACTTCAAGTACCTTCGGGACCTCGTGTCAGCGCGTCGCGCTGCGGGCCTCTCGCAGGAGGACGTCGCCGAGCGTATGGGTGTATCCCAGCAGGCGATCTCGAAGATCGAACGGTACGACAGCGATCCGAAACTCTCTACCCTTCGTCGGTACGCGCATGCTGTCGAGGCGGTGGTTGAGCACCAAGTGTCTCCAGTGACAGACCAGAAAATCTGGCGCGGAGTGAGCCCCACGTTCGTGCTTTCCGGTGACGTTGAGCCACAGCGCACCTATGTTGCGCCGAAGAGGACCGACTTTGCCCTCGCCGGCTGAGGCTCCATCCCCTCGAGAGCTCGACGATATCCACGAGCTCTTGGATATGGTCGGCCTTGCGGACGTCGTAGTTCATGAGGAACGCGCCAGGCGCATCGTGTGGACCGAAGAGGAGTCTGCTGAGACTGAATTTCCGCTCACCGACAACTCACTTGCCACGCAAGTCGATGGCCCCATACTGCGATTCAGGTTCCGCATGATCTTCGCGGACCAGAACGCAGAATTCGTTGCCGACATTGAGGCAGCGTACGAAGCCGACGAAGCCGTGCTGCTGTCTGAATCACTCACTGCGGAGTTCGCATCCCGGGTGGCTTTCATGGCCGTCTATCCGTTCCTGCGGTCCTCGATCTTCTACTCGGCGCACCGTTTGGGACTGCCGGCGCCACTCCTCGCGATGGTGAAGCAGGGCGAGTTCGCGGTGGGCGACAACATGTCGCCAGAACAGGTGCAGCTTACTTTCGGCCATCAGAAGAGCGACCTGACACGCTAAGAGACAGCGTCACCGTGCGTATCTGTTGGGCCGCACTCTTCGGCTCGCACGCACAAACAACATCGGTGGCTGGTGATGCGTGGTGACCCCGTGTTGCCGAAAACGAGCCAAAAGTTTCACGGTCCAGCCTGCACGACGCTCGCATTCAAGTTTCGGGCCGGTTTCTTGAATCGAGGACCCGTGGATTCAAGTTCGCTTGAATGTCAGGGGTGTCGTCGTAGGATGCTGTCGCGCGGCCAGGCGCAGCAAGGAACCCGCCATGGCCCACCACCGATACATCCGATACGGCGTCGACGACTGGCTCGTCGTCAGCCCCACGCTCGACCCCGTCGGTCTCATCCACCGCGGATTCGTCACTACTCCGGACACGCACGAGACCATCGAGAAGTACAGGGTCCGGTGGGCGCTGCACTCCGTCGAACGCACACTCATCGGCTACTACGAAACCGAAGCCGAAGCGATCGCCGGCGCCGAAACCATCGGTGAAGCGCTGCGCCGTCAACGTGACTCCATCCTCGAGTTCAGCGGGTACCTGTCGTGCGACAAAACAGCCCCTTCCGCGTCTCCGGAAAGACGAGGAAGGGGCTGATCTCGGGTTGGGAGTGATCGTACTCCTCAACCAGCGTGGGGCTGACGGCGCCGTTCGCGTGACGTGGTGCTTAGGGACGTCGCAGGATGTCATGGTTGCAGTTGTTGCGGAACACCATCACGTTCTCTTCATAGTGAAACGTGACCCGATTCCCCTTGTCCACATATGCCTCGTAGACACCAGTTATGCCCTGCATCTTGTGGGTGCTTAGGCTGGGGTGTTTCGGGTTCTCCGATAGGCGCGTGACGCACTCCAGGACGGCTTCCTGCATAGCCTGTTCCTTCTTGCGGAGAACTCGTTTGAAGTTCGGCGAGAACCGATACCTAAGCGTCATTCCGGATCGTTGAGCCAGGCAAGCGCGTCGTTGATGTTATCGAACTCAACGTACGCGCCGTCGTTCAGTTCCTTCAACGCCTTCTTCTCGTTCTGTTGCCAAGCGTCAGTCCAGTAGTACCACTGGTCAGAGTTCGCCGAGCTGACCTGGGTCGCCGCACCGGAACCGAGCGTGATGCGCATTTTGCTCTCCGTCCCGAACTCACCGTCTGCGTTGAAACCCCTAGGTGGTGCTCCATGTACGGCAGTGTCAACATCGACCTGGCGGGCGTATCCAGCAGCAGGCACGAAGGCAACGATCGCCGCCGTCCCAATCCCAACACCTGCGAATGCTCTACTCATTGGGGTGCTCATCCGCGAAAGCAATTACCCGACCGAGCACATCGTAGAGCTCGCGCATTCTGGGAGTGGTGAGCGTGAATTTGCCTACCGGGGCGACGAGAGCAACGTTCTCGGTTGCGAAGCGATTCGCGTCCTCGACGCTGATTCCTGGTGGAACGAATGGCGGGACCATGTGTCCGAAAGTGATGAAGAACGTGTCCGGCGCATCGGTTCCATCGATCGATGGTCCTGACTGAACAATGAACTGATTTACTGGCGCAGGTACAGCAGCAGGGTCGCCGATCCACTGAGCCTGAAGCTCGATCTGGGGAGGGGAAACGTAGTCGCTCATACAGCGAGTATGCCAGACACGCCCGGGCGGGAAGCCACCAATTCCGAAACACCCCTTCCTGGTCCCACCCAGTGAAGGGTGAAACCAGGAGGGGCCAAGGTCATGTCGCGAGCTGCTGTTCGAGCGCTGCGACTTCGCCAGGAAGCGCGAGCACGAACGAGGCGGCCTGTGACAGTGCCAGTGAGCACGGCTGGATGTCGGGGCCGGGCTCCTCGCCGTCGTCCCACACGAGGACGGGTTGGACGATGATGCCCTGCACGCGGAGGCGACAGTTCGGTTCGGTCATGCTGGCTCCTATGCGATGGTGCTGTTCGTGAACAGGCCCAGTGCAGCCAGGGCAATCAGGGCGCTGTCGAGTGCAGCGTTTCCGCTGCGGGATCCAGTGACGGTGGGTTTCGCGATCGGCGCCGTGTTGAAGAATCCGATGTTGCCGCGGAAGCGGGCTGCGGTTTGCCAGTTGAACATGCCATCACCCCACACCTCACCGAACACGGTGTACGTGCCGCCGGGCTGCCCCACCCACTGCGACAGGCGCCGGGTGGAGATCGACGCTGCCGTGTTCGACGAGAACCGTGAGGGCCAGCGGTCGCCGTGACGACCTCGAACAGCGCGCCAGGAGCGGTGTCGGACGAGTTCGACACCTGCAGCGCGTAGCCGCCGGCGGCGTCGACCGTCGCCATGTTGTTCAGGACGAGCCCGACACCCTTCGCCCAGTTCGCGATGAGCATCCCGACCGTCGCGCCGACGTCGTTGCCGAGCTGGTATGGCCCGGAGAAACCGTTCATGACCGTGAGATGCATCGTCGCCTGTGACCCGTTGTTGTAGCGGGTCAGCATCGGCTCGGTCGTCGGAGTGACGGTTGCTGTGCCGAGGGAGAGCTTCTGTGCCAGGGCGGCGGCGGCAGTGCTCACTGGTTTGTCGGCGTCGGCCGTGTTCTCGACCGCCCTCGACGCCGGCGTTCTGCATGTGACGGGGACTCTAGTGACCGACTCGGACACGGGGAAACTCTTCCGGCAGGACCACCCGAAATCCGATGCGGGTCACCGTGGCCTTGCGCTCCCTGCCACCGTTCTGAATGCCCTCACGGTGCGGCGGGTCAGCGCTCACTACGAAAATGATTCTCCCGTCAAGCACTGGCACATACCGATGGCCCGCCAACTCGCGGCGACAATGGTGCCAGGCCATCGAGGAATCCGTCTACGTCGGCAAAACGCCTCGAGACTTCCGCAAGGCCGTGGCGACTCATCTCGATCGCGAGGTTGGGTTGAAAGCGGCACAGACGCAGTTGGGTCACGGTTCGGAAGACATTACGACGGAGTACTACCATGAACGCCAAGCACTCGTGGCGAACTTCGCTGAAGTCATCGAGACCATGTTCGAAAGTAATGAGTAGACGATGGATCGGCCATCTTGACGGACACTGGTTAAACGAAAAAGGCCCGAGATCGCAATGATCTCGGGCCTTGGCTGTGCACCCCCCGGGACTTGAACCCGGAACCCACTGATTAAGAGTCAGTTGCTCTGCCAATTGAGCTAGAGGTGCGTGCTTCGGAGAACTTTTTCTGTGTTCCGAACCGAGATGAGACTCTATCAGCGATTTGGGACGAGTGCGAATCGAGCGCCACCGGCGTGTCGCGACCGACCGGATTAGGCTGATCCCGTGACCGACTCCTCCGCTCCCCAGGCCCCCGATCTCACCGCCGATCTCGCGCTCGCGCTGCGCCTCGCGGACACGGCGGACGCCATCGCGATGGCCCGCTACGACTCCCTCGACCTGCAGGTCTCCACCAAGCCGGACCGCAGCTTCGTGACCGACGCGGACCTCGCGGTCGAACAGGGCATCCGGGAGATCCTGGCGGCGGAACGACCGGAAGACGGCATCCTCGGCGAAGAGTTCGGGACCGCCGGATCGACGACGCGCCAGTGGATCATCGATCCGATCGACGGCACCGCGAACTTCCTCCGCGGCGTCCCCAACTGGGCGTCCCTCATCAGCCTCGCCATCGACGGCAAACCAGTCGTCGGCGTTGTGAGCGCCCCAGCCATGCGGGCGCGCTGGTGGGCCGCCACCGGCGCAGGGGCGTGGGGCCTCCGCGGCGACGAATCAACACCTCGACGACTCGCTGTGTCCCAGGTGTCGGACATCGCCGATGCCTCGTTCAGCTTCCAGAGCATCGAACAGTGGGAGGACGCAGGCCGTTTGGACCAGCTGCTGGCCCTCAGCCGCGCCGTGTGGCGCGATCGGGCGTACGGTGACATGTGGTCCTACATGCTGCTCGCAGAGGGCTCCATCGACGCCGTGGCGGAATTCGACGTCAAGGAGTACGACCTCGGCGCGCACGTCCCCATCGTGCAGGAGGCCGGTGGTCGGCTCACCGACATCGACGGTGACGACACCATCGCGACGCGCAGCGTCCTCGCGACCAACGGACGCCTGCACGACCAGTTCCTCGCGCACGTGACCACGGCCCAACGCCCATGACGGTGCCGTCGTGCGACTGAGACGCAGCGATCCGAGTGCCGCGGGCATCCGCAGGGTCCGCTCGGGTCGTGGATTCAGCTATCGGCTCCCGAACGGCAGCCTGCTGAACGACCGCGCCGTCCGCGCACGCATCGACGCCCTCGTCATCCCACCCGCCTGGAACGAGGTGTGGATCACCCCGCACGACAACGGCCACATCCAGGCGACGGGGATCGACGCCGCCGGACGCCGGCAGTACCTGTACCACCCGTCCTGGCGCGAACGGCAGGACCGCAGCAAGTTCGATCGCGCCCTCGCACTGGCAGAGTCGCTGCCGGCCGCCCGCGGCAGGGTCACGCGCGACCTCCGTTCCACGGAACCGACCCTCGAACGTGCCCTCGCCGCCGCATTCCGGATGCTCGACACGGGTTCGCTGCGCGTCGGCAGCGAGCAGTACGCCGAGTCGAACGGCAGCCACGGCCTCTCCACGCTCCTGTGCTCGCATGCACACGTCCACGGCGACACCGTCGCCCTGGCGTTCCCGGCGAAGAGCGGCCAGCCGTGGGAGTCCGACATCGTGGATCCGGATCTCGCCGGTGTGGTCCGCTCCCTCAAACGGCGCGGCGGACAGGCTCGGCTGCTCGCCTGGAACGACGACGGGACGTGGCACCCAGTCAATGCGGGCCAGATCAACGAGTACGTCCGCGAACGCACAGGCGGCGCCTTCACCGCGAAGGACTTCCGCACCCTGCACGGCACGGTCGCCGCAGCGGTGAGCCTTGCGCAGCACGGCCCGGAACCCCGGGCCGCCCAGCGCACCAAAGCGCTCGCACAGGCGATGCGGGACGCGGCGGCGATCCTCGGGAACACCCCGGCGATCGCCAAGCAGAGCTACGTCGACCCTCGCGTCGTGGACCGCTACGCGAGCGGTGAGACGATCGACCTCGGCGGCCGCGGCTCGCCGGAGACCGCGCTCCGGGTCATGCTCGCCTGAGCACGCGTCTGAGCACTCGCCTGAGCACGCGTCTGAACGCCCGCCTGAGCGTCGGAGCGCTAGTCGGAGACGACGGACCCGACACCGGCCTCGCGTCGCGTCTCGATCTCGGCGAGGTAGGCGTCGACCTCGGACTCCGGCACGATCTGCAGCCCATTCGGCGTGTGCGCGGTGTCCGAGAGCACCTCGAGCCATGCCCGGTTGAGCTCCGGCGCACGGCTCCCGAAGAATCGGAACTGCAAGGGGATGCTGGGCGAGAGCCACAGCGAGAGCCGGCCGGACCCCTGGTCGGGTTCATTCGCCCAGTTCAAGAAGAAACTCTCCTGACGTCGCAGTTTCGAACCGATGACGACCTTGAGGTGCGCGAGTGCGCGATCTTCGATTTCATACTCGGCGCCGGCCCCGTAAATCAGATAACCCATGGCACCATCATGCCGGTAACACCGGCTCACGCGTGGAGCAATCCCTTGAGCCGTGTCGCCCGTCGACCTACCGTGACGTGCAGAAGACGACCGTCGCGCGCGTCCCGCCCAGGGATCGCGGCGGCGGAGCACCAGAGACCATGGGAGGGATGACGATGCCGGCAGGGAAGAACTCGCATCTGAAGGATCCGGAGCTCTACGAGAAGATCCGCGAAGGCGGTGCGTCCAAGGAGAAGGCCGCGCGGATCTCGAACGCCGCCGCGAAACGGGGGCGGTCTGCGATCGGCCGTGCGGGAGGTGAATCCGGCTCGTACGAGGATTGGACCGTTGCCGAGCTGCGCGCCCGTGCCAGAGAGCTGGGGCTGTCCGGGTACTCGGGCAAACGGAAGGGCGAACTCATCACGCTGCTCCGCGACCACTGACGCTCGGCCGGGCACGGCGACGGCCGAGGCGAATCAATATCGCCTCGGCCGTCTCGTGCAGCGCAGTGTGCAACGCTCTGCACACTGCAGGAACGCGTCAGACGCTCTTGCGCCCCGTGATCGTTCGGATCAGGAAGGCGATGATCGCGATGACCGCCAACACCAGCCCGACCCAGATCAGGAAGTTCAGGGATTGGACGAAACCACCGGTGACGGCCAGGACGATCGCCACAACGATGACGATGAGAAGAAGGATGTTCATAACAGCTCCTTTCGCAGAACTGATTCCACCGTAGGGCGACGGGGCCCTGGACCCCATGGGGTTGACTTTGCCCCGTCAACCGTGGGATTCGCGTCGCGCGGGCGATTGCACACCCGCGCACTCACCCGAACCGGTCCGGTTCGGACGCCCTGCGCATCACGAGTGGGATGACGAGCCACAATGCGACCACCACAACGGCGAGCGCTCCCCCGGCGACGAATGCGGCGATCCGGCCGGCCACGACGTCGAAGACGAAGTACACCACCCCGATGAGCAGCACCGAGATGACCGTCAGCGTGAGCCGAAGGACGATGCTCCCGAACCGGACCACACGCTGCTTCAGCCGACGCCTGAACAGCAACCGATGCAGGCTCACGGGTGCAAGGCCGAGAACGGTGCTGAGCACAGCCAGCAACACGAGCGTCAGGTACACGCTGACCTGGACGGTGTCGAGCGACGCGAATGCAGGCTGGAACGCGAGCGCAAGCAGGAAGCCGGTGAGGATCTGCGTCCCCGTCTGCGTGACGCGCAGTTCCTGGAGGATTTCGTTCCAGTTGCGATCGAGTCGCTCATTGCCGGTCTCGTCTCGACCGTCGCCGGGTGCGACATCGCGCTCCGCCGACGTCGCAGATGCTTGTCGGCGCGCGGGATTCTGGCTGTCCATGCACGGAGCGTATCCGGATGGCACCCTGGACTGAACCCCTTGCGTACGGTCCACGCTGGCCACGATCGGCCCCGACCGCCGTCACGCCCTCAGCGAAAACACCCCGTGCCGCCCGATTCCGACTTGTGCATTCGCCGTCCGACTGGAACCCTGAGAGACGTCATCGGTGGTCAAGCAGTGTGCCACCTCATCCTGTTCAGGACGAGGTTTCAGCATGCCCGCACTCACCGCACCGACGATCACCGCGCCGGCCGAACCAGCCTCGGCTTCCGCATCCGCATCCGCATCCGCATCCGCATCCAAGGACGCCGAGCACCGCCTCATCCTTGACCACCTGGGACTCGCAGAGGCGATCGCGCACCGGTTCAGCGGAGCGGCGCCGGACTGGCTCGACATCCGCCAGGTCGCGTATCTCGGTCTGGTGACGGCGGCGCGACGCTTCGACGCGTCCCTCGGCCACGACTTCGTCTCCTTCGCTTCGCCGACGATCACCGGTGCGATCAAACACCACCTGCGCGACCACGGATGGTTCGTCCGTCCGCCACGAGCGGTGCAGGAGCTCCACTCGGCCATCATCGCGACGATCCCGGCCCTCACCCAGCAGTTGGGACGTCACCCCGATACCTGGGACCTCGCCGCCGCACTCGAACGCAGCCACCACGAGGTCACGGAAGCCGTCGCCAGTTCGAGCGCGTTCCATCCGCTCTCCCTCGACCTGGAGCATCGCGGGAAGGTCGATGCCTCGACCGGCCGATCGGGGCCCACGCCGCTGCACGAGACCATCGGTGCGCCGGACGGCGCCTACGACCGCGTGGACGCCGGCATCTGGCTCGACCAGATCTGTTCCGCCCTGCCGGAACGCGAGCGCAGGGCGCTCCTGCTCCGCTTCGCGTTGAACCGATCGCAGACCGAGATCGCGGCGGAACTCGGCATCAGCCAGATGCACGTCTCACGCATCCTGGCGAGGACGCTTGCGCGCCTTCGGCGCACAGGGCCGGGTCAGGACCCCGCAGCCGTCCCCGAGACCGTCCCAGGCAGCTGACCGTTCCGCACGATGCCCTCCGCGACCACCCGCAGCTTCAGATTGTGATGCTGCGAGTACCGGTTGAGGACGGCGAACGCCCGGTCGGCGTCGATGTTGAACCGCTCCATCAGGATGCCCTCGGCCTGCCCGATGAGCTTGCGCCCGTCGATCGCCTTCAGCAGTCCCTGCTCCTGCCGTGCGGCCGCGAGCGCGACGGACGCGTGCCTGGCGAACACCTGCGCGACCGATTCGTCGGCGTCGTCGAAGAAGTCCCGTTCGTTCGAGAACAGGTTGACGGATCCGAACGCGCGATCCTTCGTGAACAGCTGCACGCTGAGCGCACTGGCGAATCCGAGCGCAGCGGCACGCGGACCCCACTTCGGCCATCGGTCATCGGTCGCGACGTCGCCGATGATGTAGCTCTCGTGCGTCTCGAGCGAAGACAGGCACGGACCCTCGCCCAGCTCCCGCTGCAGATCGTCCGCGAGGCGCACGCGCTCGGACGTGGCGGCGGCCGTCTCGATCACCCCGGTGGAGACGAGGAGGATGCCGACGTCGTCGCATCCGAGGGCCGATCTCGCGTATCGGGCCACGGCATCGACGGTCTCATCGACACCCGGCTCTGCTTCGAGTTCGATGGCGACGTCCGCCAACCACTTCGCAACGGTTTCGTCCAACTGGTCACGCGTCCGTTCGTCGTTGTGGCACGTCGGGCACGTGCTCCGGGGTGTCGTCGAGCACGAGGCCGTACACCGTGTGCGTCGTCGACATCATCCGATCGAGCCATTCCCGATTGAGCGACACCGACTTGCTCCCGTGGAACTTGAAGTAGATGGGTGCTCCATCGGTGATCCAGATGGAACTGCGACCGCCGCCGTTCTCCGTGTGATGCTGCCAGGACAGGATGAAGCTCTCGCGGCGACGGAGCTTCTGAACGATGATGATCTTCAGGTGTGCGAGCGTCCGGTCGTCGAACTCGAATGACGATCCTGCATAGTTGAGCGTACCCATGTGGTCTCCTTGCGGTAGGACGAAGCCGTCCGTTCCACTGGTTCCCCGGTGTGAGTGCAATCAAACCACTTATTCGGCGGTGTGTCCCGGGTGATCGGGACGATTCGCCTCTTCGCGGCCCCGCAATTCGTCACGGATGAGGATCTTCGGGTCCATGTTGCCGCTGCGGTACGCCGCCCGCGCCACCATGTGCGCGGAGATGGGGGCCGTGAGCGCCTGGAACACGACGATCGCGATCGCGAGCGTCACGGTGCCGATCGACGGGTTGGAGACGGCGACGTCCGCCACGATCGCGATGAGGCCGAGGATCTGCGGTTTGGTGGCCGCGTGCAACCTGGACAGGACGTCTGGGAAGCGCAGCAGGCCGACCCCGGCTGCGAAGCACATGATCGCGCCGACGAGCACGAGCGCCGCGGTCACGACGTCGCCGATCACATCGCCGGTCATGCGTCGTCCTGCTTCGACATAAAGCGCGCGACGCTGACGGAGCCGACGATCGCGAACATCGCGAGTGCCAACAGCACCGGGAGGCCGTCGGTGTGATGGTTGATGGCCATCTCAGCACCGATCGCGCACATCACGGTCGCGACGAGGACGTCGGAGGCGATGACCCGGTCGAGGAGGCTGGGGCCGCGGACGATCCGGTACACGGCCGCGAGGGCGGCTGCGGCGAACAACACCGTGGCGATGACGATGACGACGGTCATGGTTCCTCCGTTCCTGTCTGTCCGGATTGGCGTGGTGATTCAGGCCTGGCCGCCACGGTCGGCACGTATGGCGGATGCGGAACGCCCTTCGACGCCCGCAGCGCGTCGGCCTCGACACGGGAGCCGATCGCGAGGATCAGGCGCCGTTCGGTGCTGAGCACCTCCCCGACTACCCGGTCGATGTCGGCGTCGTCGCGCACATCGAGCGCGTGCAGGTACAGCGTCGAGGTCGAGCGGTCGAGATCGACCACGATCGAACCGGGCACGATCGAGACCGCCTCGGCCGTCCAGCTCATGATGAGGTCCGAGCGGGTGCGCAGGCGCACACCGATGATGGCGTTGCTCGGCCGGTACGTCGGCTTGAGCACGAGCCAGGCGATCTCGGCCGACGCACGAACGATGTCGAGCAGCAGCTTCGCCAGGAAGAGGAAGCTCCGCCACAGGTTGAACCGACCGCTCAGTTCCACCGCCGGCAGATAGAAGAACGCGGAGACGAGGATGGCCAGGACGATGCCGGTGAGGATCGTCAGGAGGTCGAAGCTGCCCCACAGGAGGCACCAGAGCAGGACGAGCCCGGCCTGCAGGAGCAGGTGGCTGATGATCGCGCGGCGGCGAGTCGGTTGGGTCATCCGAGGTGCTCCGTTCCGTCGGGGAACACGGCATCGATGTAGGTGCTCGGATGCACGATGTCCTCAGCTGCACGTGTGGAGAGGCCGAACAACGGACCGGCGAACACCGTGAGCGCGACCGTCAGCACGACCATGCCGGTCGTCGCACCGACCATCGGACGCGAGATCGTCTTGGTGGCGACGGTTCCGCCCTCGTCCTCCGGGCTCTCGGCGAGTTGGTCGAGGAGCGGCGACTGGTAGCCGGCGACTTCGCTCTTGCGGCGCCAGAAGCCCATGTTCCACACGCGGGCGAGGGCGTACAGCGTCAGGAGGGAGGTCGCGGCGCCGGCGGCGATGAGCACGTAGGTCAGCGGGTCGCCGGCCTGGACGCCCGCTTGGAAGAGCGCGACCTTGCCGAGGAATCCGGAGAACGGCGGGATGCCGCCGAGGTTCATCGCTCCGAGGAAGAACAGGACCGCGACGATGGGCGACGCCTTGAGGATGCCGCCGAGTCTGGAGATCGACGTCGTCCCTCCCACGCGTTCGACGAGGCCCGTCGTGAGGAAGAGCGTGGTCTGGACCACGATGTGGTGCACGATGTAGTACACGGTCGCGGCAGTGCCGAGCACCCCGCCGACGGCGATGCCGAAGATCATGTAGCCGATGTGGCTCACGAGGGTGAACGACAGCAATCGTTTGATGTCCGCCTGGGCGACGGCGCCGAATATCCCGATCAGCAACGTGAAGAACGCGACCACCATCAATGGGACGGTGAGCGGCACGTCCTTGAACATCAGCGTGTCGGTGCGGATGATCGCGTACACGCCGACCTTCGTCAGCAAGCCGGCGAAGACCGCGGTGACCGGCGCCGGGGCCGTCGGGTAGGAGTCGGGCAGCCAGAAGGAGAGCGGGAAGACAGCGGCCTTGACCGCGAAGCCGAGCAGGAGCGCAGCGCACAGGATCGCTTGCACGTCCATCGGCAGGTCCTTGACCCGTTCAGCGATCAGGGCGATCGTGACGGTCCCCGTCGCCCCGTAGATGAGGGCGATCGATGCCACGAACAGCAGCGAGGACATGAGGCTGATGACGATGTACGTCACACCCGCCCTGATGCGGGCGCCGGTCCCGCCGAGCGTCAGCAGCACATAGCTCGCAGCCAACAGCATCTCGAACCCGACGTACATGTTGAACAGGTCGCCGGCGACGAACGCGTCGAACAGTCCAGCCGCCAGCACGAGGTAGCTGGGGTGGAAGATCGAGACGGGGGTCTCGCTGTCGCCGTCCGCGATGCCTTGACCGATGGCGAACACGAGGACGCCGAGCAGCATCAGCGCCGAGATGAGCAGCATGATGGCGGACAACCGGTCGACCACGAGGACGATGCCCCACGGCGGCGACCAGCCGCCCAGCTGGACGACGATCGTGCCGACGGAGTCCACGAGGACGAGCAGCACCGCGCTGATGATCGTGACCGAGGTCAACGCGATGACGCTGATCGCGACCTGCAGGCGTCGGCGGTGGCTGAAGATGAGCGTCGCCGCCGCCGCGAGCAGCGGGATCATCACCACGAGTGGGACGAGGGCGTTCATGCGTCGTCTCCCTTCGTGGTCGGTGCGGCGGGTCTGGTGTCGGACGGAACCGGTTGGTTGTGTTCGTCGTCGCTGTGCTCGTTGCTCTCATCGAGCACCCGTTGGATGGCTTCGTCGTCGACGTCGACCTGGTGGAAGACCGCCTCCGTCGCCTCCTCGGTGTCGTGCTCGTGCTCGTCGCCGAGCGTGTCGCCCTCGTCGCCGAGCTGCGCGAGCCACCAGGTGCGGTAGATCAGGGCGAGGATGAACGCCGTGACGCCGAAGTTGATCACGATGGCCGTGAGCATCAGCACCTGCGGGACCGGGTCGACCATGTCCGCGTCGGATCCGTCGGTGACGATGGGCGCCGAACCGCTCGCACCGCTCATGATGAGGATGAGGAGGTTCGTCGCGTTGCCGACCAGGATGAAGCCGATCAGGAACCGGGTGAGGCTGCGCTCGAGCATGACGTAGACGCCAGTGCCGTACATCACGGCCATGAGGATCACGAGGGTGAGGGATGCGCTCATCGTGCCACCTCGCTCGGGCTGAACTCGTCCGTGCTCTGTTCGTCGATGTCGGCCTCGTCCTGTTGCCGGTCGACTTCGGCTCCGAGACTTCGCAGGATGTCGAGCGCGAGCCCGACGACCACGAGGTACACGCCGATGTCGAAGATGGTGGAGGTGCCGAAGGACAGGTGTCCGAGGATCGGCACGTCGGTTGCGAAGTAGGCGGATTCGAGCGCTTCGCCGCCGAAGATGAGCGCGCCGGCCGCGGTCCCGACCGAGAGGAACAGACCGAGGCCGAGGACTTTGCCTGCATCGATCGGCACGGCTTCGCCGAGTTCGTACCGCCCGCCCGCGAGGTAGCGGAACACGAGTGCGAGACCGGCCAACAGCCCGCCGGCGAATCCACCGCCCGGCTCGTTGTGACCGACGAAGAGCAGGAACACCGAGACGATGATCGCCGGGTGGAAGAGCAGGCGGACGAGCACTTCGAGGAGGATCGAACGGTTCGCCTCGGCGATCGCCCGCCCGCCGAGGAGCCAGGAGTGACGGCCGACGGCTTCGCGCTTCTCCCCGATGTGCGGATCGGCGACGACCTGCGCCCGCGCCTTGGGCGAGCGACGGCTGCGGGCGCCGCTCAGGCGCGGAACGGCCGCCCCACGCTGCGAGACGAAGATGAGGCTCGCGATGCCGGTGGCGACGACCACGAGGACCGAGATCTCCCCCATCGTGTCCCACCCGCGGATGTCCACGAGCATCACGTTGACGATGTTCCGGGCGTGGCCCTCCTCATAGGCGAGTCGAGGGAGTTCCCGTGCGATGCTCTCCGCCTGCCTGGCGCCGAACGCGATGAGGCCGATGGCGCCCATCACGACACCCGTGAACACGCCGATGATGATGCGGCGGACGCGGCGGACCGGCTTGTTGTGCTGGGCGATCCGCGTCGGGAGGCGCCGCAGGACGAGCACGAACACCACGACGGTGATCGTCTCGACGAGCGCCTGCGTGAGCGCGAGGTCCGGCGCGCCGTGCAGCGCGAACAGCGCGACGAGCCCGAAGCCGGTGACACCGACGAGGAGGACGGCGGTCATCCGCTGCTTCGCACGGGCGGCGGCGATCGAGGCCGCGGCCATCGCGAAGGCGATCGCAACCTGCGCCGGGTAGTCCCACAGTCGGATCTCGGCCGGCCAGGCGCGACCGACGAGAGCGATCGTTCCGAGCGTCAGCACGAACACGACGAGGATCGTGGAGAGGTACTGGACCAGACCACCGCGCTGCGCGAACAGCGTGACCTTCGCGGAGAGCCGGTCGACGAACTGCATGCTCGACCAGTAGCCGCGCGACGCGTCGAGGAGCGGCGGCACGCGGTCCTGGAACCTGGCGACCGGGATCCGCTTCCAGAACAACGCCAGTCCGAGCAGGACGACGACGGCGGAGATCCCGAGCGCAGGCTCGAAACCGTGCCAGAGGGCGAGGTGGTAGTGGCCTTCGCCGAGCGTGTCGGCGTAGGGCGTGAGCAGCGAGTCGATCGGGCCGGCCAGGAAGCCGAGGACCACGGTCGCAGCCGAGAGGATGGCCGGGGCGACGATGATGTCCGCGTGGTCCTGGTGGAGCTTGGTCGGTTCCGCGTTGCGGCGGGACGCGAAGGCTCCCCAGAAGAAGCGGGCGCTGTACGCGACGGTGAGGATCGACCCGACGGCCGTTCCGATGATCGCGACCCAGCCCCACACGGCGCCGTGCATCGCGTCTTCGAGCAGCGAGGTGAAGACGGCTTCCTTCGCGACGAAACCGAACAGCGGCGGCAATCCGGCCATCGATGCGACGGCGATGCCGGCGACGACGGCGAGGACGGGCGCCTGCCTCCCGATGCCGGACAGGTGCCGCCAGTCACGGGTTCCCGCATTGTGGTCGATGATGCCGACCACGAGGAACAGCGTGGCCTTGTAGATCGCGTGGGCGAGCAGCAGAGCGACGGCGGCGAGCGCGGAGTCGCGGGTCCCGTAGCCGGAGATCACCATGAGGAAGCCGAGCTGGCTGACGGTGCCGTACGCGAGGATCAGTTTGAGGTCGTACTGGCGGAGCGAGCGCCACGCGCCCACGAGCATCGTGAACACGCCGAGCCCGACGAGGACTTCGGTCCACCCTGGCGTGTCCGCGTATCCGGGCGCCAGGCGGGCGACGAGGTAGATGCCGGCCTTCACCATCGCCGCTGCGTGCAGGTACGCGCTCACCGGGGTGGGCGCCGCCATCGCGGCAGGGAGCCAGAAGTGGAACGGGACGAGCGCCGACTTCGAGATCGCGCCGACGAGGATCAGGAGGATCGCGGTCGTTGTGGCCGGGCCGGTGAGCGACTGGTCCACGATCGAGGACAGCGAGGTCGTCCCGGCCTGCACGGAGATCATGACCACGCCGACGAGCATCACAAGACCGCCGAAGGTCGTGACGAGGAGTGCTTGCAGCGCGGCGCCTCGGCTCTCCTTCCGGCCGGTGTAGTGACCGATCAGGAGGTAGGAGAGGACGCTCGTGATCTCCCAGAACATGAACATCACGACGATGTCGTCGGCCGTGACGAGACCGAACATCGTGCCGGCGAAGGCGAGGAGGAGCGCGGCGAAGCGTCCGAGGCCGGGTTCGTCCTTGGAGAAGTATCTGGCGCAGTACAGCAGGACGAGAGCGCCGACGCCGGTCACCACCAGGGACAGGAGCCAGGCGAGGGTGTCCATGCGGAAGGACAACGAGATCCCCAGTTGAGGGATCCATTCGAAGGTCTCGGCGACGACGCCACCGTTCTGGACCGCGCCGCCCTGGAGCAGCGTCCAGATGAATGCCGCTGCGGGAATGAGCGCGATGACCGCGAAGACGCGTGTCGACAGCCACCGCGTGAGCAGCGGTGTGAGGACGGCGATCGCGGCGAAAACGATGAGGATAGTCGCCATGCAGGTCTCCCGGGTTGACGGTGGCCTTGGAACTCCAGACTATCAGTCAGCTGTCGGCCTAATGTCCCCCAAGGGGGAGATCACGCAGCCATCGGGTCGCCTGCGACGAGGCGCGGAGACGGTGCACCGCGTCCGGTCGGACGGTGAGGACGGCTACTCCCCCGCCGGCCGCCAGACGTCCTCGTGGATGTGCCTGATCCCCAGCCCGTGTGTCCGACGTGTCAACCAGGCGGTGTTCCGCGACAGTTCGGAATCGACGGGCGAACCGTCTGCGGCGGCCATCGTGACCTCCAGGACGAAGCAGGCGAGAACATCGGCGCCGCGTTCGAAGACGCGGAAGTCCTGGATCAGCAGTCCGGTCTCTGTGACGCCGGATGACGATGCGCCGCGACCGCCGCGCAGGACGGCGAGTTCCTCGAATCCGACGACGAGCGAGAACGACGCGGAGTCGAACATCGTGAACCCGTCATCGAGCAATGCGTCGATCCGTGCGGTGTCCCGGTCCAGGTATCCGCGATACATCGTCTCGAACACGGCCAACGCCGCGGTGTGGAGATCCGATCCGGGAAGGGACTCGGCTGAGGAGGATGCGGCTCGTGCCGTGACCTCCGGTTCGGCGGTAGGCGTGGTCATTCCGAAGACGTTAGCGCACCGGGAACGAACCTCGGGAACTCCGAGCTCTGACGCGGCGATACACTCGTCTCCACGCCCAGTCAGAGCAGCTGGTGCGGCTCCGGAATCGCCCCGGCCGGAGACACGCTCACCATGGAGACCCGCGACATGGAATGGCCGATCGTCATCGACGAATCACTGCGCGACCGACTCGTCGAACAGATCAGGACGAAGAGCGGCCGTGTACAGCTCATCCTCGGGCCGAGCGGCATCGGAAAATCCACCCACGCCGCCGCGATCGCCGCAGCGCTCGAGGCCGAGGGGTTCACAGCCCTCTACGTCGTCGGTATGCCGGAGCTGCGCGATGTCCCGCTCGGCGCCCTCGCCCCGCTCCTCGCCGCGACCGGCGCTCCCATCGAAGAACCGACCGACGAACGGCTGCAGCGGCTGTTCTCGATCACCGCGGCGGCGCGCGGCGGCCAGGTGCTCATCGTCGATGACGGACCGATGCTCGACGACGTCTCGGCGAGCGCGCTGTACCAGCTCATCCGCGTCTACCGCATCCCGTGCGTGATGACGGTCCGGACGGAACACGAACTCGCGGGTCCGCTCCTGCGGCTGCAGGACGAGGGACTCGTCGATGTGGTCGAGCAGACCGGAATCGACACCCGCGCGGCCGGCGATCTGGTCCAGCGCGCGCTCGGGGCGATCGTCGAGCCGTCGAGTCTCAAGACGATCGTCGATCGAGCTGCGGGCAATCCCCTCTTCCTGCGGGAGCTCGTGCTGGCGGCGACGCGGACCGGCGCCGTGCACGACGGTCGATCCGGTCTGGTAATCGACGCCGCCGCACTGCCAGATCGGCTCCGTGAGACACTCGCGCTGCGGTTCCGTGCGCTCGACGCGCCGTCGCGGGCGCTCGCCGAGCTCATCGCCGTCGCCGAACCGTGGCCGGAGGAGCTCCTGCCTGATCGAGCCCTGCTCGCGCGTCTCGACCAGACCGGGCTCATCGCCAGGGCGGCCGACGGCGAGGTCTACCTCGCGCATCCGCTGTTCGCCGAGACCGTGCTGAGTCTGCTGTCGGAGGAGGAACGGGACGAGCGGCGGTTCACGGCCGCGGACATCCTGCGCAACAGCACCCGCGCCGACCACCGCTTCGTCTCGATCTGTCTCCTGGCCGAGACGACGGAACGCCTCGGCGACGTCGAGCACACCCACACCGTCGCTCTGCCGACCGCGGCGGAACTGGCGTGGGCGGCGCGTCACGCCCACGGTCTCGCCGACCACGCGCTGACCGTGAAGCTCTCGGCGGCGTCGATCGAACGCTCCGAGCAGGACGGAGAGCCGGCCGTCGCGGATGCACGGCTCGTGCACGCGGACTCGCTGTCGGCCGCCGGATTGTTGGACGAGGCCGATGTCGCGTTCGCCCGTGCTGCCGAGATGGCCGAGAACGACACGGTCCTCGCGCACGTCACGGTGCGACACGGCTACCACCTGTCGATGCGGCGCCAGCATGTGGTCGGGGCCGTCCGGCTCGGGATGTCGGTCGTCGACCGGATGACGGAGTCCAGGGCCAGGGAGTTCCTCGTCTCCAACATCACGAACTGGCGGTTGATGTCCGGCGACCCTGCCGCACACGCGACCCAGCACATCGCCGACCCGGACGACGCGGCTTCGATGCTCGACGCCGAGCTCTATCGGCTCACCGCATCGATCTTCGCCGGCGACCTCGTCACGGCCCGCGCCGCCATGCAGGCCGCCAGTGCACTCACGGAGACCGTCGGCGCCATGAAGCGGACGAGCGGCCCCATCCTCGACTTCGGCTGGTTCCTCACCGAATCACTCGACGGTCGCATCGACGAGAGCCTCGCGTTCGCCATCAGGCAGCGTGGCGACGGTCTGGCGGAAGCCGTCGGGATGTGGAACTACGGCATCGCGCTGATGACACTGCACGCCGGACGCACACAGGAAGCCCTCGACATCGCCGCCCGCGCCGTCGGGCAGTTGTCCTGGCGGGACTTCGTCGGGGCCGTCGGCGCCGCGAAGGCCATCCATGCCACCGCTGCGGCGAGGCTTGGGCAGCACACCCTCGCAGCGAAGTCGCTCGCCTCCATCGAGCCGGCCGCTCGGGACTTCGCCGTGACTCGCCTGCAGATCGCCGAGGCTGAGGCGTGGCGACTGATGCACGACGGGCGGCTTCCCGAGGCGGTCGAGGTGATCCGGACGGCGGTCGATCGTGGCATCGCCGCGAACTATTACTCCCTCTCCGGGCTGACGGCATCGCTCGCCGTGCATTTCGGTGCAGCGGAAGCGGTCGTCGAGCCGCTGCGCACGATCGTCGACGCGACGACGAGTGACCTGATGGTGATCCTCCTCGAACATGCGGAAGCCGCCGCGAATCGCGATGCGGCCGCGCTCCTCGATGCCGCCGCCCGGCTCGGCGCGGCCGGGCTCCATGCCGGTGCTGCGACCGCGGCGAAGGACGCTGCCGGGATCGCGAAGGCCCTCGGCGACGAACGGCAGGCACGGCGCGCGACCCTGCTGGCGGCGGAGTGGAGCCGGCATCTGAGCGGCCGGGACCCGTATCCGCGCGGGGCGGAGGGCGACGACGGCTCGTTCGCGCTGACCAAGCGTGAATGGACGGTCGCGTCAGCGGCCGCGGGGCGCCAGCGCAGCAAGGAGATCGCAGAACACCTCGGTGTCTCGGTGCGGACCGTCGACAACCACTTGCGGAACGTCTACCGGAAACTCGGCGTGTCCAGCCGCGACGAACTGCGCCGCGAACTCGAAACGCTCAGCGAACCCGCCGGCTGAACGATCCCGTCTACCAGCCGCGATCGATCTTCTTCGGCAGTGCGAACACGAGCAGGAACGCGACGAGCGCGAAGGCGGCGCTGACCGCGAGGGCAGCCGCCGCGCTGTGCCCGAACGCGACGGCGACATTGTGCTGCGCGATGTCCGTGATGGCGTCCTTGACGGCCTGACCGCCCGCCGCGGCATGCTCCTTCGTCGCTTTCGCGATCTGGGCCGCCGTCGGCTTGACCACGTCGAGGGTGCCGAAGAAGACACTGCCGACGACCGCGATGCCGATGGCGCTGCCGAGCCGCTGCATCGTCCCGATCACGCCGCTGGCCGCCCCGGCCTCACGACGGTCGACCGTTGCGACGATGAACTGCGCGTTGGGTGCGATGAACAGGCCGCTGCCGATACCGGCGACGAGCAGCGGTCCGAGGAGCGCCCAGTTGGTGAGGTCTTCGACCGGGACCGTCGACAGGACTATCCACAGCGCGACGAGTCCGATCGTGACCATGCCGACACCCGTGACGAGCACCGACCGGCCGAGCCTCGTGGCCAGGCGATCGCTCTGCGAGGCGCCGAGGATGCTGCCAAGCGCGAACGGGATCGACACAAGACCGGATTCGAGTGCCGTATGCCCGAGTCCCGTCTGCCAGAAGATCGAGATCGTGAAGAAGATGCTCGTGAAGGCGGCGAAGTAGACGAGCGCGAGGATCGTCCCGCCTGTGAACGCCGCGTGCGAGAACAGGTGCGGCGGGACGAGCGGATTGCCGTCGCGCCTGGCGACCGAGAGTTCCCAGAGGGCGAACAGGACGATGAGCAGCACACCACCGGTGAGCGACAGGTAGGTCCAGAGCGGCCAGCCCTCATCCTGCCCCTCGATGAGTGGCACGAGGATCGCGACGAGGCCGGCGGAGATGAGGAGCAGCCCGAGCCAGTCGACGCCGCCTGCCGCCGTGCTCGCATCGGACTTGCGGGGAAGCAGGAACACGGCGGCGATGAGCGCGACGACACCGATCGGCAGGTTGACGCCGAACACGAGCCGCCACCCGCTCGTGTCGCCGAACGCTTCGATGATGAGCCCGCCGAGCAGCGGGCCGAGCGCCGTCGAGACGCCGATGACGGCGCCCATGATCGCGAAGGCGCGCCCACGGACCTTGCCGACGAACAACAGTTGGATGAACGCCGTCACGGCCGGGAAGAAGATGCCGCCGGCGAGCCCCTGCACCACTCGGAACACGATGAGCTGGGTGCTGTCCTGCGCCAGGCCGCACGCGAGGCTCGCAGCGGTGAAGAGCGCGAGTCCGGAGAAGAAGATCCACTTGTGGCCGTAGCGGTCGCCGAGGCGGCCGGCCGGGATGAGCGCCAGACCGTAGGCGAGCGCGTAGCCGGAGATGATCCACGAGAGCGTGGACTCCGAGGCGTCGAGGGTCGTCCTGATGGTCGGGAGGGCGACGTTGACGATCGTCGTGTCCAGCAGGGCCATGAACATGCCCAGGAGCAGGACGACGAGGGCCAGCCATGACGCGCGCGGGGCGGTCGGCTTCGTCGTGGGTGATCCGGCCGGAGCTGTCTCTGTCATGCGCGGCCGGTGGTGCGGCCGCTGAAGCTACTCGTCAACACGGGATAACTCTCACACGCGCCCGGTCCGGGCACAAGCTCCCGTCGTCAGAGTTCAGGGAGTCCCTCGCTCGTGACGACGCGGCCCTGCCATCCGGGCAGCGATGCGACGTAGGCGATCGTCTCGGCGTTCAGGTAGAGCGTTCCACCGTCCGGCCCTTCCAGATGGAAGTACGAGTCGTTCTGGATGGCGTCGCTCAGCACGACATCGACGCGCGGCCACTGGTTCACGATGCGAGCGATCGCCGGGTTCGCGTCCGACATCCTGGTCTCCTTCTCCACACGGCGTGCTCGGTCCAGCGATCTCGGGACCGTACCGACGCGCCGTCCACCGTCAAGTCTAGGACGAATGGGCGGTGTGGTGTCCCCTGTTCGGGCGGCGTGGATCCGACACTCCGACACCCTCGGCGCTAACATCGATCCTGGTCCACGATGCGCGGATCCAGCCGATGAAGGAGTGCAACACACGATGGCAGTCACCACCGAACCGATCGGCGAGGACATCGTCGCCTTCCGCCTCGACGGACGCCTCAACATGGTGTCTGCGCCCGCGCTGCGGAGTGCAGTCGTCTCGGCGTTGGCCGAGGGGCGCTCGAAGGTCGTCATCGACCTCGCCGAGGTGACGTTTATGGATTCAGCCGGGCTCGGCGCCCTCATCGCGTGCTTGAAGACGGCGAGGCAGGTCGGCGGCGACGTCCGCATCTCGGCACCGTCCGAACAAGTCTCCATGGTGCTGAGCCTGTCCAACGTGGATCGCATCCTCGTCCCGTACGAGTCGGTGGAAGCGGCCTACCGTGACTGAGCGCACGCTGCGGTTCAACACCCCAGCCGATGACGTCGACACCGTCCAGGACTTCCTGGAGGCGCTGTGGGAGGAACACGACGACGTCGCGGCGCTCGACCGGATGGCGTTCGAAACAGCCATCGCTGAGCTGGCCGCGAACGTGATCCAGCACGCGGACGGCGGCTCCGGTGTGACGTGCGTCCTGACGGTCGACATCGAGGCCGACGGGCTGCGTGCGACGCTCAAGGACACGGCGGAGGCCGGCGGCTTCGCGCTCCGCACGGTCGAGATGCCCGACGTGCTCGCGGAGGACGGTCGTGGGATCGCCCTCATCCAGGCGCTCGTCGACGACCTCGCCTACGACCGGGTCGACGGCGTGAACCGGTGGACGATCAGCCGCCGCAGGATCAGCGCGGTCTGATCGAGCCGCCGGTCGGTCCGCCGGTTGCGACGGCTCGGCTCAGCCGGCGCGTGTGATGACGACGGCGGTCAGGTCGTCCGAGCGCTGCTGCGTGTCCGAGAGCGCAACGAGGCGTTCGACGATTGCCGCCGGACCTCCCCCGGCCGTGACCAGACGGGCGACGCCGTCGAGTGAATCGAGTGTGCCGTCGAAGAGGTCAAGTACACCGTCGGTGCAGACCACGAGGGTCTCCCCCGGCGCGATCTCCGTCTGGAGCGTCGTCCAGACGCCGTCGTCGAGGATGCCGATCGGGAGTCCGGTCGAATCGAGGCGTTCGACGCCGCCGTCCGTCCGGACGATGATCGTGAGTCCGTGCCCGGCATCTGCATAGTCGAGGCGCCCTGCGCGATCGACCCGCGCATGCACGAGCGTCGCGAAACTCCCCGTCGTCGCGAGGTCCTGTGCGACCTGCGCGTTGACCTCCGTCACGGTGCGGCCGACATCGCCGCCGACACGGGCAAGGAACGCCGCTCGGACATCGGTCGCGAGGATGGCGCCCGCCGTGCCCTTGCCCATCACGTCGGCGACGGTGAACTCGAAACCGTCATCGGTCGCCGTCCAGGTGTGGAAGTCTCCGCCGACACCGCCGTGCGGCAGGCTGACGCCCGCGACGGCGTATTCCGGCGGGCACGGCTGACCACCTGGCAGGAATCCACGCTGCACATCGGCCGCACGGTCGATGTCGATGTCCGCCAGCAGCTCCCGCTCCGCCCAGAGCCCCATCTCCTCGAAGAGACGCAGCTCCTCCTCGTCGAGCTCGTGCGGTTCGGTGTCGACGATGCAGAGCGTGCCGACCCGCAGGTCCTCGCCCAGGGAGAGCGGACGACCGGCGTAGAACCGAATGTGCTGGTCGCTCGTCACGACGTCGCGCCAGGAGAACCGGTCGTCCTTCGTCGCATCCGGCACCACGAGGAGGCCGGGGCGCTGGATGGTGATGTCGCAGAAGGACTCGGTGCGGTGACGCTTCGCCCCGCTGCCGCCGTACTGGGGCGACTTCGTGAACTGGTCCTGATCGTTGATCAGATTGATCTCGGCGATGGGGACGTTGAAGAGTTCGCGGGCGACACGGGTGATGCGGTCGAAGCGTTCCTCGGCAGGGGTGTCGACGAGCTGCAGACGCTCGACGGCCGCGACGCGGCGTTCCTCGAGACGTTCAGCATCCTGGGCGTCGACCGACTCGTCGTCCGATCCGTCTGCGTCCCGGCCCTGTGCGGCCCCTGCGTCGCTCATCGCTCCCTCACTCGCGTCCGACTCATGCGAACGCATCCAGATCGAGCCTAGTGCGCGTGCACGACATCGACCGCGGTTACTTCACCCGGCTGGATACCGCAATCATCCCGCCGACCGATTGGCTGACCTCTCCCCCGCTCCTAGCGTGGACGGATGTCTGCTCACCCCGTCTCCGATGCCGCCACCGACCACATTCACCTGGCCCTCGCGATCGACCTCGCGACCGCGAACATCGCCGATGGCGGCGGCCCGTTCGGCGCCGTCATCGTGCGGGACGGGCGCATCGTCGGGCGGGGACAGAACCGTGTCACACGCGACAACGACCCGAGCGCGCACGCCGAGGTGACCGCGATCCGCGCCGCCTGCCGAGAACTCGGCGACTTCTCCCTCGCCGGCTCGACTCTCTACAGTTCGTGCGAGCCCTGCCCCATGTGCCTGTCCACCGCGCTCTGGGCGCGCATCGATCGGATCGTGTTCGCAGCCGACCGGCACGATGCGGCGGCCGGCGGGTTCGACGACCTCGCGTTCTACGACCTCTTCGCCACACCCAGGGACCGCTGGGAGGTCCGCATCGAGCAGCAGGAGGCGGCCGAGCACTTCCGGCCGTTCGCGGTCTGGCTCGCCGCGGAGGGTCGCACCGCCTACTGACGAGGTCCGGTGCCCACGCCTGAGCGGGCGGCCGCCTCGTCGAGTGCTGCTGCTGCTCCGGCAGCCGTGGTCGCGCGCCGCCCCGCTCTGACTACGGCGCCGTCAGCTTTCGCAGGTCCTCCAGCGAGCCCCTGAAGACATTCATGTCGATGAACTCCTCCGGACCGCTGTAGCCGCGAAGCCGCTCTCGATTGCTGTATTGCCACATGGTCCAGGGACGCCCATCGGACAGCGTGGTCGGGGTGAGGACGGACCGGATCCAGATCGGATCGTTCGGATACGCGTCGCGCAGATACAGGTCGTAGGGCTCCTGCGTGGCGTACAGGATCGGCGGGACGCCGTAGTACTCCGTGAGTCGTTCGAGGAGCGGGTCGAGGATGCTCCGCACGCGCTCGCGCGACGGATGGTTGCTGAAGAAGTCGGCGTAGAACTCGACGTCGACCACAACAGGCAGCGCGCCGGAGGTCTTCGGCACTGTCGTGATGATGTTGTCGGCCTGGGCCTCCCCCGAGCTCTCGAAACTGAGGAAATGGTAGGCACCCACGAGCAGATGTGTCCGGTTGGCCGCGTCCCAGTTCCTGGCGAAGTACTCGTCCTGGTCGCCGGAGCCCTCAGTCGATTTGATGTAGGCGAAGTCGATGCCCTCCTTCGAGAGCTCGCCCCAGTCGATCGTGCCCTGGTACGAGGACACGTCGACGCCCCTGACGGCGTAGTCCTTGGCGAAGAGGTCGTTCGGCCAGACGGTTCCGGAGGCGATGAGGGCTGCGACCGTCCCGAGGACGACGATGATGCTGCCGCCGATGATCGCGATGCGTTTCCACACCCGGCGCGTCGATCGGCGGAGCTGGTCGCCGGTCACGACGCGCCCGCCTCCGCGCGCTCACGAGCGGGCTGCAGTTGACGGATCGTGGCGCCGATCGCCGCATTGAACACCTCGACGTCCCCCAACGATCGTGCGGTGAGCGCTGCCCCCTGGACCGTCGCGAGGAACGCCTGGGCACTCCGACGGGGATCGACATCGGAAGCGATCTCGCCGAGTGACACCCCTTCGGTGAAGCGCGCAGCCAACCAGTCGACATTGGCTGCGAAGAACTCCGCGACCCGGCTGCTGATGCTCTCAGGCACGACTTCCGCTGCGAGGGTGCCGCACAGGCACGCCTCGCCGCGTTCGAGTGCTTCGCGGTACAGCCCTGCATAGAACGAGAGCTGGCCGATGATCCCCGCCCGGCGAACCCCGACGGAGCGGAGCCGGGAGAGGAACTGCGCGCTGTACACCTGGACCATCGCGACCCCGAGGTCGGTCTTCGACGGGAAGTGGTGATGGATGCTGGCCTTGCGGATGCCGACGACGCGTTCGAGATCTGCGTAGCTCACTGATGCGTAGCCTCTGATCCGCACGAGGTGGAGAGCCTCCTCGACGATGCGTGTGCGTGTCTCGTTCACGGACCGGCTCTACCTGTTGGTAGGGCGGGCGTCGCGCGCGGGGACCCGCATCGTGATGCCGACCCCGACCAGGACGACCGCGCCGACAAGGTTGAGCCAGATCCAGGCTTCTCGTGGGAGTTCGAGTGGGAGGACGGGGTTCCAGAGGATCGCCACGATCGCGAGGGGCGCGAGCCAGACGAAGCGCCTCCCCTGCCAGGCCATCACGGCCATGATGAGTGCAAGGATGCAGACGGCGTACTGCACGACCGTGTACCAGCCCGTCCCGATGAGCGCGAGCGCTGCGACGAGCACGATCGCCCCGAGGAGGCCGGGCAGGAATCCGGGCCGAGGCTGCGGTGCGGGCGGGGACGATTCGGTTGGCATGCATTCTCCAGGGTCGAGACTTCGATGCTATGCGACGCTGGGGACATCGCCGGACAGGCGTCACCCCACAACCGCCGCACAGCCGCCTGGCGGCCGCCATCGATCGACCGAATCCCATCGGCACGAGGACCTGATGTGATGTCACTCCACAACGAAAAACGAGGCCACCCTCTCGGATGGCCTCGTTCATCTGACGGAACTGCAACAGCGTGTGACAACGACCGGTGGTGGAGATGGGGGGAATTGAACCCCCGTCCACTGCTGAGATTCTGCGCCTTCTACGGGTGTATTTCGTGAATCGTTCTACTCGGCCCTGATCGTTGCCACGAACAGCTCGATCAACAGGCCCAGCCGAGGAAAAGTCCCGAATGACGTCTCGACACCATCATTCAGCTAGCTCCCTAAATGACGCCAGGATCCGAGACGGGAGCTCGCTCGGTCTGACGGACTATCGGGCTCGCTTACGCAGCGAGGGCGAAGTCAGTGCGTTTTGAATTGGCACTTATTGTTTTGCAGAGATCGTTAACGAGATAACCCTGCATCCTCGACCCGCTTCTCGCAGTTTCACAGGCAATGTCGAAACCGATCATCCCCATGCGACTCGACACGACGATGCCGGAGCATCGTCTGAAGAGGGTCATTGTCACACGCTGTTGAGTTGCCAACCGAGGATCGGAATCCTCGGACCACACCGTTCGGTGCAGCCCTCTAGTGTAGCGCGAGTAGGCCGATTACACCACCATCGCGCGCCGTCGCTGAGGTAGCCTCACCCTATGACAGCTCTCACCATCACCGTGCAGGGTTCAGCGACGATCCGTCGCGCCCCTGAGCGCGGCACCGCCCACCTGACGCTCGGCTTCGACGGCGCCGACCGCGCAGAGGTCCTCGAACGCACCCGAGTGCTCCACACGGAGGTCAGCACGGACTTGACCGGCCGTCGAGACGATCCGGCCGGCAGCATCGAGTCCTGGTCAGCCGGACAGGTGCAGGTCTGGGGCCAGCGCCCGTGGAATGCGCAGGGCGAGCAACTCGACGTCGTCTACACCTCCGCGGCGAGCGTGACGGCGACGTTCCACGATTTCGCACGGCTGTCCGCGTGGATCGACCAGATCTCCGCACGTGACGGCGTCACCGTCCAGAACATCACCTGGGATCTGACGGAGGATCTCAGAAGCGAGGTCGAGACCGAAGCGCTCCGCTCCGCCATCGCAGACGCCGTCCGCAAGGCAGAGGTCTACGCGCACTCGCTCGGCCTCCGCACGGTGACGGCCATCTCGATCAGTGACCCGGGGCTCCTGGCGAACGAACCGTCGCCGCAGCCCTACGGAGACGCGATCGCCGGCTCACCGCGCATGATGAAAGCGTCGGCGAGTTCCAGCGGAATCAGCCTGCAGCCGGAGGACATCGTGTTCGACGTGCACGTGCACGCACGCTTCACGGCGAGCTAGGAGCGACTTCCGAGCCAGGCAACGCCGAGGGGACTACTCCCCCAGGCGGTTCCTGGTCGCCATTGCACGAGCAGCCTCACGCGTGTCCTGCTTCTCGCGCAGGGCATGCCGCTTGTCGTACTCCTTCTTGCCCTTCGCCACCGCGATCTCGACCTTGGCGCGACCGTCCTTGAAATAGATCTTGAGCGGCACGAGCGTAAAACCGCCCGGAGCGATCTTGTGCGCGATCTTGTCGATCTGTTCGCGGTGCAGCAGCAGCTTGCGCTTCCGACGCGGCGGGTGGTTGGTCCAGGTGCCCTGCCCGTACTCGGGGATGTGCACCGAGTCCAGCCACGCCTCACGGCCGTCGATGAACGCGTAGCCGTCGACGAGTGACGCCCGACCCGCGCGCAACGACTTCACCTCGGTTCCCGACAAGACCATGCCGGCCTCGTAGGTGTCTTCGATGTGGTAGTCGTGGCGGGCCTTGCGATTGGTGGCCACGACCTTCTCGCCACGTTCCCTTGGCACGCTGTACTCCTGATGTTCGATGATGACTGGCGGATGTTCGACGACGATCGATCAACGCGACAGAGCGCCCGCAACCGGGCAGCCCATCAGTCTAGCCCACGCGACCGGAGTTCGGTCACGTGGGCTCGCACGCGGAGAGAGCTCTCCCCGGCGACTAGACCTTCAGGTAGCGCGAGATCGCGAAGTTGGCGGACAGGGCGGCCAGCACGATGCCGACGATCAGCAGCACCGGGACGACCGCCAACGCGTCTCCCAGATCGACGAAGTTGATGTACTTCATCCGTTGGGCGAGATATCCCTGCACAAAGACCTGCACGATGGTCACGACCGCGCCGCCAGCGAGCAGGGACCCGACAAGGGCCGCGAACACGCCCTCCAGGATGAACGGTGTTTGGATGAACCGGTTCGAGGCGCCCACCAGGCGCATGATCCCGAGCTCCCGTCGTCTCGAGTACGCGGACAATCGGATGGTGGTGGCGATGAGCAGCACGGCCGCCACGAGCATCAGCGCCGCGATGCCGATGGCCGAGTAGCTGGCGATGTTCAGGACCGAGAAGATCTGGTCCAGATACTGGCGTTGGTCGGTCACCTGCTCGACGCCCGCGACACCGGAGAACGCTTCGACGAGCACTTCGGACTGCGAAGCGTCCTTCATGTTCACCCAGAACGTCTCGGGGAGCTGATCCGGCGTCACGAACTGGGCGATGTCGTTGCCCTTGAACTGCTCCTGGAACGTCTTGTACGCCTGGTCCTGGTTCTCGAAGTAGAACTTGTCCACGAACGGCGCGAGCGTCGGCGACTTCAGTGCTGCCTCGACCGCGGCACGCTGCTCGTCGGTCGCAGCACCGGAAGCACACGTCTCCCCGCCGCTGTCAGCGGTGCAGAGGTAGATCGCGACCTGCGCGCGGTCGTACCAGTAGTTCTTCATCTGGCCGATCTGCATCTGCATGAGCACGGCTGCGCCGACGAAGGTCAGCGAGATGAACGTCACGAGCACAACCGAGACGACCATCGACACGTTGCGGCGGAGGCCGTTCCAGACCTCGGACCAGATCAATGCGAGTCTCACTTCGTGGGCCCCACGTTCTGCTCTCCGTCATCGTGCGTTCGTCCGGCTGCGCGGAGGCCGAGGCGCTCCGCGAGGGACAGGTTTTCGGCCTCCGCCGGGTCGATCTCGTTCCGAGCGGGAAGGCCGATGGGCCCGGTCGCGTTGGTGAGTCGTTGCGGAGGTGTCGGCTCGGGTGGTCCCGGCGGCGCCACTGGCGCATCGGCTGGTTCCGGCGTGCTCGCTACCTGCGGGGCTGGGACCTCGACGGGCGCCTGCGGAGCGGGCACCGTCGGTTCGACGATGGGGGCGCCGAAGATGTTCAGTGCCGGAGCGGGAGCCGTCGGCGCCTGCGCGGCGGGCTGAACCGGTTGCGCGGGCTGCTGAGGCTGAGCGGGCTGCGAGAACTGCACGTTCGGCGCATCGGCGACCGGCTGGGCTGCAGCTGGCTGGACCGGCGGCGCAGCAGGCGCGGGCGACGACTCCACCGGAGCCACAGGAGCCGGGGCCGCGGGCCCGGCCTGAGCGATCGGTTCAGCAACGGGAGCCGTGTAAGCGGGCGCGACCGGGACGGCGGTCGTCTCGGTCCGCGGGACGACGGGCACCTGCGACGTGGCCGGACGGCCGTCGACGGGGACACCGCCCGTGGTCGGCGTTGCGACGCTGTCGATGCCGGCTGCGACCGCGGCAGCAGCAGCGGTTGCAGCGGACTCGACCGGAGCAGCGCCGGAGGATCCACGGATGAGACCGGGGATGGCCGCCGTCGTGCCGTAACCGCCGTGTCGTTCATCGCGGACGATGCGACCGTCCTGCAGCTCGATCACTCGACGCTGCATCTGGTCGACGAAGCCGGCCTCGTGCGTCGCCATCACCACGGTGGTTCCACCGGCGTTGATGCGTTCGAGCAGCTGCATGATGCCGGCGCTCGTACCGGGGTCGAGGTTACCGGTCGGCTCGTCGGCCAGCAGGATCTGCGGCTTGTTGACGATGGCGCGAGCGATGGCGACACGCTGCTGCTCACCACCGGAGAGCTCGTGGGGCAGACGCTGCGCCTTGCCCTCGAGGCCGACCATCTTCAGCACGTCCGGCACGGCCTCCTGCACGAAGCCACGGGATTTCCCGATGACCTGCAGGGTGAACGCGACGTTCTGGTAGACGGTCTTGCCCGGCAGCAGACGGAAGTCCTGGAAGACCACGCCGAGGCTGCGGCGGAAGTAGGGGACCTTGCGGTTGGAGATGGAGCCGAGGTCGTGGCCGAGCACGTGGATCTTGCCCTTGCTCGGCTTGTCCTCCTTGAGCATCAGGCGGAGGCAACTCGACTTGCCGGACCCCGAGGCGCCGACGAGGAAGATGAACTCTCCCCGAAGGATCTCGAAGTCGACGTCGTTCAACGCGGGACGACTCGTTCCCGGGTACTTCTTGGAGATGTGATCAAACCGAATCATGGCTCCTTGAGCCTAAGGAGCACACACGCGAATTCGGGCAGGACACGCCAACCGATTCGTACCCTGGACGGGGGCTGTGCGAATCCTACGATCACCGCGGATAACTCGGGCAATTACCCGAGTTTTCGCGATGGAGAAGCGTCGGTCTAGGACTCGGCCTTCGACATCGAACGCCAGCGGATGCCGGCGGCGATGAAGCCGTCGAGATCACCGTCGAACACGGCGGACGGGTTGCCCTGCTCGTGCTCGGTGCGGAGGTCCTTGACCATCTGGTACGGCGCGAGGACGTAGGAACGCATCTGGTCGCCCCAGCTGGCCGTGATGTTGCCGGCGAGTTCCTTCTTCGTGGCGGCCTCCTGTTCCTTCTGGATGAGGAGGAGTCGCGACTGCAGCACGCGCATGGCCGCCGCACGGTTCTGGATCTGGCTCTTCTCGTTCTGCATCGAGACGACCGTGCCCGTTGGGAGGTGGGTGATGCGGACGGCGGAGTCGGTGGTGTTGACCGACTGGCCGCCTGGGCCGCTCGACCGGAAGACGTCCACGCGGATGTCGGATTCCGGGATCTCGACGATCTCGGTCTCCTCCATGAGCGGGATGACTTCCACCGCTGCGAAGCTCGTCTGGCGCTTGCCGGCCGCACCGAAGGGGCTCATGCGCACGAGGCGGTGGGTGCCGGCTTCGACGCTGAGCGTGCCGAACGCGTACGGCGCGTCGACCTCGAAGGTTGCCGACTTGATGCCGGCCTCTTCCGCATAGCTCGTGTCCATGACCGTCACGGGGTATTTGTGCTGCTCAGCCCATCGGAGGTACATGCGGAAGAGCATGTCCGCGAAGTCCGCCGCGTCGACACCGCCGGCGCCGGCGCGGATCGTCACGACGGCTGGGCGCGGGTCGTACTCGCCGTTCAGGAGCGTCTGCACTTCGAGGTCGCCGAGGGTCTTCTGCAGGGCGATGAGCTCTGCTCGCGCTTCCTCTGCCGACTCCTCGTCCTCTTCTCCGACGGCCAGCTCGATGAGCACTTCGAGGTCGTCGAGACGGTTCGCGATGCTCGTGATGCGTGCGAGCTCCGACTGACGGTGGCTGAGCGCGCTCGTCACCTTCTGCGCGTGCGCCGTGTCGTCCCAGAGGTCTGGGGCCCCGGCCTGTTCGCTCAGGTCGGCGATCTCGGCTTCGAGGCGGTCGACTCCGACCACCGTCCGGATGTCGTCGAACGTCGAGCGGAGGTGCGAGATCTGTGAGGAGAGGTCCAAGTCAAACATTTGGTCACCAGCCTACCGTGCGCGCACGTGGCGGGACCGGGCCCCATGCGGGCGTACGATCAAAAGCGATGACCTCGCCAGACCGCCCCTTCAACATCCGCGCCGTCGCCGTAGCCGTCTTCCTCCCCACACTGCTGTTCTCGGTCGGTGAGGGCGCGATCATCCCGATCATCCCGGCCGTCGCCGGGAACCTCGGCGCGTCGCTAGCCGTCGCCGGTGTGATCTCCTCGATGATCATGCTCGGCGAGCTGGTCGGCGACATCCCTGCCGGGTGGGTCGTCAGCCGGATCGGTGAACGGTTCGCGATGATGTGGGCCTCGCTGCTCGCGGTGATCGGGGTCGCGACCTCCGCAGTCGCCCCCAATCCGTTCATGTTGGGCCTCGGGATCTTCTGCATCGGCCTGGCGACGGCCGTGTTCGGGCTCGCCCGCCACGCGTTTATGACGACGTACGTACCCAAGCACTACCGTGCGCGCGCCCTCTCCTCGCTCGGCGGCGTGTTCCGCTGCGGGTGGTTCATCGGCCCGTTCATCGCTGCCGGGATCATCCACGTCACGGGCACCTCGCAGTCGGCGCTGTGGGTCATGGTCCTCTGCTGTGCTGCGGCGGCCGTGACCCTGCTGGTGCTCCCCGATCCTGCGGCGATGTTCGGCGAGGCGCAGACGGTCAAGGGAGCCGACGGCGCCAACCGCAGCGAGGGCGAGGAACTCGCGGCAGAAGAGTCCGAGGGGTTGTTCCGCACCATCTGGAACTATCGGGCAGTGCTGCTCCGGATGGGAACAGGCGGCGCGCTCGTGGGCGCGCTCCGATCGTGCCGCTCGGTGATCCTGCCGCTGTGGGCGGTCAGCATCGGCGTCTCAGAGGCGAACACGGCACTCATCATCGGCATCGGCGGCGCGGTCGATTTTGCGCTCTTCTACGCGAGCGGCCAGATCATGGACCGGTTCGGCCGGATCTGGAGCGCGGTCCCGTCGATGATCGGCCTCGGCCTGGGCTTCATCGCTCTGGCGTTCACCCACGACCTCCCCGGATCGGTGGTGTGGTTCATCGCCGTCACGATGTTCCTGTCCCTCGCGAACGGCGTCGGCAGCGGCATTCTGATGACACTCGGCGCAGACCTCGCCCCGCAGGCGAGCCCGGCGGCCTTCCTCGGCGCGTACCGGTTCCTCGGCGACGCGGGCACTGCGGCAGCCCCGCTCGCGATGTCCGGCATCACCGCCGTCGCCTCGATCTCCCTCGCAGCCGGCACCATCGGCGGCATAGGCCTCATCGGGGCTTGGATGCTCTTCCGCTACATCCCGCGCTTCGTCGACAAGGGCACCAGACCGTTCCCCTGATGCAGCACGAATCCGGGCGTGCGCCTCTTCGTCCGCCCTCACCAGAACACGCTGCGCGCTGTGCTCGTCGCCTCGATCCGCAGCAATGTCGGCACGAACAGCGTCAACACCGGCGGCGACCACTCCGAGGAGAGCGTCACCCTGGCGCTGCGTCCGTCGACTGAACGGGCGTGCTCCAACCGCACTGACACGAGTGAGTCCCCACTGTAGGTGCGGAGGAACCGAGCGGACGCCGCGGCGACACCTGTGTCGGTGAGTGCCGGGTGCAGGCCGTCGCCATCGCGGATCACCTCGGTGAGGGAGAACGATTCCGCTCCGACGAGCGCGACCGAATCGGCGAGCGCCAGGAGCCGTTTGCGTTCGAGATAGAGGGACGTCGCGGCCGTGACGAGCAGGACGAGCACCAGCGCGAGGGTCGCGTAGCCGATCGTAAGCACCAAGGTGGAACCGTCGTCCCGCCTGCACCCGGCAAGGATCCGCTTCATTCCGAGCCCCACAGCCGTGAGACCGGTGCCGTGGCCGACGCCTCGACCGGCACCGTGCCTCGCGATCGGACGGCGACGACCTCTGGCAGCAGCGGCAGGACGACCTCGACGCGGACGACGACCGTGATGGTGCCAGCTCTCGTCAGACAGGAGGCGGGTCGAGGTCTGCACTCCACACCGACCGTCGCGGTCGATCGGTGGATCCCGAAATCCTCCAGACCGAAGGCGATTGCGCGTTCGGCACGTTCGCGACCCGTCGCGTCATCCGGTGAGACGGCATACATCCGCGCGGCGTGCCTCGCTGCACCCTCTGCGGCGAGCGCCGCACCCTGCAAGGCGGCCATCACGAGGATGAGGTAGACCGTCGGCAGCAGCAGGAGCAGTCCGACGCCCAAGAACTCGAGTGATGCCGAACCACGGTCGGACTGGAGTCGACGCTCACCCCAGCGTCTCCACAGCAGCACGACCGCTCACCTCCAAGAGGCCGTCGAAACCCACGAGGCCGATCACCGGCAATGGCGCTCTGACCGTGACCACGACCGTCCGCTGTCCGGCGAGGTCTCGCTCATGTGCCTCGATCGAGTTCGCGAATCCACTCCCCACCGCGACCTCGATGAGCTGACGGGTGCGTTCCTCACCGTCGACCAGCCGGGTGTCGGCGAGCGCCGAGAACCTGGCGCCTTCCGCCGCAGCATCGATCAGGGTGTTCCGGAGGTGCAGCGCCAGGCCCAGTTGCAGGACCGACACCGTGAGGACGGTGAGCAGCGCCGCGACGAGCACGAACTCGACCACGGCCGATCCGGTCTCGTCCGTCAACCGCGTGTGTTTACACGACGGTTGTCGCATCGGCTTGGCGCAGAGGCGACGCCTCATCCGACCTTGCCCACTTTGTCGATCGCCTGCTCGAAGAGTTTCGACAGCGCTGGTCCCGCCAGGCCCCAGATCAGGATCACCAACGCAGCCGTCATCAGGGTGATCAGCACCCAGCCCGGCACATCGCCGCGTTCCTCGCGCACGCGTGCAGGCACGATCCGACGGAGGCGACGCTGCACGGCGCGAAGAGGGTCGCGGCACCACACGATGACCGCGAACATCACCACCGAGCCTGCGGCCGAGATCCAGGCGATGGGCGCCATGGGCCAAGTGGTCCTGGAGGAGGCTGGAACGTGAATCTGCATGATGATTCCTTTCTGAAGCTTCGATGCTCAGAAGCCGGTACGGAGGACGAAGACGCCGGGGAAGACGGCGATCACGATCGACAACGGGAGGATGAGGAAGACGAGCGGTGTCGGCAGGGAGTTATAACCTCCTTCTATGAGAGCTGGAATCTACGCACGGATCAGCAAAGACACGGAAGGTACCGAGCTCGGCGTGAAACGTCAGGAGCAGGACTGCCGCCGTGAGGCTGAACGTCACGGGTGGGACGTCGTGGGCGTCTATACGGACAACGACGTCAGCGCGACTCGCTCCAAGAAACGCCCCGCCTACGACCGCATGGTGACGGACATCAAGGCTGGCCACATCAACGCGATCATCGTCTGGGATGTAGACCGGCTCACACGCACCCCCCGCGAGCTCGAGGACGTCATCGACATGGCGAACAACCACGGGCTCGCCCTCGCGAACGTCGGTGGTGATATCGACATCTCCACACCAGACGGACGAATGATGGCTCGAATCAAGGGCACGGTCGCGCGACGGGAGGTTGAGAGCATGTCCCGCCGGCTCAAGCGAAAGTTTCAGGAGAAAGCCGAGAAGGGTGAACCGCACGGCTACAGCCCGTACGGCTTCAAACGGATCCTCGATGCCGATGGCGACTCGGTTGCAACTGTCCGTCGGGATGTCGTCGACGAAGAGCAGGCCGTAGTTGTGCGTGAAGCAGCAAGACGCGTACTCGCCCACGAGTCTCTGCGCTCCATCGTCAACGACTTCAACGCTCGAGGCATCCATGGCCCGCAGGCGCCCATGTGGAACTCCACGATCCTTCGCCAGATCCTCACTCGGCCGACAAATGCTGGCCTCCGGCAGTACCAAGGACAGGTCATCGGTAAGTCGACCACCGAACCGATCTACTCTTCTGAGACTCACGATCAGCTCGTCGCGCTTCTGACGGACCCATCGCGTCGCTCGAACCATGTTGGACCGGGTTTCAAGTACCTCCTCAGCGGACTCGCGATCTGCGGACTATGTGGTGGTCCCATGCGGCGTCAGATCGGTCGAACCGTAGTGAGTACGCAGACGGGCAATTCGAAGCGGCAGGAGCCCTCCTACAACTGCTCAGAGTGCTTCAAGGTACGACGCAAACAAGCACCGGTCGATGAACTCGTTTCGGAGATCCTTATCGCTCGACTGTCACGGGCTGATGCACTCGATCTCTTCGCACATACCGATACCGCTGCCGCAGACGAGCACAGATCTCAGCTCTCGGCGCTCGACGCGAAGCTCGACATCGTCGCCGATCAGTTCGCAGCTGACGAGATCACCGCCACGCAGCTGAAGCGGATCACGAGCAGGCTCAGAGACGAGCGTGTGCAGCTTGAGCGACTGTTGAGAGCAGCCCAACCGCGGACTGTCATCGCCAATCTCGCCGGCGGTGATGTCCGGGCCAAATGGGAGGCCATGCCGATCGCAGCCCAACGCGAGGTCGTCGAATCGCTCTTGACAGTCACCATCCAACCGTCAGGGAGCGGCCGACGCTTTGACCCGGAAGACGTCTCGATCGTGTGGCGCACCTAGCCATCGATTTGAGCTCAGGTGGGAAATGCCTTCCCACCTGAAACAAAACGCCCCCGTGACTGCGCCAACAGTCCGAGGGCAAGTCCACAACACACTCACACGAGGAGCGACATCATGAACACGAACAATTCTAACGGCACCGCCATCGAAAGAATCTGGACTGTCCCGAACTGGGCCGACGTCGAGAGAAGCGATACCACGTCGTCGATCACGAGAGATGGCAACCCCTTCGCCACATGGGTGAGCGCCAACATCACGGGAGACGAGACGACCGCCGCCTACATCGTTCGTGACGATGAATATGTGAACGGTTCGGTCATCCAGGGAAAGGTCATGCTCCGGGTCTGCATCGCCGACAACGAGTCAGTCGAGGTACCGTCCGTCGTGAGCGCTCTCGACGCCGCGAGCGCGTTCCGACTCGCTTCAGAGAGGTTCGCGCAAATCCTGGCTGACCCGCCGCCCACCATCGAGATCGTCGACCGGAAGGTCAGCACAATAGAGACGGACCTCTTCCACGTCTTCACCATGTCAGGGCACTTGGGAATGCAGTGCGTTCCCAAGCACTCCTGGGACCACCTCGACACCGAGGCTGCACGCAACCCGCAGCCCGGAGACACTTGGTACAACGACGTGTTCGAGAACGGCGATAGGAGCTCGCAGAGCACTTACGTTGGGCTGTATCGACTTGTCGGAGGCCGTTCCGACTGCTCCGCACTCTCTACGTTCGAATTGGTGCAAGCATGAGCGCGTTTTGCCCCAATGTGGTCGAGCGGGACGACTGGCCGGAAGAGAATCGGTTCCGCGAGCTGATGATCGGGTTCAAGCAAGCCATGCTGGCGACAGGGAAATCGCTCGGAACCGTCCGGATCAGGCTGCATCACATCGAGCATCTTCATCGCCGCTTTCCCGACCTGTTGTCTGTAGGCGTAGATGATCTCGAACGCACACTCGCTGAACGGTGGGGCGAGGTGGGAATGGCCTCGTTGAGGACAGAACAGTCCTCCTGGCGAGCGTTCTATAAGTTCGCGCAGCGAAAGAACCTTGTCATAGTCGACCCGGCCGCACTACTTGATCCAGTGAAAGTTCCGCGATCGATGGGACGAATCGCGTCGGATGAAGCGGTGATGGCTGGGCTCGAGACCGCCTCGCGACCGGTGCAAGCGATGGTCCTGCTCGGGAGGATGGGCGCCCTGCGGTTGGAAGAAATCGCTACCCTGCACATGAGCCATCGGCAGGGCACCCTGCTCCGGGTCACAGGCAAGGGCGGGCACCTGCGGACGGTACCAATCAACGCGGACTTGCTCAGGGCGCTCCTCTGGCTTGAGGAGGCACAGCCACACGGCTACTACTTCCCCTCTCCCCTGCGGCCGTATCGAGGTCAGCCGGTAGCGCATCTGAGCAAGACGACTGTCTGGCGCCATATCTCCTCTGCGATAGGGACCAACCCTCACTCATTGCGTCACGCTGCGGCTACGGCTGCCTACAACGGGACGAAGGACATGCGCGGAGTGCAAGAGTTCTTGGGCCACGCGTCGATCGCCACCACAGAAAAATATCTCCACATCGCCGAGGATCAGATCCGTGCGGTGGCTGAGGCTACCCGTTTCCGTGACCCGCATCCGAGCATCATTACCGAGGCGGAGAGCATTCTTATGGGCACGCAAACTCTTCGGTAGTGGCCAGGCGCAGGTTCGGGGAGGCTGAGTCCGACTGGAGAATTACTCCAGTCGGACACCTCCTGCGCAGGCGGCTCCCGTGAGCCGCCCTCCAACACGTCCGCAGTCGTTCCCTGTGAGGGGCGCCGCAAGCAACCGAGGAGAATAGCCAGATGCCCTTAGAGGAAGCCGACGCCGCAGAGTCATTCGTCATCTCTGTAGAGTGCAGCGAGTCAAGTCATGAAGGACGAGTGGTTCGCATCGTCCAGTTCGCTCCCGGGCTGTCTAAGCAGAGCTCGTCGTACATGGCGCACCACTACGCGTGGACAACTCTGCCGGTCAGCACAAGACGCCAGCCCCGAGGCGATCTCACAGATTGGGGCGCCGGAATTCACTCTGCGAGCCTCATCGACGATGAAGCTCATGACGACAGCAAGCATGGCGTAGAACGAGAACGTGAGTTCCTTCTGGGCGGTCGGCGTCGAATAAGGCTGTACTGCCGACTTTGCACGCTAGAAGTTCCAGCGCGCGCTGAGAAACTCGATCTCGTGCTCGATCGATTGCGACACGCCCAAGTGACAACGATCGAGCTATCCCACCTAGCTGCTATCCTGAAGTAGCACCAAGACGAGTTGCCGCGTTCTACGGCAACACCAGCCTCTCAGCAGAGGAAGCTTTCCCCTGCTCGGAGGCTTTTCTTGTCTTGGACCATTGAACGCGCCAAAGTCGCGTCTCTTTCCCGCTCACGCCCCGCTGACGATCCCGATCTCGCGGCAGCTCGCACAAACCTCAAGGCCGCGCGTGCCGAAGAATACATTCGGCGCATCGTGGCCGAGGCTCCTCCGCTGAGTCCAGAGCAACGCGATCGAATCGCTGCTCTGCTTCGCCCCATGGGCGGTGGTGCTTCTTGAACACCATCAACGCGACCGGCACCTGGAAGCACGAACAGGGAAGCCAGACCTCCTCGGTCGACAAGCTCATCCGTCGCGCAGTCGAGTCTGCGGCAGAAAACGGGCTTGAGTTTTCTCCCTCCAAATGCTCACGCGTAGTGCGCGCCCATATCCGTCGAGGCGGAACCATCGCAACCGCTGCAGAGCTTCTGAGCTACTGCATGTCTCACGCCGATCCAACCGGAGAGATTGCGGCATTCAACGTCGATGCGTTTGATCGCATGGGACTCGACGCGGGAGCGATTCGTTCTACGAACCTCTCCCGGGGAGACATCGTGGCCTTGAAGCGGGGTACGCGATGAACGCCACACGAGAAAGCCGCCTGGCGGGCAACCAGACGGCCGAAAATCTCGCTGAGGGGCGGGACGACACCTCAATTCTCCCACGCGCAATGCACCAGACCCCGAAACTGATCGGCGCATCGGTTGAATCAGAACTCGAGGCAACCCTGTGGCGCTTGATGGACGGAACCGTTCAGCTGTGGCAGCTGACACCGGCTCTCGCTGCATGGTGGCACTTCGCATTTGCTGAAGGCAGTCGTTCGCTACAGCCGGCGCTCACGAGGGCTCTGGCGGATCGCGATCGCTACTACGAGTCCGCTATGAACCCAGGGAAGCAGCTCTCCGAGATGAAGCAGCGTCGAATCGACGAAGCTTTGGATACTGCAGACCAGGCAGGCGCCCTCGTGACCGAGCTAGACGTACTGAACGTTGTAGTCGCGGCCGCTACTGCAGGAGGGCCACGATGAGCGCACCAGTTACCTTCGTTACCGCAGTTACCGATTCTGGCGAAGACGGGGGCGTTCGTTTCTCTGACCTCCTTGATGAGGTGAAGGTGTTCCTGGAACGATTCATCGCCTACCCCTCCCCCGAATCTTCTACAGCACACACGCTGTGGATCGCGCACGCCCACTTAGTGGACTCCTTCGAGAACACCCCTCGTCTTGCCTTCCTCTCCCCCGAGCCGGGTAGCGGCAAGAGCCGATGCATGGAGCTCACCGAAGCTCTCGTCCCTCGGCCAGTGCTGTCGGTGAACGCTTCGGTGGCGTACGTGTTCCGGAAGATCTCAGACGAAGCCGGACTGCCCACCTTGCTGATGGACGAGATCGATGCGGTGTTCAGCGGAAGTAGGTCAGACGGAAACGAAGACCTCCGTGGTCTCCTCAACTCTGGATACAGAAAGGGAGCAACAGCCGGACGAGCGGCGATCCGGGGGAAGGAGATCGTCACGGAGGAATGGCCGTCGTACTGTGCGGTCGCCCTTGCTGGCCTGAACCAACTTCCCGACACACTGATGACCCGGTCGATCGTCGTCAACATGAAACGACGAAAGCACGGGCGGGTCGTGGAACCGTACAGGAGACGAGTAAACGAACCCCAAGCACGATCTCTCACCGAGCGCCTCGCTAACGCGACAGCAACCGTCAGGACGGAGGTGTCGAACGCATGGCCTGACCTCCCTGAAGGAATCGAGGATCGCGACGCTGACATCTGGGAACCTATCCTCGCTATCGCGGACGCTGCCGGCGGGCACTGGCCGACAACAGCTCGGGACGCTGCGGTGATGATGGTCGCCGACGCGAAGAAGAAGCCTGCGACTCTCGGCATCAAGTTGCTCTCGGACATCCGCGACGTCATGTTCAACGACGACCGACTCAGCACCAACGAGTTGCTTGCGCGGTTGCACGGCCTCGAGACATCCCCGTGGGGAAATATCAAGGGCGAAGCGATCGACTCCCGTTTCCTCGCTCGCACACTAGCGAAGTATGAGATCCCGACGAACAACACGTTGAAGGTCGATGGGCACGCCGTGAAGGGGTATCAGCGCAGTCACTTCGCTGACGCGTGGGACCGCTACCTCGCCTCCCCCGTGCTCCCGGAAGTCGGTAACGACAGTAACTCCGGTAACCCGGCACCTGTTAGAGATCTAACACCTGCACCTGTGTCAAATGACACAGGTGAGGAAAATTCCTCAGGTGTAAAGAGCTTTACACCTGGCTCGTCAGCAGGTGGCGGGTTTACGCCACCTGTCCCAATTGGGACAGGTGAGTCATTTGACTCACCTGGAAGGACCTGCGCCACTTGCCGCAACCCCATGCATCCGGCTTTGGGGTCAACCGCAACTCACCCCAACTGCGACCCGGGGGCGTCGCTGTGAAGGGCACACAAGCGGCTTTCGCCGCGCTACAGGATGCAATGCGGCTCACCGACCCGGAATGTCAGGACGACGGCCGGTTCATCCTCGACGACCAACCAACCGAGTCCGTCGCCTACATCTGTCATAGGTGCCCGTTGATGGCGCTCTGCCGCGACTATGCGGCGGCAGAGCGCCCAGCCGGTGGCATCTGGGCGGGACGCAGATGGGGAACACGATCGACGACTAGACAGGACACCACATGAGCTCCCAGTTCGACGACTACGAGATCATCGGTCCGCAGGGTGAACGGACACTCTTCATCGGGGATCTCTTCGAGCAGGACGTCCGTGCTGTGTGCGTCGAGATCATGACGCCTCTTGCTCCAGGCAACAACCTGCAGAGCGTGTACAACCTGCGTGAGACCGCCGAGCCCCTGTACGTCCGCGAGGTGTGTTTGGCAGCGGCTCGACTCTGGTCGTCGTTCGTCATGACCGAAGGCAACATCAGCTTGATGCCGTTCTACACGAAAGGCTTCACACGATTCGTGATGCTCTGCCGCGCCCTCGACATCGCTGCCCCAACCCAGGGAGGTGAGCGAGATGAAGGCGCCTGACTCTTACCTCCACGGCGAAGAGGGCCCAGTCGTGATCGTGCCTGCTCGAGTCGCCGCCTACCTGAAACAGCGGATCAAGCTCGACGAGCTCAGGCTCAACGCCAGAGACATGCGCGACGTGGAGGTGTACCACGTCCTCAACAGCCTCCACCGTGCCGCCCTCTCGTACAGGGCCGGATCGTCAACCATCATCTCAGCGGAGACGGTAGAGCGGCCCACGATGCTCACCACGCGTCAGGCGGCAACACAGCTACAGCTCACCCCTCGAGGCGTGAGAGACGCCTGTGAGAAGGGGCGCCTCGACGGGGAACTCGTCGACGGCCGCTGGCAGATCAGCCGCGCTTCCATCCAGCACTACAAGAACCAGTGAACGCAGGGACTGCCGTCAACGGCACCTAACCGCGGCAGTCGGCGGCAGTCCCGCGAACCTAGAAACAGCTGGAACCACCACAGCAGGGCAGACCACACGCCCACACCAGAACCCTCGCCATGCGCGAAAGAAGGAGACACCATGTCACTCGACTACCTCAAGGCCCAGATCAGCACCGTCCGTCAGGAAGCGGCACGCGCACAGACCTTCCACTCCGAGGAAGCCCAGCGCATCAGTCGCGACCCCAACTTCACAGATGCGTACAAGGACGAACTGACGAAGACCAACACGGAGACGGCAAAGACCAAGCTGCGGGATCTCCGCGAGAAGGAGAAGGCGCTTGTCGCCGACAAGGCCAAAGAGATCGAGAAGGCCCTCGACGCGAAGGCCGGCCACACTGGATCCGACATCATCGCGTTCCGTGACGCACAAGACCGGGCAGAGAAGATCTCTGACGCAGACGAAGCCGAACGCATCATCGCCCGCGCCCTCCGCAACAACGACGACACCCTCGCATACGCCGTCTTCCGCCGAGCACTCGAAGCGCGATGGGCCAAAGCCGTCAACCTCTTCGCCGACGAGAAGCCCGACGCAACCGAAGCAGCGAAGGACCTCGTCAACATCCGCGAAGAGCAGACCAACAACTTCGAACGAGCCATGCACTACGCCTACTTCGGCTGACACCCCAGCACCGGCGACTCGGGCCGGCACCCTCACACGGTGCCGGCCCTTTCCATATCCACACAGCAAGGACCACATGAACCCACAACGAACGCAGTCGACCAACGAGGGCCTGACCAGCATCGTCACGATCAACGAGCGCACCATCGAACTCCCGGAAGAGGAAGGACGAACACTGTTCCTCGCCGCAGCCGCACTCATCAGCCGACGCGGCGGCCCACTCGTCATCGACAACAACACAACCATCGTCGTGACCGCAGCAACCCAGGTCACCATCAGCATCAGCGGCGGCTTCACCGATCAGTACAACCCACAAGGTGCGCTCGACCAAGCGTTGCGCACACGCAGCGTGCACGTCGTCTGAGCGGGCGCACAGCGGGTGAGCTGTAGGGCATGACGAGCACGACCAAGCAAGTCCTCTCGAGTGCTCGATCGAGGCCCACAACGGACGAATGAGACCCCACCCCGGGGTACCCCCACCCCTCGAATAGATGGACCTCCGGGGCTAGGCGATATCTCTCCCCGTCTTTTTTTTCCACAAACTGAGCCCTCGCAGGGCACAGAAGCATCAGGGCCAAATCCGGTTTCTCCGCGTGGGGGCACCGGGTTTCGGTCGTTTCACGACGCGCTCCGCGTCGACAACTGAACACCAAACTCTCATATCCGGTGGCAGGAACGAGAAGTAGGAATGGCTGATCGGACTGTCAAGGTCACGCTCACCGCGCACGTAGCGCAATACATCGCCGGCATGGAGAAAGCGGCTCAGTCAACCCGTGAGACGGGTACTGAGGCGGAGAAGCTGGCGCAGAAGAAGGACGCGTTCGACATCCTCGGACGATCGCTGCTCACCGTTGGCACCGTTGCAGGCGTCGCCGTCGGTATCGCGGTGGCGAAGTTCGCCGAGTTCGACCAGGCGATGTCGAACGTGCAGGCCGCGACGCAGGAGTCTGCGTCGAACATGGACCTGCTGCGTGCGGCGGCCTTGGATGCGGGTGCATCGACGGTGTTCACGGCTACGGAGGCCGCGAACGCGATCGAGGAGCTCGGGAAGAACGGCCTCACGACGCAGCAGATCCTCTCCGGCGGGCTGAAGGGTGCGCTGTCTCTGGCGTCTGCAGGTCAGTTGGATGTTGCTCGCGCGGCTGAGATCGCATCGGTGTCGATGAAGCAGTTCGGTCTCGCCGGCGGGGACATCCCGCACGTCGCTGACCTGCTCGCTGCCGGTGCCGGTAAGGCTGCTGGTGACGTCGATGATCTCGCTCAGGCGCTTGCTCAGGCGGCTCTTGTGGCGCATCAGACGGGTCTGTCGATCGAGGACACCACTGGCGTGCTTGCTGCGTTCGCCGACCAGGGTCTGATCGGTTCTGACGCTGGTACGTCGTTGAAGACGATGCTGCAGCGCCTGACTCCTCAGTCGAAGGAAGCTGCTGACGAGATCAAACGCCTGAACGTCGAAGCGTATGACGCGAATGGTCAGTTCGTCGGCATCACGACGGTTGCTGGGAAGTATCAGGCGGCTCTGTCGAAGCTGACTCCGGAGCAGCGGAACGCGTCGTTGCAGATCATCTTCGGTTCCGATGCTGTGCGTGCTGCGAGCGTGTTGTACAGCGAGGGTGCTGATGGGATCCAGAAGTACATCGACCAGACGAACGATTCCGGGTACGCGGCCAAGGTCGCAGCGGACCGGCTGAACAACCTTGCCGGCGACGTGGAGAAGCTTGGCGGATCCTTCGACACTGTCCTGATCAAGAGTGGCAGTGCGGCCAACGACATGCTTCGCGGGATGGTCCAGGCCGTTACTGCCGTGGTCGACGCATACGGGAATCTGCCCGGGCCGGTGCAGGGCGCGGTTCTGGGAATTGGCGGCGTCGTCGCTGCGACAGCACTCGCTGGCGGCACCTTCCTCACCATGGTGCCCAAGGTCGCCGAGTTCCGTCTCGCGCTGGAAGAGCTCGGGCCGAGGGCGCAGGCAACAGGGCGCATCATCGGCGGGGTTTCGAAGGCCCTCGGTGCTGTCGCTACCGTCTCCACCGCGATCGTTCTCCTCGATGCGTGGCAGACGGCTGTAGAGAGCGCCGCTGTCTCGTCGGAAGAACTCGCGAACGCGCTCACGACGTCGACCAGCGCGGCCGATGTGTTCGCGAAGACCTTGACCAATAAGGGCTCCGCCGCGATGCCGGACTACAAGCCGTTCATCGAGGACATGGGACGACTCAAGGATGTCCTCGCCGAGAGCGCCCACTACAGCAAGGACTTCTTCGGCGAGGCTCTCAAGACGCTCGACCCGATGGTGAACGAGCTCGATGACTTCGCCGACGGCTGGGGAAAGCTCGGCAAGGAGATGGCAGCACTCGCAGGCTCGGGAGGCATGCCGACCGTCGCCGCGAACCTCAGCCGGATCAAGGAGGAAGGGAAGCTCACGCGAGACGAGCTCTACCAGCTGATTTCCGAATCGCCGGAACTGCTCGCAGCGCTCACCGCTCAGGCCACGAGCGCGGGACTTGCCGCGGACAAGAACAACATCCTCGCGATCGCACTCGGGAAGCTTGGACCGGCCGCTGAGGCGCCGAAGAAGTCTCTGGAGGAGATCGCGGGGGTGGCGGTTGATACGAACGAGGCGATCGACGAACTGGCGAAGCAGATCCGCGGTTTCGGGTCCGCTCAGTTCGATGTCGAGAAGTCCACGAACTCGTTCTATGACTCGCTCGACGCGCTCAAGGCGCTGATGGATGAGGGCGGCGGAAGTCTCAACCAGCTCACCGATCAGGGCCGCAGCACCAGCGATGCCATGCTCGCTGTGGCGTCCTCAGCGAACGATTCCGCCGGCGCGATTGCTGCAGTGGGTGGCTCGACGGAAGCGATCGCCGCCCGTCTCAATGAGGGCCGTCAGCGAATCATCGATACTCGGATCGCGCTTGGGGATAGCGCTGAGGCGGCTTCTGCTTACGCCGACCGTCTCATCGCGACGCCCACTGCGATTCAGACGCAAGTCACTCTCCTGGGCGCAGAGGACGCCAAAGCCAAGCTGCAGGACCTGCAGGCCGCCATCGGGAAGTTGCGCGATGTGTTCTTGTCGCTGCCTGTCCTCGGTGGCGGAGGTAGCGGGAGTGGCATGGCGAACGGTGGCACCCTCGACTTCTACGCCGATGGTGGCACTCGTGAGAACCATGTGGCGCAGATCGCGCCGGCTGGTTCGTGGCGGGTGTGGGCTGAACCGGAAACGGGTGGTGAGGCGTACATCCCTTTGTCGCCGTCGAAGCGTGTCCGGTCGTTGAACATCTGGCAGGAGACCGGGCGTCGTCTCGGTGCTCAAGGGTTCGGTTCCGGTGCCGTCGTTTCTGCTCCCCAGTACGCCAGCTCGTCGATGGCTCAGACGATCAACGTCTCTCCGACGATGGGCGACCGCCCGATCATGATGGACGGGAAGTTGTTCGGTGTTATGCGACAGATGGCGAACGGTGAAGCACAGATTGTCGTCCACGACGCCCTGAGTGCTGAGTCGGATCGCTCCCGCGCGGGCTCACGACGGATCTAGCGCTCAGCCCCGTCTGGGCTCACCTTCGGGTGAGTTCAGACGGGGCTGAAGCCTGACGGAAATTAGAGAGCAGATATGGATGACCGACTTATTTCGCCAAATCACATGTAGGTTTCTTCTCATGCCTAAAGACCCGACTAACGTCATCGTAGATTCCCTGACACTTCGCTTCGTTGGGAAAGGAGAGGACGGTTCCGACCTTCACGAGCTTCGCGCGTCTCACGTCGCTGAGGTTCTGCAGGGACTCGTGGGGCTAGCGAGCGATTTCGACAAAGCGGGCGTGTTCAATGACGAGGGGCCGGCGAATTCCGAGGTGCTCGTAAGACCGGCTCAAGAGGGATCGTTCCTCATGGAAGTTGTCCGGGTCGTTCAGGAGAACTGGGAGCTTGCTGCTGCTGTCGGTACTGGCCTCGGCGTACCGTCCCTTGCTCAGGTGATCTGGTGGTCCACCAAGTCTGCCCGCGCCGAAGTGCAAAACTTCGACCACCTGGCAAATGGCAATGTCAAGGTGACTTGGCAAGACAACAGCGCTGAGGAAATTCCAGTTGAGGCGTGGGACGAGCTACAGAAGCGCGACCGACGTCGTAAGAAGCAGCTGCGACAGATCATGGCGCCTCTCAGCGACTCACGAGTAACATCGCTGGACGTTGCGAGCGCGCCGACAGCGGCAGAACCGGACAAAGAGCTGTTCGTTCTTTCGCGGCCCGATTATGATGCGGTGAAACCAGATGACGACATCGACGAGAAGTCGGATACCGTCGACATCGAGGCTCAGATGTCAGCGATCGATTTTGATGACTCCACGCGGTGGAGAGTCAAGACGAAGAGCGGTACCCGAGCGGCGACCGTCGAAGACAAGGCGTTCCTCGCCCGCGTTGCAGGGGGACTTGCTATCCGCAAGGGTGATATTTTCAAACTGAAGATTCGCATCGACACGACCATCAAGAACGGCCAAAAGCGGACCACATGGACAGTGCTCCGCGTGGAGGATCACAGGAGGGCAGCGGGTGACGACGACTAACAGACACCACTCGCGCCGCCGGTTAGACGTAGCCAGCCTCCTGCTCTGCCTCTCAGGTGTGCTCTCTGGCGCCCTCTGCTATTGGCTCGTCACTCACCATGGAGTGAGTGTTTTGATCCTCGTTCCCTCCATCGTGGCTGCCACTATCGGTGCAACCCACCTCACCAAGCACGAAGCAAACCGCCACTGACCTGCCCTCAGCCCCTCTTCATCCTTCACGGGATGAAGAGGGGCTGTTTCGTCATTCCAGTCACCGGTTCTTGGGTGGTTCGGCGGTCCGTCGACCAGTCCGCTCTGCGGTACGTCGTACAGCACAACGTGTCGGCTTCTTCCAGCGACGGCTTCGACCCCATGAGGACTCGTTTCCCCGGGTCGAGGTCCCACGATAGAACGAAGTACACATCCTGTCCGCGTCGATCCTTGCGCCGTTCGATGATCGCCTTCGGCAGCACCGGGTCACCACGCATCACCAACCACGTGTTGACGTCGAAGCGAATAGGTCTCGGCTTGCTCACGGTAAGAGGCTAGTTAGTAGCTCCGACTTGCGTGTGTTCACACTATTGAGCGAGGACAGCTACCTCCCGAAAATCGTGGTGCACCTGCAACGGTTGGTCTCAGCCGAAGCCGCAAACCATCTCGATGGTCTGACTGAATTCGTTGAGAGCCGCCTCGCTCCCGAAAAGATCGGCCGGCCACATATGAGGTTCTTCCAATCCGATTCCAACGACGACTCATCAACCGTTGACGTGACCGACGCCGAGCTCGCAAACAGCTACATCTACGGCTACGCAGTCAAGGAGGACGAAGCCCACCGTGAGCTCATCCGGCTCCTGGGCGCGAATTCGCTGCCGACTCGCCTAGCAATTCTTTCGCAGGTGTCGTACCTAATGCAGACGGTGTTCGTTGTGCGAAAGCAGGTCGAGATGATGGCGGACAGCGCCGGCGTGGCCGTGACGGTCGAACATTAGATTGACGTTACGCGAGCTCGACGTGTGCGTTACCTCGAATACGACTGGCGCACTTGAGGTAACGCGGCAGAGGAACCAGCTCAACAGCAATCACCGCGGCCAGCGGCTACTTATTCGGGGATGACGCTCGGCTCAACGACGGGGGGGACTGCGGGCAAGTCGAGCTCGAGATTCATCGCTCCGGCCTGCGCGAGGAGGGCTTGGCGGCATAGGTCGTACAAAAGCTCTGCCCCCACCTCTTCAACCCAGCGGACGACGTTCGCCTCGCTTAGAGTTCCTTCTGGATAGCGATCCTTTTCGGGCAAGAAGGCAACTCCGAGCCCCTGCGCCCGTCCGCCGCGATTCTTCACGACCAGTCGCGCAAGCACCAATGCAGACCCGCGCTTGCTGTTCACCGTCACGAACGAGCGCCATTCCAGCGTTTCGTCGTCAACCTCTTGCTGGATTGCTTGGACGTCGATCCGACGAAGCTGCAAGTCGAACGAGATGTTCGTCATCCGAGTCTGGCCAATTCCGCGGCGTCTGTCTCGATGTCGGTCGCCTCGCCCTCGTCCCAAATCTGCTCCGCGAGGTGACTGACGTCATATGCTTCCACCGCGAAGTACGTCGACAGACGTGGCGTCACGCGGTAGGAAATGAGGGTGTCCATAGCAATAGAAAGATGCCTCAGCTCCGTGAGGTTCAGGTTCACCGAGCCCTCGAGGATGCTAGCGAGAGAATCGCTGTCGATGCCCATCTTGCGCGCTACCGCATCGATCTGGAGCCCAGAGACGTCGAAAGCGCGCCGGAGCGAGGCGAACAAGCCACGCTGCGCATTCAAGATGGAGTCCGCCGCGTAGCTCTTGCGTGCCGCGCCGTCGCTAACCGGCCCAAGCCACTGCTCAAGATCTGTCATGTGCGTGCCCTCCTCTTGGGCGAATATAGCAGGTGGTCATGACCAGGTGCCCGCACAAGCGCTACACCTCCTGCCAGACTTCCGCCCTGTCCGAAGCCTCCACAATGGCAGCATTCTGCTCAGCTGCGTCGTCTGGACCGTTGGGCTTGGTAGCCAAGTGGAGCGCGAGGAGCGAGGCGATCGGCAGGACAGGCTCAGCGAAGTACAGCCGCACGAGCCTCATGGTCTTGCCGAACACGGTCCCCGGCGCGGCTTCCATGAGGGGACGCAACTCAATGATGTGATCACGGAGCTCCATTACCTTCGCCTCCGGGTTCTTGCCTCCGAAGTTCAGCGTCCCGCACTGTGCGGACCACAGCAGGCCACGCAACTGAGCCCAATAGTCCTGGTGCTCGGTCTCAGTCATCTCAGGGTCGAGGTCGTTGTCGTGCATCAACTTTGCTTCTGCTCGAAACTCGGGCACCGAGAAATCCCATGTGTTGTGTTCGACCTCTTGGTCGTCGCTCATCCCGCACTGGCATCGGTGTCCGGTGGGCAAAGCAGCTCGGAACATCCACACTCCCGTCGCCAAATTTTCCCCAGTGTAGCTGTTGACTCGGCAATGACAGGGCACCATAGGTAGAGAAGAGGTTTTAATTAGCACTTGACAGGGACGAGCATCGCGACCTCTTTTTTGCCGGCCGATTCGAGCAGCCGCCGTTTGGCCGCTTCCCGGCTGTCTTGCGCCTGCGAGCGGAGCACCGCTGCGACGGGCGTGCCGCGTTCGAGCGCTCCGATGACCTGATCGGCGCATCTGGTGACCGGTACGCACGAGAGTCGTGCGTCCAGCGCTCGGAGCGCCACGGTGAAGGGCACACCCGTACGGACTTCGGCCGTCAACGTGCGGAACTCCCCACTCAGTTCGCCGCCTGCGATCCGGGAGACCCTGGCGATCGCATCGGTGATCGCCTCCCCCGCTGCGAGGCTGAGGCTCAAGAACTCGAGGATCGTGGGCAGTTCGTCCTCGACGCGGCGGATGCGCCGACGTGCGGCCTGTTGCAGCAGCTGGTCGCGCACGGCGACCCCGCAGACGGCGGCGACGATCGGCACCACAGCGGCGAGCGCCACGGGCAGCGTTCCGGCGAGGTACCCGCCGATTGTTCCCCCGGCGCCGATGACGAAACCGACGAGCCCGCAGCAGAGTTGCACAAGACGATACCGGCCGATGTCCGGCGTTCCCGCCTGCCCCAGCCGGAGCGCGAGCACAGCCGGGTTGCCGAACATCGCGCTCAGCAGCCGCCCGAGGCGGACGACCCCCGGAGACAGCAGGATGCCGAGCACTGGCAGCGGGTCGGCCGTGCGCTTCCGCGCGTGGGATCGTGCGGCAGCCGAGACGTCCACGAGATGCGGGCACACTCTGTCGATCAACCGAGGCGTCCGCAGCGGCGGCACAAGATGGGCCAGCGACCACAGTCCCAACCCGAGCAGTGCGCCGAGGCAGAGCGCCCAGCCGGAGAGGTCGCTCATCGGAACCACCGGCGTTCGGTGTCGAGACGGCCGACGCGGAGCATGATCCGGTAGGCGAACACCGACACCACCGCACCGGACACGATGAGCACAACGCCCGGCTGCGAGTTGTACGCCTCGGCCGTCTCGGGACGGGAGGCCAGGAGGAGCAGGATGATCCACGATGACGCGACGCCGAGCCGCGCAGCATTCCGCACCCACGACTGCCGCGCCTCCGCCTCGGCACGGACCGCCGCGTCATCACGCAGGTGGGCTGCGAGTGCTTGCAGGACGGCCGGCAGATCGGTGCCGCCCACATCGCGAGCCATCCGCAGCGTCTCGATGATGCGATCGGCCACGGGATCGGCGAGCGCGTGCTTCAAGGAATCGAGACTGGAGGCGAAGTTGCCGGTGGTCCGGCTCTCGACGACGAAGGCGGTGAAGGCGGGTCGCAGCACGATCGGCCCGACGCTCGCGAGGGTCGCGACGCTGTCCGGCAGCGCGAGTCCGGACCGGACGCCGGACACGAGGTGGTCGACGACGTCGGGCCACAACGTCCGCTGCATCCGGCGTCGGGCGACGGCGCGTGAGCGCAGCATCGCGATGGGCGCGAGCAACCCGGCGATGCCGACCGTGCACGTCAACGGCATGACCTGACACGCTCCGTGCGCCGCGCCAGCTGCGAGCACGGCCCCGAGCACGCTCACGGCGAGGAACGGCGCCCAGAAGCGGTCGGGCAGACCGGCGAGCTGCATCGTCTCACGGAGGGCCGCGATCGGGCCGAACCGCTCCACAATGCCGCGGATGCCGGTGGTTCGCGGCCACAGCCAGTGGCTGGCGACGAGGAGGACGCCGGCCGCGAAGACGGCGGAGACGATGGCGGTCAACGCGCCGCCCACCCGAGGAGAGCGGCAAGGTCGATGCCGACGGCCCGGTACTTGTCATCGCGGATCGGGTGCCGGCCGGTGGCGACGAGTTCACCGTCCCGTCGTTCGAACAGGGTCGAGGTCTCGATGAGCGTGCCGGTGGTCGTGCCGCTCACGGCGAGGACTTCGACGATCTGGCGCCTGCCGGTGCTGGCGAGTTCGCAGTGCACCACGAGGTCGATGCAGCTCGCGACCGTGGGAAGCACAAACGCGGAATCGATGTTGCGGCCGGCGAGCAACGGCAGCGTGCAGAGCTTCGTGAGGGCGTCCCGACCGGTGTTCGCATGGATGCTGCACATGCCGGGAAGCCCGCTGTTCAACGCGATGAGGAGGTCGAGGCTCTCGGCTTCCCGCACCTCCCCCACGACGATGCGGTCCGGCCGCATCCGCAGGGCTTCCTTGATGAGTCTGCGGAGCGTGATCTCCCCCGTTCCCTCAAGGCTCGGTTGTCTGCACTGCAGCGCAACGACGTCGCGATTCGGCGGGGCGAGTTCGAAGGTCTCCTCGACGGTCACAATGCGTGCGGCGGGTGGCGCGCTCGCGATGAGCGCGTTGAGCAGTGTGGTCTTCCCGGCCTGGGTGGCGCCGGAGACGAGGATGTTCGCACCCGCCAGGACGCTCGGGCGCAGGAAGTCCGCGGCGTCATAGCTGAGGGATCCGGCGGCCACGAGATGCCCGAGGTCCCGCACCCGGGCGGAGAACTTGCGAATGTTGACGGAAACATGCCGTCTTGTGACGTCCGGAATCGCGACGTGCAGCCGCGAACCGTCCGGGAGAGAGGCATCCACGAATGGGCTGGAGAGGTCGACACGACGACCCGTGGACTGCAGCATCCGTTCCACCAGATCCCGGACGGCGGTCTCGGTCAGCACCGTCTCGGTGAGTTCCGGGATACCGCCGCGGGCCACGAACACCCTCGTCGGCTCGTTGATCCAGATCTCCTCGATCGACGGATCATCCAAGTACCCCTGCAACGCCCCGAACCCGGCCACCGATGCCAGCACCTCGGACGCCAGCCCCGCTTCATCCGCAACGAGCGGACCCGAACCGCTCATCGCCCGCTCGTTGTAGCGTCGCACCTCATCGATCACGATGCGCCCGACGGCGCCATGAGCGTCGTGCGCGCCGCCGCCCGTCCGCCCGCCGGCCACACCCAGCGCATCGTTCCCCGACCGCACCCGCTCACGAACCCGACCCGTGATGTACTCCGCTGCAGAATCCATCCGAGCAGCATGCAGGAACCAGCCACTCCCCCGTCAAAGTTGTCCACAGGTGCTGGGAGCGGCGGTTTTGTGCACAATTCTCACGCGCCCGCATCGACGCGCTCTGAGCCTGCCTACGCTCGGGCCATGACATCTCAGGCATTGGCACGCTGGGGCACCGCTCGACGGGCGGCGCTCGACCGGCTCGAACGGGTCCACGCTGTGGTCACCGGCGGCCTCGCCGGGCGTCCACACGACGTGACGGAGCTCAATCACGCACTGTTCCTTCGCCTCGCGGCCGAGATTCAGGGCTTTTGTCGCGACATTCACGATGAAGCGTGCGATGTGATCTGCGCTCCACGGCACGTGCCGAACACCGATGTCAGGGCTGCGTTGAAGGCCCGGCTTGTCGCCGGTCGGAAGCTCGACACCGGTAACGCCGGTCCCGGGAACATCGGCAGCGACTGGGGGCGGTTCGGGATGACCTTGTGGCCGGGCTTGGCCGCAGCATATCCGGGGGTGCGCGGAGCCACGGATTGGAACGCACGACTCGAGTGGCTCAACACAGCTCGAAACGGGATCGCTCATAACGACCCGGCGAGGATCGCCGCGGCTCACGGAGAACACTCGCTGACGATGCACACGTTCCGTGTGACGCGTCGCCGACTGGACAGATTCACTTCTGCGCTCGACGCTGTAACAGAGGCATACTTGATGACAACGTTGAGCATCGCATCGTGGACACGAGGAGGAGCCGATGACGATCAAGCATCCTGAAGCGACCGAGTCCGTTGTCGCTGCACGGCGCGGAGAGTTAAAGCCCGGCGACCGCGTCACCGTGACGTTCGGTCGGCGCGACGCAAGTGGCATCGTCCTGTACAAGACGATCACCGGTAGCTACAACGTCAGTGTCACCGTCGAAGGCGCCGACGAGCCGATCACCACCGTCCACACCCGCGACGAGATTCGCGCCGCATAGCGTGACGACGTGAACGACTCGATCGAGGACGCACTCGCCGAGGTGCCGGAGCCGCAACGGGACGCGCTGCTGCGCGTCATCGGCATCGCCAGGGGCATCGCACCGGACGCCGTCGATGGCGTGAGCTACGGGATGCCGGCCCTCAAACTCCACGGCCGACCACTGATCGGCGTCGCCGCCACCGCGAAGCACCTGTCGGTGTTCCCGTTCTCGCCGGCGGTCGTGGAAGCCGTCGCCGACCGCCTCGCCGGCTACTCGCTCTCGAAGGGCACCATCCGCTTCACCGTGGACACGCCGCTTCCGGAGGACGTCATCAAAACGATCGTGCGGACCCGACTCGCCGAACTGGGCTGAGCCGACGCCGACGAACCGGACCGGCCGATACCGCCGGCCGACCCAGCCGATCCGGCGTCCGCTCCGAACTCCAGACATGACCAGCAGCCCGCACACCCCGACGACGAACCACCCCAGGCTCCACCTGCGCCTGCGCCGGGCGGCGATGGCCGTCGTCGCCGCGACGATGCTCGGCGTCGGGCTGGCGGGGTGCACCACGGCGACGTCCTCCGCGATCCCCATCGGCTCGAATCGCGAAACGCCGCTCGTCGCGTTCTACGGCGACTCGTACACACTCGGCACCGGTGCGAGTTCGCCGGCGAAACGCTGGTCGACCATCATCTGCGAGGAACGCGGTTGGGAGGAGTTCAACCCCAGCGTGAACGGGCTCGGATTCGTCAACAACCGCAACGGTTCCGGCCCAGGCAGCGGAGACCTCCCCTCGCTCATCATCAACGAGCAGCCCGACATCGTGTTCATCACGATGGGCCTCAACGACAACTTCAGCTACGACTTCGCCGCTGCGAGCATCCACGCCCAGATCAACACCGATCTCACTCGGCTGCACAAGGCGCTCCCCCACGCCCGCTTCATCGTGGTCGAACCGTTCTGGTACACCGACGAACGCCCGGCATCGCTGCAGGTCATCATCGGCTGGGTGGCGGACGCCGCGAAGGACATCGGAGCCGACACGATCCCGGGAGCCTCGCACTGGATCGAGGGACACCCGGAATGGATGGCGGACGACGGGCTGCATCCGAACGACGCCGGCTACGCGCACATGGCCTTGGAGATGGATGCGGCATTGAAGACGCTCGGACTGTGACCGCCGCGCGCGCCACGGATCAGGCGCAGATCAGGCTCGGATCGGGCACGGACTGACCGTCTCCGGGCCCAACTCAAGGGTCGCCGACGAGCGCGATGACCGGACCTGGGTGGATTCGACCGGCCGCTTCGACGTGCCCTACAGTACCGTTCATGGCAATGATTCTCAATAAGGCGATGATCCCCCTCGTCGCCTCCGCTCTTGTGCTCACCGCGTGCGCATCTCCGGCGGCCGGCACATCCTCCCCTTCAGCGGCAGCAGCGCACATCGACAGCTGCGGCATCACCCTCGACGTCACCACTCCGCCGACCCGAGCCATCACGATGGACCAGGGCGCCACCGAGATGCTCCTCGCCCTCGGCCTCCGCGACCGCATGATCGGCACCGCCTACCGGACCGATGTGATCGGCGCCGAATTCGCCGACGACTACAAGCAGGTGCCGGTGCTCTCGCCCCAGTACCCGACGACCGAGCAGGTCCGCGAGCAGAACCCGGACCTCGTCTACTCGATGCGGTCCTCGGCGTTCGGCCCAGATGCGGCCGGGAGCCGCAAGGACCTCGTCGCCCTGGGCGTGCCCGCCTACCTGTCGTCGAACGACTGCGAAGACCAGTCGCTCATCGCACCGGCCGGCTTCGACCAGATCAGCCACGAGATCACCGAGCTGGCGACAATCTTCGGTGTCCAGGAGCGCGGCGCCGCGCTCGTCGCGAAGCAGCAGCAGGTCCTCGACGACCTCGCCGCCGCGAAACCGCTGCCCAAGGCGCCCTCCATCGTGTGGCTCTACTCCACGATCAACGGCTCCCCCATCGTCGCGGGCTCGACCGGACTCGCGAACGTCATGACGACCCTCGCCGGCGGCACGAACGCGTTCTCCGATCTGAAGAGTCAATGGAGCGAAGTGAGTTGGGACGACATCGCCCAGCGCAACCCCGACGTCCTCGTGATCGCCGATTCGACACGAGGCATCGCCGGCGACAGCGCAGCGGACAAGCGCGCGTTCCTGACCTCCGACGCCGTCACCTCGAAGATGAGCGCGGTGCTCGACGACCGCATCATCCCGCTTCCGGCGACCGAACTGGATCCGTCCGTCCGCAGCATCCAAGCGCTCCAGCAGCTCTCGACGAGCCTGCACGCCTTCGCGGGAGCACAGCAGTGAGCGGCGCATCGAACACCACGGCCGGCGGAGCAGCACCGTCCACGTCCGAGCTGGCACAGCCATCACTCGTCACGCGCAGCAGGGACCTCCTGACCGCGTGGGATGCGCAACAGGCGGCGTACATCACCGGCCGCGAGGCGCGTTTTACGATGATGCTCGACATCCTCGAACACGTCCTCCCGCCCGACGGCGTCGTCCTCGACCTCGCGTGCGGCCCCGGCTCCATCACGGCCCGGGTCCTGGACCGGTTCCCCGACGTCACCTGCATCGCCGCCGACTACGACCCGGTGCTCCTCGAACTCGGCCGGAACGCCCTGGCACACCACGGCGACCGCGTCCGGTTCGTCGACGTCGACCTGTGGGACGCGGAGTGGACCTCAGCGCTCGGCGATGCGCGGCCCGACGCCGTCCTCAGCTCGACCGCACTGCACTGGCTCCCGGCCGATGTCCTGGCGCGTGTGTACGGCGACCTCGCCGCGACCGTCGCACCGGGCGGAGTTGTGCTGAACGCCGACCACTTGCGACACCTCGACGGTCGACCGCTCTTCGAGGAGCTGAGCCGCCTGGACGACGAACGAACCCAGCAGCGCGATCGCGCGGCCGGCGCGAAGGACTGGGACGGCTGGTGGGCCGACGTGACCTCCGTCGCCGAGTACGCGGCCCTCGCGGTGGAACGGGACCGTCGCTTCGCGCACCGTCCGCCGAACCCGGAGCTGAGCCTCACGTTCCACGTCGAGGCCCTGCGCATGGCGGGCTTCGCAGAAGCGGGCCCCGTCTGGCAGCACTTCGATGATTACATCGTCCTCGCTCGCCGCTGAGGCCAGAGCGACGTCTCCCGGTCCGCCCGTCTCCACGGTGGCGGGCCGGGAGGCTTCTGGTGAGCACCTGGGCGGTCGCGGTCGGCCGCAGAGGCTGCGTCGGCGCACGGACCGCGTCGGAGGCGCTTGGCTCCCCCTCGCCCTCGTCGCCCTCGTGCTCCTGGTCGCATTCGCCGCGGTCACGATCGGCGGCACGGTGACGCCAGCGCAGACGCTCAGCTCCATCGCCGGCCACCTCGGCCTCCCGGTCGCACCGCTCTCCCGCCTGACGGATTCGATCGTGTGGGAGCTCCGACTCCCGCGTGTGCTGCTCGCCGCGATCGCCGGCGCCGGACTCGCCTGCTGCGGCCTCGTCCTGCAGGCCGTCACCCGCAACGCCCTGGCGGAACCGTATCTGCTGGGCATCTCCTCCGGCGCCTCGACGGGAGCGGTCGTTGTGCTCGTCCTGGGCCTCGGCGGCGGCGCGATCTCACTCGCCGGCGGCGCGCTCGTGGGAGGCCTGGCGGCCTTCGCACTCGTGTTCGGGCTGATGGGCGGCCGATCCGCCGGCGCCGGGCGGATCGTGCTGGTCGGCGTTGTGGTCGGCCAGTTCTGCTCGGCCGTGACCTCCCTCATCCTCATGGCGTGGGGAGACGCGGATTCCACGCGCGGACTCACGTACTGGCTGCTCGGCTCGCTCGCCGCCGCCAGGTGGTCATCGGTCCTCCTGTGCGCTGTGGTGGTCGGCATCGTGATCATCGTCCTGCAGTCACGGGCGTCCTCGCTCGACGCCTTCGCGTTCGGACGCGATGCGGCAGCATCCCTCGGTGTCGATGTCGGCACCACCAGGATCGTGGTCCTCGTCTGTGCGGCGCTCGCGACGGCGGCGATCGTCTCATCGGTTGGCGCCATCGGCTTCGTCGGGCTCATCGTCCCGCACGCGGCCCGCCTCCTCGTCGGCGGAGCGCATCGGGTCCTCGTCCCGACGTCGGCACTCGCCGGCGCCGTGTTCCTGATGCTCGCCGATGCGGTCGGTCGGCTCCTCTTCGCGCCGCAGCAGATCCCGGCGGGTGTCATCACGGCGCTGCTCGGCGTCCCCGTGTTCATCATGATCCTGAGCAGAAGGGAGCGGGCGTGAACGCAGCGCACCTCACTGCGACGGGCGTCGGCGTCGCCATCGAGGGCCGCCCCATTGTGCAGCAGGTCGACCTCGATGCGGAACCTGGATGCACCGTGGGCATCATCGGTCCGAATGGCTCCGGCAAGTCGACCCTCCTCCGCGTCCTCGCCGGGCTCACGACACCGACGACCGGGCGGGTCCGACTCGACGGGCGAACGGTCGGCGGAGGAGGCGGGCTCGGGCGACGCGACGTCGCCAGACGGCTGGCCTACGTCGAGCAGTCCGCCGACACGGACGTCGACCTGCGGGTCGAGGAGGTCGTCGCCCTCGGCCGGCTGCCGTTCCGCCCGCGGATGGCCGGACCGACCGCTGACGACACCGACCGATGCTCCGCAGCACTCGCGCAGGTCGGCCTGGCCGGATTCGAGCACCGCCGCTGGCGATCGCTGTCGGGTGGTGAACGCCAGCGGGTCCAACTGGCCAGGGCGTTCGCGCAGGATCCGGCCGCGATCCTCCTCGACGAACCGACCAACCATCTCGACCTGCATCATCGCTTCCTCCTGATGGACCTCCTCCGCGAGTGCGGCGCGACGGTCGTCATCGTCCTGCACGAGCTCGACGCAGCCGCCAGGCACTGCGACGACCTCGTGCTCCTGGACGGCGGACGCGTCGTTGGCGCCGGGAGCCCGGGCGACGTGCTCACCGCTGAGAGCATCGAGCGCGTCTTCCGGGTGCGCGCCGAAGTCGACCGACGCCCGGACGGACTCGCCCTCCGCTTCCTCGGCAGGTCGGGCGCCTGAACGCAAACCGCTCGGATTCCGGCTAGCGTGGCGCATGTGATCGATCTCCAACGCATCCCCGTGAGCTCCCCGGCCGGCGTGGCCGTCTTCCGCACCGTCCTCGGGCACGGACCGATCGCGCGCGTCGACATCGCGAGGCGCACCGGGTTGTCGCAAGCGGCCGTCACCAAGGCCGTCACGCCGCTGCTCGCAGCCGGGTACCTCGCCGAGTCCGGCGGCGGCCGGCAGGAGAACGTCGTCGGGCGGCCCGTGAATCCGCTCGTCGTGCGGAGCGAGCGGGCCAACATCGTCGGCGTCAAGATCACCGCCGACCGCATCTACGGCGTACTGACGGATCTCACCGCAGGGACGATCGCGGCGGCCTCGGCCGTGAGCGCATCGCTGTCGGTCGAGGACGTCGTCGACACGATCACGGCCCTGGTCGACGAGCTCGCGCAGGCGGTGCCCGCCGCAGAGATCGCCGGCGTCGGGGTGAGCGCCTCCGGCGACGTCGACTCGGCGCACGGGGTCGTGCGGGACTCTCCGAGGACCACCTGGCACCACGTGCCGCTGCAAGCCCTGCTCGAGGAACGCCTCGACCTGCCGGTCGTCGTCGACAACGACGTGCGCGCACTCGCGCGAGCCGAGCAGGTGTTCGGGCTCGGTGTCGGCTCCTCGTCCTTCGCCCTCGTGACGATCGGTTCCGGGATCGGCTGCGGTCTCTACGTCAACGGCGACCTCGTCGAAGGGGCGAACGGGGTGTCCGGTGAGATCGGTCATCTCCCTCTCGCTTCAGGCGGTCTCGTCTGCAGCTGCGGCCGTCGTGGCTGCGTCGAGACCGTCGCGTCGTCGTCCGCCATCCTCGAACGTGTGCGTCGCGGCACCGGCCGTCCGGATCTCACGCTCGCCGAGGCGTTCGCCCTCGCCCACGCCGGTGATGAGGTCGCGACCGCGGCGTTCGCGGCCGCCGGCGACGTCATCGGCGCCGCCCTCGCCGTGCTCGTGAACCTCATCGGTCCGGAGATGGTCATCATCGCGGGCGAGGGAGTCGCGGAATTCGACCTGTACAGCGACCGCATCAGGCGCACCTTCGCCGAGCACGCCTTCGGCGCAGCGGCCGACTGCGAGATCGTGCTCCGTTCGCACACCTTCGACGATTGGGCGAGGGGTGCGGCCGTGAGCGTCATCCGCCAGATCGCGTCGGGTGGTCGGGCGGACCGGACGGACGAGAGTTGACGACATGATCGACGGATACGCAGCAGCCCAGGTCCGAGCAGCAGAAGCGCCGCTCATCGCGGCCGGAGTGCCGCTTATGCAGCGCGCGGCGGCCGGGCTCGCCGTCGAACTGCGTGAGCTCCTCGTCAAACGGCTGCGCGATCGGGATGCGGCGGACGGCGATTCCGGCCGCATCGTGCTCCTGGTCGGCTCTGGCGACAACGGCGGCGATGCGCTCTACGCCGGGGCTACCCTCGCGTCGGGCGGCGCCGAGGTGATCGTCGTCCGCACGAGTGCGAGGGTCCACGCAGACGCGCTCTCGGCCGCGCTTTCAGCCGGCGCACGTCAAGCGGCCGGCGCTCCAGCCGACCCGGAGGTCGCGCTGGCGGCAACGACGGGCGCCGACATCGTGGTCGACGGCATCATCGGCACCGGGACCAGTCCGGACCCGACACTGCGCGGAGCCGCGCGCGAGATCGTCGAGGCACTCCTGCCCGTCGTCCAGTCGCCGCACGGTCCGCTCGTCGTCGCCGTCGACCTGCCGAGCGGGATCGACGCCGACGAGGGCACGGTCCCCGACGGCGCCGTCCTGCCGGCCGAGGTCACGGTGACGTTCGGCGCGGTCAAGGCCGGCCTGCTCATCCCGCCTGGCGCGGGCTTCGCCGGGGACGTGCGGCTCGTCGACATCGGGCTCGGCCCATCGCTCGCAGACGTCGAGCCCCTCGTGCGCGTCGCCCGCGAGCTCTGATCGGGCGACGCGCGACACCGGCCTCTGGCGGCCGACAGCGGCCGCCGACGCTCAGACGGACGCGGCCGTCCCAACGAGCGCGTGGCTCGCGAGCGATTCGAGCGCCAGAAGGCCGTCACGCGACAGCACGGACTCCAGGTGTCCCTGGACCGATGCGAAGCCATTGCCGCGCGTCGCGAACACGTCTCCGGTGGCGGCGTCGAGCGCGAACTCGACCGGGCGCGCCAGATCGGCGCCTCCGTCGACACCGGCGTCGACACGCGCCGTGAAGGTGTTGTAGAAGCCGATGAGCGTCGGCTCGCCGAACAGGTCCACCTCCAGTTGCAGCCCCTGACGCGGTGCACCGAGCGGCACGATCGGGAGTCCCAACTGGTGCGCAAGGACCTGGTGGCTGAGACAGACGGCGAGCAGCGGGCTCCCCGCGCCGAGACGGGCCGCCACGATCTCCTGCATCCGGGCGATGCGCGGCTCTGCGAGATCCAGCGGGTCGCCCGGGCCCGGCCCTGCGACGAGGAGGTCGACGTCGTTGTGCTCGACCGCGGCCGCCGACCACGGCACCACGTCGACGCTCATCCCGAAGTGGCGCAACTGGTGGGCGAGCATCGCCGTGAACTCGTCTTCGGCGTCGATGATGCGCGCCGTGCGTCCCGCGAGCGCGCCGCTCGGCGCCGGGTGCTGCGGCTGCAGCCAGAACTGGGCGAGCCGGGCGTTCCGCGCGTTGAGCGCCTCGGCGACGCCGTCCTGCGCGGCGAGTTCGATCGCCTCACCGGCCGGCTGCGACGCGATCACGCCGAGTGCAGTCAGGATGCCTGATGCCTTCGCGGCCGTCTCCGCAACCTCCGACACCGGGTCGGAGTGGCGTACGAGGGTCGCGCCGGACGGCACCCGGACCTGCCCCTCCCCGTCGATGTACGCCGTGCGGATCAGGATCGGCGCGTCCAGTTCATATGCGCCATCGGCACTCGGGGTGAACCGGGCGAGGACGCCGGAGTAGTACCCGCGGGCGCCGCGTTCGTGCCTCGCGATGACCGAGCACGCGTTCTGCATCGGCGACCCGGTGACGGTCGGTGCGAACATCGTCAGGCGGAGCACCTCCCGGACGTCGAGGTCGCTCGTGCCCGCGAGCAGGTACTCGGTGTGCGTGAGCCGCGACATCTGGGCCAGGAACGGGCCGAGGATGCGACCGCCGGATGAGCACACGCGACTCATCATCTTCATCTCCTCGTCGACGACCATAAAGAGTTCCTCGGTCTCCTTCACGTCATCGAGGAACGCGCGGAAGGCGTCGGCGGTGAGTCCGGAGGCCGGGTGCCGGTAGGTGCCGCTGATCGGGTTCATGGTGACGGTGCGCTCACCGGAGTCCGCGTCGACGGCGACGCCGACGTGACGCTCCGGCGTCGCCCCGGCCATCGACACGTCCGGCGTGTGCACGGCGAAGGTCCAATACGCGCCTGACTCCCCGACGAGCAAGGCCCGCAACCAGGACAGCACAGCGGTCGATGCCTGCACACCGGCCACGGCCCGGTACTCGCGTCGGATGACGAAGTTCGCGCCCTCTCCTCGACCGATCTCATCGCGGATCACGGTGCGCACGATGTCGGCGTACTCCTCGTCCGAGACGTCGAACGCGCCGTCCGCGAGCGGCACCGGGGCGTCCGGAAGCGATGCGACGACCTGTTCGAGCGGCAGCACCTCGCGCTCACGCACGATGAGGCAGCGCAGCGGGGCGCCGTCGTCGATCGCGGCGAAGCCGCGCTCGCGCACCTGGCGGTAGGGGACGATCGTGAGGATCTCAGGGCGCTCGGGGTCGCCCTCGGCGCCGAGCGGGATGTCGGCCAGCCGATCGACGTCGACGACGTCACCCGAGAGGATGTCGACCGTCGCGCTCGCCTGCCGACGGATGATCGCGAACGGCACGTCCTCGCCGCCGACGATGCGCTGAAGGAGGCCGGACACCGCGACACCCTGATCCGGGGTGCCTGGCGCCGAAGTCTGCTGCGCTGACGAGATCTGCATGATTGGTCCTCTGGGTGTGGACCGCCGCCGCACGGCCGCCGAACGCGAAACGACCACCCTGCGGGGCGGTCGTTTCGTCGTGTGGGTACGAGCGATGTCCGCCTAGGAGGCGGGCCACCAGCTTCGGACGCACGGGGTTTGCATGGCGATGATCCTACACGGAAGCGCCGCCCGACCGCACGTCGTCCGGCGACGCCGCGTTACCAACCGAGCCTGGGAAGAACCTTACGAAGCTCAGGGAATCCTCAATGCGTGTGGGGTGCGCTCCCGTAGACTGATGCCACCCGCGGGAGTGGTGGAATTGGCAGACACGCAGGATTTAGGTTCCTGTGCTTTCGAGCGTGAGGGTTCAAGTCCCTTCTCCCGTACGTGAGCGACACTGTTCACCGTTCGTCGCGGACGCCTGACCTCCAGCAGGCCGATGCCGGCCGAGATCCGATCCACCTCGGCCGACCGACCTCCACGGCCCACCCGTCGGGCCCATCGAACTTCAGGAGCAGCAGCCAATGGTCCACACCGCACTCATCCCGTGGCTCGACCCGGAGGGCATCATCACGTCCGTCGGGCCGTGGGCGCTCGTCGTCGTCTGCGCGATCGTCTTCGCCGAGACCGGTCTCCTCGTCGGCTTCCTCCTCCCGGGCGACACCCTGCTCGTCATCACCGGACTGCTCACCTTCGGGCCGAACGCCATCATCCACATCGACATCTGGTGGGTCTGCCTGGCAATCGGTTTCGCGGCGTTCCTGGGCGGTGAGGTCGGCTATCTGATCGGACACAAACTCGGACCGAGGGTGTTCGAGAAGAAGGAATCGGGACTCTTCAGCATCAAGAACGTCGAGCGGACGAACGCGTTCTTCGAACGCTTCGGCGCCCTCGCCGTCATCCTGGCCCGCTTCGTGCCGATCGTGCGCACCTTCGCACCGGTCGCCGCCGGCATCGGCCACATGAACTACAAGAAGTACTCGCTCTACAACCTCATCGGCGCACTCATCTGGGGTGCCGGTCTGACGTTCTTCGGCTACCTCCTCGGGTACATCCCGCCGGTCGCCACGTTTGTGCAGAACTACATCGACGTCATCCTCATCGGCGCCGTCGTCGTCACCCTCATCCCGACGATCTGGCACTACATCCAGTCCACTCGGAAGGCGAAGCAGCTCCAGGGCAGCGTCACCGACGAGGAGCGTCAGGCCGCTGCGGCCAAGCTCGCGAACGAGGACGTCTTCGGCAAGCGCGACGCCGACAACGCCTAACCCCACACCCGCCGAGTCCTCCGTCCTGAGGAGTGGCTCGTCGCCGAGAGCGTTCTGCTGCCGGCCACGAGTTCTCCTCGGAACGGAGGGCTTCGTCGTTAAGCGTGGTGGGTGTCCTCGTGCGCTGCGTGCTCTTCGGGCTCCAGTTGGAACGTCGAGTGCTCGACGTCGAAGTGGTCGTGGAGGCACGAACCGAGCCGATCCAACAGGGCGCCGGTCGCCCCGTCCTCGAACACGCGCTTCTCGACGACCACATGAGCCGAGAAGACCGGGTGGCCGGAGGTGATCTGCCAGACGTGCACGTCGTGGACGGCCACGACCCCCTCGGTCCCGAGGAGGTGCTCGCGGATCTCCTTGACGTCCGTGTCGGCCGGTGCGGACTCGCTGAGCACCCGGACGACGTCCCGCAGCAACGACAGCGCGCGCGGCACGATCATGGCGGCGATGGCGAGCGAGGCGATCGCGTCGGCCTGGACGAATCCGGTCGCCATGATGACCACGGCTGCGATGATGACGGCGATCGAGCCGAGCATGTCGCCGAGCACCTCGAGGTAGGCGCCGCGCATGTTGATCGACGTCCCCTTGCCGCCGCGGAGCACGAGCAGTGCGCAGACGTTCGCGACGAGGCCGATGATCGCGACCACGAGCATCGTGCCGCTCTGCACCTCCGCCTCACTCGGCGTGATGAGTCGCGAGATGCCCTCGACGAGCACCGAGATGGCGACGGCCACGAGGATGAGGCCGTTGATCAGTGCTCCGAACACCTCGGCCCGCTGGTACCCGAACGTCTGGCGGTCGGTGGCCGGGCGTGCTGCGACGATCGTGGCGACGAGTGCGATCACGAGACCGGTGAGATCCGAGAACATGTGGCCGGCGTCGGCCAGCAGCGAAAGCGATCCGCTGAGCCAGGCGCCGACGAGTTCGACGATGAGTACCGTCCCGATGATCGCGATGGCGATCGTCAATCTGGTGCGGTTCGCTTGGTTGGTGTGTGCGTGATCGTGTGCCATGTCACTCTCACCGTACGAGGATCGCCCGGGGCACGCCAGGGGGTCGGGCAAGATAGGAATGATGCGCATGATCAACAAGGATCCGCATCCGCCCCCACCCCGAATCCCTTTGGAGGAATCACGGCATGCGCGTACTCGGAATGATCTCCGGCACGTCCCACGACGGCATCGATGCGGCGATCGTCGACTTCGAGCTGGTCGACGGCCGGCTGACCGGCACGGTCGAGTTCACCGACAGCACGCCATACCCGGAGGAGCTCCGCTCACGCCTCGTCGCAGCGCTCCCGCCCGCGCCGACGACGTTCGCGGAGGTCTGCGAACTGGACACGCTCATCGGCCAGGCGTTCGCGGCAGCGGCAGCCGACGCGATCGAGGCGGCCGGTCAGGTCGATCTCGTCACCACCCACGGGCAGACCGTCTTCCACTGGGTCGACGGCGGACACGCCAAGGGCACGCTCCAGATCGGTCAGCCGGCTTGGATCGCGGAGCGCACGGGCACGGTTGTCCTGTCGGATGTCCGGATCCGTGACATCACCGCCGGCGGCCACGGCGCGCCGCTCATCTCCTACATGGACAAACTGCTGCTCGCCGACGTGGACGGCACTCCGGCCGCGCTCAACCTCGGCGGCATCTCGAACATCACGATCGTCTCCCCCGACCGCGACCTCCAGGCGTACGACATCGGACCGGCCAACGCCCTCATCGACTCGGTCATCGTCTCGGCCGGCCTCAATGACCTCGGCTACGACGAGAACGGACGGATCGCCGCATCCGGCACGATCGACGAGGCGCTGCTCGCGGTGCTGCTCGCGGATCCGTACTACGCCGTCAGCGCTCCGAAGAGCACCGGCAAGGAACACTTCCACGGCACGTACATCACGGATGCGATCGCCGCCTCCGGCTCCACGCCGGCACCTGCCGACCTCGTGGCGACCCTCACCGAGCTGACCGTGCGAACGGTCGCGGCCGATGTCACAGCGGCGGGGGTGACCACCCTGGTCGTCTCCGGCGGCGGCTGCCGCAATCCGCTGCTCCTCGGCGGTCTGCGGTCGGCTCTGCCGGACGTGGACGTGGTCCTGTCGGATTCGTTCGGAGCGCCGGCAGACGACAAGGAGGCCATCGCGTTCGCACTCATCGGGTGGTGCTCCGCCCACGGACTCGCCGGAACGACGCCGGTCGGCACCGGCGCGCGGGAACCACGCATCCTCGGCACGTTCACACCGGGTTCAGGGCCGCTCACGCTGCCGACACCGCTCATCGAGCAGCCGCGATCCCTGTCGCTGCAGACGCGCGACTGACCGTCGACGCACAACGGGAACGGCGCCGGATCACTCCGGCGCCGTTCCCGTTGCAGCGCTCGCGCTCGATGCGGTGCGACCGCGTCGGGCACTCAGTTCAGCAGGGCTCTGCTCAGAGGAGCTTGCGCAACACCGGGACGAGATCGGCGAACGCGAGCGCCCGGTGGCTGACCTCGTTCTTCTCCTCCGGGGAGAGTTCGGCCGCCGTCCTGGTGTCCCCAGCAGGCACGAAGATCGGGTCGTAGCCGAAACCGTCCGCTCCCCTGGGCTCCGTTGTGAGGTCGCCGCGCCACTCGCCGATCGAGACGTGCTCGAATCCGCCGTCACCAGGGACGACGAGCGCGATGTGGCTGGAGAACATCGCACCGCGGTGCTCTGCGTGCACGTCGGTCAGCTGGTCGAGCAGGAGCGCGAGGTTCGCCGCGGCATCGTGCTGCGAACCGGCCCACCGCGCCGAGAAGATGCCCGGAGCGCCGCCGAGGATGTCGACGCTCAGCCCGGAGTCGTCCGCGAGGGCGATCTTCCCGGTGTGCTCGGCAGCAACCCGCGCCTTGATGAACGCGTTTTCGGTGAACGTCGTGCCGTCCTCGACCGGCTCCGGCCCGTCGTAGGCGACGACCACGAGGCCGGGGACGTCGCGCGAGAGCAACCGCTGGAACTCATCGACCTTGTGCTGGTTGTGCGTCGCCAGCACGACCTCGAGCGTCATCGGGCGCCGAGCGCCGAGCGCTGGATGTCCGCGAGCGATGCCGCGCCGCCGACCGCGAGGTCGAGCAGTGAGTTCAGCTCGTCGCGGTCGAACGGCGCACCCTCCGCCGTGCCCTGCACCTCGACGAACGCGCCACGACCGGTCACGACGACGTTCATGTCGGTCTCGGCGCGCACGTCCTCGACGTATGCCAGATCGAGCATGGGCACGCCGTCGATGATGCCGACCGAGACCGCGGAGACGCTGTCCGTCAGCGGCGTGGCCTTCTGCGCGATGAACTTCTGCTCACGAGCCCACTCGATCGCGTCCGCGAGGGCGACGTACGCTCCCGTGATCGCCGCCGTGCGGGTGCCGCCGTCGGCCTGGAGGACATCGCAGTCGATCACGATGGTGTTCTCACCGAGCGCCTTCGTGTCGATGATCGCACGCAGGCTCCGTCCGACGAGGCGCGAGATCTCGTGGGTGCGCCCTCCGACACGTCCCTTGACCGACTCGCGATCCATCCGCTCGTTCGTGGATCGAGGCAGCATCGAGTACTCGGCCGTGACCCAGCCGGTGCCCTTGCCCTTGAGCCAGCGCGGGACGCCGTTGGTGAACGACGCCGTGCACAGCACCTTGGTCCGGCCGTAGGAGATGAGCGCCGATCCCTCGGCCTGGTCGCTCCATCCGCGCTCGATCGTGATCTCGCGCAGCTGGTCGTTCGTGCGCCCGTCGGCGCGCAGGGTGTCGGTCATGGTCACTCCTCAGTGATCGTGGATGGCAGTTCGATGACGCCCGTCTGTACGAGCGAAACGGCTTGGATCTCGCGGCCCATGAGCCGGTTGGCGAGACTGATGAAGTCCTCGGCACTCGTGCCGGTGGCCTCGTAGCTGTGCGAGGGCGACAGCGGCGAGGTGCGGAGCAGGTCGCGCGTCACGAGCGTGCGGTAGACGTCGTTCGCGGTCTCGGTGTCGCTTGAGACGAGGGAGACGTCCGGGCCGAGCACGTAGCTGATCGCGCCCTTCAGGAAGGGGTAGTGGGTGCAGCCGAGGACCACGGTGTCGACGCCGGCGTGGCGCAGCGGTGCGAGGTATTCCTCTGCCGAGGCGAGGAGATCGCTCCCCGTGGTGATCCCGGCTTCGACGAACTCGACGAATCGCGGGCACGCCTGACCGTAGACCGTGAGGTCCGGGTGCACCTCGAACATGTCCTGGTAGGCGCGGGAGTTGATCGTCCCGACAGTGCCGATGACGCCGATGCGGCCGTTGCGGGTGCTCCTGATGGCCGTGCGGACGGCGGGCTGGATGACCTCCACCACGGGCACGGAGTAGCGCTCGCGTGCATCGCGCAGCATCGCGGCGGATGCCGTGTTGCAGGCGATCACGAGCATCTTGACGCCCTGGTCGACGAGGGAGTCGAGGACTTCCAGCGAGTACCGCCGGACGTCTGCGATGGGTTTGGGGCCGTACGGCGAGTGCGCGGTGTCGCCGATGTAGATGGTGGATTCTCCGGGCAACTGGTCGTTGATCGCGCGCGCAACGGTGAGCCCGCCGACGCCGGAGTCGAAGATGCCGATGGGTGCGTCGTTCACGATGTCCAAGCCTACCCTCGCAACCCGATCGTCCGGTTTCTGGCACGGCAGGGTCGCCTTGGCGGGGGCCGACGATAGGCTGACGGGGTGCACGAGTCATCAGCTCTCCTCACCGACCGATACGAACTCACCATGCTCGACGCCGCTCTGGCGCGGGGCACGGCGGATCGCGAGTGCCTCTTCGAACTCTTCGCCAGACGCCTCTCCGGCGGTCGGCGGTACGGGGTCGTCGCCGGCACGGGACGGTTCCTGGAACTCCTCAAACACTTCCGCTTCGGCGATGCTGAACTCGATTGGCTGCGCGAGGAGCGGGTCGTCAGCCAGACTGCGCTGGACTGGCTCGCGAACTACCGGTTCTCCGGCTCGATCTGGGGGTACCAGGAGGGCGAGGTCTTCTTCCCCGGCTCCCCCATCCTGGTGGTGGAAGGCACGTTCGCCGAAGCCGTCATTCTCGAAACCCTCGCCCTCAGCGTCTTCAACTACGACAGCGCCGTTGCGACCGCCGCCGCCCGCATGACCTCCGCCGCCGGGACCCGCCCACTCGCCGAGATGGGTTCCAGGCGGACGGGGGAACGTTCGGCCGTCGCCGCTGCACGCGCCGCGTTCATCGCCGGCTTCAGCGCCACCTCCAACCTCGAGGCCGGCCGCACCTGGGGCATCCCGACCATGGGGACCGCGGCGCACTCGTTCACGCTCCTGCACGACACCGAGGCCGATGCGTTCCGCGCGCAGATCGACTCGATGGGCGCTGGCACCACGCTGCTCGTCGACACCTACGACATCGATGCGGCGGTCCGCCTCGGCGTCGAGCTGGCCGGTCCTGAGCTGGGCGCCGTCCGGATCGACTCAGGCGACCTGCCGATCGTGGTGGCCGAGGTCCGCTCCCTGCTCGATTCGCTCGGCGCGGTGAACACCAAGATCACGGTCACGAACGACCTGGACGAGCATGCGGTCGCCGCCCTCGCGGCGTCGCCCGTCGACTCCTACGGCGTCGGGACCTCCGTCGTCACGGGGTCCGGCTCGCCCGCCATGGGCATGGTCTACAAGCTCGTCGCGCATCGAGGCGACGACGGCGAATGGGTCAGCGTCGCCAAGAAGTCGGCCAAGAAAGCCACGGTCGGCGGGCGGAAGAGCGCTGCACGGGCGTACGACCGGCACGGCGTGGCCCGCGAAGAACGGGTGTACCTGGGCGACGGCCCCGGCGGCGCACCCGAGACGGCGAGCGACGGCGCCACGGAGCGCCGTCTGGTCGTGCCGCTCGTCGAGGGCGGCGAGATCAACGAACGCTACCTCGGTCAGGCAGGCACCCTGCTCGCGCGAGAGCATCGTGCAGCATCGGTGGCCGAGCTGCCGCCCCGCGCGGTCAGCCTCACGCGCGGCGATCCGGTCATCCCGACGGTCTACCTGGAGTCCTGAACGCGACGACCTCCGTGTGTGGAGGAGACGAGGCATCGATGCCAGTCGTCTCCGCCGCACACGGAGGTCGTGCGCCTGACGAGGGGTGCTCGATCAGTCGCGCAGGAGCTTCTCGTAGATCTCCTTGCACTGCGGGCACACCGGGAACTTCTCCGGGTCGCGACCCGGCGTCCACTTCTTGCCGCACAGCGCCTTGACGGGCTTGCCGCTCAGCGCGGACTCGAGAATCTTCTCCTTCTTGACGTAGTGGGAGAAGCGCTCGTGGTCGCCCGGCTCGATGCTCTCGTTCTCGAGCAGCTCCTGGAGCTCGCGGTCGAGGGTCGCTGTTCCGCCGCCTGTGGGGATCGGTCCTGGTTCGCTGATGCTCATGCTGTGGTCCACCATGCCTCCATGGTACCGCCGACGAGCGCTCCGCCTCCCGTGAGCGCAACCCGAGGGCAGGGCGTCAGGGCGAGCCGGCAGAGCAGGGCGTCAGTGCGCCGTGGCGAAACCGACGATCTCCGGCCCGCGCCGATCGAACACACGACCGCCGGCCAGTACACCGACGACCAGCACGATCACACCGACGCCGGCACCGGCGACGAGCGACGCGATGTGCCAGTTCGGGTTGCCGGCGAGGCCGAGCCCGGCGAACACCACGGCCGGAATCGTGAAGACGATGGAGCCCAGCAGGCTGAACAGCTGCACGACGGCACCGGTTCCGCCCGACGCCTGCGGCTGCACGAACGCGCTGTCGCCCGGCAGGCTGGTCGGGTACGGGAACATCGCCGAGGTGAAGCTCGAGATGCCCACGCCCGCGAACAGCAGGCTCGTGCTCACCCCGATCATCGACGGCAGTGCATCCCAATCGCCGAAGAAGAGGATGCTGACCGTCGAGCCGATGATGATCAGCGGGATGCCGACGAGCAGGACGGGGAAGAGACGTCCGATGCGGTCAGCGGTGCCCTTCACGCCCGTAGCGACATGCAACCAGATGGCGGTCGAGTCGGAGGCCAGGTCGTTGTGGATGGCCCAGCCGAGGAAGACGCACATCACGGGCAGTGGCAGGAGCGCGAGCACATTCGTGGGCACACCGGCGAAGGCGAGCGGCACGAACATCAGGAACGGCGCGATGGGGATCATGATGAGCGAGACGAGGTAGCGGGGGTCCCGCAACCAGTACGTCACGCTCCGGGCCGAGATCGCACCGGCCGGACGGCCGGGCAGGACGTCGAACCAGCCGAGTCCGCCGTACTCCTTCGAGACGCCGGCCCGCTCCTGGGTGACGAGCATCCTGGCGACGATCCACTCCCAGAGCAGCCACAGCAGTCCCAGCGTCACCAGCACGAGCAGGAGCTTCACGAATGCGGCCCCGACGTTGCCGACGGCCGCGTCTCCCGGGAAGGACCAGACCGCGCCGAGCGGCGTCCAACTGAGCACGTCCGCGATGCGGGCGAGGACGGCGAACCCGTCACGCTGCCAGTTCACAGTCGTGAGGGCGACGATCGCCGGGCTCACCGCGACGAGCAGCACGATGCCGACGACGCCGACGGCTTCCTTGGCACGCCTCGTGGACAGCAGGACGGCGGCGAGCGACGTGGTCACTCTTGCGAGCAGGACACACGTCGCGACCGCCAGGATCGCGGAGATCACGGCGAGGATCACCGGCAGGGCGCCTCTGGACCACGTGACGACGGTCATCACGCTGAGGACGGCGAGGACGATCGACGGCACACCGATGAGCGCCGCGGCGAAGAGCCCGGCCGAGAGTGTGCGGTTCTTCAGCCCGAACAGGGAGAACGACCGAGGGTCGAGCTGATCGTCGACACCGAAGATCAACGGGAGCACGAGGAAACCGAGCACCACGAGCGAACCGCCGACGACCATCGTGTTCCTGGCGATCTCATCGTTGACGAGGCGCAGCGCAACGAGGCCGGTGCCCGCGAGCACGATGACCCACAGGCCGGCCACCACCGCGAGCACCAGGCCGACGACCTGCCACGCACTCCGGCGGAAGGTGTTCAGCGTGAGCTGCAGTTTCAGTCGGAGAAGCTGTGCAACCATTCCATTCCTTCTGCCGACTTGCGGCCACCGGCGAGTTCCACGAACCGCTCTTCGAGCGTCCCGGATCCGCGGACGTCGTCCACGGATCCCGAAGCGAGCACCTTGCCCTGAACGATGATGGCGACGTGGTCGCACACCCTCTGGATGAAGTCCATCCCGTGGCTCGACAGCACGACGGTGCCGCCGTTCGCCACGTACTTCTGCAGGATCTCGATGACGTTCGCCGCGGACACGGGGTCGACGGATTCGAACGGCTCGTCGAGGATGAGCAGGCGCGGCGAGTGGATGAGGGCCGCGGCGAGCGCGATCTTCTTGGTCATGCCGGCCGAGTAGTCGGTCACAAGACGGCCGAGGGCGTCATCGAGCCCGAACGCGGTCGCGAGGTCGTTGGTCCGCGAGCGGACGGTGGCCGGGTCGAGTCCGCGCAGCACGCCGGAGTAGTAGAGGAGCTGGTTGCCCGTCAGGCGGTCGAAGAGGCGCAACCGGTCCGGGAGAACGCCGATCGAGCGCTTCGCGGCCTCCGGCTCCTGCCAGACGTCGATCCCCTGGACCGTGATCGAGCCGGCGTCCGGACGCAGCAGGCCCGTCACCATGGACAGCGTTGTGGTCTTTCCTGCGCCGTTCGGGCCGACGATGCCGTAGAACGAACCGCGACGGACTTCGAGGTCGATGCCGTCCACGGCGCGCGTCTCGCCGAACTGCTTGACGAGGCCGGTGAGCGAGAGGACGACCGGGGCTTCCCCGGTGTTCTCGGTCTGCGCTGCCGACGGTGCGGCGCCCGGTTCGCGTTCGATCACGGGTTCGGGGGAACGGGTGGACGCCGGACGCCGGACTGGGCGAGCCTTCGGCTTCGTCGGTGCGGCGGGAGCTTCGGGTGTGGCTTCGACGGATGCCGATGCCTCCCCCGGCGCCTCCTCCGGCGCCTCTGCCTCGTCAACCGGTTCGGCCGATGCGGGTGCGGCGGGGGCCTCAACGACGGCGTCTGCCACGACGGGTGCTTCGGCGGCGACGGCCTCGTCGACGACAGCATCGGTCGTCGCCGTTCCGGTCGATGCCGCAGCAACGGTATCGACCGTTGGCGTCTCGGACGCCGACGTCGTGGCGGTGGGCTCTTCCGTCGCGGGCGCGCGCACCTCGTCGAGGACTGCCGCGTTGGCTGCTGCGACGTCGACCTTCTTGGTGGTGCGCGGCGTCGCCGGATGCTTCGCCGGCGTCCGCGGCGCTGCCTTCGTCGCTCCGGTCCCGCTCGATGCGGTCTTGGATGCGGCCGCCTTGCTCGCGGCCGTGGTCCGAGCGGTGGTCGTCTTCGCCGTCGTGGTGCGCGGGGTCGTGGTGCGCGCACGCGATGCCGTGGTCTTTGGGGTGGTCTCACCGCTTGCCGCTGCGGCGTCGTCACCGGCGGGTTTCGCGGCCGCCCGGCTGCGCGTCGCAGCCGGCTTCGCCGCGGTCGACTTGGCTGCAGTGCTCTTCGACGCGGCCGTCTTGGAGGCAGCCGTGGTCTTCGCTGCGGCCGCCGTCTTGGGAACAGCAGCCGACTTCGCCGGGGTCTTCGCGGCTGTCGTGCGTGTCGTCGTCCGCTTCACCGGGGTCTTGGCCGTCGGCGCGCTCGAAGCTGCGCCTGTCGAGCCGCCCGTCGAGGCAGCATCATCCGCACCATCCTGCGCAGCGGTCTGCGAAGTGGTGCGAGAGGCTGTGGTCGCACGCGGAGTGCGCGGACTCGTCGGCTTCTTGTCAGCTGGGTCTGGCGGAGTCGCGGAAGTCACCAAGCAAACCTACCAAGAAGCGCTGACGATGCCGACAGAAGTGACCGCGGATGGCGAAACCGAAGCTGTGTAAACGCCGGGTGCCCGATCACGAATGCACAACAGACGCTGTGAACTCACGATTTCCACGGCACACCCCGGCTAGCCTGGATTCTGGCATAACGGAGTGTCTTTCTACATACGTCTTGGTTAAGCGCTGGTGAACTCCCACTGAGGGGCGTTCCGATGTGCTTCCATACTTTCAAGAGGAGAACATCGTGACCACGCAGGTAGTGATCCTTGCCGCAGGCATGGGCAGCCGTCTCGGCCGCTCGCTCCCCAAGCCGCTCACCGAGCTGAGCGATGGCCGCACCATCATGCAGCAGCAGTTCGACAACATCCACCACGCGTTCGGTTCGAGCGCCAAGGTCACGATCGTCGTCGGCTACAAGCTCGAGCACATCATCGAAGCCTTCCCGGACGCATCGTTCGTCTACAACGAGCAGTACGACCAGACCAACACCTCCAAGTCGCTCATGCGCGCCCTCGCGGCATCCCAGGGCGGCGGCGTCCTGTGGATGAACGGCGACGTCGTCTTCGACCCCCGCGTCCTCGACCGCGCAGCGGCCATGATCGCCAAGGACCAGTCCTTCGTCACCGTCAACACCTCCAAGGTGTCGGATGAAGAGGTCAAGTACACCACGAGCGCCGAGGGCTACATCAAGGAGCTCTCCAAGACCGTCGTCGGCGGACTCGGCGAGGCCGTCGGCATCAACTACATCTCCTCCGCGGACAAGGCCATGCTGCACCGCTACCTCACCAAGGTCGGCGACCAGGACTACTTCGAGCGCGGCATCGAGCTCGCCATCGAGAACGAGGGCCTGCTCGTGGAGCCGGTCGACATCTCCGATCTGTACGCCGTCGAAGTCGACTTCGCCGAGGACCTCGTCCGCGCGAACCTCTTCGTCTGATCGATACTCGCCTCCCGTTCGCGGGTCACGGACCGCGCGCGGCCGTGAATGCGATTATGTTTATCCCGTGAGTTCATCTGCCGACGTGCGACCCCGGATGTCGCCGGCCGGACGATACCGCCACGCACTGTGGCTCCTGACCAAGCGCGATCTCCGTGTGCGGTACTCCACCAGTGCACTCGGATACGTGTGGTCGATCCTCGACCCGCTGCTGATGAGCGGCATCTACTGGTTCGTGTTCACCCAGGTCTTCAAGCGCAATGTGGGCGAGAACCCCTACATCGTGTTTCTGCTGGCCGCCCTCCTACCCTGGATGTGGTTCAGCGGGGCGGTGTCGGACAGCACGCGCGCGTTCATTCGTGAAGCGAAGCTCGTCCGTTCGACCACGATCCCCCGCACCATCTGGGTCAACCGGATCGTGCTGTCGAAGGGGATCGAGTTCGTCGCGGCACTGCCCGTCCTGGCGCTCTTCGCGATCATCGGCGGCGCGCATCTGACGGGTTATGCCGTCCTGTTCCCCGTCGCGATCCTGATGCAGGTCGTCCTCACGATGGGCGTCGGCCTGCTCGTCGCCCCGCTCGTGGTGTTCTTCCGCGATCTCGAGCGCGCGGTCAAGCTGCTCATGCGCTTCCTGTTCTACGCATCCCCCATCATCTACAGCGCGAGGGACCTGCCGAGCGGTTTCCACGTCATCGGCGCTTTCAACCCGCTGTCCGGCATCTTCAGCCTCTACCGGTCCGCGTTCTTCGAGAAGGAACTCAACTGGGGTCTCGTCGGCGTCTCGGCCGGGATGACCGCCCTCATCTTCTGCATCGGTCTGACCGTGTTCCGTCGGTGCGAGCGTTCCGTGCTGAAGGAGATCTGATGACGAACCGCAATCCGACCACCGCGACGATCGGCACCACGGTCGCGCCGGCCATCCGCGTGGACGGCGTCGGCATCCGGTTCCGCCGCAATCGCGGCGGACGACGCAGCTTCAAGGACCTGTTCGCCTCCCGCGACCGCCGCTCGCGGCCGGGAGAGTTCTGGCCGCTGCGCAACGTGTCGTTCACCGTGCAGCCAGGCGAGTCGATCGGCGTCGTCGGCCGCAACGGCCAGGGCAAATCCACCCTCCTGAAGCTCGTGGCCGGCGTGGTCCTGCCCGACGAGGGAAGTGTGAAGGTCAACGGCGGCGTCGCCCCCCTCATCGAGATCACCGGCGGATTCGTCAACGACCTGACCGTGCGGGACAACGTCTACCTGACCGCAGGCCTGCACGGCATGACGAAGCGGCAGATCGATGCGCGCTTCGACGAGATCATCGACTTCGCCGAGATCGGCGACTTCATCGACACGCCGTACAAGCACCTGTCGAGCGGTATGAAGGTGCGCATCGCGTTCTCCGTGATCGCACAGCTCGAAGAGCCGGTCGTCCTCGTGGACGAGGTCCTGGCCGTCGGCGACCGCGCCTTCCGGGAGAAGTGCTATCGCCGCATCGAGCAGATGCTCGACGGCGGACGCACTCTGTTCTTCGTCTCGCACAACGAGAAGGACCTGCGTCGCTTCTGCAGCCGCGGCCTCTACCTCGACAAGGGCAAGCTCGTCCTGGACGCCTCCATCGAGGACGTGCTCGACCAGTACAACGCCGACTACAACAACGGCTGAGGCGGCGGCGAACCGGTATCGCCGGTACCGAACAGCTGAGCATCGGCCGGACTCCCGGGTCGCGGACGTAGACTGTCTGCGATTCCAGGAGGTGGCCGGTATGTCCGATCCACGTGAGGGTGCCCGCCGGGTCGATCCCGGTCGGACCCAGCAACCGCAGTTCCGCGAGCCGGGCTGGCTGCGCGCCCTCGACCGGGTGCTGTGGGTGCAACGGCCGGTCGTGGTCGCCCACATCAGGGCGATCCGACGTGCGCACCCGAACGCGAATGCCGATCAACTCATCCGGATGCTCGAACGTCGCTACCTCGCGACGGTGACCACCACGGGTGCCGCTGTCGGTGCAACCGCGGTCATCCCCGCCGTCGGGACCGCGACGACCCTCGCGCTCTCCGGGGTGGAGACCGCCGGCTTCCTCGAAGCGACGGCCCTGTTCGCGCAGTCCGTCACCGAGGTCCACGGCATCGCCCTGGCCGACCCTGTGCGCTCCCGCGCGCTCGTGATGACGATGATGCTCGGCAAGGCAGGTACGGACCTCTTGCGGAACCTCGGGACGCAGGCACTCGGGCAGGGTGCGCCGCGGAAGGTGTTCTGGGGCGAGATGATCGCGCAGAACGTGCCGCAGGTGCTGATGGGGCCGGTGGCGGATCAGCTCCGCATCCGTTTTGTGAAGCACTTCGCGGCCAGCGGCAGTGCGGGCTTCATCGGGAAGGCGCTCCCGTTCGGTGTCGGAGCGGCCGTCGGCGGCATCGGCAACCACGTCCTCGGGCGTCAGGTCGTCCGGGCGGCCCGCGAGGCGTTCGGTCCCCCGCCGTTCGTCGTCCCGCTGGATCTGGAGCCGCGCATGCGCATCGTCGCCCCGAAGAAGTCCATGCGCGAGCTGCGCGACCAGGTCCTGCGTCGCGGCCGGAAGCCGGTCGAGGCGCCCATCGATCCTCCCGTCGACCAGTAGCCGCGACGCGGGCGCGGGCACAGAGCCGACGGAAAGCAAACGCTCAGCTTCACCAGATAACGTCCAGTCGGTGCAGCTCAGGTTCCCACGTCGGCAGGTCCGACTCCCAGATGGCCACCACTTCGCCGTGACCTGGGGCATCCCAGACGACTTCGGCGGCATGACCAACGCGATGCTGCATCGCTCGCGTGCGTTCGTCCGGCTGGGCGGTGCACTCGTCGACATCCTGACGTTCGACACCCGCCCCGACTACCCGCACCTCGAAGCCGAGCTGCGCAAGCAGGGGCAGCTCATCGACGGCATGCGTCTCGTGAACCTGTGGGACTGGCTGCGCCAGAACCCACTCCCTGGCGGCTCCTACAAACCGCTCGTCCACCCCTTCACCCCCATGGAGGCGACCGAACCGTCGAAGACGCGCGAGCGCAACGGCGTGGTCCTCACCAGGACGAGGTACGCGGACGACGGCACGACCGTGCTCCAGATCGACCACTACCGGGTCGACGGCACCCTGCTCCTGAGCGACCGCCGCGACGTCACCCGCCGAGGGAGCCTGGGTGGCCGCTCGGTCGTCCTCTGCGACCCGACCGGCGCTCCGGTGCGCTCCTGGCGCGGCATCTGGCAGTTGTACCGCGCATGGCTCGATGCGCTCACGGGCGGCGAGCAGAGCTGGATGATCGTCGACAGTAAGACCATCGCGACGTTTATGCTGACCTACCGACGCAGGAGCGTCGTCACCGCGCACGTGGTGCACGCCTCGCACCTGAGCGGGACGGAACGCCCGCACGGCACCCTTCGGGAGACGCGTCGGGCGGTCTTCGAACAGCTGGACAAGTACGACGTGGTCGTGGTCCTGAGCGAGCGCCAACGGCAGGACGTCGAAGCCCTCCTCGGCAAGCACAAGAACGTCAGGGTGGTCCCGAACTCCCGCGATCTCCCCGAGCTGGCGGCCGACGCGACGCCGCGCACGCAGAACCGGGGCATCTTCCTCGGCTCGCTGACCGCCAGGAAGCGTCCGGAGCACGCGCTCCGCGCGATCGTCGCGAGCCGGAACGACGGCATGTCCCCCGCCACCCTCGACGTCTACGGCACCGGCGAGTTGCAGGGTTCGGCCGAACGCCTCATCGCGGAAGCCGGGGCCGGCGAGTACATCCGCCTGCACGGCCACGACCCGCACGCACGCGACCGTCTCGCCGAAGCGTCCTTCCTCCTGATGACGTCGACGTCGGAGGGCTTCCCGCTCGTCCTCGTCGAGTCGCTCGCCGCCGCGTGCCTGCCCATCGTCTACGACGTCCCATACGGCCCGGCCGACATCGTGCGCGACGGCTGGAACGGTTTCCTCGTCCCACCCGGCGACGAGCAGGCGCTGCAGGCAGCCGTCCAGCGTCTCCTCGCCCTTCCGCCTGCTGAGATCGAACGTATGCGCACGAACGCGAGAGCATCCGCGGAGCGGTTCGACGACGACGCGGTCACACGCGACTGGTCCTCGGAGCTGCGCCTCGCGGCCAAGCGCAAACGGCGGCGTCCGAGCCTGCGCCGGTAGTCCGGCGGCGACAGGCTGGCGCACCGTCAAGCCGACGCCGCGTCGGGCTTGCGTGGCGTCGGGCTCAGCGGTCAGCCGAGCTCCCGACGAGCATCGATCCGCTCTCCGGGCGCACGTCCTGCGCAACGGCGTCCGCCTGCTTCTGAGCGGCCCTTCCCCGGATCTGGTCGAGGCGTGCAGTGGCGGCAGCACCGAGCCACTTCGCGATGCGGTGGGACGGACGCTCCACAACAGCATGGAACCCCGCAGCGACCGCGACGCTGAGCGGAATACCGACGACGCCGACGAGCCACCAACGGTCGTCACCGAACGCGAAGGCGAGTGTGGCGAGGATCGGCGCGTGCACGAGGTACAGGCTGAACGACACCTTGCCGAGCCACTGCGGCCACGACCATTCGAGCATTCTCGCGGCGCTCGAGCAGCCGATCGAGAGCAGGATGAGGCCCGCCGCCCCCGCTCCCGAGAGCCCCCACAGCGCGCTGCTGCCGATCGAACCGGACGGGACGACGGGGCGGGCGATCCAACTCGCGACCAGCAGGAGCGATGAGAGGACGGCCACCCCGCTCCACAACCACGGTCGCGGACGGGCCGACCAGGCACGGATGTCGTCGAGGCGGACCGCCATGAGCGATCCGAGCAGGAACGCCGGAAGGTACACGAGCGCTTCGTTCCCGATCACCCGGCCGACGACCATCGCGACGATGCACAGCACGGCCGCGGCCCACGCCCATCGGCGAACGAGGACGACGATCGCGACGCCGATGGGCAGCAACGCCGAGAAAATGAGCTCCCAGCGCAGCGACCAGAGCGTGTTGACGATGTTGTAGCTGGCGGGGGTGAGCGTCGCTTCACGCAGGAATGCGAGCGGTGTGACCGTTGTGGCGTTCGCGTCGGCGATCCAGGCGCCGGAGGTGACACTCGACGGATCGCGTTCGAACACGATGATGAGCAGCGTTGCGAACACGAGCGCACCCCACACGGGCAGATACAGGCGCACGAACCGAGACAGGAGGAACCCGGTCCAATCCGTGCCGCCCCGCAGCAGCGGAAGGGCGACGACGAGGCCGCTCAGCACGAAGAACACCTGGACGGCCTCTGTGCCGGCGAACGCCAGCTTGAGTGGTGTCTCTGTCGCGATCGTCCACGCCGCAGCGGACGTGCCGGAGTGCGTGAAGGGCCTTGCGAGGAGCGACACGTGGTACAGGACGACCACAAGGGCTGCGACTCCGCGCATGCCGTCGAGGGCGCGCAGGCGACCGGTGGGGACTGGACTCATCGTCCACACGCTACCCAGTCAGCCTGGACGAACCCTCCGTAGCCGCCCCGCACATGGGGGGCTTGCGCTCAGCTGTCCTCGTCTGATTCGTCTTCGTGGTCGTGCCCGGGAGCGGCGTCGTCCGCGTGGATGACCGCGAATCGCTGCCACTCGTCCATAAGCGTCTGCACGGCGCCGTGGAACCGCGCTGTCGCTGCACCGGGGGTGGTGTCGCCGAAGTAGTGGCGCACCCAGTGCTGCAGTCGCGCGACCGTCTCGGGGTCCTTGAGCAGGCGGTCCGTCGCAGGCACGATGTCGGCGACCTCACCGGCATCGAGCCACTCGCACGCGGAGAGGTAGCCTGCCGTGTCGACCTCGGCCTTCTGGTTGACCGGCCTCGTGATCATCAGCGGCTTCCCGCTCGCGAGACGGTCGTAGACCATGGCCGAGATGTCGACGATGGCCGCATCGGCGGCGGCGAGCTGCCAGCCGAGCTCTGAACCGGTGTCGTGCACGTGCTGCGCGGTCGGGTCTGCCCGGTTCGCCGCGTGCAGCATCGAGACGATGGTGCGGTTCGCCGCAGCGTACGCGGGGTCGAGCACACCGCTGCGCGGGTGCGGCCGGTAGATCACCCGGTGACGGCCGGACGCGATGAGGCCTTCGACGATGCCGACTCCGTGCGAGGCGATCGAACCGTAGGCGGCCGCGGGGCGGTCACCCTCCCAGGTCGGTGCGTACAGGACGACCGTGCGCTCGTCCGGCGTGTACGGCAGATCGCCGGAGTAGTGATCCGCCTGCGGACGGCCGATCTGGATGGCACGCTTGTCGAAGTCGTAGTCCCACAGCACCCGATCGAGCCGTTCGCGCGCGGCGTCGCCGGCGATGAGACTGTAGTCGTAGGCCTTGAACTGGTTCGTGGCCATGTACATCTTGTCGCTCTCACCATGGTTGATGAAGACGTGCCACCGTGAGCCGTACCGGAACATCTGGAAGTTCTTCGCGTTCTGGTTCACGTAGAACACGATGCGGATGTCCTGCTCGTCGAGCGTGCGTTCGAGCGCCGCGACCGTCCTGACGTAGGCGGTCGGGATCGGGGACTCCTCGAAGAGTTCCGTGGCTGCGGTCGCCCCACGACTCAGGATGACGACGGGCCACGTCTTCGAGAGCTCCTCGAGCGGCTTGTACCACTGTCGGATCTGATACAGGTTCACGGCGCCGTCCGCGAAGTACACGGCGATCTTGAACCGACCCTTGGGGATCGCGGGGGCCGCAGCGATCTTCTGCGCCAGCACACCCCGCGCCTTGCGATTCGCAAACAGGTCCTTGGCGAGCGAGAAGGCCCGCCGTCCGTCTTTCAGTATTCCCATGTCAGTCCCAGCACCCGTACAGCGTAGCCGCGCCACATCACGGTCCGATCACGCCCGGTCGTGCATGCCCTGTGCACACGCACGCGACTGCCCTCAGATGACGGGTGGTCTGCCCGCGCGCGTCATCCGCCACACGGTTCGCCAGCGCATCGGACGACGACCGCCCGGCGATGTGCGCCATCCCTCGCGCCAGCCGCCGAACCACGGACGCAGCGCTTCTGGCTTCCGCCACCAGCGGAGGATCTGCACCCCGGTCCAGGATCCGACGTAGATCGGGACGAGCAGCAGCGGCAGGTTGCGTTTCGCAAGCCACACGCGGTTGCGGGCGTTGAGGCGGTAGTACTCGCGATGGCGGGTGGGCTCGGTCGCCGGGTGGTCCGCCTCGAGCTCGCCGTCGTACCAGGCGTAGCGACCCTGATCCCAGACCCGCCACACGAGTTCGATGCCCTCGTGGGCGTAGAAGAACGGGTCGGCCCAGCCGTCGACGGCGTCGAACACGGACCTCGGCAGCAGCACGGCGGCTTCCAGACACGAGAACACGACGCTCGAGACGGTGGCGTCCTTGTCCTTGGTCCGCGGCACCCATCTGGACGGCGCCGGCTTCCCGGTCGGGTCCGCGAGCCGGGGCTGGAGCAGGCCGATCATCGGGTCGGCGTCGAGTCGACCGATCGCATCCAGCAGGAAGGTGTCGCTCGGCAGGAACGCGTCGTCGTCGAGGAAGAAGATGAACTCGCCCTCGACCAGCGCCGCGCCGCGGTTGCGTCCAGCCGGGATGCCGAGATTCTCTCGCAGTCCGAGTCCACGGACGCCCTCCGGCAGCCCGTCAGGCTCCCAGCCGTTGCCGACGACGACCACGTCGAGCGAAACCCCCTGCTGTGCGAGCAGGCTGCGCAGCCCGTGGTCGAGTTCGGTCGGTCGTGTGCCCTGCGTGAGCACAACGGCGCCGACCGTCCTGAGCCCTGCATCCAGCTCGGCCATCCGCCGCTACGCCTTCAACCGCTGCGACGTCATGATCGCGACGAAGTGCCCGATGAGCGTCACGAACGCGAGCGGGACCAGGATCAGGATCGTCCATCTCGCCGCCTCGACATCACCGATGAACAGTCCGACGACCGCGCCGACGAAGATCACCATCGTCAACTCGACGGAGTGGAGCAACCGGTGGAACGGCAGGAACTTGGCGATGCGCCTTGCGAACTGGAGGACGCCGGGTCGAGGCGCGGACTCGGCCTCGGAGTACGTGAGCTTCGGGGCGCCGTAATTGGCCCTGGCGACCCTGACCATGTCATTGAGCGCCTTGTTGAGCACGATGAGGAGCGCGAGCAGCAGTCCGAGGCTCGTCCAGCCGAAGTCCTCCGGAGCGCTCACCGGCCACCCTGCCGCGCGGATGCCGAGGGCGATCGCGACGAGCGACTCGGTCGAGTAGTGGCCGACCGCATCGAGGAACGCACCGGCGGGGCTCGACGTCCGCCGCCATCTGGCGACCTCGCCGTCGCAGCAGTCGACGAGCATCTGCGTCTGGCCGAGCACCAGGGCGAGCGCAGCTCCCCCGATGCCGGGGATGAGCAGGGCGGCTGCCGTCGCCCAACCCGTCAGGATCATCAGTCCCGTGACACCGTTCGCGCTGATGCTCGTGCGGAGCAGCAGCCAGGTGACGTAGGGCGAGAGGTCGCGCAGGTACAGGTTCGCGGTCCAGTGTTCCGCGTTGCGCCTCGCCCGGACCTCCGGCGGCTGGGCGACCGCGCGGAGCTCGGCGAGTGTGCGCGGGCGCGCCGGACGGTCAGGGAGCTGCTCGGACACCGGTGGGCCCTCCACGTTGGTTCTTCAATGCGGAGATGCTCCGCGCGAGCGTGAGATAGCCGAGGATGAACCCGACACCCCAGCAGAAATGGATGCACGGGAGCACAACGAGCATCCACAGACTCGTTTTCAGCCCGTCCCTGCCGGTCACGATGATGCTCGCGAGCACCACGATGAGCGCGTACAGGACCGGTGCGGCAAAGCCGATCAGGAGCCACGGCGCGGCACCGACGGCCGATTGGACGAGTCCGCCGATGCCGAGCAGGGTGCCGATCGTGACACCGAGGACGAGCACGGGCGGGACGAAGTAGCGGAGGGTGCCCCTCGTCGGGAAGCTCCGGCTGAGTTCTCCTCGCCAGAGCCCCGTGGAGAAGAACTGCCGCGCGAGGGCGCCGATGGTGCGACGCGGGCGGTAGACGACGCGCAGCGCGGGCGTGAACCACACCAGTCCGCCGGCCTGCTTGATCCGGCGGTTGAGCTCCCAGTCCTGGCCGCGCTTGACCCGCTCGTCGAACATGCCGACGCGACGGAGCATCTCCCGACGGAAGACGCCCAGGTACACGGTGTCCGCCGGGCCCTCGCTGCCTCCGACGTGGTGCGGGGTGCCGCCGAGGCCGACACGTGATCCGTAGGCGCGGGCGACGGCCTTCTCGAAACTCGTCCTGCCCTGCGCATCCATGATGCCGCCGACGTTGTCGGCTCCGGTGCGGAGCATCGCCTCGACCGCAGCGCTCACGTAGTCGGACGGAAGCTCGGAGTGCGCGTCGACCCGCACCACGATCGGATACGTGGACGCGGAGATGGCGAGGTTCAGACCGGCCGGCGTCGTGCCGGCACGATTCTCGATCACCCGGATGCGGCGATCCGCTTTGGCGAGTTCTTCGACGAGTTCGTTGGTCCCGTCGATGCTCGGTCCGACGGCGATCGTGACTTCGAACGGCCCCTCGTAGTCCTGTGCGAGCAGGCTGTGCACGGCGGCCCTGACGTGGGTCACATCGTTCAGGACCGGCATCACATAAGAGACACCGGGCACCGATCGGTCGTCAGCCCCGGTCCTGTCGTTTGCCATGCAGTTTCACTCCGTGAATCGTTCGGTCGAGCCTAGCAGCCGGCCCCTTCGAGACGGATGGGCGCTGCACCCTGGTGGGCACCGCTCCCGGAACTCACAGCGGCGCCCGCGCGGGACTCCGCGCGGGCGCCGTCAGTGTGGTGCTGGCGATGGTTCAGTTTAGACCTGGAGCGTTCCCAGGGTGACGTCGACCGTCTTCGTCTCGCCGCCGCGGACGAAGGTGACCTTCGCCGTCGCGCCGCCCGCGAGCGCACGGACCTGAGCGGTCAGGTCGTTCGCGCCGTGGATGGGGACACCGTTGAAGTCGGTCACGATGTCGCCGGACTGGAGGCCGGCTGCCTCGGCCGCGCCGTTCGCCGTCGGCTTGTCGATGAGCGCACCCGCGACCTTCGAGGACGGGTCGCTCGACGAGTCCTTCACCGTGGCGCCGAGGAGACCGTGGGTGGCCTTGCCGTCCTTGATGATCTCGTCTGCGACGCGCTTGGCGATGTTCGACGGGATCGCGAAGCCGACGCCGATGCTGCCGCCCTGCGAGGAGCCGTTGCTGCTGCTGCCCGCACTCGCGATGGCGACGTTCACACCGATGAGCTTGCCCTTGTCGTCGAGCAGCGCGCCACCCGAGTTGCCCGGGTTGATGGCGGCGTCCGTCTGGATGACGGCGATCGAGATCGACCCGTTGTTCTGGGTCTGCGGCTGCTGCTGCTGGCCGGGGACGTCGAAGTTCCAGAGGTCGAACGGGTTCTGCCCGTCGGAGCCTCCGGACTGGCCGTCCTGCGACTTCGTGTCCGGCACGGCGGAGGAGGCCACCGTGATGCTGCGGTTCAGCGCGCTCACGATGCCGTCGGTGACCGTCCCGGAAAGGCCGAGCGGTGCACCGATCGCCACGGCGGTGTCGCCGACGTTGAGCTTGTCGGAGTTGGCGAACTCCATCGGGGTGAGCCCGGACGCGTCCTGCAGCTTGATGACCGCGAGGTCGTAGATCGGGTCGGTGCCGACGATCTTCGCCTGGTAGATGTTGCCGCTCGCGTCGGTGACCTGGATGGTCGGGTTCGCGATCTGGCCGTCGAGCGTCACGACGTGCGTGTTCGTGAGAATGTAACCGTCATCGCTCAGGACGATGCCGGAACCGGTCCCGGCGCTCTGTCCGGACTGCACGGCGATCGTGACGACGCTGGGGCCTGCCGTCGCAGCGATCGCGGTGGTCAGGTTGACGTTGTTGCTGTCGTTGATCGTGAAGCTCTTCGAGCCGGACGAGTCCGACACGTTGGACTTGTTGGCGTTCGTGACCCAGAGCGTCGCGCCTGCGCCGGACGCACCACCGATGAGGGCGCCGACGGCGAGCATGGCCACCATGCCGGCCAGGCCACGGTTGGACTTCGACTTCGCCGGGCCGGGAGGCGTCTGCGACGGCTGCTGAGCGTACGGGTTGGCGCCGGGCTGCTGAGCCTGGTGGGTCGTTCCGAACGCTGACGGGACGCCCTGCTGGGCGCCGGCGTAGTTCGGCGTGTGCTGAGGCTTCTGGACGCCGGGCTGCTGGGCGTACTGACCCGGCTGGTAGGCGCCGTGCTGCTGCGCACCGGCCTGCTGGGCGCCGGGGTGCTGAACACCCGGCTGCTGCGCGCCCGGCTGGGACGGCGGGTAGAAGCGCGGAGCGTCCTGAGCGGGAGCCTGCTGAGCGGGAGCCTGGCCGGGAGCCTGGTATGCGCCGTAGGGCGACTGCTGGGCCGGGGGCTGGTATGCCGGCGGCTGCTGCGGCGCCGCGTAGCTCGCCGTCGGCTGCCCGTTCGGCACCTCGTGGCCGAGCACCTCGGTCGTGTTCTCGCTCGAGGACGCTGCCTCGCCCGCCTGCGCCTGTGGCGTCGGCGTCTGTGCTGCTGGCGTCTGTGCTGCCGGAGTCTGTGCTGCTGGCGTCTGTGCTGCTGGCGTCTGTGCCGCTGAAGTCTGTGCGACCGGGGCTGCCGCCGCCGGGGTGTGCGCCTCTGGAGCCTGCGTCTGCTCTGCCGCTGCGCCCGCGTCTTCGCGTGCCGCTGCTGCGGCCTGACCGTCGTTCGGCACAGCGCCCTCCGCTGGGGAGGCTGCAGGCTGGTCGGCAGGCTGGTCGGCTGGCTGCTGTCCGTTGGTGTTGTCGGTCATGGTGGTTCTGCTCCTTCCAAGCAGAGTCAGCTTCCCGTGCCAAGCTGTGTGTTTCATTTGGGCAGGCTGAACGTCGCCTTCGGTTTCCCCGTCTTACCTCCCCGACGCGATGCCGCCCGTCCGCGTGCCACCATTGTCCGAGCACGTCCAGCGTGCGCAGAGGGAGGAACCGATGACCGTCGACGGACCGTGGAGACGAGCAGCCGCAGGAGCAGGACTCGTCGACGGGGCGGGAGAGATCCGACCGACGATCTTCACCGAGATGAGTGCGCTCGCCACCCGCACCGGCGCGATCAATCTCGGGCAGGGGTTCCCGGACGAGGACGGCCCGGCGGAGGTCCTCGCGGAGGCCGTCGCCGCCATCCGCCGCGGGGTGAACCAGTACCCGCCCGGCCTCGGCTTCCCGGATCTGCGCCTCGCGATCAGCGAGCACCAGAACCGGTTCTACGGGCTGACGCCGGACCCCGACCGCGAGGTCCTCGTGACCGCCGGGGCGACGGAGGCGCTCGCCGCGACCCTGCTCGCGCTCGTCTCCCCCGGCGACGAGATCCTCACGTTCGAGCCCTTCTACGATGCGTACGGCGGGCTCATCGGCCTCGCGGGCGGCGAGCACCGCACCGTCAAGCTCCGTGCTCCTGCATTCCAACCGGATCACGATGAGCTGCGGGCGGCCGTTTCCGACCGGACCAGGGTCATCCTCGTCAACAACCCGCACAACCCGACCGGCGCGGTGTTCGATCTGGCGACGCTCGAACTCATCGTCGACCTCGCCACGAAGCACAACGCGATCATCGTCACCGACGAGGTCTACGAGCACCTGACGTTCGGCGTTCGGCACATCCCCATCGCGACCCTGCCGGGTGCAGCAGAGCGGACGGTCACGATCTCCTCCGGTGGAAAGACGTTCAACACGACCGGGTGGAAGATCGGCTGGCTGACCGCTCGCCCCGACCTCGTTTCGGCCATCACCACGGTCAAGCAGTTCCTCACCTATGTCAATGGTGCGCCGTTCCAGCCCGCGACCGCCGTTGGCCTCCGACTGCCGGATTCCTACTTCTCCGGCATCGCGGCCGGTCTCGAAGCGAAACGAGACATCCTCCGGACGGGTCTCGATGCTGCCGGTTTCCGTACATCGACCCCGGACGGCACGTATTTCATCGTCGCCGATGCCGCAGCGCTCGGCGCGACGGACTCGGCCGACTTCTGCCGACGCCTGCCCGAACTCGCCGGAGTCGTCGCCGTTCCGCTCACGGCGTTCTGCTCGGACCCGAAAGATCCGGAGTACGCATCGCTCGTCCGGTTCGCGTTCTGCAAGCGCGATGAGGTCCTACACGAGGCCGCAGCGCGCCTCTCCGCCATCACACCGATCAGCTGAGCGACACCGGCTCCACTCGATAGCGGCGGAGGTCGAGCGCCGGGTTGACCGCCCGGACGTCGGAGATGCGCTGCTTCGACAGCTGCGCGACGACGACGCCGGCCTCTTCGCCGAGCCCGGCCAGTTGCACCCCCATCGGGTCGACGATCATGCTCGCCCCCACCCCGACCGGCGGCGTGTGATCGGCCGCGAGCACGTAGACGGTGTTCTCGACGGCGCGCGCCGTCACCAGGGTGCGCCAGTGGTGCTCCTTGAGCGGCCCTCGGACCCACTCGGCCGGCACCATGACCACGTCGGCACCGGCATCGGCGAGCACCCTCGTGGACTCGGGGAACCGGAGGTCGTAACAGGTCTGCAAGCCGAACCGCAGACCGTCGACCACAAACGTCTCCGGCCGAGCGGTCTCCCCCGGCACGACCCAGTCGGATTCGCGCTGCCCGAACGCGTCGTACAGGTGCACCTTGCGATAGCGCGCAACGACGCCCTCCCCTGGCGCGACCGCGACGAGCGTGTTCGAGAACCGTTCGGGCACCGGGGTCGTCTCGACCAGCCCGACCACGATGTGCAGCCCGGTCTCATCGGCGAGCGCCTCGATGCCGCGCACGAAGGAACCGTCCACCGGCTGCGCGTGCTCGGCGAAGGACGGGCCGAGTTCAGCGGTGAAGTAGGAGGAGTACTCGGGCAGCACCAGCAGCGATGCACCGAGCGCGGCCGCGCGCCTGGCGAACCCGCCGATCGTCTCGAGATTGACACCGACATCGGTCCCTGGCGCGAACTGGGCGACCGCAGCGCCGAGAGTCGTCGACCCGGTGGCGGCTCCGGCATCGCTCGCATCGATCCGGTTCTGGGCGGCGTCGTGAGGCATGCGCCAAGCCTACGCGTGGCGAACGGACGACGGGCGCCTCGCAGAATCGCGAGGCGCCCGTCGATCACAGCTGCGTCGATCAGCTCGTGAGCGAATCCACGTACTCCTGGTTGTCCGCGATCCACTGCTCGACGATCGGTCCGTAGTCCTTCGAATCACCCTCGTTGAACATCGCGTTCTCAAGCGAGAAGAGCTTGTCGGAGTCGAACGAGAAGTTCTTGAACCACGTCGTCAGCTGCGGGTAGTCCTCGTCGAAACCGGTCCGGCTGAAACTGTGGATGCCTTCAGCGTCTCCGAGCGCACCCTTGGGGTCCTTCAGGTCGCGGATCGGGAACGCGTCATACGCCCAGTGCGGACGCCACAGCGTGACGACCACGTTCTCGCCGGCCTTCGTCGCAGCCTTGAGCTCGGACAGCATCGCGGGAGTGCCCGAGGTCAGGAAGTCGAACTTCTCCAGGCCGTACTCCGGGATCACCTTGTCCTGCGTCGCCTCGGTCAGCCCTGCCCCCGGGTCGATGCCGATCAGGCGGGAGCCGAAGGCCGCCGCGTTGTCCTTGAGCTCGTCGAGCGAGGTGATGGGGGCATCCTCGTTGACCGCGATCGTGAGCTTCGCGTCGTTGTTCCACGCACCGAGGTCCTCGACCGTGTCGCCGAACTTCTCGATGTACGTCTTGTGCGTCGTCGGGAGCCACACGTCGAGCGTGAGGTCGTAGTCCCCGGTGCTCAGCCCGGAGAAGACCGGAGCAGGCTCAGCCTCTTCGAGCGTCACGTCGTAGCCCTCCTTCGTCAGGACGGCCTTCCAGAGTTCCGATGCGGCGATGCCTTCGTCCCAGCCGCTGAAGACCGCGATCGTCACGGCCTTCTTGTCGCCGTTGTCGAGGGTTTCGGCGGGCGCCGCCGCGCAACCGGAGATCGCGAGCGTTGCCGCGATCCCTCCGGCCAGTGCTGCAGCGCGGAGCAGGCTGCGGGTGCGTGTGCTGTGCTTCATCTGTGTTTCCTTTCGGCCGGTGCTGGCACCGGCATTGGGGTCGTGTCAGGTGAACGGGTGTGACCGGCGGCTGATCAGACGGGCTGCGGCGAGCGCTGCTCTGCCGCGGGCGCCGTGGCCTGGCCGGCTGCGCCATCTGGGGTCTGGGTTGCAGCATTGCCGGTCGACGGGTCGAGCGGTTCCTGGGTTGCGACGACCGGCTTGGCGCGCTTGCGGCGTTTCCGTCCGCCGCCGATGGAGGAGGTGAGCCGGTCCAGGAAGATCGCCAGGATCACCACGGACAGTCCGGCCTCCGAGCCGAGTTCGATGTCGATGCGCGAGAGGCTCTTCACCACCTCGCCGCCGAGCCCTCCCGCCCCGACCATGCCAGAGATGACGACCATCGAGAGCGAGAGCATGATGACCTGGTTGATCCCGGCGGAGATGCTCGGCATCGCGAGCGGCACCTGGATCTGACGGAGGATGCGCCAGGAGGACGCACCGAAGGCGTTTCCGGCTTCGACGACCTCTCGGTCGACGTTGCGGATGCCGAGCTCCGTGAGACGGACGCCCGGCGCCATCGCGAACACGATGGTCGCGACGATGCCCGGGACCACTCCGACGCGGAACAGGATGATAGCGGGGATGAGGTACACGAACGCCGGCATCGTCTGCATGAAGTCGAGGATCGGCCTGATGATCGTCGATGCGACCTTCGAGCGGGCGGCCAGGATGCCGAGCGGAACGCTCAGCACGATCGCGATGACGCTCGCGACGATGACGAGCGCGAGGGTGTCCATCGCGTTGTCCCACTGTTCGACGCCGACGATGACGAGCAGTCCGACCACCGTTCCGAGGCCGAACACCCAACCGCGAAGCATCCAGCCGAGGGCTGCCGCGATGAGGATGATCGCCCAGAAGGGCGGAGCTGTGAGGACCGTGTCGATGCCCGTGTACATGCCCTGGAACACGGCGCGGATGATGTCGAACACCGGGCGGAGCACATCGGTGATGACGTCGACGAACCCGGCGACCCACTCGCCGATCGGCGGACGGAGGATAGGGTCGTACCAGTTGGCGTCCTGGGCGGTGCGGGCTGCTGCGAGAGCGAGTGCGAGGCTCATCGGAGACTCCCTTCCTGTGCGTCGACCGGGATCTGCTTGCCCGTATAGCCGGGCTCTTCGAGCGTCGAACGGAGTGTTGCGGTGATGAGTTCCACCGGCACGGTCGCCGGCGGTTCGACGAGGCTGATCTCATCGGTGTTGGTCGTGACGTTGCCGACGGCGGCGAGCAGCGTGACGCGCGGGACCACACCGAGGAGGCGGTTGCGGTCGTCCACGACGGCCACCGGGAGCGAGCTCTCGACGGCCGACTCGAACAGCTCGACGAGCTGGGTGTCGCCCGTGACCGTCGCCGGGTCGGCGATGATGACGCTCGCGAGCTCACGCTCCCCCGCACGCACCTGTCGGAGCACGTCCTTGTCACGGACGACGCCGAGCAGCTGACGGCCGGGGCCGACGACGAACGCCGCGGAGGTCTGCAGGTCTCGCATGATGCGCAGCGCAGCACGGGGGCCGGCCGATGCAGACACGACGGACCGCGCCGGCTCCATCACCCCGGCCGCCGTGAGGACGCGCGCCCGGTCGACGTCCTGGACGAACTGGGCGACGTAGTCGTTCGCCGGGTCGGTCAGGATGTCGTTCGGCGTGCCGACCTGGACGATGCGGCCGTCGCGCATCACGGCGATCCGGTCGCCGAGGAACATCGCCTCGTTGAGGTCGTGGGTGATGAAGATGATGGTCTTCCCGAGCTCCGCCTGCAGTTCGACGAGCTGCTCCTGCATCTCGCGCCTGATGAGCGGGTCGAGGGCGGAGAACGCCTCGTCCATCAGCAGGATGTCGGTGTCGGCGGCGAGCGCACGGGCGAGCCCGACGCGCTGCTGCATCCCACCGGAGAGTTCGCCTGGGAGCTTGTCCTCCCAACCGGCCAGCCCGACGCGGTCGATGACGAGCTGTGCGCGCTTGCGTCGTTCGTCCGCCGGGACACCGGTGACTTCGAGGCCGTAGGCGGCGTTCTCGAGCACGGTGCGGTGCGGCAACAGCGCAAAGTGCTGGAAGACCATGGAGATGTTCTCCTGGCGGACCGACCTGAGCGTCTTGGCGGGAACGCCCGTGATGGGCTTCCCGTTGATCGTGACGTCCCCGGCCGTGGGCTCGAGGAGCCCGTTGAGCATACGGATGAGGGTGGATTTGCCTGAACCGGACAACCCCATCACCACGAAGATCTCGCCGGCCTTCACCTCGAACGAGGCGTCGATGACGGCGGCGGTACCGGTGGTTCCGAGGTCGCTGCGTGCGACTCCGGTCTGGAGGCGTTTCACCGCTTCCCTGGGTTTGCGGCCGAAGACTTTGTAGAGTCCTCGGGCGGCGACTGCGATGGTTTCGGTCATGTCACTCCTGGTGACGGCACGCCGAAGGCGCGCGCGTCTTCCCTGTCTCGTGGTCAGGCCGGGTCGAATCAGCTCAGATCTGCCCCGCAGACACTCTGGACATCCAGGGCGCAGGCTCAGATCGCGCAGGGCCAGACGGGCCACCGCGTGCGTTCGACCGTACGTTCGTCCCGCCGTCGCATGGCGACAGGGAGACGATCGCGGACTCGATGATCAGCCCATTCGGGCCGCCAACAACGCTAACGAGCGAGCGTGGCCGTGGCGAATCGAGAATCCCCCATTTGGTGGACAGCACGCGCGCACTCAGAGCGGAAACCGTGCCTGACCTGGTGTTCACCACAGCCCGCTTCGTTACCTGTTCGTGACCTTTGGTCGAGGATGCGCACGAGCAGTTCTTCTGCTACGGGAAACGCGCTACTCCCCGGTCCCGACGACGGGCCCACGATGGTGGTGGTCGAACACGACGCTCGTGCGCGTGGACGCCACGGCCGGGTCGGCGGAGAGATGGTCCACGACGAAGTCGCGGATGTGCGCACTGTCCCTGGCCGCCACATGGATGATGAAATCTTCCGAGCCGCCGAGGAAGAACAGCTGCACCACTTCGGGGAGCTGCCTGATCGACTCGCTGAACTCCGCGATGCGCTGCCGTGCGCCGGCACGGATGTTGACACTGATGAGCGCCTCCAATCCGAGTCCGATCGCCGCAGGGTCCACACTCGCCTGGAACCCCGTGATGACCCCGCGGTCCACAAGCGACTTCACGCGCGCGATGCACGTCGACGGCGCGATACCGACGAGCTCCGCCATCCTGGCGTTGGTCGTCCGGGCGTTCTCCTGCAGGATGCGCAGGAGGGCGAGATCGATGTCGTCGAGCTCGTCGCGGTGGTGCAGATTGTTCGGCATGGCCCTCCCCTCAGCGATGGTTGATGCGGCTTGTGGCAAGTTTGCCACTGATTTCCGCAGAATCAGCAGCACTTCGCGCGGGAGATCGCAGAAACCTCACAATGGAACGGTAATCGGAACGCAACGCTGCGTCGACGACGCGCAACGAGAGGACCCCAGATGCGTGTCGGCATCCCCACCGAGATCAAGAACAACGAGAACCGGGTCGCAGCGACCCCGACCGGTGTGCACGAACTCGTGCGGCGCGGTCACGAGGTCCTCGTCCAACGCGGTGCAGGCATCGGCTCCGGCAATGCCGACGACGCGTACCGCGAAGCGGGCGCCCGCATCGTCGAAACCGCCGACGAGGTGTGGGAGGCGGCGGATCTGCTCCTGAAGGTGAAGGAGCCGGTCGCGGCCGAGTACCACCGCCTCCGCGCTGGCCAGACGCTCTTCACGTACCTGCATCTCGCCGCATCGCGCGCGTGCACCGACGCGCTGCTCGACGCACGCACCACGGCGATCGCCTACGAGACCGTACAGCTGCCGGACCGCTCGCTCCCCCTCCTCCAACCGATGAGCGAGGTCGCCGGACGGCTCGCGACTCAGGTCGGCGCCTACCATCTGATGCGCGCGGCCGGCGGTCGGGGCATCCTGATGGGCGGCGTGCCTGGGACGCCGAAGGCGAAGGTCGTGGTGATCGGCGGCGGCGTCGCCGGGGAGCACGCCGCCGCGAACGCGCTGGGGATGCAGGCGTCCGTGACGATCGTCGACATCTCCATCCCCCGCCTGCGTCAACTCGAAGCCCAGATCGGCGGCACGATCCAGACGCGGCCGTCGTCCGCGTACGAGATCGCCGAGTTGCTTCGGGACGCGGATCTCGTCATCGGATCGGTCCTCATCCCGGGCGAGCAGGCGCCGAAACTCGTCACCGATGCGATGGTCGCGACGATGAAGCCCGGCTCTGTGCTCGTCGACATCGCGATCGACCAGGGCGGCTGCTTCGAGGGCTCACACCCGACGACCCACGACGATCCGACGTTCCGGGTGCACAACAGCCTCTACTACTGCGTCGCGAACATGCCGGGCGCGGTGCCGGAGACGTCCACCCGCGCGTTGACGAACGCGACCCTCCCCTACGTGCTCGCACTGGCCGACAAAGGCTGGCGCCGCGCGACCGCCGAGGATCCGGCCCTCGCCGCCGGGGTGAATGTCCACAACGGCGCCATCGTGAATCCCGGCGTCGCCGCCGCATTCGGTCTGCCGGTCGTGGACCTCGAAACGGCGGCGTCGATCTCGCTGTAGCCGCACGAGGATCAGCCGATCTCATCGGCGAGGCCCGGCCACCACGGCCCGCACATGGTGATGCGGCACGGGGCTCCTCCCGTACCGCATCAACACCCCCGGAGAATCACCCGACCGGTACGGTCTCTCAGCCGCCTTCGGTCTCTCCGCAGGTAGCCTGACACGCGCCGTGTCGTTGCAGAAAGGGCTTGCGCTCGTGAGCCGGACGACCTACTCGACGGGCCCGTCGGTCGGCGGCGCAGGCACCGACGGCGTCGAATCGGCCGCTGCTGCGCGAGGCCTGCGACGCGGGTGGATCGTCTCACCGCGTTCGAGCATCGCGACATACTCGTCGATCTTCCGGGCGAGTGTGTCGGCCCGCTTGACGTTGCCCAGACGGAAGACGATCGCGTACCGATTGGTCTTGTCGAGGGCCGCGAACGCCGCCTCTGCCACCGGGTTCTCCGCCAGGGCCGCCACCAACGCAGCCGGAGGTTCTGCCGAGCTCGGCGGCGCGTAGGCAGCCTCCCACCGACCGTCAGCTTTGGCCCGTTCGACCTCGGCGAGGCCGGTCGGCGTCATCCGCCCCTCGGCGACGAGCCGCGCGACCCGATCCTGGTTGATCTTCGACCAGATGCTGCGCTTCGATCGGCGGCTGAACCGCTGGAGCGAGAAGTGATCGTCGTACCTGACCTTGTGGCTGTCGATCCAGCCGAAGCAGAGCGCCACGTCGACCGCTTCCCCGTAGGTCACGGTCGCTCGTGGCGAGCCCTTCTTCGCAAGTGCCAGCCACACTTCATCGGCGCTCGACTCGTGTTCTTCGAGCCAACGCCGCCATGCCGCGTCGTCGTCGAAGAAGACCGGCACCCTGACCGGCGGACCTGATGGATCACTCATGTGCACCATCCTGGTCCGCCGGTCTGACACTGTCGAGCCGCACACCCCGGTCGACCGGCTGACGCTGCCGAGTCGGCTAGGCCTGCCGACCACCGGAACCGACACCGTCGGCGAGCCGGTCATCGACGATCTCGTCATCGACGGCCGCAGCCAGCACCTCGTCGGTCGTGTCGGCGGCGACCGGCGCGAGCACCGTCGAGACACCGTCGATGTCGAGCGACTCCGGCAGGGCGTCACGCTCGATCGTGGTCGCCAACGGCTTCTCCTGCACGAACAGCAGCAGGATGACGGCGATGACCACAAGCGGGACCATGTACAGGAACACGGGCGTCAGGGCGTCGTTGTAGCTGGAGATCACGATGTCGCGAACCGGCTTCGGCAGCGCACGGACCGCCGCAGGAGTGAAGGAGTTCGTGTCGGCCCCCGCCCCACCGGCCGCAGCCGGGAGACGCGTTCCGAGGAGGTCGGTGAGCTTCGCGACGAACAGGCTGCCGACGATCGCGGAGCCGAGCGAGGCACCGATCTGACGGAAGTAGTTGTTCGAAGCTGTCGCCGTGCCGACCTGGGACACGGGGAACGAGTTCTGCACGATCAGGATGAGGATCTGCATGCTCATGCCGAGGCCGAGGCCCATCACGGCGAGGAAGGTGCAGAGGATCCAGATCGGCAGCTCAGGCGTCATCGTGGACAGCAGCACGAGCGCGACGGCCACAATGGTCGTGCCGACGATCGGCATCCACTTGTAGCGGCCCGTCTTGGAGACCAGCTGACCGGTGACGATTGAACTGATGAGCAGCGCGGCCATCATCGGGATCATCAGGAAGCCGGCCTCGGTCGCGTTGACCCCGGTCACCATCTGCAGGTACGTCGGCAGGTAGGCGAGGGCGCCGAACATCGCGATGCCGGTGATGAGACCGGCGATCGTCGTCAGGTTGAAGTTGCGATCGCGGAACAGCGTGAGCGGCATGATCGGCTCTGCCGCCGTCCGCTCCACCAGGACGAACGCAACGGCTGCGACGATCGTCGCCGCGATGAGCGCGATGATCGTGATCGAGTCCCAGGCGTAGGTGCTGCCGCCCCAGGTGGTGACGAGGACGAGACCGGTCGATGCGAGCGCGAGCAGGCCCATGCCGGCGAAGTCGAGCTTCGGACGGTCGTGCTCTACCTTCGGCAGACGGAGGAAGAACGCGGCCGATGCGATCGCCAGGATGCCGAGCGGGATGTTCATCCAGAACGCCCAACGCCAGCCGATGCCCTCGGTGAACCAGCCGCCGAGGAGCGGACCGGCGACGGAGGACAGCGCGAACACACCGCCCATGATGCCCATGTACCGACCGCGCTCACGGGCGGGGACCACGTCGGCGATGATCGCCTGCGAGAGGATCATGAGTCCTCCGCCACCGAGCCCCTGGATGGCGCGGCCGATGATGAGCCAGGTCATGTCCTGAGCCATGCCACCGACGATCGAACCGACGATGAAGAGCGAGATCGCGCCGATGAACAGACCCTTGCGACCGATGAGGTCACCGAGCTTGCCGTACACGGGCAGCATGATCGTGGACGCAAGGATGTAGGCCGTTGTGACCCACAGCATGTGGTCGACGCCGTTCAGCTCGCCGACGATGGTCGGGAGCGCCGTGGAGAAGATCGTCTGGTCGAGCGATGCGAGCAGCATCGTCACCATGAGGCCTGCGAAGATCAGCAGGATGTGACGTTTTGAGCCGTTTGCAGCGCGTGCAGGCTCACTGGATGCGGGTGCCGTGGCTACGGCACCCGTGGAGGTGTTGGTCATCGAAGTCTTTCGCTTGTTGATCTGACGAGTGCGATGGTTCGCTGCTCGAATCGGTGGGAGTCGTCTGAGCCGTCGTCCACGAGCCACTCCCTCGCCACAACACGCATGGCGCTGAAGCAGAACCCGAGGATCACTTCGGCTGTCGCTCGATCGATCTCCGGGAGGCCGGGGGTCGGTGCGCGGCGCGCGAGGAGTTCGTACGCGGCCGTGATCAGCTGTTCGTTCACCCGGTTCATCTGGGCGAGCTGGCGGCTGATGAGTTGTGGGTACCGCTGCAGGATCTCCACTCGGTTCCGGTGGGCGGCCGTGTCACTGATGGCCGGACCGAACACGGCGAAGAGGAGTCCGACGACGGCTTCGATCGGATCGGCACCGTCGTATTTCGCGGAGTGTTCGCACAGCAGCTCGTCATCGATCTCGATCGGCTGGGTGCCGAGGATCGCGTCTTCCTTGCTGTCGAAGTAGTTGAAGAAGGTGCGGGACGAGACGCCGGCCCGATCACTGATCGCGTCGATCGTCGCATTCTCGATGCCGTCGTCGAGCGCGAGACGCACGGCGGCCTCTTCGAGTCTCCGCCTCGTCTCGATGCGCTTGCGGTCACGGAGACCGAGTTCGCCCGTCGCCTGGCTGGCGTCGTCTGGGCAGGTGGTTGACATGCGTCAATTATTGCAGTCTTCGCATTTTTGCACAAATGCATTTTTGCACGAATGCAGCTTTTTCTCAGCCTGGCGCCGCTGCTCCAGAGAAGGACATCCGCGCGGCAGAAGGACGCTTCCGCGCAAAACGTCCTTCTGTCGCGCGTTTCGCCTTCTGCGAGGCGGTGCGGGACGGCGGCGTTGCGCCACAGTGACGACAGAGCGATGCGACGGCACTCATGGCATGGCGCTCTTGGCGCGGGACGGCACTCACCGCACGATGCTGCACAACGAAAAAATCCCGCCCCTCGAAAGGGACGGGATTTTCTCTTCTGTTGCAGGGGCAGGATTTGAACCTACGACCTCTGGGTTATGAGCCCAGCGAGCTACCGAACTGCTCCACCCTGCGTCACAAGAGAAAGACTATCACGCAGGTTCGAAGCACGCGAATCGAGCGCCCCCAACCGTTCACCTCGGGCGTGTCGCCATCGAGCACAACTCCTTCAATTCGACCGTCGGATTCTGCACAACCCCGGATTTCCGGGGTTGTCGCACGGCAGGCGTCGCGATGTGAAGGAGTTGTGCTCGACCGGAGCCACGGGTGGAGGTGAATCGGCGGTTACAGGATGGCGATGGCCTTGATGGCGCGACGCTCGTCCATGGCGCGATAGCCCTCGGGGATTCCGGCCAGATCGGTCGTGAAGTCGAACACGGGACCCGGATCGACGACGCCGGCCAGCACGTCCGCGAGCAACTCCGGCAGGTAGGCGCGCGCCGGCGCCACTCCCCCGCGCAGCCCGATGTTGCGGTCGAACATGTCACGGATCGGCAACTCGACACCGTGCGGGACGCCGACGAATCCGACGGTCGACCCCGGTCGCGCGATGGCGAACGCCGTCGACATCGCCTGCCCGGTGCCGACGCACTCCAGCGCGGCGTCCACGCCGACGCCGCCGGTCAGTTCGAGGACCTCCGCCACGCCTTCGTCACCGCGGGCCGCCACGATGTGCGTGGCGCCGAACTCCCGCGCCACCGCCTGCCGTTCCGGGTGGCGGCTGAGCGCGATGATCCGCGATGCGCCGAGCCGCTTCGCTGCGAGCACCCCAGACAGTCCGACGGCGCCGTCCCCGACGACGGCAACGGTGGATCCGGCGACGACGCCGGCGGAGACCGCGGCGTGATGTCCCGTCCCGAACACGTCCGACAGCGCGAGGAGCGACGGCAGACGATCGTCGGACGGACGGCCACCCGGCACGACGACGAGCGTCGCGTCGGCGAACGGCACCCGCACGAATTCGCCCTGCCCGCCGTCGTTGCCGCCTGCACCCCAGATCCCGCCGTGCGCGCAGACGCTCGTCATCCCGACGGCGCAGTCCGGGCACGTCCCGTCGTTGTAGGTGAACGGCGCGATGACGAAGTCGCCGACGGAGAGCGATGAGACACTCGTACCCACCTGCTCGACCGTTCCGATGAACTCGTGGCCGATGGGGCTCCCCGCGTGGCGGGGCGTCTCACCGCGGTACGGCCAGAGGTCGCTCCCGCAGACACACGTCGCCGCGACGCGGACGATGACGTCGGTGTCGTCGACGAGGACCGGGTCTGGCCGCTCGGCGAGTTCGACGTCGTACGCCGCGTTGAATCGGATGGCTTTCATCGGGTGTCTCCCTGGGTCGTGCGAGCGCGGCGGATCACCGCGGCTCGACCATCATGCCCCTTTGACCGCCACGATCGACAGCGCCAACGGCAACCACCTGGCATCGTCGGCCCAACCCCACATGCCCTCACCGACCGGCACGAGCGATCCGAACATCTTCCACGGCACCTCGTAGTGCTCCCGCAACGCGTCGACCGCAAGACCGGTGTCCCGGAGCGCTCCGAAGGTCTCGGAGACGGGGTGCATCCACTCCCAGGTCGTCGCGTTCTCGAGCGCAGCGTCAGGATCCGCGTAGTCGCTCGGATCGGTGATCACGTCAGGCGCCTGATTGCCGTAGGGATAGGCGAACTCCGGCAGCTCGACCGACGTCTCGACACCGGTGGCCGTCTCGGTGCGTTCGACGGATCCTCCCTCGAACACGTACGCGCTCGGGTGCCCGTCGGCGAAGTACAACCGGCCGCCCGGCTTGAGGTACCACTCGATGATGCGGGCCCACTCCGCGACGTCCGGCAACCACCCGATGGTCCCCCACGTGACGTAGACGAGGTCGAAGGACTCCGGTTCGGGGAGGATGTGCCTCGCGTCGTAGACGTTCGCCTCGATGAAGCGCGCCCGATGCGACAGGTCCAGTTCCTTGGCGAGCGTCCTGGCCTGCACGACCGCCTCGTGCGAGAAGTCGATGCCGACGACGGTCGCCCCGCGTTGCGCGAGCACAAGCGTGTCGGCGCCGAAGTGGCACTGGAGGTGCAGGATGCGCACGCCGTCCAGCTGTCCGGCGAGGCCTGCGCCATCGCCGCCGCCATCGCCGCCACCATCATCGTCGCGGTCCGCGCCGCCCGATCCGCCCATCGGGAACAGCTCCGCGAGTTCCGCTTCCTCGATCCGGTTGAGCCGACCGCGACCGGCGCGCAACGCCGTCAGGTCGTAGGTGTCGCTTCCGAGGTGCACGGAGACGCGTTCGTCCCAGTTGGCGCGGTTGCGGTCGAGCCACTCGCCCTCGTGGCGGTCGATCGCGTCGGATCCCGGGCCGGACCGGGTGTGCGGGGCCGTGGCCCGTTCGTCTGACATGGCGTCGTTCCTTCGTGTCTGGTCCCGTCGACCGTGTCGGTGCGGGGATACGACGACGGTCGCACCCGAATCGAGTGCGACCGTCATCCGATCATTCGTGGCTCGGTGGCGTCAACCGTTGATGAGCGCCAGAGCCGAGGCGAGAGCCGAGTTGAGCTTCGTGTCGGCTGCGCCGTACGCCGCCCAGTCGCCGCTCTTCATCGCCGCGTCCTTGTCGAGCATGGCCTGCTTCGCGTCGTTGAGCAACGAGCGGAGCTCAGCATCCTTGGTCGGGTCGCCCGTGGTCGGCGTGGTCGATCCACCCGTCCCGTTGTCGGTCCCCGTGCCGGTGCCAGGGGTCGAGCCCGCATCGCCAGGCACGTTGCCGTCGCCGGCGCTCGCACCGGAGTCGCCGCCGAAGAGGACGTCGAGCGCCTCGTCGAGGGTGTTCTCGAACGCGATCTTGTCACCGAACGCGACCAGGACCTTCTGCAGCAGCGGGAACGCCGTGTCACCCGTGGACTGGACGTACACCGGCTGGACGTAGAGCAGACCGCCACCGACCGGCAGGGTCAGCAGGTTGCCGTTCAGCACGTCCGTCTGGCCCTGCTTCAGGATGTTGATCTGGCTGGAGACGCTCGGGTCGGAGTTGAACGCGTTCTGCACCTGACCAGGGCCGGGCACGGTGTCGTCCTTCGGCAGCGTCAGGAGTCTGAGCTTGCCGTACTCGTCGCTGCGCTTCCCGGCTTCTGAGCCGGCATTGGCATCGACCGCGAGATAGCCGGTCAACACGTTGCGCGACTTGTCACCGCCCTGGCGAGGGATGTACGTGGAGTACAGGGAGAACGACGGGGCAGCCTGACCGGGCAGCTGCATGGTCAGGTAGTACGGCGGCTGGAACTTCTTCTCCGTCGCCGTGGACTGCGGGTCGTTCGGCGTGACCCACGCGTCCTCGCTCGAGTAGAACGAGCCGGCGTTCGTCACGTGGTACTGGCCGAGGATGGCCCGCTGCACCTTGAACAGGTCGGCCGGGTAACGGACGTGGCTCATGAGCTGTCCGGACATGGCCGACATGGGCTTCACCGTGGAGGGGAAGATCTTCTGCCAGGTCTTCAGGATGGGGTCGTGGTCGTCCCAGCTGTAGAGCGTGACCTTGCCGTCGTACGCGTCGACCGTCGCCTTGACGGAGTTGCGCATGTAGTTGACGTCGTCGAGCGCGTAGTTCTGCACTGGCGTGACCGAGTCGGAGATCGTGTCGGACAGGCTCACGGTCTTCGAGTACGGGTAGTCGGCGCTCGTGGTGTAGCCGTCGACGATCCACACGATCCGTCCGTCGACGACCGACGGGTATGGCGCGGAGTCGAGCGTCAGGTACGGGGCGACCTTCTCGACGCGGGTCAGCGGGTCGCGGTCGTAGAGGATCTGCGATTTGTCGTTGACCGAGTCGGACAGGAAGATCTGCTCGGACTGGAACTTGAGCGCGTAGACGAGCTTCTTGAACACGTTGTCGAGCTTCGGTCCGCCGTCGCCGTCGAACGTCGTGTAGGTCTGCGACTCGCCCTGCGTGCCGGACGGGTAGTCCAGCTCGACGGGCTTCGTGCCCTTCGGAGCTCCGACGATGGAGTACTTCGGCGACTGCTCACCGAAGTAGACCCGGGGCTCGAAGGTGCCGAGCGCGCCGGAGGTCGGGATGCCGGACTCGAAGAAGACCGGCTCGCCGGAGGCCGAGCGCTGGTTGCCGTAGGCGGCGACGAGGCCGTACCCGTGGGTGTACACGACCGTGTTGTTGACCCACGACTGCGAGCTGCCGAGGCCGGCGACGTTCAGTTCGCGGACCGCGACGACGGCGTCCTGCGTCTTGCCGTCGATCTCGTAGCGGTCGACGGAGAGCTGCTTGTTGAACGAGTAGAACTGCTTGAACTGCTCGAGCTGCGCAACCGAGTCGCTGACGAGCGCCGGGTCGATGATGCGGATGTTCGCGGTGGTCTCCGCGTCCTTCCGGAGCGCTCCGGGGGCCGCGGTCGTGGTGGCGTTGTACTCCTCTTCCTGCACACCGGAGAGACCGTACGCGTCACGCGTCATGTCGATGTTGCGCTGGATGTATTGCGTTTCGAGGCTCTTGGCGTTCGGCTCGACCTGGAACCGCTGCACGATCCACGGGTAGAGGCTGCCGACGAGGAGCGACGCGACGATGAGGAGCGCGGTTCCGATGAGCGGGAGGCGCCAGCGACCGGTGAAGGCCGTGATGATGAAGAGCACTGCGACGAGGAGCGCGATGCCGGCGAGGATCACTCGACCGGGGATCGTGGCGTTGACGTCCGTGTACGAGGCGCCCGTGATGAGCGTCCCGGTGTCGGTCAGCGTCGTGTATTGGTCGAGCCAGAGGCTCACGCCCTGCAGCAGCAGGTAGAGCGCAGCCATGATCGAGATCTGGACGCGTGCGGCCATCGAGATCCACACTTCGCGGCTGACGACGCGGATGCCGCCGTACAGGTAGGCGACGACGACGGTGGCGATGAGGCCGATCAGGATGACGGCGGAGGCGAAGGCGACGACGGCCCGGAAGAACGGGAGGTCGAAGAGGTAGAACGACACGTCGAGGTGGAACTGCGGGTCCTTCTCACCGGAGGGGACGCCGTTCAGCCACAGGAGCGCGAGCTGCCAGCGCGATGCGGCCGCGACGCCGCCGAACAGGCCGAACAGCGCCGGGATGCCGTAGGTGGCGAGGCGGCGGAGCGGCTCGACGACCTGCTGGTAGCGGTCCACCTGCGAGCTGAGCTTCGCGTAGACCGGTCGGAGCCGGTAGGCGATCTCGATGGCGCCCCACACGGGGAGAGCCATGCCCAGGAACCCGATGAGGAACATCGAGATGGCGGCGATCCACTGCGTCGTGAGCACGCCTGTGTAGCCGAGCTGGTCGAACCAGAGGAAATCGGAGTAGAACCCTGCGAAGACGAAGAACGCGATGAGCAACGCTGCGATGATGGCAACGGTGATCGCGATTGGGGCGCGTCTGCGCGGCGTGGACAGGGGCTTCTCTGCTGCGGATGTCACGTAAGGCCTCTTCAGTTAGCGGTCGTCTGTCCATCCTAGGTCGAGTGGGCTGAGAGAGCGCCGAACAGCTTGTGCGCCCCCTTCCCCGTCCAAGGCGTCGCTGCTACCCTTGCCGCCGGTTCGCGGCGATCGAGCGGTCAGTTGGCCTCACAGGTGGGCAGTTTGCTCGTGTCAGCGTGGTCCGCGATCGCCTTCAACGCGGTGAGGGAGTCGGTGAGCGTCCCGACCGCGAACACCTTGAGGCCGGACGGGATATGCCCGACGACCTCGTTGCAGTTCGAGGCCGGGGCGAGGAACCAGTCGGCTCCGGCAGCCTTCGCGCCGTACAGCTTCTGGCGGATGCCGCCGATCGCGCCGACGGTCCCCTTCGCGTCGATCGTGCCGGTGCCCGCGATGTGCTCGCCGCCGGTCAGCTCCCCTGGCGTGAGCTTGTCGATCATGCCGAGTGCGAACATCATGCCGGCGCTCGGGCCCCCGACGTTGTCGAGCTGGATGGAGATGTCGATCGGGAAGTCGTAGTTGATGGCGGTCCCGATGCCGAGGATGGCGCTCGTGGTCCCGTCGGACGCCGTCGCCGTCGTCGGGGTGACCTCGACGGTCTGGGCCGTCTTGTCACGCACGATGTCGATCGAGGCCGCCTTGTCGGTGCCGTTGGCCTTGATGGCGTTGCGCAGGTCGTCGAGGCCGGTGACGGTCGTCCCGTTGACTGAGACGATCTCGTCCTTCTCCTTGAGCGTGCCTTCGGCTGGCGACCCCTTCGCGACCTGGGCGACGGCGACGTGCTCCGGCACCGTGTATCCGAGCTGGCGGAGCGCTGCGGCGACGGAGTCCTGCTGCGAGTCGACCATCAGCGCCGCGTTCTGCTGGTCGCGCTGCTCGCTCGTGACGCCAGGCGGGAAGTAGACGTCCATGGGGACGACGGCCCGGCTGGAGTCGAACCACGCCGACACCACGTCCAACCAGCCGGGGCTGCGCTGCGGGCTGCCGACGATCTGCACCGTCAGCATGTCGAGCGCACCACTCGTCTTGTACGTCTCCGCGTCGTGCACCTCGATGAGCGGGACCTTCTTGTCGTCCTTGTTGTCGACCGTGCCGAGCACGTTGAAGACCGGCCCCGGCTGTTCGATGACATACGGCGCAGGCACGACGGCGAGGACGCCGAGGACGACGAGCGAGAGGACGAGTGCGATCCAACCGAATCGACCCCGTCGACGACGGGGTCGGGAGGTGGGCGATGTTGCCGACAACTGAGGGTTCTGGGCATCGTCGGCAAAGAGCGACATGCGTTCCTTTCGGGACTGTTCGCGGTGGGCTGAAACCCGACCAACCATACCCCGGCCAATGTCCAGCGAGGTGCGACTAGCGTAGACAGAGCAGCTAGGAGCTATCTGAGAGGCGGCTGACGTGCCAGACGAACCCGACAAGAGTCCGGAGGACGAGTTCCGCGACATGCTGCGTGAACTGATGTCCGGGAACGGCTCCTTCGACGCGAGCCAATTGGCCGGCGCAGCCGGTCTGCCCAGCGACCCGGCGAGCCTCGCAGCGCTGATGGCGCAGCTCCAGGGCGCCATCCAGTCCGGCGACGGCGGCATCAACTGGGACCTCGCCCTCCAGCAGGCGAAAACGATCTCAGCGGACGGAGCGGAGGACACCTCCCCCGCCCGCCGCGAGCAGCTCGAGCAGGCGTTCCACATCGCATCGCTGTGGCTTGCAGACGTGACTTACGTCGCGGAGCTGTCGAGCGAACCGCAGCTGTTCACCCGCTCCCGCTGGGCGACGAAGACCATGCCGGTCTGGACGCAGCTCGCCGAGCCGGTCGCGACGAGCATCGCGAACGCCCTCACCGACGTCCTGAGCGAACGCGCTCCGGAAGAACTGCGCGGCATGATCGCCAACGCCGGCGCGCTTGTGCGCGGGGTCGGCGGAACGCTCTTCGCGCTCCAGCTCGGCCAGGTCGTCGGACAGCTCGCCCGTGAGGTCGTCTCCGGCGGCGACGTCGGCATCCCGCTCCTCGACGAGAACGAAGCGGCCCTCGTGCCGCAGAACGTCGCAGAGTTCGGCGACGGCCTCGACATCTCGGACGACCAGATCCAGATCTACCTCGCCGTGCGCGAATTGGCGCACGCGCGTCTGTTCCGCCACGCGAAGTGGTTGCGTCTGCACCTCATCTCCTCCATCACGGAGTTCGCGCGCGGCATCCGCATCGACACCGACCGGCTGGAAGAGCTCGCGGAGAGCTTCGACCCGTCGAACCCGGAAGAGCTGCGCGACGCGATGGTGAGCGGTTCACTCATCCCGCCCCGCACGGAGTCGCAGGAGGCAAGCCTCGCCCGCCTCGAAACGACCCTCGCACTCATCGAGGGCTGGGTCGACGTCGTGACCGCCGCTGCGACAGTCCGGTTGCCGAAGTCCGCCGCCATCGCCGAGACCGTCCGCCGCCGGCGCGCCGCAGGCGGCCCGGCCGAGCAGGCCCTCGGAGCCCTCGTCGGCCTCGAACTCCGGCCGCGCCGTCTCCGTGAGGCAGCCGCCATGTGGCAGCAGGTCAGCGATGCGGTCGGCCCGGAGCAGCGTGACACCCTCTGGTCCCACCCCGATCTCGTCCCGACGGGCGAGGACGTCGACGACCCGCAGGCGCTCGTTGCGCGGATGGAAGCCGTGTCACGCGGTGAGCAGCCCGTGCAGGACGAGATGGACCTCGCCCTCGAGGACCTCTTGCGCGGCGCGAGCTCCGGAGCCGACGATGCTGCCACGGGCGGCGGAGACGAAACCGGAACCGACCAGGCCGGCGAGCGCCGCCCGGACGAGAACGGCACCGACGGCCCTCCCGTCTGATCCAACCAACCCGTCTGAGTCTCGATCGCTCCCGCCTGTGGACAACTTCCACGGGGCAGGGGGCGATCAGGCCATGATCGGGTGATGTTGCTGCAGATCTCCCCCAACACCCCCGTCGTGTGGCGTACGCCGCGAAGCCTGCAGTTCGGCGTCGACGAGGCGATCGTGGTCCTCGACGACGTCGACACGGACACCGAACGCATCGTCGCCGCACTGCAACGCGGCGTCGACAGCCGATATGCGGATCGCCTCGCGACGGTTGTCGGGGCGCCGGAGCAGACGGTGCGGTCTCTCGTCGATGCGCTGGGACCCGTCATCGAACGTCGGCCGTCGGCCGGGGAGCGACCGACGCCGCCAGAACGGCACGGGCAGCACGGGCACCCCGAACAGGCAGAGCGAGCAGGACGGCTCGACCGACCGTTGCGGGTGGCCGTCGACGGCGACGGGCCGACCGCCGGCCGTCTCCGCACCCTGCTCGCGCCGCACGCCGACATCGTGCCCGTCGGCAGCGCGGTCGTGGATCTCGCGGTCGTCTGCGCGCACTACGTCATCCACCCGCAGCGGTACGCCAGATGGCTGCGCGACGACGTCCGTCATCTCCCGGTGGTCTTCGGCGACCGCTTCGCGCGCATCGGCCCGCTCGTCGTCCCAGGCATCGGACCATGCCTCTATTGCCTCGATCAGGCGAGAACCGACGCCGATCCCGCGTGGCCGGCCATCGCCTCGCAGCTCCTGACCCGCGAGTCGCCGATCGAGCGTCCGCTGCTGAGCGCGGAGTGCGCGACGAGGACCGCGCGGCTCGTACTGGCCCCGGCTGCGATCACAACAGGAGCCGAACACGAGCGTCAGATCCTGATCGATGCCACGAGCGGCGAGGTCACGCGCCTCGTCGTCCGGCCACACCCCCGGTGCGCATGCCGATCTCTGCCAGGAACCGCGACGGGTCCCGACGCCCGCCCCGAGACTGCGCCTCTGACCAGGACAGGCTGAGGCGCTCCCTGGCCCTCGTGATCCCGACGTAGAGGAGCCGGCGCTCCTCGTCCGCCTGGTCGAAGGTCTTCGCGTAGGTGATCGGCAGATACCCCTCTGACAGTCCGATGAGGTGCACTGCGTCCCATTCGAGGCCCTTGGCGGAGTGCAAGGTTGCGAGGGTCACGGCGGCGACGGTCGGCTCGTGCTGCGCGGCCTGGCGGATGAGCAGTTCGTCCGTGAACGCGCGGAACGTGGTGTCCGGCGCCGCCTGATCGACGAGACCCATGATCGCGTTGAGCGACTCCCAGCGATCACGGACCGCGCCGCCGGACTCTGGCGGATCCTGGCTCCACCCGAGGGAGCGCAGCACGTCGCTGACCGACTTGAAGAGCGGTTCACCGCTGATCGAGACGGAGGCCGCCCGGAGCTGCATGAGCGCCTGACGCACCTCGGGCAGCTCGAAGAACCGCTTCGAGCCGTGCATCACGTACGGGATGCCGGCCTCGGTGAACGCCGTCTCGAGCGCTGCGGCCTGCACGTTGATGCGGTACAGGACCGCGATCTCGGAGTGGGCGACGCCGGCGGCGAGCTGATCGAGGATGAGCGATGCGACCCCGCGGGCCTCGGAGAGCTCGTTCGGGTACGAGCGGAGCTCGACCGTGCGTTCGTCGACCGCCGCAGCCGTGCTTTCCTCTGATCGAACGGGCGTGAGCTGCAATGCGCCAGGGCGCCCGCGCATCAGGGCGTTCGCCGCTCCGACGACGGGGGCCGTCGAGCGGTAGTTGCGTTCGAGGCGCACGACGGTGGCGTCGCTGTATCGGTTCGGGAAGTCCAGCAGGTAGTCGGCACGGGCACCGGCGAAGGAGTAGATGGTCTGGCTGGCGTCACCGACGACGCACACGTCGCGTCGGCCGCCCAACCAGAGTTCGAGGAGGCGGTGCTGCAGCGGCGAGACGTCCTGGAACTCGTCGACGACGAAGAACCGGTACTGCTCGTGCACCTGCATCGCGACCGACGGCTCGGCCTCGATCATGCCGGCGCACGCGAGCAGGACGTCTTCGAAGTCGATGCGCCTCCGCTCGTCCTTCAGCTGCTCGTAGGCCTCCTGGAGCTCGATGAGCTGGCCGATCTCCAGTTGTTGCACCGCCGGACGCCCGGCGGCCGCGTACTGGTCGAGGGTCAGACCGGAGACCTTCCGCCACTCGATCTCCGCCGCGACGTCCCGCAGGGTAGCCGTGTCGACCCGCAGCTTGAGCCGTTCCGCGGCATGACCGAGCACACGCCCCTTGCTCTCGATGAGTCCGGGGACCTGCCCGCCGACCACCTGCGGCCAGAAGTAGTTGAGTTGGGACAGCGCCGACGCGTGGAACGTCCTCGCGGAGACGCCCTCCGCCCCGAGCGCACGCAGCCGACCGCGGAGTTCCGCCGCCGAGCGGTTCGTGAACGTCAACGCCATGACCCGCGACGCCGTGTACGTGCCGGTTGCGACTCCGTACGCGATGCGGTGCGTAATGGCGCGGGTCTTGCCGGTTCCCGCGCCGGCCAGCATGCACACCGGGCCGCGCAGGGCCTCGGCCGCAACGGCCTGATCCGGATCGAGTCCGGCCAGGAGTTCAGCCGGAGTGGTCATCGGTCCCAGGTTCCGGAGCGCCAGTCGTCGATGACCGCCCGTGCGATGGACGATGGGCCGGGCAGGATGACACCGCTGCTCGGGTCGTCGAGCTCGTCCTTGGTGAACCAGCGCAGGTCGAGGATCTCCTCGCCGTCCGGGACGAGCGCTTCCGGGTCCTGCTCCTCGCTCAGCTGCGCGACGAAGCCCAGCATGAGCGAGCGCGGGAACGGCCACGGCTGCGAACCGAGGTACACCGGTGACGTGACCCGCATGCCGGACTCCTCGAAGACCTCGCGCACGACCGCCTGTTCGAGCGACTCCCCCGCATCCACGTACCCGGCGAGGAGGGAGAACCGGTTGTGCTCCCACATCGCGTTCGAACCGAGCAGGAGTCGCCCACGACGGTCGACGACCGCGACGATGACCGCCGGGTCCATCCGCGGGAACAGGTCGCTGTTGTCCACCGGACAGTGCCTGGCCCAGCCGGCGTTCCGGATGCTCGTCCGGGCGCCGCACTTGGGGCAGAAGCGCTCTGCACGGTGCCAGTTCGCGATGGCGAGCGCCGTGGCGAAGACGCCGACGTCGCGATCCGGCAGGAGGTGGCCGCTGCGGCGAAGATCTGCCCACCGTTCGTCGCTCGGCTCGCCGAACACCGCTGCGGCGTCCTCCGGTGCGATCTGCCACAGCAGGATGCCGGTGCCTGCTGGTTGTCCCGGCTCGTCGGTGACCGTGCGCCCCAGATACACGAGGAGCTCCGGCTCCGGCAGACCGCGGGTCGGCACGAGGTCGAGGGCCCCGTCGACCACAAGCGCCTTGCGATCACTCAGCACGAGCGCGCGGACGCTCGGATCCGCACGCAGCTCGGCGAGGAGCTCCGGGCGTGCACGGGCATCGCCGTCGCGATCGAGTCCACCCCTCGCCAGGGGAAGGCCGGCGAGTGCGCGAACCTGAATCGTCATGGACAACCTCTCCGAGGGCGTGGCGAGCCGAGACTCGCGGGACCGGCCCGTACCCTGGGTGTTATGGCCAGATCCCATCTCACTCTAGCCGCGTTGGCGACCTCGGCCGTGGCCGGACTCGAGCTCTCCCACTCCGCATCGCACACCACGGGCGGCGAGGGGAATTTCGATTCCGCACGCCTGCGCGCGGGCGACGGACGCGAGTACCTCATCCGCGTCCCCGCGTCACAGCAGGCGGAGACCGAGCAGTCCGCCGACATCATCGCGTTGCGGTCGCTGACGAATGGGATCAGGAGCCGGCTGCCGTTCGACGCTCCGGCGTACGTCGGCCAGACGCCCCTCGACGGCACCAGGGCCGTCGTGTTCGAATTCGTCGACGGGTTCCCGCTCGACGCAGCGACCCTCGGCCACGACGAGGTCCTCGACGACTCCGTCGGGCGCGCCATCGCGGCCATCCACTCCTTGCCGACCGCGTTCGTCGCCGAGGCAGGACTCCCCGTCCTCACGGCCGAGGACCTCCGCTCAGACGCCCGCCGCATCGTCACACGCGCGACGCAGACGCGCCTGCTGCCCACGGCCGTCCGCGAACGTTGGCAGCGCGCCGTCGACGACCCTGCACTCTGGCACTTCCAGCCGACGGTCATCCACGGATCCCTCGCGGCAGACCGCATCCTCGTGACCACACGCGACGGGCGCACGGTCGTCAGCGGCGTGATCGAGTGGGGATCGCTCCGCGTCGGCGACCCCGCGCTCGACCTCCATTGGATCGCGAGCCTCGGCGAGTCGGGCGAGCAGACCATCTCCACCTACGCATCGGCGTGCAGCCGCAACCCGGACGGGCTCGTGAGCGTCCGTGCGAGGCTCTACGGGGAGCTGGAGATCGCACGTTGGCTGCTGCACGGGCACGACCTGCACGACCAGGGAATCATCGACGACGCCGTCTCGATGCTCGACGGCCTCGTCGACAACGTCCTCGGCCACGTCACCGACTCGCTGTCCGGCCAGACCGGCCCGGTGCTCGGCGTCGGCGAGGTCGAATCGCTGCTCGACCAGACCCCCATCGCCTCCGCGAGCCCCGGCATCGCGATGCAGACCGACACTTACGACCGGTCCGAACTGGAGCGAGCGCTCGGCAAGGACGACACCGCCCACCGCCGCGCGTTCGCCGACGATGACGACGACTCCGAGGGGGACGACCGCTCATCAGACGACGATGCGGACGACCCATCGGAGCGGGACGGCGCCGATCAGGACCAGCAGGAGACGGGTCAGTTCGATCTCTGGGGCACCGACTCTGCCACACGACCCATCGATCCGGCCCAGTCGGACAAGAGTTCCTCCTCCGAGTAGAGGCGCTCCGGCCGCAGCTGGACGTCGTGCGTCACGTAGTAGAGCACCGCGTCGATGAGGTCAGGGTCGATGCCCCGATGGTGGGCGTATGCCAGGCGGTACAGCGCGAGCTGGTAGAAGGCGTTGCGGCGTGACTCCTCCGAGTCCGGGACGGCGCCCGTCTTCCAGTCGACGATCTCGTATCGTCCGTCGCGTTCGAAGACGGCGTCGAGCTTGCAGATGACGACCCGCCCGGTGTCCCCGAGCGGCACATGGATCTCTGTCTCGACCTCGACCGGCCTGATGCCGGCCCACTCCGAGGCGAGGAACGCCGCGGCGATGTCCTCGAACGGGGTGCCTTCCGCCTGGTCCGCCGTCAGCGGGACGCCGACTCCTGCACCGCCGCCGCCTCCGCCGACATCGCTGTCGTCGTCTTCATCCGAGAACGCCTCCCAGGGCAACGGTTCCACGAGGTCCTGCAGACCGTGCATGCCGTAGTACTCCTCCACCCAGGAGTGGAACATGGTGCCGAGCCTCGTCTGACGGAACGGGCGTTGCGGCACCGGTCGGCGCAGCCGTTCGAGCACGGCCTCCGGGTCCGTCACGAACTCCTTGAATCGCGATGCCTGCACACGCGTCGGCAGTTCGACCGGCGGTGCCGGCTGCTGGATGCGGCGTTGCTCCTCCAGGAGGAGGGCGAGGTCACGGTCGAGCGCTCCGAGTTCCGTGACCACCGTTCCCTGCCGCAGTGCGGTGCGCGCGTGTTCGACCGCCGCCGCCGCGCGTTCGACGGCCACCCGCCGGGAGCCGAGCGGATCCATCGGCCACTGCAGGACGCTCGTGGCATCGTCGATGGGGTTCTCCTCGTGTTCCGGGTACTCCGGCAACTCGCCGATCAGACCGACCTCCGCGAGCTCCTGCAGATATGGACTCGGCTTCCGCGGTGTCTTGCCGGTGGACCAGAACGAGCCGGTCAGGAGCAGTTCGAACCTCGCCCGCGTCACCGCGACATACGCGAGCCGACGTTCCTCATCGAGCGACCGGTCGCGGAGCGCCTGCTTGAAGTCCGGCAGCAGGTGGTCGAACTCCTGTTGGCTCTCGACGCCCTGCCAGGCCAGACGCGGGAGTTCGGAGGCGTCTCCGCGGAAGTCGTACGGGAGCTTGCCGAGCGAGACCCAGCCGAGGCCGTCGCGCGGGGCGGCCGGGAGCTCGCCGGCGACGAGTCGTGGGACGGCGACGTGGTCCCACTCGAGTCCCTTCGATCCGTGGACCGTGAGCAGCTGGACGGCGCCGTGGTCCGGTGCCTCGGTGGCGGGAGCCATGTTGTCGCGTTGCAGCGCACGGTCGATCCAGGACAGGAAGCTGCCGAGCGTCGCGTCCTCGTCGCTCGCGAGGAATGCGGTCAGCTGGTCGTGGAATGCGTGCAGATTCGCTTCCGCGCGTGCGGTGCTGCCACCGGATTCGTTCGCCATGACCTCGATGTCGAGGCGGAGTTCACGTTCGATCATGCGCACGAGGTCTGGCAGGCCGCTGCCTGCGCGGCGTCGGAGGCTCGCGAGCACGGCCCCCGCTTCTTTGAGCCGGGAGAAGCCCTCCTCGGAGAACCGTTCCGTGAGCGAGTCAGGCAACCGGGCGCCCGCCAGGAAATCGAGCCCGTCGATGACGGAGCGGCCGTCGTCGTCCGCGACGGATTCCCGGAGCCTGCCGGCCAGTGCTGCATCGTATCGGCCGGTCTTCCAGTCGACGGCCTGCAGATACCTGGCAACCTCCATAAGCTGCCCCAGGTCACGGACGCCGATGCGCCACCTCGGCCCTGCGAGCAGCCGGATGAGCGACGACCCGGCGCTCGGGTCGTGGACCACCCGGAGCGCCGCGACGACGTCGACCACTTCCGGTGTGGAGAGGAGGCCGCCGAGACCGAGGATGTGGTGCGGGACGCCCCGCTCCTCGAGCGCAGCAGCGAACGCCTGCATGGGACGACGGGCTCGGAACAGGATGGCGGCCGTGCTCGACGGATCGCCGCCCCTGGTGTGGAGCAATCGGTCGGCGAACCACTCCGCGACGAGCGCCGCTTCAGCTCCGATCGTCTCCACGAACGCGGACTCGACGCGGCCGGCGCCTGCGCCAGGGCGGGCTTCGAGGTCGAGCACGGCGACGGCGGACGTCGGAGCCGCCGCTGCGGCAGTGGCGTCCGGCTCCCGCGGAGCCTCCTCGTCCGTCCGACTCGCCGACTGCAACGGTCGGACGAGGACGTTGGCGGCATCGAGGATGGCCTGGTCGTTGCGCCAACTGGTGGAGAGGTTGTACCCCGTTGCCGGCGCCGTGCGGCCGAAGTCGTCCGAGAACCTCGCCAGGTTCGCCGCGCTGGCGCCGCGCCAACCGTAGATCGACTGGTGCGGGTCGCCGACGGCCATCACGGCATGGTCGGCGAACAGGGTGGAGAGCAGCCGCGTCTGCACGACCGAGGTGTCCTGATACTCGTCGAGGAGCACTGCCCGGTACCTGGAGCGCTGTGCAGCGACGACCCGGTCCGAGCGTTCGCACGCGTCGAGCGCGAGCGCGACCTGGTCGGAGAACTCGACGAGCCCCTGCCGTCGCTTCTCGTCCGCGTAACGCTCCGCCAGCTCGATGAGCACCGGCAGTGCGCCGATGACGTTCACGGCGCTGTCGACGCTCGCGTAGTTCGACGCCTTCCTGGCGCTCCCGGTCGGGAGGTTCGCGAGCCGGATGAATCGTTCCGCGAAGTCGGAGACCTGCTGCGTGGTCCCCTCGATCTCGGCCAGCTCGTGACTCAGCTCCAGGACGATCTCGGTCACCGTGTCGACCCGTTTGCCGAGTGCGGCGATCCGGTCGTCGCCGTACTTCACCACGATCCTCCTCGCGAGTCGCCAGGCGGACGCCTCCGACAGCAGGACGGATTCCGGCTCGCGCCCGACGAGGAGCGCGTTGTCGCGGAAGAGCGCGTTGGCGAAGGAGTTGTAGGTGGACACGTTCGGCCGGTCGAAGAGCTCGTCCTCTGTTGCCTCGAGGATGCCGACGGATCGAAGCTTCTCCACCCGCTTCCCGATGCGCTGCCCGAGCTCTCCGGCGGCCTTCCTCGTAAAGGTCAGCCCGAGGATCTCACCGACCGTCACCTCCCGGTTGGCGAGGAGCCAGACGACCCTGGAGGCCATGGTCTCGGTCTTGCCGCTGCCGGCGCCCGCCACCACAAGGACGGGTGAGAGCGGCGCCTCGATGACGGCGATCTGCTGATCCGTTGGCCGCGGCAAATCCAGCGAAGTTGCGAGCTCGATCGCAGAATACGCGCTCATGAACTCACCGCCCCGACCACGTGGATGGAGCATTCGCCGAAGGAGTACGCGCCGTAGCAATGTGTGCCGATGTGCGCCTCGAAGACGGCGCTGGCCATCCCGATGGCGTCGCGACGGACGCGTTCACGGAACGCCTCCAAACCCTCCTCGTCGAGCGGAGGCTGCTGTGGTTCGTGGAACGGCTTCGTCTTGCTGCGCTTCGCGACGACGATGAGCTTCGCACCGGCGGGCACCAGTCCTTCCGTTCCGGGGATGAGTCCCTCTGCGAGCGCCAACTGGTAGGCGCCGAGTTGGGCGAGGTCGGCGACGTCGCGATCAGAGGTCGGTGCGCTCGTTCCGGTCTTGAGATCCGCGATCACCACCCGGTCCGGGCTTCCCGCCGCGCCGCGTCTGTGTTCGACGCGGTCCACCGAGCCGTTCAGCACAGCACGTCCACCGGTGTGCTCCGAGCCGGGCTCCTCTGAATCCGGCGCAGCGACGGCTTCCGCCGACGGATCGAGCGGGATCTGCAACGTGAAGCGGCTCTCCCGTCCGATGGCCGTGACGCCGTCGCGTTCAGCGGCGCGGAGGTAGTCCGAGAGGCTCGCCACCATCTCCTTGGCGCGCGCCCTGGTGGCGATGCCGTCCCAGCGCGCCTCGAAGCGGAGTTCGCCCCAGCGAGCGTCGACGGCTGCCCAGAGCGCGGCCTCGTCGGAGGATTCCGCGTCTTCGAGGGCCTTGTGGATGATCGTGCCGAGGCCGGAGGCTGCGTTGCCGGACCCGCCGCCCAGTTGGTCGATGACCCACTTGAGCGGGCATTCCTCGAAAGCCTCCATCCGCGACGGCGAGATGGGCAGGTCCTCGACGTCCACATCTCGCAGCGGCGCCTCTGTGCTCGGAGCGGCGATGCCGTACCACTCGGACGGGGCTGCACCCGGCACGCCCTCTGCGGCGAGGATCGCGAGGGCGGCGGCAGCTGCATCGCGGTCGGGCTGGGTGATGTTCCTCCGGCGGTCGGTGAGGGTGCGCCGGAGCGTGCCGACCAGACCGCGCAGCGACAGCGGCGGCAGCCCGGCACGATCCTGGTCCGGCTCGGGGAGGAGGCTGAAGAAGGTGCTGGGCTGCTGTTCCTCGTCATCCACGGCGACGATGAGCAGCGCGGCGGCCGGCCGCGAGACCGATTGGGCGAAGAGCCGGAGTTCGTCGTGCAGGACGGCTCGTCTGGCGTCGTTCGTGGCCGTCGGCGTCCCCTCCAGCACGTCGACGAGTTCGGCGGACCCGAGCAGCGTGTCGCGAACCCGCAGGTTCGGCCACACGCCGTCCTGCAGCCCGGCGATCACGAGCGTGTCGACCTCGATGCCGATCATGCTCGCCGGAGTGCCGATGGTGACGGCCTGGCGGAGACCCTTCGGGGCGAGCGAGTCGTCGGTCACCTCCTGCTCCAGCAGTCGATCGAGGAAAACTGAGGACGGGGTGTCCGGCTCGGTCTCGACGAAGGTGCGGGCGCTGTCGGCGAGTTGGGTGATGGCGTCGAGGTTGCGGTTCGCCTCCTCCGCGATCTGGCCGACGCCCCTGGACTGGGCAACCCACAGCCGCTCCAGGCCGCTCCGGGACCACAGGCCCCACACGAGCTCCTCCACCGAAGCGCCGGCTGCGGCCTCCGCAGCGGCGGCGGCGATGCTCGCGGCGAGCGCGTGGGCCTTGGCAGCTGCCGGGGTGTCGAGCACGGCGAGCGTGCCCGGTACGGTGAACGCCTCGACCAGGAGGTCGTCCGCGCTTCGATCCGCGCCGTGGGCGAGTTCCTCGTGCCGCAGTGCGGCTCGGAGCCGTCGGACGCCGATCGCGTCCATGCCCCCGAGGCTGCCCTGCAGCAGATCGACGACCGTCTCGGAGTCGACGTCGATCCGGCCGAGGGCCACGCCGATCGACATCAGGATGGAACGGACGATCCGTTGGTCGCGCAGCGGTTCGCCCCGTGTGGACGCGCTCGTGGGCACTTCGAGGGCCGCGAGGCCCCGTTCGAGCGCAGGGACCAGGCCGCCGTTGCGCACCGCGACCGCCATGTCGGTCCAGGCGACGCCGCCCAGGACGTGACGCTCTCGCAGGAAGCGGGCGACCACGGCGATCTGTTCGGCGGACGAGCCGACGAGCACCGTCTGGGCCGTGGTGCCCTCACGCGGATCGACCGGGGCGGTGCGCCGATGGAAGCCGGCTCCGGCGGTGCCGATGCGACGGGTGACCGCCTCGACGACGCCGCGCAGGCGTTCATCGCCGCGGTGCACGGTGTCGAGCGCCAGGGTCTCGACCGGCGTTCCCAGGTACTCGCGGAAGCGACCGAGCGCGTCGGCGCGCGCCCCGTGGAACGCGCCGGTCGTGATGTCCGGGTCTCCGAAGGCGACGATGGCGATGCCCCGCGCCGCGAGCGCCCGCAACAGCGTGAGCACGCCGAAGGTGCACTCCTGCGCATCGTCGACGAAGACGACCTTGAGCGAGGCGAACGCATCGTCCGGACGCGCCGGCTCGTCGAGCAGCCGCACGGCGGCGGCGAGCGCCGACGCCGGTGTGAGGTGCCCGCGCCAGTCGTCGCCGACATAACCGCGGATGAAGGCGGAGGCGGCGATCCACTCCTGACGCCCGTGCAACACCCCGAGGCGATGCAGCTCGTCCGGAGCGACCCCGTGCTCGACGCACCGCTCCATGAGGTTGCGCAGCTCCGTGCGGAATCCGCGCAGGCGCCTGACCTCCGGACCGAGCTCGGCCGGCCAGTCGTCCACACTGGATTCCTCGTCTCCCAGGAGTCGATCCGCGATGGTCTGGTCCTGCTCGCCGCCCGTGAGCAGCCGCGGCCGGCTGCCGGCGGAGAACCCCCCGGAAGCGGCGATCACCTGCATGGCCACCGAGACGGCGGTGCGTGCAAGCGCCCCGGGCGTCACCTGCGCGACGCGGCGCTCCAAGCGGTCCCGGAGGACCTGGGCCGCCGTTCGGGAGGCGGCGATGACGAGGACCTCGTCCGTTCCGTACCCTCTGTTATGGACGCGTTCAGCGACGGCTTCGACGAGCGTGTGCGTCTTGCCTGACCCCGGAGCGCCGAGGACCGCGGCAGAGACGCCGTCCGGGAGGTCGAGCACGGCGCGCTGTGCCACATCGAGGCCCGCCGTCTGCTCCAGGAGGCCGGTCGTGCCGACGGCGAGTTCTGCGTCGGGGATCGTCATGGTTCGCACCATACCCGAGGCGTCCGACACCGGGAGGACGCCGCGTCGGCCCGCCGCTGTTCGCTCACAGCTACCGTGGATCGGCCTCGGCGACCGGGCAATCTCCCGTAGTCTTGCCGTACGCAATCGAAAGGCACCCAAGGTGGAAATTCGCATCGGTATCCTGAACAGCCCCCGCGAGATCGGCTTCGAGACATCGCAAGCCGCCTCCGAGATCGAAGCAGCCGTCGCGGCCGCTCTCGAAGCGGACGCCAAGCTGCTGTCGCTCACCGACAGCAAGGGGAACCGCTACATCGTCCCCGCCGCCGGCATCGCGTACGTCGAGATCGGCAGCGAAGAGTCCCGTCGCGTCGGTTTCGTCGGCTAATCGCCGTGGAACTCCTCTTCGTTGCGCTCGGCGCCGCCATCGTCGGCCTCGCCGTCCGCTACCTGCTCCCCCACCGCGACCAGCACGGCGCGGCACTCGTGCCCGCCATCGCCACCGTGGTCTCCGCGGTCGTCTGGGTCGTGCTCACCTGGGCGGGTCTCGCCTGGGACGGCGGGTGGATCTGGGCCATCACGTTCATCGTGACCGCTGTCGCGGCGGTTGCAGCCGACCTGGTCCTCGGTCGCGTCCGCACCACGAAGGACGAAGAACTCTTCGAGCGTCTGCAGCGCACGCCGGTCGTCGCCTGACACCTCGCACGCAGAACGGCCGATCACTCCGGATTCCCGGTGGTGATCGGCCGTTCTCGTTGTGAGGGCGGAGTGCTGAGCCGGATCTGCGTGGCCTCGTCGCTCGGCACGATCACGCAGCGAGATCGCTCACGCGGATCCTTCAGGCGGTGAGGCCGAGTGCATCCATCCTGCGGGTGTGGTTGGCGATGAGCTCCGTGTAGACGGGCTCGACCCGGGAGTCGTCCGGGAGCACGCGGCTCTCGGTGGAGAGCGCCGAGCGGGCGACGAGCATCGTGTCGCCGAGCAGTCGCCTCCCCCACATCGCGAGCGACGAGCCGCGCTTCGGGTCGGCGGCGATGGCGCGCTGCAGGATGCCGACGATGGGGTCCTCCCCCGGCGTCGGCGCGACGATGGGCGCGAGTTCGCGCGCGTCCGCCGCATCGACGCCGGTCGCGACCTCGGCGAAGAACTCGTCGAGGAATCCACGCGTGACGTACACGCCGAGGAGCAGCTGTCCCCAGTCCTCGCCCCGCACGATGGCCTGGAAGTCGTCCCGCTGGGCGGCGAACGGTTCCAGGAACGGTTCGGTGTCGTCGTGGCGGCGACGGATCGCGGCGACGAGATCGCGATACTTCACGAGGGTCGCAGCAGCAGAGCCCGCGAGTGTCTCCCGATCGGCCTCGGTCGGCGCACCCTCGACCGCCGCCGTGAGTGTCAGGAAGAAGCCGAGCTGCAACTGGGCGACCTGACCGAGGAACTCGTCCGTGCTCGGCGCGAGCTCGTGGAGGTCGACCTTGGTCGTCGAAACGGCGTCCCCGCGCGAACGGAGACGGGGCACTTCCGTGCCGGGACGACGCCGACGGCGCCCAAACAAAACAGCCACGGCCCCAGCCTAGTCGTCGGTCTTCACACCGCGGAGCGGCGCCGGATCAGCGCGCCAAGCGCCTGATCAGGGGGTCACAGGTAGACTTGACCCGTCCCGGCGCTGGATCGGGGCCCTACACCTGTGTGCAATCGAAGGTGTAGAACCACAATCGCACTGACAGGTACATACGTGACTTTCCGTGATCTCGGGGTCGACCAGGACATCGTCGACGCCCTCGCCGCCAAAGGCATTCTCGAACCATTCCCCATCCAGGAGCAGACGATTCCGCTCGGCATCGCCGGCCAGGACATCATCGGCCAGGCAAAGACCGGCACCGGAAAGACCTTCGGTTTCGGCATCCCGATCGTGCAGCGCCTCGGACTGGACCCCGCCCCGGGCGTGAAGGTCCTTGTCGTCGTCCCCACGCGCGAACTCGCCGTGCAGGTCTCCGAAGACATCGAGATCCTCATCTCGAACCGCTCCACCACGCTCGTCTCCATCTACGGCGGCAAGGCCTACGAGGGTCAGATCGAGCAGCTCAAGGCCGGCGCGCAGATCGTCGTCGGCACCCCCGGCCGCCTCATCGACCTCAACAACCAGCGTCTGCTCGATCTGTCGAACATCGAAGAGATGGTGCTCGACGAGGCGGACAAGATGCTCGACCTCGGCTTCCTCGCCGACATCGAGAAGCTCTTCTCGAAGACGCCGGCCGGCCGCCACACGATGCTCTTCTCCGCCACGATGCCCGGCCCGATCGTCGCGCTCGCCCGCCGCTTTATGTCGAAGCCGATCCACATCCGCGCGACGGACCCGGACGAGGGCCTCACGCAGGCGAACATCAAGCACCTCATCTACCGCGCGCACTCGCTCGACAAGGACGAGGTCATCGCCCGCATCCTGCAGGCCGAGGGTCGCGGCAAGACCGTCGTCTTCACCCGCACGAAGCGTGCGGCCGCGAAGCTCGTCGAGGAGCTGGGCGACCGCGGGTTCAACGCCGCAGCCGTCCACGGCGACTTGAACCAGGAGCAGCGCGAGCGCGCCATGGCCGCGTTCAAGGCCGGCAAGAAGGACGTGCTCATCGCGACCGACGTCGCCGCCCGCGGCATCGACGTCGACGACGTGACCCACGTCATCAACCACACGATCCCCGAGGACGAGAAGACCTACCTGCACCGCGTCGGCCGCACCGGCCGCGCCGGTAAGACGGGCATCGCCGTCACCTTCGTCGACTGGGACGACCTGCACAAGTGGGCGCTCATCAACAAGGCGCTCGAGTTCGGTCAGCCGGAGCCCACCGAGACGTACTCGTCGAGTCCGCACCTCTTCACCGACCTCGACATCCCAGCCGGGACGAAGGGCCGCTTGAAGCCGGCGAAGCCCGTCGAGGCCGCACCGCGCCGCGAATCCGGTTCAGCCGGTGGCGACGGCCGCTCCTCGTCCCGTTCGGCCGGCGCACGCAGCCGGACACGCACCCGCGGCCAGGGTCAGACGGGCTCGACGGACGCCGTCGAGCGCTCCGAGCCCGCCGCCGGCACGCACGACGGCCAGGGGCCGCAGCACCGCGACGGCAACAGCGCACCGCGCCGTCGCAACCGCACGCGTCGTGCGGCGCCGCAGACGCCCAGCGCCTGATCAACAGCATCACCGAAGCGCGTTCCCGGGTTCCGGGGGCGCGCTTCGTCGTTGCACCGGGCGGCAGCAGGCCGCAGAGTGCAAGCGCAGCGCGCAGACCGGACGTGCAGGCCAGCGGCCGGTCGCCGAGGACCAAACGTTACCGGCCGACGACCCCGCTCGGAACGATCGGGCTCGAGCCGGTCGCCTCGCGAACGATGCGCTCCACGACTTCCATCGACGTCGTGTTCTCGCCGAGGCGGTTGGGCTTGCCCGTGCCGTGGTAATCGCTCGAACCGGTGACCGCGAGGCCGAGTTCGGCAGCGATCCGACGCACGACGACCTTGCCCTCCTCCGTGTTCTCACGATGGTCGATCTCGAGGCCGAACAGGCCGGCGTCGGTGAGCGTCTTGAAGTATGCCTCCGGGAGCATACGATCCCTGCCGGCAGGAACGGGGTGGGCGATCACGGGGATGCCACCCGCCGCACGGACCATCTTGACCGCGGTGAGCGGATCAGGCGCGTAGTGCGGCGCGTAGTAGCCATTGCGCGGATGCAGGATGCCGTCGAACGCCTCACTGCGGGTGCGTACGATGCCGAGCGCGACGAGGGCGTCCGCGATGTGAGGCCGTCCGACCGTCGCGCCCTCCGTGGTCTGCGCGAGCACGTCGGCCCAGGACAGCGGGTAGTCGGAGCCGATCCGGGCGACGATGCCCTCTGCGCGCCGCAGCCTGGACTCGCGGATCTTGGCGGTCTCCTTGACCAGGTCGCCGTTCAGCGGGTCGACGAGGTAGGCGAGCAGGTGCACGCTCCGCCACTCGTACTTGGTGCTGAGCTCCATCCCGGGGATGAGGGTGATGCCCTGACGCTGCGCCTCCGCGCCGGCCTCCGCCCAACCTGCGGTGGAGTCGTGGTCGGTCATCGCGATGGTGCCGAGACCGGCCGCTGCAGCGGCTCGCATCAGCTGTGTCGGGGTCTCCGTGCCGTCGGACACGCTGGAGTGGGTGTGGAGGTCGGCCGGCCCCTGCATGCCGATGGGGGCCTGAGTTCCACGAGTGTTCACCACGTCTCCACACTAGTCTCCGGTGAACCGCGCGGCGTACTCCCAGGGGTCCGACCTACGCTGGCGAGGATGTGGAAGACGCTGGGAGCCATCGTCACGGTCGCCATCGCGATCGTGCTCGCTGTGGCAGCCTGGCCCCAGTTCTTCGGACTCCAGCAGGCGATCGGCCCGGCGCAGATCGTGTCGCTGCGAGGTGCGGCGGTCGCGTTGGCGCTCGTCCTGGCCGTCCTGCTCTGCCTGCTCGCGATCGGCCGGCCGCTCCGGGTGCTGTCGCTCTCCGTCGCAGCCCTGCTCGTCGGCTTCGCGGCGGCCGGTGGTGTGATCGTCATCCAGCGCGGCATCGATGCCGACACGCCCCGAGCCATGGCCGGCACGGATGAGCCGTCCTCCATCACCGTCCTGACCTGGAACACCCGGGGCGATTCGGTCTCGGCCAACACCGTCGCGGCGGTCGCCGTCCGCTACGGAGCCGATGTACTCGCCCTGCCTGAGACGACGGCCGCGGCCGCGACGAAGATCGCCGCGGCCATGACGGCGTCTGCTCGCCCGATGATCGCGCACACCGTGTCGTTCGACGACGGACGGGCCAGCCACTCGACGAGCCTCCTCGTCAGCACGGGCCTCGGCGCCTACTCCGTGACCTCGCCGGCGACGCCCGGCGGCGGTGCGAACACGACCGACGTCCCGACCGTCGTCGCCATCCCGGAGCACGGGGACGGACCGACCATCGTCGCCGTCCATGCGACGGCTCCTGTGCCGGCGCGCATGGACATGTGGCGGTCGGATCTGCAGTGGCTCGCGAGCCTGTGCGCTCAGGGGCACGGCGACAGCGGTCACGGAAACACGATCCTCGCCGGCGACTTCAACGCGACGATCGACAGCATGTGGAGCCTGCGCACACCGACCGGCCAGCTCGGCGACTGCGCAGACGCGGCCCTCGCGAACGAGGTCGCCGGGATCGGCACCTGGCCGACGATCCTCCCCGCCGTGCTCGGGGCCCCCATCGACCACGTGATGTCCACACCGGACTGGACGGCGTCGAACACCCACGTGCTCACGGGATACGACGACGACGGAAGCGACCATCGCCCCGTCGTCGCAACGCTCGTCCCGAGCAGCGCCGGGTAGGAGCCAGCTGCACCGCTGTACCGCCACACGGCGAGTGCCGCGCGCCGCCCCGGCGCAAGCCCGCCGTGCACCAGCGCACGGCACTGCACCCGGTGCGACAATGGAGGCATGGCGAACAACGCAGACACCTCAGCAGAGACGACGGCCCCCACGACGGAGTCGTCGGAGCACACCACCCAGAACCCGGTCCAGACGGAAGCGACCTCGAACCGGGCGGCCGCCTGGTCCGACGGCTTCCGTGCCTTCATCGGCACCGGCTGGGCGGACCGCGAGGAGGTCCTGCCGCCGGCGCGTGACATCGCACCGCTCACGGCAGCACGTCGGGCGGCGCTCTCCGCACAGTTCCCCGGCAAGCGCCTCGTCCTGCCGGCCGGCCCCATGAAGCAGCGCTCCAACGACACCGACTACCTGTACCGCGCGCACTCGGCGTTCTCCTACCTGACCGGGTGGGGCTCGGAGACGGAGCCGGACAGCATCCTCGTGTTCGAACCGGCCGGCGACGCCCACGAGGTGACGCTGCACTTCCGCGAGCGCGCGGGCCGCGACACCGACGAGTTCTACACGAACGCGGCCATCGGCGAGTTCTGGATCGGAGCCCGCCCATCGCTCGCCCAGGTCGCAGCCGACCTCGGCATCGAGACGGCTCACCTCGACAGCTTCTCCGCGACCTCCGACGACCTCGTCCTCGACCAGGACGACGCGCTCACGGCCGCCGTGTCCACGATGCGGCTCATCAAGGACGAGTACGAGATCGCGCAGATGCGTCTCGCCGTCGAGGCGACGGCGCGCGGATTCGACGACATCGTCGCCGACCTGCCCCGCATCGCAGCCCACCACCGCGGCGAGCGCCTCGTCGAGGGCATCTTCTACGGCCGCGCCCGCGCCGACGGCAACGGTGTCGGCTACGAGACCATCGCCGCATCCGGCCCGCACGCCTGCATCCTGCACTGGACGCGCAACGACGGCCCCGTCGTCCCCGGCGACCTCATCCTGATCGACGCCGGTGTCGAGGTCGACAGCTACTACACGGCGGACATCACGAGGACCCTGCCCGTGACGGGCGAGTTCACCGAGGTGCAGCGCCGCGTCTACGAGGCGGTCCGTGAGGCTGCCGACGCGGCGTTCGCCATCGTGAAGCCCGGCATCCGCTTCCGTGAGGTGCACGCGACGGCCATGGCCGTCATCGCGAAGAAGACCGCCGAGTGGGGCCTGCTGCCCGTCACTGCTGAGGAAGCGCTCGAAGCGGACAACCAGCAGCACCGCCGCTACATGGTGCACGGCACGAGCCACCACCTCGGCATCGACGTCCACGACTGCGCGCAGGCACGCCGCGAGATGTACTACGACGGCGTCGTCGAGCCGGGCATGGTGTTCACGATCGAGCCTGGCCTGTACTTCCAGCCCGACGACCTGACCGTCCCGGCCGAGTACCGCGGCATCGGCGTGCGGATCGAGGACGACATCCTCGTGACCGAGACCGGTGCCGAGAACCTGTCCGCCGGCATCCCGCGGACGGCGGACGAGGTCGAGGCCTGGCTGAAGCGCTAAAGCGCTGAGACGCTGAGGCGCTGACCCTCGGCGCACAGACGAAGGAGGCGGCGGAACCCTGTGGTTCCGCCGCCTCCTTCGTCGTCGGTGCCGTGGTGGGCGTCCCTCTGGTTGGAAGCCGTGCGCAGCCTACGGCTGGGACGAACCCGACCCGGCGCTCTCCAGCAGATTGCGAGCCCGATTGGCGAGTTCCGGGCCGACGATGACCTCATAGGTGGAGGCGACCACGAGCGTCGCCGAGGTGTAGTCGCGCCGACGACGCGTGACCGAGTAGGACACGATGCCGAACAGCATGCCGAACGCGGCACCCATCAGCACGGCGGCGCCGACCAGGACGATCTCGGTGGTCGGGTTGAAGATGATGAGCACGAGGCCGAGGAACAGACCGAGCCAGGCGCCGCTGATGGCGCCGGCGCCGGCCGCGCGCCCGTAGCTGAGCTTGCCGGTCACGCGCTCGACACTCTTCAGGTCCGAGCCGATGATCGACACCTCTCGGACCGGGAAGTCCGCGTGGGCGAGCGAGGCGACTGCGGCCTGCGCGGCCTCGTACGAGCCGAAGCTCGCCACCGACTCGCCGCGCGGGATGCCCGCGAAGGCCGGAGGGGTCCGCCTGTTGAACATGCGTGGATCACTCATGCTCCAATCCTCTCACTTCCCGGTCTCGCGCCATCCAGGCGTCCGGAGCCGCTGTCGTGGAAGCGACGCCGCCGCCCGGCGAGTAGATTGGATACGTGAGTGCTACCAGAGTGTTCGTCGCCAGGCTCGCCGGGTGCACCGTCTTCGACCCCGCGGGCGACCGCGTCGGCAAGGTGCGAGACGTTCTGGTGGTCTACCGGAATGCGAAACCGCCGCGGGTCGTCGGACTCATCGTCGAAATCCCGGGGAAGCGCCGCGTCTTCGTGTCCATCGGACGCGTGACCAGCATCGGCGCCGGCCAGATCATCACCACGGGCCTCATCAACGTGCGCCGCTTCGAGCAGCGCGGCGGAGAGGTGCGTGTGATCGCGGAGCTCTTCGGCCGCCGAGTCGTGTTCCGCAACGGCAGCGGCGCTGCGACCATCGAGGACGTCGCGATCGAGGAGCACGGACCTGGCGAGTGGGAGGTCAACCAGCTGTTCGTCCGCCGCCCCAAGACGAGCGCGGCGCTCTTCGCGAAGGGGACGACGACGTTCGCCTCCTGGTCGGAGATCCGCGAGGAGCAGGAGGTCGGTGAGGCGCAGTCGGCCGAGCAGCTCATCGCCACGTACTCGGACCTCAAGCCCGCGGACCTCGCGAGCACACTCCTCGACCTGCCGCAGGACCGCATGATCGAGGTCGCGGGAGAGCTCCCGGACGACCGCCTCGCCGACGTTCTCGAGGAGATGCCGGAAAGCGATCAGGTCCACATCCTCGCCCAGCTCGACGACGACCGCGCAGCTGACGTCCTGGACCAGATGCAGCCGGACGACGCGGCGGACCTCATCGCACAGCTCCCGGAGGATCGCGGTGAGCACCTCCTGGAGCTGATGGAGCCGGAAGAGGCCGAAGACGTCCGGATGCTCTTGAAGTTCGACCCGGAGACCGCCGGCGGCCTGATGACGACCGAGCCCATCATCCTGTCAGCCGACGCCACCGTCGCCGAGGCGCTCGCCTCCATCCGACGCTCCGAACTGGCTCCTGCCCTCGCCGCGGGCGTCTGCATCACCCTGCCGCCGTACGAGTCCCCCACGGGACGATTCCTCGGCATGGTGCACTTCCAGCGGATGCTCCGCTACCCGCCGCACGAACGCCTCGGCACCCTGCTCGACCAGAGCCTCGACCCGGCGCGCGTGGACACCTCCGCCGCCGAGGTGTCGCGCATCCTCGCGAGCTACAACCTCGTCCAGGTGCCGGTCGTCGACGAAGCGCATCGACTCCTCGGGGTGGTGACGATCGACGACGTCCTCGACTACCTGTTGCCGGATGACTGGCGAAGTATCGATGAGAACGATGAACAGGTAGCGAATTCACCGCAGAGGAGGACGGGACATGGCACGAGGTAACCGCGCAGAAGTCCGACTCGACGCGCCGAAAGGCCTCCGCGGCAGTGTGCGTTCCGGCCGTTCACGCGGCTCGGACGACCGGTTCGGTCGATTCACCGAGTGGATCGCGCGAGCGATGGGCACCCCGTGGTTCCTGCTCGGGCTCACCCTCTTCGTCATCGCCTGGATGGCGTGGAACACCTACGGCCCCGTGCCCTTGCGGTTCGACTCCGTCGACCTCGGGTTCATCGCGCTGACGCTCGTGCTCTCCCTGCAGGCCTCGTACGCCGCACCGCTCATCCTGCTCGCGCAGAACCGTCAGGACGACCGCGACCGTGTGCACATCGAGCAGGACCGTCAGCGTGCGGAACGGAACCTGGCTGACACCGAGTACCTGGCGCGTGAGGTCGTGGCACTGCGGTTGTCGCTCAAGGACATGGCGTCGAAGGACTTCATCCGCGCCGAGCTGCGCTCCCTCCTGGAGGAGCTGGAACGCGATCGCGCTGAGGAGGCGCCCGGCTCGGAGGAGCGGAGTGCCTGAGCAGACGCTCGCCGACCACGTCCGTGCCTCGCTCGCGCGCGTCATCGATCCGGAGATCCGTCGCCCCATCACGGAGCTCGACATGGTCGGCGATGTGCGGGTCGACGCCGCCGGTCACGCGGACGTCGTGGTCAAGCTCACGATCGTCGGCTGCCCTGCTGCCAGGACGATCGAACGCGACGTCCGCGAGGCGACCGAGGCGACGCCCGGCGTGACCACGGCCGACATCGACGTCCAGGTGATGACCGTCGCGGAACGCACGGCGCTCACCGAGAAGCTCCGGGGCGGGCGGGCGGCCAGGTCCGTGCAGTTCGGCGCGGATTCCCTCACCCGCGTGTACGCGATCACGAGTGGCAAGGGCGGCGTCGGGAAGTCGACCATCACCGCGAACCTCGCTGTCGCCCTCGCGGCCAAGGGGCTGCGGGTCGGCCTGGTCGATGCCGATGTCCACGGATTCTCGATCCCTGGCCTGCTCGGACTCGCGGAGCACGGCGCCACGACCAAGCCGACGCAGGTGGACGACATGATCCTCCCGCCGGTGGCCCACGACGTGAAGGTCATCTCGATCGGGATGTTCCTCGACCCGTCGGCCGGTGGCGCGTCCGGCGCCGTTGCGTGGCGCGGACCGATGCTGCACCGCACCATCCAGCAGTTCCTGACCGATGTCTACTTCGGCGACCTCGACGTGCTCCTCCTCGACCTCCCCCCGGGGACCGGTGATGTCGCCATCTCGGTCGGTCAGCTCCTGCCGACGGCGGAGATCATCGTCGTGACCACTCCGCAGCGTGCAGCCGCCGAGGTCGCAGAGCGCAGCGGGGTCGTCGCGAGGCAGACCGGTCAACGGGTCTTCGGCGTCATCGAGAACATGGCCGGGATGGTGCAGCCGGACGGCTCCACCCTGTCGCTGTTCGGCGAGGGCGGCGGTCAGGAAGTCGCCGACCGATTGTCGGTCGGCCAGGAACAGGCCGTTCCGCTGCTCGCTTCCGTGCCGCTCAGCATCGGCCTCCGCTCCGGCGGCGATGACGGTGTGCCTGTTGTGCTCGCGCACCCGGAGGATCCGGCCGCCGCCGCCATCCTGCACGTCGCAGAGCAGTTGGCAACGCGCAAGCGCGGGCTCGCCGGGCGCAAGCTCGGCGTCTCCACCCGCTGAGACCTGCTCCGCCGGATCAGGGCTCGACGAGGCGCGCGACGAGTTCGACGAGGAGCCGCTCGGCGACGCTCGACGGCACGGCTTCGATGAGCGCGAGCAGCGGGGCCATCTCGGCCGGCATCGCTCCCCCGGCGCCGACGCCGAGTCGTTCGAGCAGTCCCCACGCGGTCTCGCTGTCCAATCGTTCCGGCAGCCCAGTCGTCCCGAGCGACCCGGTCAGTGCCGCGAGCACCGCCGCCGGATCGACCGCCGGGATGCCGCGGACGGCGTCCGCCGCGGACCCAAGCGCCTGCCCGAGCGGCTCGAGCACACGTTCGGTCACTGGCGTCACGGTGAGGTGCGTCGTGTGCGGCAGTCTCGTCCCGTCGCGTTGGACCAGCCCAGGCTGGGCCTGGATGAGCCATCCAGCCTGTTTCACCCGATCCGCCCAGTGATGCGGATCGACCCGGCGGTCAGGGGACACGGACTCGTCGGTGCACACGGCGAAGAGCGGACCGGTCGGGTCGCCGAACACCCGGAGGCCTTCGATGCCGGACACGAGGGTGACGAGCGCGTCCGTCGCCCGGTGGGCCTTCGCGACGAGCGATGCGTAGCCGTCGTCCCCGAGCGCCTGGATGATCGCCCAGGCGGCCGCGAGCGCACCGGCGGATTTCGAGCCGAGCAGCGTCGGGTTGACCACGGGATAGCCTGGCCAGTCCGACAGCGCGAAGTACTGGTGCCGTTGGCGGTCGCGCCCGCGTTGCAGCAGCACCGAGACGCCCTTCGGCGCGTACCCGTACTTGTGCACATCGGCCGAGATGCTCGTCACGCCCGGCACCGAGAAGTCCCACGGCGGCAGCGCCCGCCCACCATCGCCAGAACCCTGCCACCAGGGCAGCGCGAAGCCGCCGATGCACGCGTCGACATGCAGCGCGATCCCCCGCGCCGCGCACTCCGCTGCGACCGCCTCGACCGGGTCCAGGACCGCGAACGGATAACTCGGGGCCGACAGCACCACCAGGGCGACGCGATCCGACAGGTGCGCGATGACGTCCTCCGGCGCCGGTCTGCCCGTCATCTGATCGACCGGCACAACGACGAGTTCCAGCTCGAAGGCCGCTGCCGCCTTGTGGAACGCGGCGTGCACGGTCGACGGGGCCACGAGCATCGGAGCACCCTCGCCGCCCGCGGCGCGCCAGGCGTCGCGCGCCGTCTTGACCGCGAGGAGGCAGCTCTCCGTGCCACCGCTCGTCACCGACCCGACCACGGTGTCGTCAGGGCGCTGTCCCCCACCCGCCTGCCCGTGCAGCATCCCCCGCACGAAGGCGACGATGTCCCGCTCCATCGCGGCGACCGATGGGAACGTCGTCGGGTCGAGCCCGTTCACCGACTGCACGGCCCGCATCGCCGCCGCCGCGAGCTCGTCGATCTCCACGAGCCCTGGGTCGTACACGTAGGAGAGCACGTGCCCGCCGTGCGTCGGAGCATCGTGCGCTCGCAGCGCCTCCAGCTCGGCGAGGATCTCAGCTGGTGGGCGTTGGAACATCGATGTCGTCCTTTCGCAGACGGTAGCGGGAGAGACTCGCGAGGCTCGCCACGACGATGACGGCCGGCAGGATGCTGAAGGACACGATGATGCCGGACACGGCCTCCGGAGACTGCACAACGACCGTCCCGCTCGATCGGACGAGGTAGCCGGTCGCCGCCAGCACAATCGTGAGGAGGGTCGCTCCGAGCGCCATGCCCGTCGTCTCCCCCGCCGTCCACACCCCGCCGAAGATTCCGGCGGAGCCGTCTCCGTTGCGCGCGGCATCGTGCGTGATCACGTCAGGCAGCATCGCCATCGGCAACGACTGCATCCCGGCGTAACACGCGCCGGCCAGACCGACCGAGACGTAGACCCATCCGCCCGGCGCCCAGAGCATGCCCGTGAGCGAGAGCGCTGCGATCGCGAACACGGCGCTCGCGATGAAGAACCCGCGCTCCTTGCCGATGCGCCTCGCGATCGCTCCCCACACCGGCGCGAAGACGAACGCCGGCGCGATGAGCGCGAGGAAGAGCAGCGTCACGGCGTCCTCGGAGTGCAGCACCCACGTCGCGACGTAATTCGCCGCCGCAAGCATCAGCCCGGTCGCGAGGCCCTGCAGGAGGAACGTCAGCAGGAGCGCACGGAACGGCTGGCTCCGTCGCAGGACCGCGAACGCCGTGCGGTAGTGGTCGGCGATCCGGCCCTTCGGAACCGGCGCCTGGGCCGTCTGGGGCTGTGGGGCGACCTGAACGATGCCGCGAGGAGCAACCGTCGCCGAGACGACCATTCCGCCGCCGATCACGACCCCGGCGACGAGCGCCATAAGCGCGTACCCCTGCGAGGCGTCGCCACCGGCGCTGCGGAGCAACGGCCCGCCCGCGCCGAACAGCAGGATCGCGAACGTCAGCACGACCACGCGCCAGGTGAGCAGCCTCGTCCGCGCATCGTAGTCCTGCACGAGCTCGGCCGGCAGGGCGATGTACGGCACCTGGAAGAGGCTGAACGCCGTGGCGCTCGCGACGAACGCGATGAGGACCCACACCGCCGCGAGCCAGGGAGCGGTCCCGGGCGGGACGAGGAAGGTCAGCAGGAAGAACACGGGCAGGGAGAGGCCGCCGATGAGCATCAACCGACGCCGGGAGCCGGTGCGCGCCAGGCTGCGGTCGCTCGTCGCGCCGATCACGGGGTCAATGAGCACGTCCCAGACCTTCGCGACCGTGACCACGAGTCCGGCGAGCAGCGCGCTCACACCGAGCGAGTCGGTGAGGTAGTACACGAGCACGAGCCCGGGAAGTGTCCCGAATCCGCCCGTGCCGATCGAACCGATGGCGTATCGCGCCATGATCCCGCCCGGGATCCTCGTGTGTACGGGGATCGTGCCCGGCGTCCGCTCCGTCGCGTCCATGAACGCAGTGTAGCGGGGCGGCTACCGCCTGTGTCTAGGTGGCTTCGCCGTCGTACGGCGGCAGGATGGTCTCGCCGGCCGCGATGCGCTTGCGGCGTTCCGATCCGTGGTTCGCTGCCGGATCCGCGACCGGGACCGGGACGGCTGACGCCGCCATGGCGGCTGCGACGATCGAGGCCGGGCCGGCACCGGCCGGCGCTGCATCCACGGGAACCGGTTCGGCGTCCACGGCCGCCGTCACCGCGGGGGCGGGCGAATCGTCGAGCAATGCCTCGCGGATGATGCGGCGCGGGTCGTACTGACGCGGGTCGAGCTTCTTCCAGTCGACCTCGTCGAACTCCGGACCCATCTCCTCGCGCATACGGTCCTTGGCACCCGTCGCCATGTCGCGGACCGTCCGCACGAGGCGGCCCAGCTGAGCCGCGTAGTGCGGAAGTCTGTCCGGACCCAGCAGGAACACCGCGATGACCCCAATGATGAGGAGTTTGTCGAAGGTCAGACCGAACACGAGATCAGACTACCGCGCGAGCCTCGCGAAGAAGCAACCTTCCTGCCCCTACGCTGTGAGACGGAGGAACAAGAAACCGTGTCTGAACAAGATCTCAACTGGAAGTACGTGGGCGACATCGTCGTGGAGAACGACGTCGTGATGTCCGCGCGCGCCCATGCGCACGAACTCGGCGTCGAGCCGGTGTCCGCGGCCGTCGGTGCCCAGTCAGCCGTTGTGGCCGCTGCGACTCGCGCGGAGCACATCGTGGAGATCGGCACGGGCACCGGCGTGTCCGGCCTCTGGCTCCTGCGCGGCGCGACGAACGCGATCCTCACCTCCATCGACACGGAGATCGTGCACCAGCAGCACGCGAAGACGGCGTTCACCGAAGCCGGCATCGCCCCCAATCGCATCCGTCTCATCACGGGGCGCGCGCTCGACGTGCTGCCGCGGATGAACGAGAACTCCTACGACCTCGTGTTCGTCGATGCGGACGCCGGCTCGGTCATCGAGTACGTCGAGCACGGCCTGCGCCTGGCGCGTCCGGGCGGAACGGTCCTCGTCCCGCACGCCCTCTGGCGGGGACGCGTCGCCGATCCGGGCAAGCGCGACGACACGACGGTCCTGTTCCGCACGCTCGTGCAGACGATCTCCGCATCCGAAGCCGTGATCAGCGCGCTCTCGCCCGTCGGCGACGGCCTGCTGCAGATCACCAAGCTCGGCGTCTGACCCACCCCGAACTCTTCACAATTCCGGAACTCTCACGGCCGAACAGCCGAAGTAAACGCTTACCGCGCGCGGCAAGCGGATTCCTGCGCCGAAGTTCCGGAATTGCGAACAGCACAACGGCGGTGGAACCGGTGTGCGGCCCACGCCGAGACGTGGACCACACCGGTCAGTGACGTGGACGGGGCTGAATCAGCTCCCGGCCACCACACCTGCGAGTGCATCGTGGAGTTCCTTCGCCTCGGCGTCGTTCACCGACACCACCAGACGTCCGCCGCCCTCAAGCGGCACTCGCACGATGATGAGCCGACCCTCCTTCACGGCCTCCATTGGCCCGTCTCCGGTGCGTGGCTTCATTGCTGCCATGCGAGTCCCCTCTCATATTGTGATTGCTTCCCATTATCCTGCATCGGAGGGCGTGACAATAATCGATGACGCGGCGCGGCAGATCCCCGCACCCTACGGAATCGTCCAATACGCGTTCGCGAGCCCGTACATCACGTACAGCCAGAGCCACTGCAACGCGAGGCTCACGAGCACGACCGCGACGCGGTACGCCCGGTTCCGTGGCACCGCGAGCGCCCCCAACGCCGGGAACACGGGCACGAGCAATCGGAACACGCTCGTCTGCGGGAAGAACACCGCGAGCAGGTACAGCAGATAGCTGGCGATCCAGAACCGCAGGTCGGAGCCGAGTTTCCTGGCCGGTCTGGAGCAGAGGAACACAACGGAGCCGAGGATGAACAGGGCGACGACGATGTACCCGGCCGGCACCCCGAACCAGAACGCGCCGGCCTGGAACCACGCGGTGAACGGCACGAGCGGTTGGACGCCGATGAACGCGGCCCGCCAGGAGAGCTCCGTCTGCAGGTACGCATCGTGGGTCCCGGTCGCGATGCCGGCGATGACCATCCAGGCGAAACCGCACACCGTGGCGACCAACCCGGCCGACAGCACGAGCACGACCTGCCTGGGCGGGAAGGGATCCGTGCGCCGCTTGACGATGCGAGCGATGAAGTGCAGCCCGAGGAGCAGCGCGAACGCCAACACGCCCGGCCTCGTGAACGCCATGACCGGGATGACCACGATGAGCCAGCCGTACCGCCGGCGCACGAGCAGGAGCAGGGCGAGCGTCAGCAGCAGCATAAACAGCGCCTCGGCGTATGCCAGCTGGAAGAGCGGGCTCAGCGGCGCGACGCACAACAGCACAACCGCGAACATGGCCGTGCTCCCGTGGAACCGGGTGCGCATGAGCTTGTAGAAGAGCAGGGCCGTGCCGAGGCCGGCGAGGATCGACAGCAGCACCGCTGTGGCGGGCCACGGCAGGAACGTGACGATCGACAGTCCCTTGGCGATGCCTGGGTACACGGGGAGGAACGCCCACGCGTTCTCCGTGATGTGACCGGTCGCATCGAGCGGGAGCTGCGAGGGGTACCCATAGGTGGCGATCCACCAGTACCACTGGCCGTCCCAGCCGGTGGCGAGTGTGCCGATGTCGGGGAAGGCGCCGAACCTCGACCCGGTCCCCTGCAGGAAACTCACGCCGACGAGCATCGCCGTCGTGATGAGCCTGGACAGTCCGTAAACGATCGCGACCCGACCCCACCAGGGCAGGCGGAGCCAGCGGCGCGCTACCGCTGTGCCCTGGGGATCGTCCGGTTCGTCGGGCCGGTCCTCACCGAGCTCGTCGACCTGTGGACGCTCAGCGCGCACCCGGACCGCTCAACCAGTTGCGGAGGCCCGTCTCGCACGCGGTGATCTGTGCGGTCGCGACGCGTTCGTCGTCGGCGTGGGCCTTGATCGGATCGCCTGGGCCGTAGTTGACGGCCGGGACGCCGAGCGCGGAGAACCTGGCGACGTCCGTCCAGCCGTACTTGGGCTTCGCCTCGCCGCCGACGGCCGCGAGGAAATCCAGGGCGATCGGCGCATCGAGTCCTGGCCTGGCGCCCTCGGCGAGGTCGACGACGGTGACCTCGAACCCGCTGAACAGCTCCTCGAGATGCGCGACGGCCTCCGCACCGGAACGGCTGGGGGCGAAGCGGTAGTTGACGTGCACCATGACCTCGTCCGGGATGACGTTGCCGGCCACCCCGCCGGTGATGCCGACCGCGTTGAGGCCCTCACGGTAGACGAGGCCGTCGACCTCGACCTCACGGGCCTCGTACGCCGCAAGCGTGTCGAGGACCGGTGCGATGGCGTGGATGGCGTTCACACCGACCCAGCTCCGTGCGGAGTGGGCCCTGGTTCCGTATGCGCGGACCTCGACGCGGAGGGTGCCGTTGCAGCCGCCCTCGACGCCGGCGTTGCTCGGTTCCCCCAGGATGGCGAAGTCGCCGGCGAACAGCTCAGGACGGTTGCGGGCGAGCCGCCCGAGGCCGTTCTTGTCCGAGGAGACCTCCTCGCCGTCGTACCACATCCACGTCACGTCGACGATGGGGTCGGTCAGCTCGGCAGCGAGCTTCAGCTGCACGGCGACACCCGCCTTCATGTCGACCGTCCCGCGCCCCCACAGGTGCTCTTCGCCGTTGTACTCCTCGAAGTGCGTCGGCAGGTTGTCGTTCACGGGGACGGTGTCGATGTGTCCGGCGATGATCGCGCGCTGCGCACGACCGAGGTTCGTCGATGCGACGATCGTGTCGCCGTCCCGGTGGATCTCCAGGTGGTCGAATCCGCCGAGCGCTGCCTCGATGGCATCCGCCAGAGGCGTCTCGTTGCCGGACACCGACTCGATGTCGCACAGTCGCCTCGTCAGGTCGATGGACGATGCGGACAGGTCGAGCGCAGGGAGATCGGCTGGCATGGCTCAAGTGTATTCGCCGCTACCCTGGGATCATGACCGCTGCGCCCTCCGAAACCACTCGTCCGACGCATGCCTGGGGATACGGGCTCGCGACCGTCGCAAGCGATGGGACCGTGCTCGACACCTGGTATCCAGAGCCACAGCTCGGCACCATTCCCGCCGACCGCGACCGCTGGATCGCCCCGGCCGAACTCGAAGCCCTCGCGACCGACGACGCCCGCCGTGCCGTCCGCATCGACATCGTCACCGTCGAGATCGACCTCGAGCAGGGCCCGACGTCCACCTCGGACGCCTACCTGCGACTGCACCTGCTGAGCCACTTGCTCGTCGCCCCGAACACCATCAATCTCGACGGCATCTTCGGCCACCTCCCGAACGTGGTGTGGACGAACGCCGGCCCGGTGCTGCCTGCCGACTTCTCCCGCCTGCGCCCCGCGCTCCTGCGCCACGGCATCCACGCGACGGGCATCGACAAGTTCCCACGCCTGCTCGACTACATCACACCGGACAAGGTCCGCATCGCCGACGCCTCCCGCGTCCGCCTCGGCGCACACCTCGCACCGGGCACCACGGTCATGCACGAGGGCTTTGTGAACTTCAACGCCGGCACGCTCGGCTCCTCCATGGTGGAGGGCCGGATCTCGCAGGGCGTCGTCGTCGATGACGGCAGTGACATCGGCGGCGGCGCATCCATCATGGGCACGCTCTCCGGCGGCGGCACCCAGCGGGTGTCGATCGGCAAGCGCGCGCTGCTCGGCGCCAACTCCGGCATCGGCATCTCGATCGGTGACGACTCCGTCGTCGAGGCCGGCCTGTACGTGACGGCAGGGACGAAGGTCGTGCTGGCCGGGGCTGCTGCCCGCACCGATGGCGCCCCGCAGACGGTCAAGGCCGTCGAGTTGTCGGGTGTGCCCAACCTGCTGTTCCGCCGCAACTCGCTGACGGGCGCGGTTGAGGTCCTCCCCCGTTCCGGCTCCGGTGTGGAGCTGAACGCGGCATTGCACGCCTGAGGCTTCGCCCTTCGCCCTTCGCCCTTCGACAAGCTCAGGGACCGGACACCCCGGTCGCTGAGCTTGTCGAAGCGCGCCCCAGCCGGCAGCCTCTTCGCCAGGCTCAGGGACCGGACACCCCGGTCGCTGAGCTTGTCGAAGCGCACCACACTCAACCCCGTCGCGGACGTGAACGGCTGAGCCCCGGGAGCTCCTCCACTCGCCCTTCGATCAACGCAAGCTTCTTCGCCCGACTCCACCCCTGGATCTGCTTCTCGAGCCGGAACGCGTCGTCGACCCGTTCGAGCTCGGCGCTCCAGGCGAGCACGACCGGCAGGCGCTTCGCCGTGTAGTTCGCTCCGTCGCCGTGGTTGTGCTGCGCGAGCCGACGCTCGAGGTCGAGGGAACTCCCGGTGTAGTAGCTGCCGTCGGCGCACTTCAGGATGTAGACGAAAGCCATGTGTACAGCATCGTCTGCGCTGGTCCCGATCGGGCGGTTATCCACAGGCTGATCTGCCCTTCGACAAGCTCAGGGACCGGAGGAGACGCTCTGCGAAACCTCAACACCCGGAGGAGGCGGTCTGCGAAACGTCATCGCCCGGTCGCTGAGCTTGTCGAAGCGCGCACCACGGCCAACAGGCCCTTCGACAAGCTCAGGGACCGGAGGAGGCGGTCTGCGAAACGTCAACACCCGGTCGCTGAGCTTGTCGAAGCGCGCGCCGCAGAGCTTGACCCTTCGACAGGCTCAGGGACCGGACACCGACCGGACGCGAACGGCCCCGCAGTCCGAAGACTGCGGGGCCGTTCCGTGCTCCCGACGACTAGCGCGTGGGGAACTGACGCTCAACGGATCCCGTGTACAACTGCTGCGGGCGGCCGATCTTCGTCTGCGGGTCGAGGTTCATCTCACGCCAGTGGGCGATCCAGCCGGGCAGGCGCCCGATCGCGAACAGCACCGTGAACATGCGCGTCGGGAAGCCCATCGCCTTGTAGATGACACCCGTGTAGAAGTCGACGTTCGGGTAGAGCCTGCGCTCCTTGAAGTAGTCGTCCTCGAGCGCGATCTGCTCGAGCTCCTGTGCCAGATCGAGCAGCGGGTCCTGCACGCCGAGGGCCGCGAGGACCTCGCCGGCGCTCTCCTTGACGAGCTTGGCGCGCGGGTCGTAGTTCTTGTAGACGCGGTGTCCGAAGCCCATGAGCTTCACGCCGTCTTCCTTGTTCTTCACGCGGTCGACGAAGCGCTGCACGCCCTCGCCGGACTCCTGGATGCGGCCAAGCATCTGCAGGACGGCCTCGTTTGCGCCACCGTGGAGCGGGCCTGACAGCGCGTTGATGCCGGCCGAAACCGATGCGTACAGGTTGGCGCCCGTGGACCCGACGAGGCGGACCGTCGATGTGGACGCGTTCTGCTCGTGGTCCTCGTGGAGGATGAGCAGGAGGTCGAGCGCCTTCGAGAGGACCGGGTCGATCTCGTACGGCTCTGCGAGGTTGCCGAAGTTGAGCTTCAGGAAGTTGTCGACGAAGCTCAGCGAGTTGTCGGGGTACAGGAACGCCTGGCCGACCGACTTCTTGTGCGCGTACGCGGCGATGACCGGGAGCTTCGCGAGCATCCGCACCGTGGTGAGGTCGACGTGCGCCGGGTCGTGCGGGTCGGTGTCGGACTCGTAGTACGTGGACATCGCCTGCAGGGCGCTCGACAGCACGGCCATCGGGTGCGCCGTGTGCGGCAGCGCGGAGAAGAAGCGCTTGAGGTCCTCGTGCAGGAGCGTGTGACGGCGGATCTGCTCGTCGAAGGCGCCGAGCTCGTCCGACGTCGGCAGTTCGCCGTGGATGAGCAGCCAGGCGACCTCGAGGAACGTCGAGCCCTTCGCGAGCTGCTCGATGGGGTATCCGCGGTAGCGCAGGATGCCCTGATCGCCGTCGATGTAGGTGATGGCGGACTTGGTGGCCGCCGTGTTCACGAATCCGTAGTCGAGGGTGGTGAGCCCCGTCTGCCTCGTCAACGAGGAGATGTCGATGCTGGATGCGCCTTGGGTACTGCTGTGGATCGGGAAATCTGCGGTTCCCCCCGGGTAGCTCAGGGTGACCTTCTGCGTCTCGGTGGAAGCCTGGTTCTCGACGTCGCCCACGGCGCCTCCTCATATCTTCGTGCGATAGGGACTACGGCCACACCACCGTGTGCGACGGCGTTGCCTCCTACAGCCTAAACCGCTTCCGGTCCTACTGCTGTTTCCCACAGCAATCGGCCGACTCGGTTGGAGCTAACCTCGAACCTCGGAGAATTCTGCCAGCCGACGGGCCGCAGCATCGATCCGTTCGTCGGTCGCGGTGAGCGACAGCCGCACATGCTGCGGGTAGGCGTCGCCGTAGAACGGGCCAGGGCCGGCCAGGATGCCGATGCTCGCGAGTCGCTCGATGCTCTCCCAGGCGTCGCGCCCCTCCGTCACCCAGAGATACAGGCCCGCTTCGCTGCGATCGACGCGGAATCCGGCCGCGCGCACGGCAGGCAGCAGCACTTCGCGACGGCGTCGGTACCGCTCTTTCTGCTCGGCGACGTGCGCGTCGTCGCCGAGGGCGACGACCATCGCGGCCTGCAACGGGGCAGGCAGCATCAGCCCCGCGTGCTTGCGGACGGTGACGAGCCTGGCGATGAGCGCGGCATCGCCACCGACGAACGCCGCACGGTAGCCGGCGAGGTTGGACTGCTTGCTGAGCGAGTAGATCGCGAGGACGCCCGTGGGGTCGCCGCCGGTCACGCGGGGGTCGAGGACCGACGGGACGGCGGTGTGCGCCCACTCCTCGTCCCAGCCGAGCTCCGCGTAGCATTCGTCGCCGACGATGACCGCGCCGAGTTCTCTGGCGCGGCCGACAGCTGCGCGCAGCTCCTCGACGCCGAGCACCCGGCCGTCGGGGTTGCCGGGCGAGTTCAGCCACACGAGCTTCGTGGTGGACGGCCACTCCGCCGGGTCGTCGGAGGCGAAGGGCGTCGCCCCGGCGATGGCGGCGCCGACGGCGTACGTCGGGTACGCGGCGACGGGGTGCACGACCGTGTCGCCCTCGCCGAGACCGAGCAGGAACGCGAGCAGTGCGACGAGTTCCTTCGAACCGATCGTGGGCAGCACGGCGTCCGGAGTGAGCCCGGAGACGCCGCGGCGGCGCGCGAACCAGTCGACGATCGCCGCGCGGAGCGCCGGTGTGCCGATCGTCGTCGGGTAGGCGTGCGCGTCGGTCGCCTCGGCGAGCGCAGCCCGGATGATCTCGGGCGTCTCATCGACCGGCGAGCCGATCGACAGGTCCACGATGCCGTCGGCGTGTGCACGCGCCTGCTCGGCGAACGGGACCATCAGGTCCCACGGGTAGTCGGGCAGCGGCTGCAGCGCCACGCGTCAGCCGTTGACCTGGGGAGGCAGTGCAGCGATGACCGGGTGGTCGGACTTGATGACGCCGACCTTGGCTGCGCCGCCCGGGGAGCCGATCTCGTCGAAGAACTCGACGTTGGCCTTGTAGTAGTCGGCCCACTCTTCCGGGAGGTCGTCCTCGTAGTAGATCGCCTCGACCGGGCAGACCGGTTCGCACGCACCGCAGTCGACGCATTCGTCCGGGTGGATGTAGAGCGAACGTTCACCCTCGTAGATGCAGTCGACAGGACATTCGTCGATGCAGGCGCGGTCTTTGACGTCCACGCACGGCAGGGCGATCACATAGGTCACAGGTCTCGGGATCCTTTCACGAACACTGGTCTGCCAAGTCTACGCCCGGTCGGCGGGCGGAATCTCCGCCGCAGCGACCACCGGGTGCGTTCCGCCGACCGAGTGACGGCCGTTGCCGCTCCCCGTCCGCTGGGGCAGTTTCGGCCAGGCGAGGACGAGCACGGCGATGAACGATGGCGCGATCGTCCAGATGAGCCCGGCGACACCCTGTGGGATGAGGACGGATCCGCCGGTGCTCGGCAGGGTGAAGATGCCGATGGAGATGAGCATGCCGAGCGCTGCAGCTGCGACCGGGAGCCGGTCGTCGAGCACGATGCGCAGCCCGAGGAAGAGCAGCGTGACGCCGACCACGGCCAGCAGGAGTCCGGCCGGCACTGGCACGCCGAACAGGAGCGGCTGCCACCCGTGCGCGACCGTGCCGATGCAGCCGTACACGATGCCGATGAGCAGGGCGAGGACGATGCTCGCGATGCGGGACCCCATCGTCACCTCGCGGGGCTCGTCGTCCGCGCTCCGCTGATCGCTCCACTGCGACTCTGGCGACAGGAACTCCGGGGCACTGTACACGTCAGGGGACGGATTCGCTTCCGGGGTCAGCCCCGCGAACGGCTGGGTGAACGCGCCGGTCCCCTGCGGGGAGACCGCCTCACCCGGCGCAGCGGCGGGCAGCGTCGGCTGCGCGCCGGCGGCCGGCGCCAACTCGCCGTAACGCGGCAGCTGGGCCGCCTGCGGCTGGTCGCTCCGACGCTCTGCATCCTGGGGGTCCGTCATGCGCCGATTGTAACTGGACAGCTTTCGAAGCAGCAGGTAGTGTCAGATCGATAAGGCAAGCCTTACCAATCTTGCAGTTCTTTTTTGCGCTCGACCTGCGAACCGCGGCGAGCAACCCCCACCCAGCAGCGACGGCCACCCATTGGCGACCGGCACTCGAACACGCCAGAAGGTCACACCACTGTGCTCGCAAACTACCTGATCGGACTCCGGGAAGGCCTCGAAGCCGGCCTCATCGTCGGCATCCTCGTCGCCTACCTCAACAAGCTCGGTCGGCGCGACGTCCTCCCCCGCCTGTGGATCGGCATCGCGATCGCGATCCTCGTCTCCCTCGGCACCGGCGCGATCCTCACCTGGGGCCCGTACGGGCTGAGTTTCCAGGCCCAGGAGATCCTCGGCGGATCGCTCTCGATCCTCGCCGTCGGGCTCGTCACCTGGATGATCTTCTGGATGGGGCGCAACGCCCGCGAGCTGAAGCACGATCTGCACTCCCGACTCGATGCAGCCGTCGCCGGCACCGCCATCGGCATCGTGATCCTCGGCTTCGTGAGCGTCGGACGCGAAGGCATCGAGACTGCGCTCTTCATCTGGGCGAGCGTCAACTCCGGACAGGACGCGGCCCTCGGCACGGTCGGCGCCTTCCTCGGCATCCTGACGTCCGTCGTCATCTCGTACCTGATCTACCGCGGATTCGTGCGCATCAACCTCGGCACCTTCTTCACCTGGACCGGGCTCTTCCTGATCCTCGTGGCGGCCGGCGTCCTCGCGTACGGCATCGGCGACCTCCAGGAGGCCGGTGTGATTCCGGGCGGCACCCACGCCGCATTCAACCTCAGCCACATCATCCCGCCGACGAGCTGGTACGGAACGGTGCTGGCCGGCGTCTTCAACTTCACCCCGGCGCCGACCTGGGCGCAGTTCATCGCGTGGCTCGTCTACCTCATCGTCACGCTCCTGTGCTTCATCCGGACCGTCGGTGGCAAGCGCCGGACGACGCAGCAACGCGCGGAAGCCGTCGAATCGCCCGTGAGCTGATCCACGGTGCGAGCCACCGCCCGCAGCGCAGGGGCCCAGCCGACACGGCAACACGTCCGGCGGCACAACGAGCAGCCCCAGCACCAGCAGCACAGCACCTCACCCGCCACACGACCGCCCTCACACCACCAGCACCCACAACAGGAGCATCCATGCAGAAACGTGTACTGACCGGCCTCGCCGGCGCCGGCGTCCTCGCCATCGCGCTGACCGGTTGCGTCCCCAACAACGCGGGCGGCGACGCACTGACCGTCGCCATCACCGACACGACGTGCGCCGTCTCGGCCGCGACGGCGACGGCCGGCGCAGTGACCTTCACGGCCAGCAACACCGGCACCGATGTCAACGAGTTCGAGATCCTCGCCGAGGACAAGCTCCGCATCGTCGGCGAGAAGGAGAACATCACTCCCGGTCAGACCGTGTCCTACGTCGCACAGCTCCAGCCCGGGACCTACTACACGGCGTGCAAGTTCCAGCTCGTCGGCGCTCCGATCGGCCTCGCCAAGTTCACGGTCACCGGCAAGGAGGCGGCCGTCTCCGCCGACGACAAGAAACTCACGGACCAGGCCGTCACGAACTACATCGCCTACATCAAGTCGCAGGTCGCCGAACTCCTGCCGCAGGTCAAGGCGTTCACCGACGCCTACGCCGCCGGCGACGACGACACCGCCCGCAAGCTCTTCCCGACCACCCGCGCCTTCTACGAGCGCATCGAGCCGACCGCAGAGGCCTTCGGCGACCTCGACCCGAAGATCGACTACCGCGAGGTGGACGCCGTCGCCGAGGGCCTGTCCTGGACCGGATTCCACCGCATCGAGAAGGACCTGTGGGCCCCGGCGCCAGACGCACTCAACTCCGACGGAACGAGCGCGACGCTCAACTGGGCGCCGTCGACCCCCGCAGAACGCAAGACGTACGCGGACGGCCTCGTGAAGGACACCCAGACGCTCTTCGACCTCGTGTCGAAGTCCGACTTCAGCGTGAGCATCGGCGACATCAGCAACGGCGCCATCGGCCTCCTCGACGAGGTCGCGACCAGCAAGATCACCGGCGAAGAGGACTGGTGGTCCCACACGGACCTCTACGACTTCGCCGCGAACGTGCAGGGCGCCGAGGTCGCATTCGGCAACGTCAAGGACATCGCGTCCGGCAAGGGCGCGGAGGGCAAGAAGCTCGTCGGCGACATCGACACCGAGTTCACGGCCCTCCAGAGCCTCCTCGCCAAGTACGGCAGCCTCGACTCCGGGTTCGTCTCCTACGACCAGGTCACGGAGGCGCAGCGCAAGGAGCTGTCCGATCAGGTGAACGCCCTGGCCGAGCCGCTCTCGCAGCTCACGCACACCGTGCTGGGCGTCGCGAAGTAATCAGGTGAACACACGATCGGGCGGGTTCGGAGTAACCGGGAACCCGCCCGGTCGCGGTTCAGCGCATCCACAACAGTCCCACAGCGAGACCGGAATAGCATGGAGCCGATGAGCGAGCAGCACGATGACGCACCCGGGACGACCGGGGTGACCGGGTCATCCACGGCACCGGGAACGCCAGAACCCACGAGCGCCGCTCCCGATGGTGCCGGTACGACGCCTGCGCCACAGAAGCGCTCGCTCTCGCGCCGGGCGCTGTTCGGGCTGGCCGGAGCCGGTGCGGCCGGCCTCGCCATCGGCGGCGGCGCCGGAGCCGCCATCGCAACGGCCGTCACCGGCGGGGCGAGCGGCATTCCCACCGGCACCGTCTACCCGTTCTCAGGCGCCCACCAGAGCGGCATCACCACGCCGGCCCAGGACCGACTCCACTTCGCGGCGTACGACGTCGCAGAGCGCACCACACGCGCCGAGCTGATCGAACTGCTGCAGGACTGGTCCTTCGCCGCCGAACGGATGACGCGCGGACTCGAGGTCAGCGAGTCCGGCGCCGTCAACGGCTCACCGCTCGCCCCGCCGGACGACACGGGAGAGGCGCTCGGGCTTCCGCCGAGCGGACTCACGATCACGATCGGCTTCGGCCCGACGCTCTTCCAGACCGAGGACGGCGTCGACCGCTTCGGCATCGCCGACCGACGCCCGGAATCCCTCGCCCCGCTCCCCCGGTTCACCGGCGACAATCTGCAGCCGGGCTTCGTCGGGGGCGACCTCTGCATCCAGGCGTGCGCAGACGACCCGCAGGTGGCCGTGCACGCCATCCGGAACCTCAGCCGCATCGCCTTCGGTCGCGCATCGATCCGGTGGTCCCAGCTCGGCTTCGGCCGGACGTCCTCCACCTCCACCTCCCAGGTGACGCCGCGCAACCTGTTCGGGTTCAAGGACGGAACGGCCAACATCAAGTCCGAGGAGACCACAACGGTCGACGGAGCGGTGTGGGTGCACCCGAAGGACGGCAGCGACTGGCTCGCCGGCGGTTCCTACCTCGTGGTGCGGAAGATCCGGATGATCATCGAGACCTGGGACCGGACGCAGCTGGAGGAGCAGGAGCGCGTGATCGGTCGGAGCAAGGGCGCCGGCGCTCCGCTGTCCGGCGGGACCGAGTTCACGGAGCCCGACTTCGCGACGAAGGGGCCGACGGGCAAGCCACTCATCGACAAGGACGCCCACGTCCGGCTGGCCCACTCGTCGGTGACGGGCGGCGCGAAGCTGCTTCGTCGCGGGTACAACTTCGTGGACGGCAACGACGAGCTCGGCCGGCTGAACGCCGGGCTGTTCTTCATCTCGTATCAGCGGTCGCCGCAGCAGTTCATCGACATCCAGCGCTCGCTCTCCGTCGATGCGCTCAACGAGTACATCAAGCACGTCGGCTCCGGCATCTTCGCCGTTCCGCCCGGCGCGTCGAAGAACGGCTACGTCGGAGAGACGCTCTTCTCCTGAGCGGTCAGCCGTCGGTCCGGGCGTGCGCAATTCAGGAGCGTCCCGGCGTGTTGACCCGCGCTCGGCGTGATCCGGGCGCGACTCGCCGAGACGATCCTGAATTGCGAACCGAATCACGGTCGACGGGCAATCACCTCTGATGCGCTGCGTGAGTGGCCGACGCGACGGATCAGCGCGGGGCCACCGTGTAGATGACGGTTTCAGCGGTGACGACGAGCTTGATGTCGTAGACGGGCGATGAGAGCGTCACCAGTGATCCTTCACCGGCCGACGCCTCAGCATCGACCGTGAACCCGGCGGCCACAAGCGCATCCTTCGCCGCCGTGCCGGTATTCGGCGCCTGAACGGTCACGATCCAGGTCTTCGTGCCGTTCACCGTGGAGCCGATGCCCGTCGTCTGCCCGTCGATCACCGGGACCTCGTCCTTCGGGAAGTCCGCAGGCAGCCCCTGCTCGAGTCCGACATCGAGCTTCCCGCCCGATGCGTCGGTGATCGCCTGCTCGACCCCGCTCTTCACCCCCGATTCGATGGCGCTGCAACCGGTCAGGACCGGAGCGATCAGAAGAGCGGCGGACAGGGTTAGGATCACAGAGCGTCGCATGGCCCCAGGGTATCCTGCGCCAGCCCGCAACTCCTGAGCGGCCGCAGTCGGGTTCGTCCTCCGACGCAGACCCCGCCCCCGACTCCGACGGCTGTTCGCAATTCAGGAGCACCCTCGGCGTGTCGCGCTCAAGCGCTAATTTCGGGGCCGACACGCCGAGGCGCTCCTGAATTGCGAACGGGATGGGACGGCACGGGGTGGGATGGGATGGGAACGACGATGCCCGCCCTCCGGAACGGAGGACGGGCATCGATCAGCGCGGGAAGAGCGGAGACTACTCCGACTGCTTCTTCAGACGCGAGGTGTTGCGCGCGCGGGCCTGAGCATCGAGCTCGACCTTGCGGATGCGGACGTGATCCGGCGTGACCTCGACGCACTCGTCCTCACGGGCGAATTCGAGGCTCTCCTCGAGCGTCAGCACGCGCGGCGGCGTCATCGACTCGAAGTTGTCGGCGGAGGACTGACGCATGTTGGTCAGCTTCTTCTCCTTGGTGATGTTGACGTCCATGTCCTCGTTGCGCGAGTTCTCGCCGATGACCATGCCCTCGTAGACCTCTTCCGTGGGCTGCACGAAGAAGGACATGCGCTCCTGCAGAGCGATGATGGCGAACGGCGTGACCACACCGGAGCGGTCGGCCACGATCGAGCCGTTGTTGCGCGTGACGATCGAACCGGCCCACTCGCCGTACCCGTGGGACAGCGCGTTGGCGATACCCGTGCCGCGCGTAGCGGTCAGGAACTCGGAGCGGAAGCCGATGAGACCACGCGACGGAACGATGAATTCCATACGGACCCAGCCGGTGCCGTGGTTCGACATGCCCTCCATACGGCCCTTGCGAGCTGCGAGGAGCTGCGTGATGGCGCCCAGGTGCTCCTCGGGAGCGTCGATCGTGAGGTGCTCGTACGGCTCGTGGACCTTGCCGTCGATGCGCTTCGTGACCACCTGCGGCTTGCCGACGGTGAGCTCGTAGCCCTCACGACGCATCTGCTCGACGAGGATGGCGAGCGCGAGCTCTCCACGACCCTGGACCTCCCACGCGTCCGGACGACCGATGTCGAGGACCTTGAGCGACACGTTACCGATGAGCTCGCGGTCGAGACGGTCCTTGACCATCCGAGCGGTGAGCTTGTGGCCCTTGACCTTGCCCATAAGCGGCGAGGTGTTGGTGCCGATCGTCATCGAGATGGCGGGGTCGTCGACCGTGATGGCGGGGAGGGCGCGGACGTCCTCCGGGTCTGCCAGCGTGTCGCCGATCATGATGTCCGCGAAACCGGCGACGGCGACGATGTCACCCGGGCCGGCGCTCTCGGCCGGGTAGCGGTCGAGGGCCTTCGTGATCATGAGCTCGGTGACGCGCACGTTGTGGACGTCGCCGTCGTGGCGGACCCAAGCGACCGTCTGGCCCTTCTTGAGCGTGCCGTTGAAGATGCGGAGCAGCGCGAGGCGGCCGAGGAAGGGCGATGCGTCGAGGTTGGTGACGTGCGCCTGCAGCGGGTGCTCGTCGTCGTACTGCGGAGCCGGGATGTGCTCGAGGATCGCTTCGAAGAGCGGCTCGAGGTCCTCGTTGTCCGGCAGTTCGCCGTTCTCGGGCTTGTTGGAGGATGCACGGCCGGCCTTGCCGGACGCGTAGACGACGGGCACGTCGAGGACGGCGTCGAGGTCGAGGTCTGGGACCTCGTCAGCCATGTCGCTCGCCAGACCGATGAGCAGGTCCTGGCTCTCGACGACGACCTCGTCGATGCGCGCATCCGGGCGGTCGGTCTTGTTGACCAGGAGGATGACGGGGAGCTTGGCTTCGAGGGCCTTGCGGAGCACGAAGCGCGTCTGCGGGAGCGGGCCCTCCGACGCGTCGACGAGCAGGACGACGCCGTCGACCATGGACAGGCCGCGCTCGACCTCTCCACCGAAGTCGGCGTGGCCGGGGGTGTCGATCACGTTGATCGTGATGGGGCCCTCGGTGGCGTGCTTGCCCTTGTACGAGATCGCCGTGTTCTTGGCGAGGATCGTGATGCCCTTTTCGCGCTCGAGCTCGTTCGAGTCCATGGCGCGTTCTTCGAGGTGGGCGTGTTCTGCGAATGAGTTGGTCTGCCGCAGCATGGCGTCGACGAGGGTGGTCTTACCGTGGTCAACGTGGGCCACGATCGCGACGTTGCGCAGATCGGTACGAGTGGCGAGCGCCATAAAGCGTTGGCTTCCTTCGGTGTCTTTGGGTTTCGGCTAGATGTAGCCGACGGACCATCATACCCCAGGCTTGCTGCACACCCTCTGAACGGGACGTGGATGGGCGGTGACGGGCGCCGACCGATGCCGCCTCCTCCCCCGGGACGGCGACGGCCGCGAGTGGAGGGATCCACCCGCGGCCGCCGGAACGTCGACCGGTTGTTACTTCTTCCAGCCCACGTTCTTCCAGATGACCGTCTCGAACTGCGACGGGCCGTAGTTCACGAGGCCCTTCTTGACGCCGTAGACGAAGGGCTCCGGGTACAGCGGGAGCGTGGTCGCCAGTCCGACGAGCTTCTGGTCGATCTGCTTCGCGAGGTCGAGCCGTGACGCGGGGTCGAGGTCGGCGTTCGCCTTGTCGAAGTCCTCACCGAGGCTGTCGTTCGTGACACCGGGGAAGTTCTGTCCGGAGTCGGCCGGGTAGAAGATCGACTTCGTGCTCGAGATCGGGAAGGGCGTGCCCTGCCAGGCGAAGAACGTCGCGTCGAAGTCGCGCGTCGACGTCGTGATGTACTTCGTGAAGAAGTCATCGGACGGGACGGTGTCGATCTTGACGTCGAAGCCGGTCTCCTTGGCCTGAGCCTGGACCTGCTGCGCGACCTCTGCCGAGTTCGGGTTGTCGGAGGGGATGACGAAGCGCACGCTGAGCTTCTTGCCGTCCTTCTCACGTGTTCCGCTGCCGGTCCAGCCGGCGTCGTCGAGGAGCTTCTTGGCACCGTCGACGTCGTAGCCGAGCACCTTCGTCGCGTCGTCCTCGTAACCGGCCTGGCCTGGCTGGAAGATGAGGTTGTCGAGCAGGGTGACGGGGGCCTCGACGCCGGACAGGCGCGCCTGGGCGATCACCTGACGGTTGAGCGACTTCGCGAAGGCCTGACGGACCTTCTCGTCCTTGAAGACGTCGCTAGTTCCGTTGAGGGTGATGTGACGGTAGCTGGGGCTCAGCGAGCGCTCGATCTCCGCATCGCTCCGCTTCTGAGCCGTGGCGTAGTTGTCGGCGTTCAGGTACAGGTTGATGAGGTCGAGTTCGTTGTTCGCGAACGCCTGGGCCAGACCGGAGCGGGACACAGCCTTGAAGATGATCTTCTCGAGCTTGGGCTCGTCGCCCCACCACTTCGGGTTGCGCTCGAAGGTGACGACCTGGCCGGTCGCGTCGATGTTGCTGACGATGAAGGGGCCGCCGGAAACGAGCGTCGTGCCGTCGGCCGCGTACGGACCGGTCGCCCACAGCTTGTTGAACGAGTCGGGCGTCGCACCGAGCCACTTGGGCCAGATGTTGCCGAGGATGGACGGCCAGTCGGCGTTCTTCTTGCCGAAGGTGATGAGGACGTCCTGCGGGTTGTCGCCGGCCGTGATGGAGGAGATGTCCTCCCAGACGTTCGTGGCGATCGGCGCGTACGCAGCGTCCTTGCCGTTGAGCGACTGCCAGGTGGAGATGAAGTCGTCAGCGCTCATCGGCGTGCCGTCCGACCACACCGCCTTGGGGTTGATCTTGACCTCGACGACCTGCGGGTCGTCGCTCTTCAGGGCGACGGAGTCCGCGTAGTCCTTGTTGGCCTCCCAGGTGCCGTCCTCCTTGATGTTGACGTAGGCGGCCGTGTAGATGTTCGTCAGGAACTGGTCGTCGACCGTTCCGGAGTCGAGGTTGTTGAGGTTCCAGTTCGCGGGGATCGCGTCGACGGCGAGCGTGAGCGTCCCGCCATCGGCGATGTCGCCGCGGTCGGCCGTGGTCCAGCCGGTGCTCGGCAGCGCCGGGCCGGATGTCGAGGAGCCGCCGCTGGGTCCGCCGCCGCCCGTGCACGCCGTCAGCGCGAGCGCGACGATCGAGACACTGGCGAGGATCAACCCGCGTTTCTTGTGGGAACTCATAGAGGTCCACCCTTTCGTGACATCGGAATGCGCCGCGTATCTGCCGAGACTCAAGCAACATACGTGGCGCAAGTGCAATGTTCACCATCCTGCACCCGGATGTCCACCACACCCCAATGGGTGTCGGATCGTTACCGATTCGATTTCTGTTCGAAACGCGACGATGCGCGTGCGCGGATCACTCCGCACACGCGCATCGGCCTCTTCTCGTGTCAAACGGCTACTTCGCCCAGCCCACCCGAGTCCAGTCGATCGATTCGAACTGTGCAGGCCCGTAATTGACGAGTCCCGACTTCACGCCGTACGTGAACGGCACCGGGAACAGCGGCAGCGTCCCGGCGAGTGCGACCACGCGCTCGTCGATCTGCTGCACGATCTCCAGGCGCTTCGCCGGGTCGAGTTCTGCGTTGGCCTGCTTCCACAATCCGGCGAGCGCGTCATCGGTCACGCCGGGGTAGTTCTGGCCGGCATCCGCCGGCGAGAAGAGCGATTCGGCGTCCGAGATCGGGAACGCCGTACCCTGCCAGTTGAACGGCGCGGCATCGAAGTCCCGTGCTTCCGCGTTGATGTACTTCGTGAAGAAGTCATCGCTCGGGACGGAGTCGATGACGACCTCGAATCCGGCTTCCTTCGCCTGCGCCTGAACCTGCTGCGCCGTCTCCGAACTCACCGGATTGGCGGAGGGGATGACGAATCTGACCGACAGCTTCGCACCATCCTTGGCGCGGACGCCGTCCTTCCCCGGCTTCCACCCGGCGTCGTCGAGCAGTTTCTTGGCTCCGTCGAGATCGTATCCGAGCACCGTGGAGGCGTCGTCGGTGTACCCGTCCTGGCCGGGCAGGAGGATGAGGTTGTCGAGCAGCTGGATGGGCGCGTCGATGCCGCCGAGCCTCGCCTCCGCGAGGACCTGCCGGTTGAGGGACTTCGCGAACGCCTGCCGCACCGCCTGGTCACTGAACACCGCCGAACGCCCATTGAGCGTGATGTGGCTCCACACGGTGCCGAGCGATCGCTGGATCTCGGCATCGGCCCTGCCCTTGGCCGTCGTGTAGTTGTCAGTGGTGGTGCCGATGTTCATCACATCGATCTCCTGGTTGGCGAACGCCTGCGAGAGTCCGGCGCGCGACACCTGTTTGAAGATGATCGAGTCGAGTTTCGGCGTGTCGCCCCACCATGCAGGGTTGCGCTCGAACGTGACGACCGCGCCGGTCTGGTCGATCGTGGAGGCGATGAACGGCCCACCGGAGACGAGTGTCGTGCCGTCCGCGGCGAACGGACCGGCAGCCCAGAGGGTGTTGAAGTGCTCGGGCGTGTCTCCCAACCAGGCCGGCCAGATGTTGCTCAGCATGGACGGCCAGTCGGCGTTGACGTCGGCGAACGTGATGACCACGTCCTGAGCGCTCTGCCCCGCCGTGATGGACTCGACGTCCTTCCAGAGATTCGTGGAGGTGGGCGAGTACGCCTCGTCCGTGCCGTTCAGGGATCGCCAGGTCGAGACGAAGTCGTCGACGCTCATGGGGGTGCCGTCCGACCACACCGCCTTCGGGTTGATCTTCACCTCGACGACCTGCGGGTCCTCGCTCACGAGCTCCACCGATTCGGCGAAGTCCGGGTCCGCAGCCCAGGATCCGTCCTCCCCGATCGTCACATAGGTGGCGGAGTAGAGGTTGGTGAGGAACTGGTCGTCGACCGTTCCGGCGTCGAGATGGCGGACGTTCCAGTTGGCCGGCAGCGAGTCGATAGCGAGGGTGAGCGTGCCGCCGTCGGTGACGGCGTCCGGCTCCGCTGCCGTCCACCCCGTCCCGGCGAGGTGCGCGCCGCCCGTGGTCGCGTCGCCGTCTGGCTGCGGGCCGCCTGTGCACCCCGTGGCCAGGAGTGCTGCGAGGACGAGGCCGGTCGTGCCGGCCGCGATTCGCCTGTGTTGTGTGAATCCCATCGAACATGTTCCTTTCGTCGGGCATCTCCGTACTATGCTGTGTAAACATGAGGCACAGATACTTTAGACATCATCGCATTGCGCGATGTCGACGCGTTCGGATCGCGGCCGGATCGTTACTTTCCAGGCGTTCAGCCACAACATGCCCGAAACATACGTTTCGTTTCCTTGTGCTCGTCCCCGTTTTCCGTTTCCGACGATCGTGGGGTTACAGTGTCTCCACCCGCACAACGGGAGCCCCGATGTGGGGACAACGACGTTCCACATCCCAATACCGCAAGGCTGGTACATGATCGGATTCATAGCTCGGCGCTTGGTGAACTACGTGTTCCTTAGTGCGATCGCCACGATGCTGGGGTACGTGCTCGTGAGCGCGACGCTCAAGCCGGGAGCCCGCTTCCTCGGGAAGAACCCACCCGTTCCACAGGCATCCATCGACGCAGCCCTCGACAAGATGGGGGTGAACCCGGACGTCCCCATCCTCGAACGGCTGTGGCACTGGCTCACCGAACTCGTCACGACCGGCTCGCTCGGCATCAGCACACGCGGCACGCAGGTCACCGCCGACATCTTCGAACGCGCAGGCACGAGCCTCCGACTGCTCATCATCGGGACCATCCTGGGAGCCGTCATCGGCGTCGCACTCGGCGTCTGGGGCGCCGTCCGCCAGTACAAGGTCAGCGACCAGACCATCACGTACGCGTCGTTCGCCATCCTCGCGACGCCCGTCTTCGTCCTCGGCATCCTGCTGATGATCGGCGCGACGTCGTTCAACCAGGCCGTCGGCACGAACGTCATCAACTTCACCGGCGAATACACCGCCGGGTTGCAGGGCGGGTTCTGGACGCAATTGGGCGATCGGCTCATCCACCTCCTGCTGCCGACCATCACCCTGACGGTCGGAGCGGTCGCCACCTACTCGCGGTACCAGCGCAGCGCCATGCTCGACGTGATGTCGGCCGACTACATCAGGACGGCCAGGTCCAAGGGCCGCCGCAGGGGCTCGGCCATCGTGCGCCACGGCGTGCGCGTCGCCCTCATCCCGATGTCCACGTTCTTCGCGTACTCGTTCGGCCTCATCCTGGTCGGCGCGACCGTCACCGAGAACGTCTTCAGCTGGCACGGCATGGGCGAGTACCTGCTCACGAGCGTGTCGAACGCGGACATCAACGCCGCGACGGGAACCATCCTCTTCACCGCGATCCTCGTCCTCATCGCCGGAACGTTGTCCGACGTCATCTACGCAGCCCTCGACCCGAGAGTGAGGGTCTGACATGGCCATGACCGATCCGACAACCACCACCGTCGGCGACACCGTCATCCTCCGCGACGAACCACCGACGCAACCGGCCAGGTCGCGCTCCCGCGGCAGCATGATCTTCCGCAAGGTCATCGCCACGAATCGAGCGCGCATCGGTGGCGGCGTGCTGCTGTTCATCATCCTGTGGGCGTTCATCGGCCCGCTCCTGTATCCATGGTCGTTCACGGACCAGGACGGCCTCGCGTTCAGCCAGCCACCGTCGCTCGACCACTGGTTCGGGACCAACAACATCGGCCAGGACGTCTACGCGCAGACGCTCGTCGGGCTGCAGAAGTCGCTCGTCATCGGTCTCATCGTCGGACCGGCCGCCGCGCTCATCGCCGGCCTGGTCGGCGCGGTCGCCGGGTACCTGGGCGGCGTGTGGGACAAGGCGATCATCTGGGTCATCGACCTGCTCCTCGTCATCCCGAGCTTCTACCTCATCGTGCTGCTCAGCCCCGTGTTCCGATCGCTGTCGTGGCTCGCGCTCGTGGTCTTCCTCGCCCTGTTCGGCTGGATGGTGCTCGCACGCGTCATCCGCGGCCAGACCATGTCGCTGCGCGAACGCGAGTACGTCAAGGCGGCCAGGTTCATGGGGGTCCCCGGATTCACGATCGTGCGCCGCCACATCCTGCCGAACGTCGCATCCCTCCTGATCATCGATGCGACACTCGGCATCGGGGCCGCGATCCTCTCCGAGACCACGCTGAGCTTCTTCGGCTTCGGCGTCCAGGCGCCTGACGTGTCACTCGGCACCCTGCTCGCGCTCGGCAGCACGGCGGCGGTCACCAGACCGTGGCTGTTCGTGTTCCCCGCCGGCATCCTCATCATCACCGTGCTCGCGTCCAGCCTCCTCGGCGACGCGCTCAGGGACGCGATCGACCCGACCTCAGGAGCCAACCGTGACTGACCCCATCGCCTCACCCCCGCTCCTGTCGGTCCGCGACCTGAGCGTCACCTTCCCCAATGGCGGGAACCCGGTGCACGCCGTCCGCGGCGTCTCCTACGACGTCGCGAGGGGCGAGTTCCTCGGCATCGTCGGCGAGTCCGGCTCCGGCAAGAGCGTCTCGTCCATGGCGGTCATGGGCCTGCTCCCCACCAATGCCGTCATCGAGGGCAGCATCCGCTTCAACGGCCAGGAGCTCCTCGGACAGGACGACCGGGAGCTGTCCAAGGTTCGCGGCAGCGAGATCGCGATGATCTTCCAGGACCCGCTGTCCGCGCTCACCCCCGTGTACACGATCGGGCAGCAGATCGCGGAGGGCTTGCGTCTGCACGATGCGAAGCTCACCCAGCGTGCAGCCGAGGTGCGAGCGATCGAGTTGTTGCGCGTCGTCGGCATCCCCAACCCGGAGCGGCGGGCGAAGGCGTTCCCGCACGAGTTCTCCGGCGGAATGCGGCAACGGGCCATGATCGCCATCGCGATCGCCAACGACCCGCAGCTCATCATCGCCGACGAGCCGACCACGGCACTCGACGTCACGATCCAGGCGCAGATCCTCGAGGTGCTGCAGGAGGCCAAGGACATCACCGGTGCTGCCGTGGTGCTCATCACGCACGACCTCGGCGTCGTCGCAGGCAATGCCGACCGCGTCGCCGTGATGTACGCGGGCCGGATCGTCGAGTCTGCTCCGGTGCTCCCGCTCTTCCGTGAGCCGATGATGCCGTACACGATCGGGCTGCTGCGCTCCATGCCCAACATGGCGGTGTCCCAGCAGGACCGTCTCGTCCCGCTCGAGGGGCGTCCGCCGCTGCTCACCCAGGTGCCGACGGGGTGCCCGTTCGCGCCGCGCTGCCCCGCCGCCGTCGCAGCGTGCCTCGACGGGGAGCCGCCGCTCGCGCGTGTCCACGACGCCCAGGACTCGAACCGGCTCGCGGCGTGCATCCGCGCCGACGAGATCGCAGACGGCGAGCTCCTCCGCGGCGAGATCTTCCCGCGGCCGGAACCGGTGCCGGCCGATGAGGTCGCCGAGGTGGAGCCGGTCACCGTACTCGACGTCCGCAATATGAAGCGCGCGTTCCCGCTGACGAAGGGGACCGTGTTCCGTCGCGTCATCGGCACGGTGAAGGCCGTCGACGGCGTCTCGTTCACGGTCGACCGGGGTCGGACCCTCGGCCTCGTCGGCGAATCCGGTTGTGGCAAGACGACCACGATCATGGAGATCCTCGAACTCGCCGGCGCCCAGTCCGGCAGCATCCGGGTGAACGGCGTGGACACCTCCACGCTCAACAAGCGCGACCGCCGCAAGATGCGCGGCGACATCCAGGTCGTCTTCCAGGACCCGATGGCATCCCTCGATCCCCGCATGACGATCGAGGACATCATCGGCGAGCCGCTCACGGTCCTCGGGACGTCGAAGGCGGACATCCGTCGCAAGGTGTCCGACATGCTCGAACTCGTCGGGCTCGAACCGAGCTACGCCGACCGCTACCCGCACGAGTTCTCCGGCGGCCAGCGCCAGCGCATCGGCATCGCCCGCGCACTCGTGGTGGAACCGAAGATCCTCGTGCTCGACGAACCGGTCTCCGCGCTCGACGTCTCGGTGCAGGCCGGTGTCATCAACCTGCTCGAAGATCTCAAGGAACGCCTCGGGCTCTCCTATCTCTTCGTCGCACACGACCTCGCCGTCGTGCGGCACATCGCCGATGACGTCGCGGTGATGTACCTCGGGCGGATCGTGGAGTACGGACCGTCACAGGAGATCTTCGAGCGACCGAAGCACCCGTACACCCAGGCGCTGCTGTCGGCCGTGCCTGTGCCTGATCCGGAGATCGAGAACAGCCGCAAGCGGATCCTGCTGAACGGCGACCTCCCCTCCCCCAGCGACGAGATCACCGGATGTAACTTCCGCACCAGGTGCCCGCTCTACCAGCTCATGCCCGCCGACAAGCGGGCGATCTGCGAGCAGGACGACCCGGTCGAGCGTCCCGTGGACGGGCGACTCGTCGCCTGCCATCACGCGGAGAGCGACCGGCTGGTTCCCGCCTGAACCCTGCCGGACACAGTCAGCGGGACAGCTGATCCTGACCGAGCGGAGGGTCAGGCATCGCGCCTCACGGGCGCCCTGAGAGGATGGTCGGTGTGAATGACGCATCGAATACCCAGAATCGACGAGTGACGCTCCGTTCAACCGGCGGGTACTGGATCCTCGCGGTGACCGCTGCGCTCATCGTGTTCTTCATCATCGATGCCGTCTCCCGCGGTGCCTGGACCTTCGCGCTGCTCGCCCTGCCGTGGGAGCTTCTCGCCGTGTGGGTCGTGTACGTCGTCCTCGTGCGCCCGTGCATCATCATCGAGCCGACCAAGTTGAGCCTCGTGAACGTGGGCCGGGTGCACGAGATCCCGTGGGGTCGCATCCGCGAGGTCGCCTCCCGCTATCAGCTGGTCATCGAGCTCACCGACGGGCGGAGGATCGTCAGCTGGGGTGCACCGACCACCGGGCTCGACCGCCCCTCCATCATGGGCGACCGCTCCGGGCGGCAGGGAGTCGACTACCAGGATCGTGCGCAGGGCGTGCGGCGTCCCGGCCGCGCGGACGGCGCCGGTCCGAACGCGAACCGCCTCGTCGAGGAGGCCCACGAGCGGTGGGCGCGTGTTGATGTCGACGGTCCGACGACGGTCACGTCCCGGCTCGACGTGCCGGCCGTCGCCGTTGCACTCGCACTCGTCGCCTGGGGCATCGCCTCGGCGCTCCTCGGCTGATCAGGGTCCCACCGGCCAGACGCGTGCATCGACGCGTCGCGGAGAGGTCCTGGCCGAATGAGCCGGACGAGCCGGGCAAACGAACAAACGGGCAAACGAAAGAGCCGCGCTGTGTCTCCACAGCGCGGCTCTTCGTTCTGTTCAGCTCGTGCAGTGCGTACTACAGGCCCAACTCGATGCCGGCGCCCGGGATCGCGTCGAGCAGTTCACGCGTGTACTGCTGCTGCGGGTTCTCGAACACGGAATCGGTTGTGGACGCTTCCACGATCCGGCCCTTCTGCATCACGGCGACGTTGTCCGCGATCACCCGGACGACCGCGAGGTCGTGGGTGATGAAGAGGTACGTCAGCTGCAGTTCAGACTGGAGGTCGGCGAGCAGCTGCAGGATCTGCGCCTGCACCAGCACGTCGAGCGCTGACACGGCCTCATCGAGGACCACGATCTCCGGCTTCAACGCGAGCGCACGCGCGATCGCGATGCGCTGACGCTGGCCGCCGGAGAGCTCGTTCGGGTATCGGGTGCTGACCGTCTGGGGCAGCGACACCTGATCGAGCAACTCCAGCACACGCGCACGGCGAGACGCCCGGTCGCCGACACCGTGGGTGACGAGCGGCTCCGCGATCGTGTTGCCGATGTTGCGCAGCGGGTCGAGCGAACCGTACGGGTCCTGGAACACAGGCTGCATCTTCCGGCGCAGCGCGAGCAGGCCCTTGCGGTCGAGCCCTTCCATCTCCCGTCCACCGATCCGGATCTTGCCGGAGGTGGCCGTCTCCAGCTGGAGCAGGAGCTTCGCGACCGTCGACTTGCCGGAACCGGACTCGCCGACGAGCGCCATCGTGGTGCCCCTCGGGATCTGGAAGGACACGCCGTCGACGGCCTTCAGCTCCCCGGAGTCGCCCTTCTGACCACGGATCTTGTAGATCTTCGTCAGATCCTGCACAACGATCGCCGGCTCTTCGTTCGCAAGGCCGGAGTGCGCCTCGGCGCGGGCCTCGGCTGCGGCGATCAGGTCGACGCCCTCCGTGGCCTTCGTCGCCTCGTACGTGAGCGTCTCCAGCGGCGCGGACGCCGACTGGATGCGACGCGATGCGAGGCTCGGGGCCGCCGCGACGAGACGCTGCGTGTACGGGTGCACCGGGTTCTGCAGGATCTCGACCGACGGACCGGCCTCGACGATCTGCCCCTTGTACATCACGATCAGGTTGTCGGCGCGTTCAGCGGCGAGCCCCAGGTCGTGGGTGATGAAGAGCAGCGCCGTGTTGCTGTCGCGCGTGAGCGTCTCGAGGTGGTCGAGGATCTTCCGTTGCACGGTCACGTCGAGCGCCGAGGTCGGCTCGTCGGCGATGAGCAGCTTCGGGCTCGACGACAGACCGATGCCGATCAGCACGCGCTGGCGCATGCCGCCCGAGAACTGGTGCGGGAACTGCTTCAGACGACGGTCGGCATCCGACAGACCGGCCTGCTTCAGCACCTCGATGGCGCGGGCGCGGACGGCCTTCTTGCCGGTGGCGACGCCGTTCGCACGGATCGCCTCCTCGACCTGGAAGCCGATGTTCCACACCGGGTTGAGGTTCGACATCGGGTCCTGGGGCACAAAGCCGATCAGGCGACCGCGGACGTCCTCGATGTCCTTGTCGGACAGTTTGGAGAGGTCGCGACCCTCGAAGAGGATCTCGCCGCCCGAGATCTTGCCCGTGCCAGGCAGGAGGTTGATGACGGCGTGCGCCGTCGTCGACTTCCCGGAGCCGGACTCGCCGACGATCGCGAACGTCTCGCCAGGCATGATCTGGAAGTTGATCTTCCGGACAGCCTGCACTGTGCCGGACTGGGTCCGGAACGAGACCTCGAGGTCCTTGACTTCGAGCAGCGGCTGCTGCGCCGAAGCGCTTGCAGTGGGAATCGTGTTGGTCAACGCAGGACCCTCGCCTTCGGGTCGAGCGCATCCCGGAGGACCTCGCCGAGCATGATGAAGCTGAGCACGGTGAGTGACAGCGCGATCGAGGGGTAGACCAGAACCTGGGGCGCAGTGCGAATGTCCTGCTGCGCCTGGCTGATGTCGTTACCCCACGACATGATCTGGCTGCCGAGTCCGACACCGAGGAACGACAGGGTCGCCTCGGCGACGATCGCAGCGGCGAGCGAGATCGTGATGACCACGATGACCGGAGCGATCGAGTTCGGAAGCACGTGGCGCAACAGGATCTTGAACCGGGAGACGCCGAGCGCGATCGAGGCCTGGACGTAGTCCGAGTTCTTCACCCTGAGCACTTCCGCCCGGAGCACACGGGCCACGGACGGCCACGCGAACAACCCGATCGCCAAGGAGATCGTCCAGACACTCCGGTACTTCGCGAGCACCGACATCACGACGACGGCCGCGAGGATGTAGGGGATCGAGAAGAAGATGTCGCCGATGCGGGACAGGACCGAGTCGACCCAGCCGCCGTAGAAGCCGGCGAAGGCGCCGAACACGATGCCCAGGACGGCCGTGATGAGCGTGACGATGAGACCGACGGACAGTGAGGTGCCGGTGCCGAAGATGATCCGGGAGTAGACGTCGCAACCCTGCTTCGTGAACCCGAGGATGTGTCCGGCCTCCGGACCGCCGTTGCTGTTCGACAGGTAGCACTGGTCGTTCGGCGGGGTGTGCGCGAACAGCCCGGGGAACAACCCGACGAGGACGATCAGGACGATGAGGACCGAGGAGATCCAGAACATCGGCTGACGGCGCATGTACTGCCAGGCGTCGGTCCACAGGTTGCTGGGTTTCTCGTCCACCCGGAGGGCGTCGATGACGGCGAGCGGTGTTTCGTCGAGCGGTGCGACGAAGTGCTTCGGCGACCGCTTGGCGGTCGGCTCGTGATCGTTACTTGACATAGCGGATCCTCGGGTCGAGCACTGCGTACAGCAGGTCGATGACTAGGTTGATGGCGAGATAGAACAGCACCATGACGGTGACGAAGGACACGACCGTGGGTCCTTCACCGCGCAGGATGGCCTGGTAGAGGGTCCGTCCGACACCGGGCACGTTGAAGATGCCCTCCGTGACGGTGGCGCCGACGATCAGGACGCCGAAGTCGACCGCGAGGTACGTCACCACGGGGATGAGGGAGTTCCGCAGGATGTGCACGGGCACGATGCGTCGCCTGCTGAGGCCCTTCGCGTACGCCGTGCGTACGAAGTCGAGAGACTGCGTCTCGATGACCGAGCTGCGCGTGAGCCGGACGATCTGCGCGAAGCTGATCGTCGCGAGCACCAGCGCCGGCAGTATCAAGTCCTGTATCGGGGCACCGGCCCCGACCGTGGGTCTGAACCACCCCAATTGGATGCCGAACACGTACTGGGCGACGAACGCGACCACGAAGACGGGGAGCGAGATGAGGATGAGGCTGACGACCAGGAAGGACGTGTCGAAGATGCCGCCCTTGCGCAAGCCGGAGACGAGGCCGATCGTGATGCCGGCGATCATCTCGAAGATGACGGCGAGCACTGCGAGGCGGAGGGTGACCGGGAAGGCCTGCGCGAGGATCTCGCTGACGGGCTGTCCAGAGAAGGACGTTCCGAGGTCACCGTGGAAGATGCCGCCCAGGTACAGCAGATACTGCACGATGAAGGGCTTGTCGAGGTTGTACTGCTCACGGAGCTGCGCGATCTGCGCCGCACTCGGCGTCTTGTCGCCGAACAACGCGAGCACGGGATCACCGGGCAGCGCGAAGACCATGAAATAGATGAGGAATGTCGTGCCGAGCAGGACCGGGATGGCCTGAAGGACACGACGAAGAATGTAACCGCCCATTGTAAGGGACTCCTGAACTCGTGGAACTGGGTGGGCCCGGTTACCGGACCCACCCAGCTATGCCGCTACAAGACTACTTGGTGATCTCGTAGTAGAGCGGAACCGAGTTCCAACCGAACTGAACGTTCTTCACGCCTTCGGCGTAGCCGCCGCTGACGTTCTGGTACCACAGCGGGATTGCAGGAAGGTCCTTGAAGAGGATCGCCTGAGCGTCCTGGAACTTCTTGTTCGCTGCGTCGAGGTCCGCCTCGCTTGCACCCTCTGAGAGGAGCTTGTCGAACTCGGGGCTGGAGTAGTCACCGTCGTTCGAGGAAGCACCCGTCGCGTAGAGCGGTGCGAGGAAGTTGTACAGACCCGGGTAGTCGGCCTGCCAACCGGAACGGAAGGCCGTCTGGATCGAGCGGCTCGTGATGCTGGCGCGGAAGTCGCTGAACACGGCGACCGGTGCACCGGATGCGTCGATGCCGAGCGTGTTCTTGATGCTGTTGGAAACAGCATCGACCCATGCCTGGTGCGAACCATCAGCGTTGTACGCGATCTGGAACGTGCCGCTCCACGGCGCGATGGCGTCGGCCTGAGCCCACAGTTCCTTGGCCTTCTTCTCGTTGTACTTCAGGACATCGCTGCCCTCGATGTCCTTCGAGTAGCCGTCGATCACCGGGGAGGTGAAGTCGGTGGCCGGCGTGCGGGTGCCGTTGAAGATCACCTTGGTGATCTCGTCGCGGTTGATCGCGTAGGAGATCGCCTCGCGACGCAGCTGGCCTTCCTGGCCGCTGAAGTGCGGCAGGCGAGACGGGATCGTGAAGGACTGGAAGATCGCGGCGGGCTGGTTGACAGCGCGGTCGCCGAGGTCCTTCTGGAACGTCGAAGCAGCCGAGGTCGGGATCTGGTCGAGCACGTCCAGGTTTCCGGCCAGGAGGTCGGAGTACGCACCGTCGAGGTCCTTGTAGAACGTGATCGTGAGACCACCGTTCTTCGCCTCACGGCCACCCTTGTAGTCGTCGTTCTTGACGAGGGCGATGGACTCGTTGTGCTTCCAGGCCTTGTCGTCCGCCAGCTTGTACGGGCCGTTGCCGATCGGGTTCTGGCCGAAGGCGTCGGTGACCTTACCGCTCGCGTCGAACGCCGAGGCGGGCAGCGGGTAGAAGGCCGAGTAGCCCAGGCGCAGCGGGAAGTCGGAGACAGCCGAGGTCAGCTTGACCGTGAAGGTGCTGTCGTCGACGACGTTGAGACCCGTGAGGGGCGTGCCGTCCTCGTTGAAGCCTTCGATGTCCGAGAAGAAGGATGCGTTCTTGCGCTTGTTGACAACAGCGTCCTGCCAAGCCTTGACGAACGACTCCGACGTGACGTCCTCACCGTTGGTGAACTTCTCGCCGGTCTTGATCTTGATCGTGAAGTTGGTGGAGTCGGTCGTGTCGATCGACTGCGCGACGTCGTTGACGGGCTTGCCGTCAGCACCGTAGTAGCGGAGACCTGCGAAGATCTCGTCGATGATCTTGCCGCCGCCGACCTCGTTGGTGTCGCTCGGGATGAGGCCACTCTCCGGCTCGGAGCCGTTCGTGGTGATGATGGACTTCGCGCTGCTGGTGCTCTCAGAACCTGATCCTCCACCGGAACAACCGGTGAGGGCGAGAGCCCCAACTGCGATGACTGCGGTGGCGATGCCGAACCGACTGAACTTCACAGTTCCTCCTCTTGGAAAGGGCAAGCGAAAACTGCGCGTTGTGCGCGCTGAGTCCGCTTCTTGAATACTCTGACGATAAGAACTGGAAGGGCGAAGAGCAAACTCACGCCGGAAACGTTACATAGCGGTAACCGAACCGACGAAATCTTGCTTGGAGCGGGGTTTCCGTGCAGAAATCCCGCTCGCGACGCAACAGATCGACGCGCTTCGCAAGAGTGCTGCAAACGCCTGCTGTCGGGTTATATGGATCGTATCCATCGCGGGGTGCTTCGCGCCCATCGTGCAGCTCTCATCTGGTAGGGCGAGAATGGTGCAGTGACCTCACCGATCCCGTCTTCGACGCCAACGCCAGGGCTGCTCCCCTCCCCCATTGGAGACAACCGGAGACGGTGGTGGGAGATCGCGATCGTCCTGGGTCTCAGCCTCGGCGCATCGGCCGTGTACTCGCTCATCAGCTTCATCAACATCTCGACGAAGGACGTTCCGCTCTCGGATCAGTCCACCGGGCTCAACCAGTCGGAGTCGACGAGGCAGTGGCTGGACTTCAGCTATCAGTTCCTCGGGCCGTTCTTCCAGCTGATGCCCGTGGCGCTCGTGGTCTATCTCCTCTGGCAGCCTGGCCGCACGGGATTCGCGAGGCTCGGACTCGACCTCCGCTCGCCGTGGCGGGACCTCGGTCGCGGCGCCGTCCTGTTCCTCGTCATCGGCATCCCCGGCATCGGCGTCTACGCACTCGGCCGGGCGCTCGGGGCGACGGTCGCCGTCAGCACCTTCCCCGACCCCAGCTACTGGTGGACGATCCCCATCCTCGTGTTCTCCGCCATCCGGGCAGGCCTCCAGGAGGAGGTCATCGTCGTCGGCTACCTCTTCACGCGCCTGCGGGAGATCGGGTGGGGCTGGTGGACCATCATCCTGTCGACGAGTGTGCTGCGCGGCAGCTACCACCTGTATCAGGGAGTTGGGCCGTTCTTCGGGAACGTGGCGATGGGCATCGTGTTCGGGTGGTGCTACAAGCGTTGGGGCCGGGTGATGCCGCTCGTGATCGCCCATGCGATCATCGACATCGTCTCGTTCGTCGGGTACCCGCTGGCGGTGGCGTGGTGGCCGGCGATCTTCGCGGCGAAGTCCTGATTCCGTTCTCGGAGCCTGCTGCCCAAGACTGTTCCCGAGTCCGTTCCCTGAGTCTTGGCCGCTTCGGGGCGGTGTGCGATCCGACCGGGCGTACAGTCTGAGCATGGCCAAAAAAGCACAGGTCGGCGATGCCGCGCCCGAGTTCACCCTCCCAGGCGTCACCGTCAATGGAGCCGATGCCGAACGGCAGGACTTCTCCTTGGCGGCCGAGCTCGGACATCCGGTTGTGCTCGTCTTCTACCCCGGCGACGAGACGGCGGTCTGCACCGCGCAGCTGTGCTCGTACCAGTCGGAGCTCGGATCGTTCGCCGGCCTCGGTGCGACGGTCTGGGGCATCAGCTTGCAGGATGTCGACAGCCATGAGCATTTCGCACGCAAGGAGCGTCTCGGCTTCCCGCTGCTCGCCGATGTCGGTGGCGCGGTCGTCGATGCGTACGGTGTCGGCATGCCAGGTCTCGGCCTGCGGCGTTCGGTGTTCGTGATCGATGCCGCCGGCGTCATCCGCTGGAAGCACGTCGCCCTCGTCGGGGCGACCTTCCGCAGCGCCGACGAGATCCGCAAGCAGCTCGAGCTCCTCCCCACCGCCTAGCCCTCGCCCCGCCGCCTCCCTCCGCCACCTCCCGCCTCGCCCCGCACTTCTCTTCCACAATTCAGGAACATTTGCGCGATTCAGGACGATCGAGGCGGATTTGCTGCGGAATCGTCCTGAATTCCGTCAGAGTTCCTGAATTCTGCAGGGCCCAAGGTGCGAGGGATGCTCGGAATTCCGGAAGTGTGGACGCAAAAAGTGGCTCCGGAGGACGAAAACGTCCTCAGGAGCCACTTCTGTCGCAGGAAGTCCGGAATTCTGGACTGACCCGCGGGGTGCGATGCGCGACACACGCCAGCACGCGGCATGCACGAGGCGAGCGCGCCCGGGCGAGGCGAGCGCGCCGGCGGGAGGCGCTGCCTACTCGAAGGCCTCGGGCGGCGGGCACGCGCACACGAGGTTGCGGTCGCCGTAGGCCTGGTCGATGCGACGCACGGGCGGCCAGTACTTCGTCCGCACGAGCGTGTGCACCGGGTAGACGGCCTGTTCGCGCGTGTAGGCGTGCGCCCACTCGCCCTCGATGACCGACTGGGCGGTGTGCGGGGCGTTGACGAGCGGGTTGTCGTCCGCAGGCCACTCCCCCGCGGCAACGGCGTCGGCCTCTGCCTTGATCGCGATCATCGCGTCGATGAAGCGGTCGATCTCGGCCAGGTCCTCGCTCTCCGTCGGCTCCACCATGAGCGTGCCGGCGACCGGGAACGACATCGTGGGCGCGTGGAAGCCGTAGTCGACGAGGCGCTTCGCGACATCGTCGTTCGTGATGCCGGTGGCTTCCTTGAGCGGACGCAGGTCGAGGATGCACTCGTGCGCGACGAGCGCGTTCTCACCCGTGTAGAGCACGGGGTAATGCTCCTGGAGCCGGGTCGCGATGTAGTTCGCCGCGAGGACCGCGGAACCGGTCGCTTCGCGCAGGCCTGCGGATCCCATCATGCGGACGTAGGCCCACGAGATCGGGAGGATGCTCGGGCTGCCGTACGGCGCAGCCGAGACCGGTCCGCCGGCGTGGACGACCGTGCCGCCGCCGAGGAGCGCGTGCTCGTCGCGCTGCGCGAGCGGGTGCCCAGGCAGGAACGGGGCGAGGTGCGCCTTCGCGGCGACGGGGCCGACACCTGGGCCGCCACCGCCGTGCGGGATGCAGAACGTCTTGTGCAGGTTGAGGTGCGAGACGTCGCCGCCGAAGTCGCCGAAGCGGGCGTAGCCGAGGAGCGCGTTGAGGTTCGCACCGTCCACGTAAACCTGGCCGCCGGCGTCGTGCACGGCCTTCGTGATGTCCTTGACCTCGTGCTCGTACACGCCGTGCGTGGACGGGTAGGTGATCATCAGCGCTGCGAGGACATCGGCGTTGGCCTCGACCTTGGCGCGGAGGTCGTCGAGGTCGACGTTGCCGAGTTCGTCGCACGCGACGACGACGACCTTCATGCCCGCGAGGACGGCCGATGCCGCGTTCGTGCCGTGAGCGCTCGACGGGATGAGGCAGACGGTGCGGTCGAGGTCGCCGTTCGCGCGGTGGTACCCGCGGATGGCGAGGAGGCCGGCCAGCTCGCCCTGGCTGCCCGCGTTCGGCTGCAGGGACACGGAGTCGTAGCCGGTCACCTCGGCGAGCCACGTCTCGAGCTGGTCGATGAGCTGGAGCGAGCCCTCGACGTCCTCGCGCGGCGCGAAGGGGTGGAGGCCTGCGAACTCGGGCCAGGTGACGGCTTCCATCTCGGTGGCGGCGTTGAGCTTCATCGTGCAGGAGCCGAGCGGGATCATGCCGCGGTCGAGCGCGTAGTCGCGGTCGGCGAGCTGCTTGAGGTACCGCATCATGGCCGTCTCGGAGTGGTGCGTGTTGAAGACGGGGTGGGTGAGGTACTCGGTCTCGCGGCGGAGGTCCTCCGGGAACTCTGCCGCGCCGGCCGGAGCGAACGCGAAGAAGGAGGCGCCCTGCTCGGCGAAGATCGATGCCGGAGCTTCGACCTCGACACGCGTTCCCGTGCCGAGGAGCTCGGTGAGCTCACGGACGAGGGTGGAGCCGTGATCGAGGTCGTCGGCCGTGACCTGGTCGAAGCTGAGCGACACGGTCGTCTCGTCCACGGCGCGCAGCAGGATGCCGCGTGCGTGGGCCGATGCGACGACGGCCGCAGCATCGGGCACACGCACGAGGAGCGTGTCGAAGTAGTGCTCGGACACGACGTCCGCGCCAGCGGTGCGGAGCGAGTACGCGGCGCGAACGGCCGTCGCATGCACCGACTGCGCGATCCGGCGGATGCCCGCCGGGCCGTGGTAGACCGCGTACATCGCGGCCATCACGGCGAGGAGGACCTGCGCCGTGCAGATGTTGCTCGTCGCCTTCTCGCGGCGGATGTGCTGCTCGCGCGTCTGGAGCGTGAGCCGGTACGCGGGGTGGCCCGCTGCGTCCTGGCTCACGCCGACGAGGCGGCCGGGGAGCTGACGTTCGAGGCCCTTGCGGACGGCCATGTAGCCGGCGTGCGGTCCGCCGAAGCCCATGGGCACGCCGAAACGCTGGGTGGTGCCCACGGCGATGTCCGCCCCGAGCGAACCCGGCGAGGAGATGAGCGCGAGTGCCAGCAGGTCGGCTGCGACGACCGCGAGGCCGCCCCGCCCCTTGACCTCGGCGATGACCGCGGCCGGGTTCCAGATCCGGCCGCTCGCGCCCGGGTACTGCACGAAGACGCCGAACGCGTCTGGGAGCGCGTCACCGGCGATGGCGGCGGCGGAGAGATCGATCTCGACGAGCTCGATGCCGACGGCCTCTGCGCGGTTCGCGAGGAGCGCCTTCGTCTGCGGGAACGCGTCGGCGTCCACGATGAAGGTGTGCGATGCGGACTTCGAACCGCGGCGGGCGAGAAGCATGCCCTCGACGACGGCCGTGCTCTCGTCGAGCATGGACGCGTTGGCCGTGTCGAGCCCCGTGAGGTCGGAGACCATCGTCTGGAAGTTGATGAGGGCTTCGAGGCGGCCCTGCGAGATCTCCGGCTGGTAGGGCGTGTACGCCGTGTACCAGGACGGGTTCTCGAGCACGTTCCGCTTGATGACCGCCGGCGTGATCGTGTCGTAGTAACCGAGGCCGATGAGGCTGCGGTTGACCGTGTTGCGCGCGGCGATGGCTCGCAGCTCGGCCAGCGCGGCGCGCTCGCCGATCGCGTCCGGGATGCTCGACGAGGCGAGCTGGTCGGCCTTGATGGCGTCCGGCACGGCGGCGTCGAGCAGCGCGTCGACGGAGTCGTAACCGATGGCCGAGAGCATCGTCGCCTGCGCGTCGGCATCGGTCCCGATGTGGCGCGTGGAGAAGCGTTCCGCCATTACTCGCCCACCACTGCTGCGTACTCGTCCCAGCTGAGGAGGGTCGTCGGCAGCTCCGCGAAGCGCACCGAGATGAGCCATCCGGTGCCGAACGGGTCTGCGTTCACGATCGACGGGTCGTCGATCACGGCGTCATTGACCTCGACGACCGTGCCGTCGATGGGCGCGAACAGCTCGCCGACCGACTTCGTGGACTCGATCTCGCCGACGATGGAACCGCCGGTGATCTCACCGCCCACAGCCGGCAGGTCGACGTAGACGACGTCGCCGAGCTTCTCGGCTGCGTAGTCGGTGATGCCGATGACGGCGAGGTCGCCCTCGACGCGGATCCACTCGTGCTCGGCGGTGTACTTGAGTTCGGTCTTGTCGGCCATGTCGGGTTACTTCTCTCTCGTGTAGAAGGGCAGCGTGGTGACGGTCGCGGGGATCTTCGTACCGCGGACGTCGATGGTGAGGACCGTTCCAGTGGCGGACTGGTCGGGGTGGACGTAGGCCATCGCGATGGGGTGGCCGAGGGTGGGTGAGAGCGCACCGCTCGTGACCTCGCCGACCTCGACGTCGCCGTCGAACACGGCGTAGCCTGCCCGGCCCGCACGACGCCCTTCGGAGACGAGGGCGACGAGCACGGGCGCATCCGCGGGAGGTCCGGCTTCGACGGCTGCACGGCCGACGAATGCGCCGGGCTTGCTCAATGCGACGACGCGGCCGAGCCCTGCTTGCACGGGGAACGTACCCGTGCCGAGTTCGTGGCCGTAGAGCGGCATGCCTGCTTCGAGGCGCAGCGTGTCACGGCTCGCGAGCCCGGCGGGGACGAGGCCGTGGGATGCGCCCACCGCTTCGATCGCGCGCCAGAGCCGTTCGGCGGCGTCGGCCTGCACATACAGTTCGAAGCCGTCCTCGCCCGTGTACCCGGTGCGGGCGACGAGCAGCGGGAGGCCCTCGAAGAGCGCATCGGTGCAGCGGTAGTAGCCGAGCTCTGCGAGCGGCGTGCCGAGATCCGTGATCGCTGCGACCGATTCGAGGATGGCGCGCGATGCGGGTCCCTGGACGGCGATGAGCGCAGTCGCGTCGCTCTGGTCCTCGACGGTCACGTCGAATCCGGCAGCACGCTCGCTGAGCGCTCGGAACGCGGCCTCCCGGTTGCCGGCGTTCGCGATGACGAGGAATCGCTCGTCGGCGAGTCGGTACACCACGATGTCATCGACGATGCCGCCCTGCTCGTTGAGGATGAGCGAGTATTTGGCCTGCCACAGCGCGATGGCGGACAGCTTGCCGGCGAGCGCCGTGTCGAGGAATGCAGCGGCGTCCGGCCCGGCGACGAGGATCTCGGCCATGTGCGAGAGGTCGAAGATGCCGGCGGCCGTGCGGACGGCGTGGTGCTCTGCGAGGTCGCTGGAGTAGCGGACGGGCATCTGCCAGCCGGCGAAGTCCGTGAAGCTCGCGCCTGCGGCTTCATGGACGGGGTGCAAAGGACTGGTTCGTTCGAGATCGGTCACGAGTTCTCCGGGGTCGCGTGGTGCGCTTCGGGTACGACAAGCGCGCCCGTTGGGAACTCCCCCTCTGTCATTGGCCTGAGAGTTTCGCGAGCGACGGATCGACGTCCGTGCTGCTTTCACCGTCGGCGAGCGCCACAGGATGGTGACGCTGCTTTCCAGAGTGGCCAGTTCGATGCGGTACAGGACCTGAGAGATTGGCGGGGAGGCTTGCTCCTTCGGTGCCGGGTGAACCGGCTCTCCCGCATCGTGTTTGCGGCCCGATATTCGTTTGCGCGCCCAGCATATCGTGGTTCGCCGCGCTTGCGGGAGTCGGTGTTCTGGTCAGGTGTACACTAAGGCTCGGAACAGTAAGAGTCAGACATACTCTTAGTTGATCGCGATGTCGTTGGATCGACATCGCCCGAGCCACCGGGAGCACACGATGGGTGAGAGCGCAGCAGATCAGGGCCTCGCGGACGCGGCGAGCGTCAAGCTGGCCGTGTCCACCGTCATCTTCACGCTCCGCACCGATGACGGCTTCGGTGCGACGGATCCGACCCCGGCCATCTGGATCCCGCTCGTCCGCCGCATCCGCGAACCGTACGACGGGCTGTGGGCGTTGCCAGGCGGCCCGCTCGGCGCGGAGGAGTCCCTCGCGGACGCGGCACGGCGCACACTCGAAGTGACGACATCGCTGCGCCCCCGCTACCTCGAACAGCTCTACGCGTTCGGCGACATCGACCGCTCGCCGGACGAACGTGTCGTCTCGATCGTCTACTGGGCGCTCGTCGGCTCAGAGGAGGCCAAGCGCACGCTCGTCGGGCAGAACGTCCGCTGGTTCCGCACCGATGCGCTCCCGCGGCTCGCCTTCGACCACGAACTCATCGTGGAGTACGCGCTGTGGCGGCTCCGCAGCAAACTCGAGTACAGCCACATCGCCCACGCCTTCCTCGGTGAGACGTTCACGCTCACAGAACTGCGCGAGGTCCACGAGGCCGTCCTCCAGAAGCAACTCGACCCGGCCAACTTCCGCCGGCAGATCGAGTCGTCCGGGCAGGTCGTCGCAACCGACGAGCTCCGCACCGGCGGCCGGCACCGTCCGGCGAGGCTCTACCGCTTCAACCGCTCCTCCGAGTACGCCGACCACGGCCCGCTCGCCGGTGCAGACCCCACCGAAACCGCACCACCAGCACGCATGCAGGAGCTCTCATGACCCTCACCGCTTCCGTCGACGCCATGATCCAGGAGATCGCGAACGGCCAGACCGCAGGTTCCACCTGTGCGCCGGAGCTCGCCTCCGGCCCGTGGGTCTTCGACCTCACTCCCCCGAGCTACGGTCCGGGCGCGTCGATGGGCGATGTCATCCCAACGGGTTCCCCCCGTCAGGGCCAGCTGCCCGCCTCCTACCGCGATGCTGATCAGGCGGACCTGCACCGGCGGATCGTGGCTGCGAAGGAGACGCTCGGCGATCGCGTTGTGATCCTCGGGCACTTCTACCAGCGCGACGAGGTCGTGCAGCACGCTGACTACGTGGGCGATTCGTTCCAGCTCGCGAACGCGGCGAAGGCCCGAACCGAGGCGGAGGCGATCGTCTTCTGCGGTGTCCACTTCATGGCGGAGACGGCCGACCTCCTCTCCGGTCCGGAGCAGGCGGTCATCCTGCCGAACCTGGCCGCCGGGTGCTCGATGGCGGACATGGCGAACATCGACCAGGTCGAGGAGGCCTGGGAGCAGCTCGAAGCCCTCTACGGAACCGAGCCCGATGCGGATGGCCGCGTGCCCGTCATCCCCGTCACCTACATGAACTCGTCCGCGGCGCTCAAGGGCTTCTGCGGTCGCCACGGCGGCATCGTCTGCACCTCGTCCAACGCCGAGACAGTGCTCAAGTGGGCCTTCGAGCGCGGTCAGCGCGTCCTCTTCTTCCCCGACCAGCACCTCGGCCGCAACACGGCCAAGAAGCTCGGTGTGCCACTCGAGCACATGCCCATGTGGAACCCGAACAAGGCGCTCGGCGGCAACGACGCGCAGGGGTTGCAGGAAGCGGAGGTCATCCTGTGGCACGGCTTCTGCTCCGTGCACAAGCGGTTCACGGTCGACCAGATCGATCGCGCGCGCGCAGCCCACCCCGGCGTCCGCGTCATCGTGCACCCCGAGTGCCCGATGCCCGTCGTCGACGCCGCGGACGAGGCCGGTTCGACTGACTACATCCAGAAGGCGATCGAGGCGGCCCCGGCGGGCACGACCTTCGCGATCGGCACGGAGATCAACATGGTGCAGCGCCTCGCCGCGCAGTACCCGCAGCACACGATCTTCTGCCTCGACGACGTCATCTGCCCGTGCTCCACGATGTACCGCATCCACCCGGGCTACCTCGCCTGGGTGCTCGAAGGGCTCGTCGCAGGCGAGGTCATCAACCGGATCACCGTCTCAGACGACGTCGCCGTCCCCGCACGGCTCGCCCTCGAACGGATGCTGGCCGCGAAGCCGCCCGTCGCGGCTCAGGCAACCACCGTCGCGCCGGCTCAGACGGTCGAGGTCTGACCGTGACCAGGGTCGTGGTGGTGGGCAGCGGCATCGCCGGGCTCGTCACCGCCATCCACGCGAGCGATGAGCACGAGGTCGTCCTCGTCACGAAGGACGTGCTGGGGCAGAGCAACACGCGTTACGCGCAGGGTGGCATCGCCGGCGTGATGTTCGACGACGACTCCGTCGAGTCGCACGTGCAGGACACACTCACGGCCGGCGCTGGGCTGTGCGACGAGGAGGCCGTGCGGGTGCTCTGCTCCGAGGGGCCGGATCGCATCCGCGAGCTGATCGCGTACGGAGTCGGATTCGACCGTGCGGGCTCGGCGCCAGATGCGGCGTTCGCGAAGGGCCTCGAAGCTGCCCACTCCTACCCGCGGGTGCTGCACTCGGGAGGCGATGCGACGGGCGCGGCGATCGAGGCGGCTCTCGTCCACCGCGTGCGGGAGACGAGTGTAGCCATCCACGAGCACACCTTCCTCGTCGACCTGCTCGTCGAGGCCGGCGCCGTGCGGGGAGTGCTGCTGCGGGCAGACGGCGAGGAGTTCGTCGTCCGGGCCGACGCGGTCGTACTCGCGACGGGCGGCGCGGGACAGCTCTACCCGCACACCACGAACCCGCTCGTCGCAACGGGTGACGGTGCAGCGGCAGCGCTCCGAGCCGGAGCTGCGCTCGAAGACGTCGAGTTCGTCCAGTTCCACCCGACGGCACTCACCTCCGCGGGCAGCTTCCTCGTGTCGGAGGCCGTGCGCGGCGAAGGGGCCGTCCTCCGCGACGCATCAGGCGAGCGTTTTATGCAACGCGTCCACCCGGACGCTGAGCTCGCGCCGCGCGATGTCGTCGCGCGTGGGATCGCGGCCGCGATGGCTGCTCAGGGCGGGCTGCCGGTGGTCCTCGATGCGACGATGCTCGGCGCGGAACGGCTCGCGACGCGCTTCCCCGGCATCGATGCGGCGGTGCGGGCGTCCGGCATCGACTGGTCGCTCGAACCGGTGCCCGTCGCCCCCGCCGCCCACTACTGGATGGGCGGGGTGCGGACCGATCTGCACGCACGGACGAGCCTTCCCTGGCTGTACGCGGTCGGCGAGGTCGCGCGGACCGGGGTGCACGGCGCCAACCGGCTGGCCTCGAACTCGTTACTCGAAGGCGCGGTGTTCGGTGCGCGGGCGGCTGCGGCGATCGGCGTGGACCTGCAGGTGGGCCCTTCGACAAGCTCAGGGACCGGGAAGGGCCCGGTCATTGAGCTCCAAGACCCGGTCATTGAGCTTGTCGAAATGCACCGCTCGGGCCCTTCGACAAGCTCAGGGACCGGGAATGGCCCGGTCATTGAGCTTGTCGAAATGCACCCTTCGACAAGCTCAGGGACCGGGACGGACGGCCCTTCGACAGGCCCAGGGACCGGCGGAGGCTCAGGGACCAGGGCGGACGGCTTCAGCCGGGCAGCACTCCACGAACTGCTGTGGCGCGACGCCGGCCTCATCCGCACGGGCGACGGCCTCGCCGCCGCAGCCGGAATCCTCGACGGGTGGGCCGCCGAACAGACCGCCCCGCCGACGACCGACGAGGAATCCGAAGACCAGAACCTGCTCCTGCTCGCCAGGGCGATCGTCGCCGCAGCCCTCCAGCGCACCGAGTCGCGCGGCGCCCACGCCCGCAGCGACTTCCCGCTGACCGACCCGATCCAGGCTGTCTCGACGACCGTCGTCACCACCGGGGCCGCCGCCCGCACCATCGCAACCCCCTCGCTGGTCGGCGCCGCCGTCCACGTCCCGTCCGGAGAGATGCTCGCCTCATGCTGACCGATCGAATCATCACCACCGCCGTCACCGCGGCCCTCGTCGAGGACGCGCCGTGGGGCGACCTCACCTCCGAGGCGCTCATCCCCGCCGATGCGACCGCGACCGCGACGCTCAGCGCCCGCGAACCCGGCGTCTTCAGCGGCGGCGCGGTGTTCGCCGCGGCGTTCCGTCTGACGGATCCGAGCATCGAGGTCACGGTGATCGCCAACGACGGCGAGCGGTTCGAAGCCGGCGACACCCTCGCAACCGTCTCAGGCCCCGCCCGCTCCGTGCTCACGGCGGAGCGCATCGGCTTGAACTTCGTCCAGCGGATGAGCGGCATCGCGACCCTCACGAGCCTGTTCGTCGCCGAGACGGAGGGCACGAAGGCGCGCATCGTCGACACCCGCAAGACGACTCCTGGGCTCCGCGCGTTCGAGCGTCACGCCGTGCGCTCCGGCGGCGGTCACAACCACCGGTTCTCGCTCTCGGACGCGGTCATGGCGAAGGACAATCATCTCGCCGTCCTCACCGCTCGCGGCCTCACCGTGACCGAGGCGCTGCTGCAGGCCAAGGAACAGCTGTCCCACACGACGCACATCGAGGTCGAGGTGGACCGCATCGATCAGATCGAGGCCGTGCTCGCCGCGGGGATCGACACGATCATGCTCGACAACTTCACCCTCGATCAGCTGCGGGAGGGCGTCGCGCTCGTCGCGGGGCGTGCGATCGTCGAAGCCAGCGGCAACGTCTCCCTCGACACGGTCCGCGACATCGCCGCCACCGGGGTCGACGTCATCTCCTCCGGTGCGCTGACGCACAGCGTCCGCTCGCTCGACCTCGGGCTCGACGTCACGGTCGTCTGACGTGCTCTACCTGGACAATGCGGCGACGACGCCAGTACGCCGCGAGGTGCTGGAGGCGATGTGGCCGTTCCTCACGGCCACCTTCGGCAATCCGTCGAGCCATCACACGGTCGGTGAGGCTGCGGCCGGAGCGCTTGCGGACGCCCGCCGTCGCATCGCCGCTGTCCTCGGCACACGTGCCGGCGACCTGGTGTTCACCTCTGGCGGGACCGAGGCCGACAATCTGGCGGTCAAGGGGATCGCCCTCGCGGCGCTCGAAGCCGGGACCGGGCGGCATCTCGTCACCTCCCCCATCGAGCACGAGGCCGTCGCGGAATCGGTCGCGTACCTGCGACGGTTCCACGGATTCGAGGTCACGGTCCTCCCCGTCGACGGAACCGGCCTGATCGATCCGGCCGAGCTCGAATCCGCCCTCCGACCAGACACCGCGCTCGTCACGGTGATGACAGCGAACAACGAGATCGGCACCGTCCAACCCATCAGGGCGCTCGGGGCGATCGCCAGGTCCCACGGCGTCCCGATCCACACCGATGCCGTCCAGGCGGCCGGCTGGCTGGATCTCGGTCTGGACAGCCTGGGCGTGGACGCGCTGAGCCTGTCCGGCCACAAGCTCGGTGCACCGAAGGGCGTCGGTCTGCTCGCGGTGCGCGGTGCACTCCCCCTCGAACCCGTGCTCCACGGCGGCGGACAGGAACGCGGGCGACGCAGTGGCACCGAGAACGTGGCGGCGGCGGTCGGGCTCGCGACGGCCCTGGAACTGGCGGAATCCGAACGGGCCGATGCCGCCCGCCGGGTGAGCGCGCTCCGCGACGACTTCATCGCGCGGGTGCAACATGCGGTGCCGAGCGCTGTGCTCACCGGTCACCCCATCGAGCGACTTCCCGGCATCGCCTCGTTCTGCTTCCCCGGCACGAGCGGCGAGGCGGTCCTCCTCGAACTCGAACAGCGCGGCGTCGTCTCCTCGAGCGGCTCGGCGTGCGCCGCTGGCAGCGACGAACCGTCCGCGGTGCTCCTCGCGATCGGCATCGCTCCGGAGGTCGCTCAGACGGCGGTGCGCTTCAGCTTCTCCAGCACGGTCACGGAAGCCGACATCGCGGGTGCGGCAGCCGCCGTCCCCCTCGCTGTGGCGGCGGTCTCCGGCCTCCGCCAGGCGTAACGGAGCATCGCAGGCCGTGGTCGGCTGCCGGACGCGGGGCGCCGCTGACACATGCATGTCGAAAAGCGACGCGAGTCGGGAATAGTCGAACCGTCCGCATGATTGGGTCTCACGTGGAGCACCCTCGCCGCCAGCCGGCCATCACTGTCATCGTGCCGATGCACAACGTCGAACCGTACCTCGACGATGCGCTCGCCAGCCTCTCCGGCCAGTCGTTCAGCGACTTCGAAGCCATCCTCGTCGACGACGGTTCGATCGACGGGACGATGCGGATCGCCCGCGAGCGTGCCGGGGCAGATCCGCGATTCCGGATCATCGAGCAGGACCACGGCGGGCTCTCCGCCGCGCGCAACCGCGGACTCGATGAGGCTCGGGGCGAGTACATCGCGTTCTTGGACGCCGACGACGTCTTGCCGGAGGACGCATACGCGAACCTCCACGGCACGCTGAGCACGTCCGGCTCCGACTTCGTCGCCGGCGCCTACGTGCGGTTGCGGCCCGGCGACGACGGCTATGAGCTCGGCGTCGTCCAGCCTTGGATCGAGCAGTCGAACCCCGGCCTGGTCGGCACCACACTCGCCGAGCACCCGGAGGCCGTGGCGAACATCGTCGCCTGGTCGAAGCTGTCGCGCCGCGACTTCTGGGAGCGGCACTCGTTCCGTTTCCCGGTCGGCGAGCTGTACGAGGACCAGGTCCTCGCGGCCAGGTTCTACGCCCAGGCCACGTCCTTCGACATGATCCCGGAGGTCGTGTACCACTGGCGGATCCGGGCGGAGGGCACCTCGATCACGCAGCGCGAACAGGAACTCGCGACGCTCGCCGCCTGCCTCCAGGCGATGACCGGCATGCTGGACGCGCTCGATGAGGCCGGTCACGGCACGGCGGCGCAGGCCCGGCTGCGGCAGAACTTGCAACGCGACCTCCCCCGGCTCGCCCAAGCGGCGGAACAGGGCGGACACGAGCACCTGGCGACGCTCGCCGCCACGGTCGCGGCCTCGCTCGCACGGGCGGAGGAGACGACCCTGGATGCGCTGACCACGGACGAGCTCGCCAGGCTGCGCTCGCTCGCGGCGTTCGCCGGGCACCTCGAATCCGTCGATCACTGAAACCCGGCAAGCCCGCGACGGGCCGCCGATTCGCAGCGGATCGGCGGGATCTCTGGCCGTTCGGGTCGCCCTCGGCTACGGTGGTCCCATGAGCAGCGAGCAGGAACGCAGAGCGCACGAGGACGAGAACCTCGACCCCATCACGCGCCACCTCGCGGCGCGCGATCCCGAGTACGACCTCCACACGGAGCGTCTCGTGGCGCCGGAGGAAGAGCTGCTGAAGAACTGGCTGCCGCACGCCACCCCGACCGACGGCCCCTCGCCGGCTCCCTGAGCTGGCGGAGCACCACTTCGCCGTTCGACTCCGCCGCCCTTCCCGCGGGACGCACGGCAGCGGTAGAGTCTGGCCATGTCAGACTCGACGCCGGTCCTCATCCCAGCCGACACCGTCTTCCGGCCGGAGGACATCACCTTCTGGGCCGACCAGCAGCATCGCAGTCTCGATGAAGCCATCGCCGGCGCCGATCTCCTCGTCAGCTGCCCGCACGCCGGCGCCGCCATCCCGGCGGAGATCGCCCAGTTCCTGTCCCCCGCGTTCACACGACGCTTGCAGTACGACTTCACCGACGTCTCCACGAGCGCGGTCGTCCGGCGCTGGGCGGCGATCGATCCGCGCATCGTGTACGTGGAGAACCCGCACCCGCGGCTCATCCGCGACCCGAACCGGCAGAAGCCGGCCGATCTGCGCGCATCACTGCGAGAGGCATTCGACCGGATCCGTCAGGCGGGGCCCTACGTCAAGACCGATCTGACCGGGGTCGACGCGGTCCGGCCCGTCACCTTCTCCTTCTATCCGTTGCTGCTCGTGCCGGAGACGGATGAGGAGATCGATGCGATCGCCGACACGTTCACCCGGGTCGCGTCCCACGGTCTCGGCGTCTACGAATCGACCAGGGATGCGCTCACCGAGCGATTCATCGATCGGGCGCTCGCACCCGGGAGCTCCGGCGCGCACTTCACCCGGCTCTCGTTCCACGACACGATGAACACGACCACCACAACCGACGGCGCCGTCAACGTGCCCCGCGACCCGGCAGACCGGCTGCCCGACGTCGTCGCGCTCTCCAACCGGGGCGATCACAACGGCGACCCCATCGGCGATTCCCCCGTCACGATGCGGCCGGACCTCGTGCGCGCGCTCGCGGACGCCCACCGGACCGGCTTCGCCGTCGCGGATCCCGCAGCGGTCGCCCTCAACCAGCCGTACCTCGGCAGCTACGAGATCATCGACGCCGGTGCTCGGTTCCGTGAACTCGATGCGGAAGCGGCCGAGGCAGGTGCGACGTTCAGCGCCGTGCAGGCGGAGTTCCTCCGCGAATACCTGCTCGGCGAGGCGAACACGGCGATCCTGCGCGAGCCGGGCACCGGCTGGGTGACACCTGACGCCGAACACGTCGACCGCCTGGCACATGCCTGCAAGGCGGCCTGGGACGCCTACCGGACGGCGACGGCAGCCGACAGCTGAGGCGCGATCAGGCGGTCCCCCACAGCAGACCGAAGATCGCACCGAAGATGATCGTGATCACGGCGAGCACCAGCGTCGGGACGAAGAACGAGTGGTCGACGAGCTTGGTGCCGAGCTTCGTGCTGCCCGACTCGTCGAAGTTCGCCGCGGCGATCTGCGAGCCGTTCGTCGGCAGCAGGTAGATGCCGGCGAACGCGCCGGCCCACATCCCGGTCAGCAATCCGATCGGGATGCCGGCCGCGAGCCCGATGGGGACCACGGTCCTCGTCGCCGTCGACTGGCTGGTGGTGAGCACACACACGAGGAACACGCCGAGCGCGAAGATCCACGGCAGCGCCGCGACCCAGCTGCCGACGGTGTTCGCGATCTCCTGCTGGTGCGCCGAGAGGAAGGTGTCGGTCAGCCAGGCGAGACCGAAGAGGGCGATCGCCGAGACCATACCGGCACGGAACACGGTCATCGTGGGGATCTCGGAGACCTTCGGGCGGCAGATCAGCAGGATGAGCGTTCCGGCGAGGAACATGACGATCTCGATGATGGGCGTCATGCTCAGCGGGTCGCCGTCGCCGTCGAGCGGACGGAGGCCCTTGAACAGGCCGAGGACGACGATCGCGATGACGCCGGCGAAGAAGATGAGGGCGGCGTTCCGTCCCTGGGTCGTGACCGTCACGTCCGCGGCCTTCAGCGCACCATCGGTCTTCGGCGCCTGGAGCGTTCCGGCCGCGATCTTCGCCTGGATCTCGGGGTCGTCGGCGATGTCCTTCCCGAGCCGGGACACGATGAACGAGGCGAGGACGATGCCGACGATCGCCGCGGGCAACGTGACCTTGATGATGTCGATCAGCTCGAAGTTGTACGGAGCGACATCCGTCAGCGTCACCATCGCCGCCATCGCGGCGGACACCGGGCTGCAGGCGAGCGCGACACCGGTCGAGACGACCGAGAGCGAGAGGGGGCGGGACGGACGGATGTTGTTGCGGTAGGCGACGTCCTGGATGACCGGGAGCAGCGGATACAGGATGTTCGAGGTGCCGGCGCCGGCGGAGAAGAGGAATGACACGAGCGGGGCGACGAGCGTGATCTGCTTGGGGCTGCGCGAGATGAGCTTCGCCGCGATCGACACCATCCAGTCGATACCGCCCGCTGACTGCATCATCGATGAGGCGAGGACCACGGAGAGCACGATGAGCAAGGCGTCGACCGGTGGCGAGCCGACGGGCTCCTGGAAGACGAACACGAGGATGGCGACACCCGAGCCGCCCCAGAGGCCGAGCCCGACACCGCTGGATCGTGTGCCCATCACGATGCAGCCGAGTACGACGACCAACTCAAGGATGAATCTGACGGTTTCCATACGAACCCTCCCCGTGCCCCTCGTCGGGCTGCTCGTAGCGTACTGGTTCCTGAACGTCAGGTGTGGGATTTTCTGAGGTCCGCATAGCGGGGACCGAGGTGGGACGCAAGGCGTTGCACCCTCCGCGGCAGAGCGGCGAGACTGGACGGGTTCGTCACGGATCAGTGGACGAACACGTGTTCAACACCAACACGGGGGAGGGCGACATGGGAATCCTGGATGACGCGAAAGACGCACTGAAGGCCACCGGCGAGAAGATCGGCGATGCCGTCGAGGACGCAAAGGAACGCATCGAAGACAAGGTCGACGAAGCGAAGGCCGACGCGAAGGTGAAGCAGGCGGAAACCGAACGGGACGCCACCAAGGCCAAGAACGATTACAAGGAGCAGCTGCGCGACTAGTAGCGAGCGCTCCGCACACGAGACCCCGTCGCCTGCCAGGCGGCGGGGTTTCGTCGATTTCCCGGCTGCCGCGACGCTGATGGGCGCCACCGTTCTCTGGGACGTTGCTGAGGACAGCGGGTGCAACGGTCGCCGACTGTGACAATCGAAGGAGACGCGCGCGTTCGCCATCGACGAGGAGACCCATGTACACCGTCCCGGATCAGACCGGCCGCAGCATCATCGTCACCGGCGCCAACAGCGGAACGGGCAAAGAGGCGACGAAACGGCTCGCGGCGGCGGGCGCACACATCGTGATGGCGGTCCGCACCCCAGCCAAGGGCGAGGCGGCGCGTGACGAGATCCTCCGCATCGTCCCCGAGGCGAGCCTCGAAGTCCGCCGCATCGACCTGGCGGAGCTCGCCAGCGTCCGAGAGTTCGCGGCCGGGATCCTCGAGGGTGATCGCCAGATCGACGTCCTCGTGAACAACGCCGGCGTGATGGCCCCGCCGAAGCGCCTCACCACGGCGGACGGATTCGAGCTGCAGTTCGGCAGCAACTTCCTCGGACCGTTCGCCCTCACCAACCTGCTCCTCCCCCATTTGCTGCAGTCGGAGCGTGCCAGGGTCACCACGATGTCGAGCGGTGTCGCGGCGATCGGCAAGATCCGTTTCGACGACCTCCAATGGACGAAGCGATACTCGCCATTCCTCGCCTACGGGCAGTCGAAACTCGCGGACATGCTCATGGCATCCCGGCTCGGCGCCATCGCCACCGAGCGTCGCTGGCGGCTCCTCAGCACGATGGCGCACCCCGGCTTCACGAGGACCAACCTGCAGACCGCCGGCGCGAATCTCGGGCGCACAAGGCCCAAGGCGCCGAGCGATCGGACCTTCATCCCCTCGCAGGGTGTTGAGCAGGGGACGGAACCGTTGCTGTTCGCGGCCGCGAGCCCATCGGTCGTCCAGGGCGCCTACTACGGGCCGGGCGGAACGTTCGGGCTCGTCGGCGAGACCGAACTGGTCGCAGAGCTCCCACGCAGCGCGCGAGGGGTCGACCTCGCGGCGTCGCTGTGGGCGGTCGCGGAGGAACTCACCGGGACGTCTACACCTCGCTGACCGTGCCGGCGTCGACCTGCCACCGACGCTCGGTGCGGACGTTCTCGAGCATCCGACGGTCGTGGGTCACGAGGAGCAGCGTGCCCTCGTAGGAGTCGAGCGCCTGTTCGAGCTGTTCGATGGCAACGAGATCGAGGTGGTTCGTCGGTTCGTCCAGGACGAGCAGGTTGACGCCGGTCGCCTGGAGTACCGCGAGCCCGGCGCGAGTGCGCTCGCCCGGCGACAGGCCGTCGACCGGACGATTCACGTGGTCGGCTTTGAGACCGAACTTCGCGAGCAGCGTCCGCACCTCGGCCGCGGACAGCTCGGGCACGATCGCCTCGAACCGGTCGGCCAGCGGTTCATCGCCCACGAGCAGTGAGCGGGCCTGATCGATCTCGCCGATCCGCACACTCGTCCCGAGGCTCGCCGTCCCGCTGTCTGGGACCTGACGGCCGAGCAGCGCGCGCAGCAGCGTCGACTTGCCGGCGCCGTTGGGCCCTGTGATGCCGATGCGGTCGCCGGCGTTCACCTGCAACGACACCGGCCCGAGCGTGAAGTCGCCCTGACGGAACACGGCGTCGCTCAGGGTGGAGACGACCGTGCTCGACCGCGGCGCGGAGCCGATCGTGAACTGCAGCTGCCACTGCTTGCGCGGCTCCTCGACCTCGTCGAGCCTGGCGATCCTGCTCTCCATCTGGCGCACCTTCTGCGCCTGCTTCTCGCTCGACTCCATCGACGCCTTCCGCCGGATCTTGTCGTTGTCCGGCGCCTTCTTCATCGCGTTCCGCACTCCCTGGCTCGACCATTCGCGCTGCACTCTGGCCCGACCGATGAGGTCGGCCTTCTTGGCCGCGAACTCGTCGTACTCCTCGCGCTGATGCCGCCGCGCCGTCTCACGCTCCTCCAGGTAGGAGTCGTAGCCGCCGCCGAAGACCCGGTTGGCGCTCTGCGCGAGGTCCAGTTCGAGGACGCGCGTGACGCAGCGTGCGAGGAACTCGCGGTCGTGGCTCACGAGGACGACGCCGCCGCGCAGCCCGCGGACGAATCCTTCGAGTCGTTCAAGGCCGTCGAGGTCGAGGTCGTTCGTCGGTTCATCGAGCAGCACGATGTCGAACCGGGACAGCAGCAGGGCGGCCAGACCGACGCGTGCCGCCTGTCCACCGGAGAGCGAGGTCATCAACGTGCGCTCGGCGAGGTCCGCTTCGAGGTCGAGTCCGAGGTCGGCGAGGACGGCCGGGATGCGGTCGTCGAGGTCGGCCGCCCCGCTCGCGAGCCAGCGGTCGAGGGCCGTGGAATAGACGTCGGCCGGGTCGAGGCCGCCTGAAGCCCCTGCGTCAGGGTCGCCGAGTGCCGCCGCCGCGGCATCCATCTCCTCCGTCGCCTGGGCGCAGCCGGTCCGACGTGCGATGTAGGCGGCGATCGACTCGCCCTCGACACGCTCGTGCTCCTGCGGCAGGAACCCGACGAACGCGTCGGACGGCGACAGGGACACCGTCCCTCCCTGCGGTTCGGTGACACCGGCGAGGATGCGCAGGAGCGTCGACTTCCCCGCGCCGTTGACGCCGACCACGCCGACGACGTCCCCTGGTGCGACGGTGACGTCGAGCGAGTCGAAGAGTGTGCGGTGGCCGTATCCCCCGGCGAGGTTCTGGGCGACGAGTGTTGCGGTCATCCTGCAATCGTCTCATTTCCCGCCGTGTCCGCACGCACCGCGTGATCCAACGGCCGGGCACGGCCTGGCACTCTCGCGTAGTCTGTCAACGGGCCCGGACGACCGGCTCCGATGGAAGGCATCACCGTATGGACCACAAACTGCTCCGCTCGTTCGTCGCGGCGGCCGAGACCCTCCACTACGCGAAGGCCGGCAAGCTCCTCGACGTCCCCCGGAGCACGGTCGTCACCGACGTCCGCAAGCTCGAAGGCATCCTCGGTTACGAGCTGTTCCGTCGCGATGTCGAGTCGACCCAGCTCTCCGACGCCGGCGCGGCCTTCCTCCCGGACGCGCAGCGCCAACTGGCCGCATCGGCTGCTGCTGCGGCCAGGTCCGCTCCTGCCCCCGGCGGCAAGGCCAAGGCGTCCAAGGGCAAGGGCCGCGCACCCAAGGTCAAGGGCGAGCCGCTGCCCTACAAGAAGCGTCAGGGACGCTGAGCCGTCGTCAGGCGGCTCCTGGCCGCCGCGCGAACGACAACGCCTCAGGGAATGTCGTTGCGCGCCAGGTGTGGGGCGGTCCGGGAGAGACCGACAGCACGTCATACGCGCCGTCCCGTTGCTCGATGTACGCGAGGACGTAAGTCGCGTCCGATGGATTCTCCGTCGCGTCGGCCACTCGCCATTCGTGTGGACTCAGTTCGACGATGTCGAAACCCGGCACCTTCAACGTTGATCTGTGCATCTCGGTCTGTCCTTCTCCGGACCGGCGTGTACTGCGTCGGCCACCATTCGACCGTAGATCGTCTCGCCGTCTGGTGATTGGGGATTGACATCTCGCCGTGCAGCGCGTCCGCGAACGTCCTCCGGGGTGCGGAGGCCAGCGCGCCACCCGAACGGGCTCGCTGACCTCCTGGATGTCCTGAAGGTCCTGGCTGGGTCCGGGCAGGGCGCCCTGTCTGTGAGCCTAAGACCCCGGTGATCTGCGTGTCTCCCCCACGAGCACGGCACAGTTCTGCCCTGGGGAACAGTGGCAGGCCCGCCTTGGGGAACAACAGCTCGCCCGCGGTGGCGGACGGTCTGCGGACGCGACGTTCAGGCGCTGAACGAGACGCCGCTCGTCTCGACCACGGCGGCCGTGCGTCCCGGTGCGGTGTGTTCGCCCCAATACAGGTTCGTGTGCGCGATGACGAGTTCCGGTGGCGGCGCGCCCCACTCGGTGAGGTCCTCCGTGGTGTGCGCATCGGCGACGAGGGTCACGTCGTAGCCGCGCACGAACGCGCCGTGGATCGTGGACCTGATGCACTCGTCGGTCTGGGCGCCGACCACCACGAGCCGACCGACCGCGGCCTTCGCGAGCTCCGCTTCGAGCGTCGTCTCCTCGAACGCGTCGCCGTAGTGCTTGTGGACCAGCGGTTCACGAGAGCGGCGGACGAGCTCCGGGACGTACTGCCACGCATCGCTGCCCTCGACGAGGTGGTCGTCGGCGTGCTGGATCCAGACGACCGGCGTCCTTGCTCGTCTGGCCCGGTCGACGAGCGTCGCGATGTTCGCCACCACCGAGTCCCGCCCGACAGCGCCCTCAACGACCCCGCGCTGCACGTCTAGGACGATGAGCGCGGTGTTCGGTCGGTCCGGCAACGTGGTCATTCGAGGTCCTCCACGAGTTGTTCCATCGCGTCATCCTCCCACCACGGGCGCCGATCATGGGAGGCGTTGATTCGATGGGCTGCTTGTGTCTAGGCGGACCGCGACGTTCGCTGTGCGGCGGCACGGTTCCGGGTCAGATTCGTGTTCTACGATCAGCCCATGACGAACGAAACACCCCCACCTGGCTGGTACCCGGACGCCTCTGGCGCCAGACGCTGGTGGGACGGGGCGGAGTGGGCTGAAGATCTGGAAGAAGCCCCGGTCCGGCAACGGAATCCCCTCGGAGTCGTCGCACTCGCCGTCGCCCTGTTCGCGCTCATCGCGGCGTCGCTGAGCTTCCCGCAGGTGTTCACCTGGGTGGTGTCGTTCATCAGCGTCGGGCTCGCCGTGGGTGCGCTCTGCCTGCCCGGCCGGGGTCGTGGTTCCGCGATCTGGGGCATCATCGTCGCCGTCTGCGCGTTCCTGGCGACGTTCGTCCTCTCCACCGTGACGTGACGGCAGCAATCCACTCCGCCATTCCCCCCTGCACCCGCTGCTTCACCTGCTCCCGAACTCCGTCCGTCCGTTCGCAATTCAGGAGCACCCACGGCGTGTCGGGTCCCTTCGGCGTGTTTCGGCGCGACACGCCGGGGCCGCTCCTGAGTTGTGAACAGACACGGCACCGCACGCACCCCGGAAACGACGGAGGCCGCCTCGCGATGAGCGAGGCGGCCTCCGTTGCACAACTGGCGAGCGCTAGACGTTGAAGCGGAACTCCACGACGTCGCCGTCCTGCATCGTGTAGTCCTTGCCCTCCATACGGGCCTTGCCCTTGGAGCGCGCCTCGGCGACGGAGCCCGTCTCGACGAGGTCGTCGAACGAGATGACCTCGGCCTTGATGAAGCCCTTCTCGAAGTCCGTGTGGATGACACCGGCGGCCTGCGGAGCCTTCGCGCCCTGCGGGATCGTCCACGCACGCGACTCCTTCGGACCGGCTGTCAGGTAGGTCTGCAGACCGAGGGTGGCGAATCCGATGCGGGCCAGCTGGTCGAGACCGGACTCGGTCTGACCGGTCGACTCGAGCATCTCCTTCGCGTCGGCCTCGTCGAGGTCGACGAGCTCCGACTCGAGCTTCGCATCGAGGAAGACGGCCTTCGCGGGAGCCACGAGCGCAGCCAGTTCCGCGAGCTTCGCCTGGTCCTGCAGCACGGCCTCGTCCACGTTGAACACGTAGATGAACGGCTTCGACGTCAGCAGACCGAGCTCCTTGATGGGCTCCAGGTCGATCTTCGTCGCGGACAGCGGCGTGCCGGCGTTCAGCGCATCCTGCGCATCCTTCGCGGCAACGAGGACGGAGGGGTCGAGCTTCTTGCCCTTGATCTCCTTCTCGAAGCGCGGGATCGCCTTCTCGAGCGTCTCGAGGTCGGCGAGGATCAGCTCGGTGTTGATGGTCTCCATGTCGGAGGCCGGGTTGACCGAACCGTCGACGTGCACGACGTCTGGGTCGGCGAAACCACGCACGACCTGCGCAATGGCGTCGGCCTCACGGATGTTCGCGAGGAACTTGTTGCCGAGGCCCTCGCCCTCGCTCGCACCCTTGACGATGCCGGCGATGTCGACGAACGACACCGCGGCGGGCAGAATGCGCTCGCTGCCGAAGATCTCGGCGAGCTTGCCGAGCCTGGCGTCAGGCAGTTCGACCACGCCGACGTTCGGCTCGATCGTCGCGAACGGGTAGTTCGCCGCGAGCACGTTGTTGCGCGTGAGCGCGTTGAAGAGGGTTGACTTGCCGACGTTGGGCAGGCCGACGATGCCGATAGTAAGAGCCACGAGCGTCTATCGTACTTGGCCTGGCCGGACGGCGCTCGCCCGCAGCATCGGAGAACGACCGGACACCCGCCGAAAACTGCCCCTGAGGGCGCCGATCAGTCGCGGATCGTGCGGAAGCACACCGTCGTGTACGGCAGTCGGATGGTGTCGCCGCGGCCGTCGAGGAGCTCGTCGAGCTGCCGGGACACCTCGGCGCGCCGCTCGTCGTCGGCGGTGATGATGTAGCTCCGCGAGAACACGAGGTCCACGACCTCGTCCCGCGTCAGCTCGTCGGTCCAGGTGGTCTCGAACCGTTCCAGCGGGCCGAAAGGACCGTGGATCTCAGGCGTGCCGATGTCCTCCGCACGGTTCCCGTCGCCCAGGATCCGGCCGAGTTCCGCCACCCAATCCTCGCGCTCGTCCCGGAAGTTCCAGACGAGCCCGAACGTCCCGCCCGGCTTGAGCACCCGCGCGACCTCGGCCGATGCGCGCTCCGGTTCGACCCAGTGCCATGCCTGCGCGCACAGCACCGCATCGGCTTCACCGTCGGCGATGGGGATCTCCTCCGCCGTGCCCACAATGGTCTCCACCCCGCCGACGACATCGCCGAGCACCGCGAGCATCGCCTGCGACGGATCGATGGCGACAAGGTCCTTCGCTCGCTTCTTCAGGAGCCTGGTCAGCTTGCCCGTGCCGGCACCGAGATCGATCACCGCCTCGGCGTCCTCCGGGAGCAGCCAGTCGATCGCGTCGGCCGGGTACTCGGGACGTCCCCGCTCGTATGCTTCGGCTGCGGCACCGAACGATGCCGCCTGGACGGCCCTGGTCTCTGAATCGCTCACCATTCGACAGTACTGCTGCGCGGATCGGCTGTTCGGGGCTTGCGCTCAGACTTGCCCCGCCCCGGCCGCGATACGGCTGGCTCCGCCCATCGCGCCCCTCGACCGATGGCCGCATCCCCGGCGAGCCGATCGGCCGCTGTCGGAGGATGGTGCGATGGTGAAGGGGTGCCACTGGATTTCACCGCCATCGACTTCGAGACCGCGAACTCGTCGTCCGCCTCCGCGTGCAGCGTCGGCCTCGTCAAGGTCCGCGCGGGCATCGTCGTCGATCGCGTCGGTTGGCTCATCCGCCCGCCGGCCGGCCACGACGCCTTCCTCGAGTGGAACACCCGGATCCACGGCATCGTCGCGGAGGACGTCGTCCGTGCTGCCTCGTGGGACGAACAGCTCGCCGACCTCGTCGCGTACGCGGACGGCGACGCCCTCGTGGCGCACAATGCCGGGTTCGACATGGGCGTCATCCGCGGCGGGTGCGCGGCGACCGGGCTCGAGTGCCCCGATTTCACCTACCTGTGCAGCCTCAACGTGGCCCGGAAGACCTACCAGCTGGAGTCCTACCGCCTGCCGATGGCCGCGATGGCCGCCGGGTTCGAGGACTTCCCGCACCACGATGCGCTCGCGGACGCCGAGGCGTGCGCTCGCATCATGATCCACGCCGCGAGCCGGCACGGCGCTGACTCGATCCCGGGTCTCGCGCAGGCGACGAGCGTCAAGCTCGGCCGCATCGGGGCCCCGGTCGCCGCCTGAGCCGCCGCCTGCCGTTCCGCTCACCCGAGCGGACGCTCAGGAGGTCGACGTGATCAGACCGCGGGTCTGTACGCGAGGATCCGCTCGACGAGGTGCTCCGCGAGCGGACGATCAGTGTCGAGCACCACACGCGTCCGGCGTCCGACCCGGTCGTGGGTCCCCATCCGCTGTCCGCGCAGGTCGCAGATGGTCTGGCCGCGGCCCGGCCCCTGCGTCGTGTCGACGACGATCGGGACGGCCGGGGCCTTCGTGGCGGTGATGCCGCCGACCACAAGTGCTGCGGAGAGCGGGTCGTGGAGCGCACAGCTGCGTCTGCCGTAGACGACGACGTAGAAGTCGAAGTAGACGTCGAGGATCTCGCCGAGCGCACGCGCCAAGGGTGTCTCCGCAGCGAGCAGCGCCTCCCGGTCGCTCTCCTCGAAGACGTTCTCCTCCGTGACGTCGAGCGGGACGAGGGTGACGTCCCAATCGGCCCCGACGACCTCCGCCGCAGCCTCCGGGTCGTTCCACACGTTCGCCTCCGCGACGGGCGTCACATTGCCGGGAGTGAGGGCAGCCCCGCCCATGACCGTGACGCCGTGCACTCGGCCGGCGAGTCCCGCATCGATCCGCAGCGCTTCCGCGAGGTTCGTGAACGGCCCGATGGCGAGCACACGCAGCTCGCCCTCGTGCTGGTGGGACAGCCGGATCAGCAGTTCTGCCGCGCTCTCCGCGACGGGTTCGAGCCCGGACGGCGGCAGGTCGACGTTGCCAACGCCGTTCCGACCGTGGATGTGCGGAACACCGCCGTCGAATTCACCGGCGACTGGATGGTGCGCGCCGACGGCGACCGGGACGTCCGGGCGTCCGGCCAGCGCCAGCAGGTCGAGCGTGTTCACGGCGCCCTGCGCCGCGCTCACGTTGCCGCTCACCGATCCGATGCCGACGAGATCGATCTCCGGGGACGCGAGGAGATACGCGAGCGCGAGGGCGTCGTCGATGCCGGTGTCGCAGTCGAGGTAGACCGGGATGCGGGTGGTGGGTGTTGACGTCATGATCCTCCGGTCGGCGCGTGATGGGCGGATTCCAGGATAGGTGGGCCGGAGGTGGCCGTCGGACACCTCGCTCAAGAATCTGGACGACTGTCAAATGAATTCGGGACGAATGTCAAGTATTCTTTGGACACTCGTCTCAATGCATCGCCGAACCGACATCGGAGGCGTAACATGGGCCGATACGCGCGGCAGGGTGCCGCGGAAGGTGACAAGGACGGGGCAACGTGACAACGGTGACCGATCGCATCACCAGGGGTCGTGCCGACAAGTTCACCGAACGCCGTGACGAACTCGCCGACGTCGCACTGCAGACGCTCTCCGAGTTGGGATACGCAAGAACGAGCCTGCGCGAGATCGCCCAGAACTCCGACTTCTCCCACGGAGTGCTGCACTACTACTTCGAGGACAAGGTCGACCTCATCACCTACTGCGTGCAGCGGTACAAGGTCGCGAGCGTCGCCAGGTACGACCGGATCGTGAGCGATGCGAGCACGGCGGAGGAACTCCGCTACAGCTTCGCGAACGGCTTCGCGATGACCCTCGTCGACGACGCCGCGATGCACCGGCTCTGGTACGACCTGCGGAGTCAGAGCCTGTTCGAATCGGGCTTCCGAGCGGACGTGGCCGAGATCGACAACAGCCTGGAACGGATGATCTGGCGCATCGTCGAACGGTATGCGGAGCTGCTCGGCACGGTTGTCTCCGTACCGTCATCCGTTGCGTACGCCACACTCGACGGCCTGTTCCAGCAGTCGCTCCTGCGGTACCTGTGCGGCGATGTCGGAGTGTCGTTCACGGTGCGTGCGGCGGTGGAGGACCTCCTCCCCCGTCTGGTGCTCCCCCGCGCCTGAGTCGCGGCTCGCCCGGCCCGCACCGGACGATGTCGGCGGTCCGCGTCACACTGGGGGCATGGACACGGCACTCGCACTGGGACTCGGGCTCGTCATCGGCCTCATCGTCGGCGGCGGTCTCGCCTGGCTCGTGGCGTCGCGCCGCGGCGGAGGCGCCTCACCGTCCACCGGAGGCGTCGACCCGGCACTGTTGGAGGCCAGGCACGCTGCACGACTCGCCGAGGTGCGCGCGGAGGTGCAACGTGAATCCGCGGAGTCAGCAGCACGCGAGGCCGACGTCCGGGCGTCACTCCGCGCAGAGCTCGCCTCCCTCGATGCCACGGCCGACGGCCTGACCCGGGAGCTCGCCGCCCAGCGCGAGCAGTACCGCGACCTCATCGAGCGTCAGCGCGCAGAGGCCAGTGCCAAGGCGCAGCAGGATCAGGACGAGAGCCTCGTCCTCCAGGCGCTCGCCCCCGTGCAGACCACGCTGCAGCAGATGCAGCAGAAGGTCACCGATCTCGAAACCCAGCGCAACCAGCAGCACGGCGAGCTGAGCCAGCAGCTCAAGACGGCGTCGGAGTCGGAGGAGCGGCTGCGCTCCACGACCGAGTCGCTCGCCTCCGCGCTCCGCAACAATGCGACGCGCGGCGTGTGGGGCGAGACCCAGCTCCGCAACGTCGTGGAGGCGGCGGGGCTCACGCAGCGCGTCGACTTCGACGTGCAGACGAGCATCTCGTCGGACGCCGGCGCCGGACGCCCCGACATGGTGGTGCGGCTGCCAGGCGGCAAGTCGATCGCCGTGGATGCCAAGGTCCCGTTCGCGCAGTATCTCGAGGCCAGTCACATCCCGATCACCGCGACGGGCGAGGAGGCCGCACGACGCACCGCCCTCCTGGCCCAGCACGTCAAGGCCGTCAGATCCCACGTCGATCAGCTCGCCGCGAAGACCTACTGGCGGGGGCTCGAGGCCAGCCCGGAATTCGTCATCGCGTTCATCCCGAGCGAATCCCTGCTCGCTGCAGCGTTGGAGGCGGACCCGAGCCTGCTCGACTACGCCTTCGGCAAGCGTGTCGCCCTCGCCTCACCGGTCAACCTGTGGGCCGTGCTCAAGACCGTCGCGTTCACCTGGCAGCAGGACGTCCTGACCGAGGACGCCAAGCGCTTGTTCGACCTCGGCAAAGAGTTGTACCAGCGCCTGTCGACGCTCTCGGATCACGCCGACCGACTCCGCCGATCGATCGAGAGCACGGTCTCCAGTTACAACCAGTTCGCCAACTCCCTGGAGCGTCGCGTCCTGGTCACGGCGCGGAAGCTCGATGCCCTCGACGAGTCGACGGTCGTCGCAACGGTCGCCCAGAGCGACGCAGCGGCCAAGTCGCTCACCGCGCCGGAAGTGTCCGTCGCCGCCGACGCGTCACCGGAACTGCACCTGGAGCTGAACCCGGCCCTGGACGGGCACCCGGACCTGGACCGCCCAACGGCCCAGCAACTCCTCATCCCCAACGACGACGAGGCGCCCGCCAGCGAACTGGAGGAGCGCCTCGCCGATCGACTTCGAACGAGTGTCACCGACGGATCAGAGCCACTTCTCCGCGAGGTGATCCGCGACAACCCGACGAATGGTGCCTGAGCGCGACCGCAGCACGAGGCTCTCGGTGCGGATGATGGGGCCCTTGTGCTGCACGCCGTCCACCAGCTCGCCGTGGGTGACACCCGTCGCCACGAAGTAGGTGTTGTCGCCACGGACCAGATCGTTGGCGCCCAGGATGCGGTCCACGTCGTGACCGGCATCGATTGCCTGCTGCCGTTCCACCGCGTCCTTCGGCATGAGCCTGCCCTGGATGAACCCGCCGAGCGCCTTGACGGCGCACGCCGTGATGATGCCCTCCGGGGTGCCGCCCACCCCGACACACATGTCGATGCGGGAGTCGTAGCGGGCAGCGTTGATCCCACCGGCCACGTCGCCGTCGAGCAGCAGCCGCGTCCCGGCGCCGGCCTCGCGGATCTCCTCGATGAGCTGCGCGTGACGCGGACGGTCGAGGACCGCGACCCGCATGTCCTCCGGCCGGAGTCCCTTCGCCTTCGCGAGCTCACGGATGTTGTCGCCGATGGACTGCGAGATGTCGACGACGCCGATGCCGGCAGGGCCCGTCACGATCTTGTCCATGTAGAAGACGGCGGACGGGTCGAACATGCTGCCGCGGTCGGAGACGGCGATGACGGACAGGGCGTTCTGGCGGCCGGCCGCGGTGAGACTCGTCCCATCGATGGGGTCGACGGCGATGTCGCAGGACGGCCCGCGGCCGTTGCCGACGCGCTCGCCGTTGAAGAGCATGGGCGCTTCGTCCTTCTCGCCCTCTCCGATGACGACGACGCCCTCGAAGTTGACGGTGCCGAGGAACGCGCGCATCGCATCGACCGCTGCTCCGTCGGCCGCGTTCTTGTCACCCCGGCCGATGAACGGTGCCGCCCTGATGGCAGCCGCCTCGGTGGCCCGCACCAATTCCATGGCGAGGTTGCGGTCTGGCTGCAGGTAGTGTGAGCCGGTTTCTGGCTGAGTCACGTGATCCTCCGTGGATCGTGCGCCGCATCATCACGGCGCTGGATGGGTGGACCTCCAGCCTATCCGTCGGCGTCAGGCGTCAGCGGGGAGGATCCGATTCCGTGATACGACCGGAATCTGTCGCGGTCGGACGACGACCGAGTCGACCGTTGCGCCGCCGCCGGACGCGCCGCCGGCCAGTCGGACCCCGGCGAGCGTCACCGTCGGCGACAGCCGAGTCTCGGTCACGGCGCTCAGGATCAGCCATGCGTCGTCCGCGCAGAGCTCGTCGAGCGGGAGGAGGCGGGCGACCTCGATCCCGGCCTGTTCGATGCGGTTCCGCTCGCCCCGCGACTGCGGCGCGAGCCTGCCGACCATGTGTCCGCCGAGCGCCCGGACCGCTGCCGCGGTGAGCACGCCCTCCGGGGCGCCGCCGATGCCGATGAGCAGGTCGATGTCGCCTTCGGCCGATGCTGCGCGCAAGGAGAGCGCGACGTCCCCGTCTGCGAAGGCGAGCACCCGAGCGCCGGCCTGCGCAGCAGCATCGGCGTATCCCGCGTTCCGCGGTCGCGTCTGCACGGCGACGGTCAGCTCGGACACCGGCCGACCCGTCGCGGCGGCCAGACGGTCGAGGATGACGGTCATCGGTTCATCGAGGGAGCTCCCGGCGCCGGAGGCCGAAGTGACGAGCTTCTCCATGTAGAACGCCGGGCCGATGTCGGCGAGGGCGCCGTGCGGAGCGATCGCGATCACGGCGACGGAATCCGGGCGGCCGGTCGCAGCGAGTTTGGTGCCGTCGACGGGATCGACGGCGAGGTCGAGTCGTGGCCCGACCCCCGTTCCGAAGCGTTCACCGATGAAGAGCATGGGAGCCTCGTCCTTCTCCCCCTCGCCGACGACGACGAGGCCGTCGACCGCGAGGCCATCGAGCCAGCTCCGCAGCGCGGCGACCGCGGCGCCGTCGATCGCCATGCCGTCGCCTGACCCGACGAGCGGGGCGGCAGCGGCAGCGGCGTGTTCGGTCGCGCGGAGGAATCCGGCGAGGAGTTCTTCGGACCCGAGGTCTGTTGCCATGCCCCCATCGTGCCCCATCCGGAAGCCCGACCCCGCGCCCGACGGCGCGACTGGCTAGACTTTCAACCAAATCGACCCCAGTGCCAAGGAGAAGTCATGCCCGTCGCAACACCGGAACAGTACGCAGAGATGCTCGACAAGGCGAAGTCGAACGGATTCGCCTACCCGGCATTCAACGTCTCGAGCTCGCAGACCATCAACTCCGTCCTGCAGGGGCTGACCGAGGCCGGTTCCGACGGCATCATCCAGGTCACCACGGGTGGCGCAGACTACTTCGCCGGCCACACGGTCAAGAACCGCGCAGCCGGCGCCATCGCGTTCGCGAAGTTCGCGACCGAGGTCGCCAAGAACTACCCCGTCACGGTCGCCCTGCACACCGACCACTGCCCGAAGAACGCACTCGACGGCTTCGTCCTGCCGCTCATCGCCGCTTCCGAGGAAGAGGTCAAGGCCGGCCGCAACCCGATCTTCCAGTCGCACATGTGGGACGGTTCGGCGGTGCCCCTCGATGAGAACCTCGAGGTCGCACAGGACATCATCAAGCGCACGAAGGCGATCAACGCGATCCTCGAGGTCGAGATCGGCGTCGTCGGCGGCGAAGAGGACGGCGTCAGCCACGACATCAACGAGCACCTCTACACGACGCTCGATGACGCGATCGCAACGGTCGAGGCACTCGGCCTCGGCGAGAACGGCCGCTACATGGCCGCCCTCACCTTCGGCAACGTGCACGGCGTCTACAAGCCGGGCAACGTCGTCCTGAAGCCGGCGCTGCTCAAGGAGATCCAGGACGGCCTGACCGCCAAGTACGGTCACGGCCCGAAGCCGCTCGACCTCGTCTTCCACGGTGGATCGGGCTCGACCGACGCCGAGATCGCCGAGGCCGTCGCCAACGGTGTCATCAAGATGAACATCGACACGGACACGCAGTACGCGTTCAGCCGTTCCGTGGCGGACACGGTCCTCCGCAACTACGACGGCTTCCTCAAGGTCGACGGCGAAGTCGGCAACAAGAAGGTCTACGACCCGCGCTCGTGGGGCAAGATCGCCGAGACGGCCATGGCCGCTCGTGTTGTGCAGTCGGCGCAGCAGCTCGGCTCCTACGGCAAGAGCGCTTCCTAGACCAGGACGCTGCACGAACGACGGCGGGGCCGGTGATCATTCACCGGCCCCGCCGTTCTGCGTGTACGACGCGACTACTTGCGCCAGACCGTCTTGATGTTGGTGAACTCGCGGATGCCGAGGGCGGAGAGCTCACGACCGTACCCGGACTGCTTGATGCCGCCGAACGGCAGCTGCGGGAACGATGCGGTGAGCCCGTTCACGAAGACGCCGCCTGCCTCGATGCCGTCCTGGAACCGCTCGGCCTCGTCGTCGTCGTTCGTCCACACGCTCGAGCTCAGACCGAAGTCGGAGTCGTTGGAGCGGGCGATGGCGTCCTCGACGCCGTCCACGCGGAAGATGGTCGCGACCGGCCCGAAGCACTCCTCACGGAAGATCCGCATCTCCGGGGTCACGTCGGCGAGCACGGTGGCCGGGTAGAACCAGCCCGGCCCGTCCGGGACGACGCCGCCGGCGAGCAGTGTCGCTCCCTTGGCGACGGCGTCCTCCACGAGCTCGTGCGCGTCGATCCGGCCCTGCTCGGTGGCGAGCGGGCCGAAGTCGGTCTCGGAACCGAACGGGTCTCCAGGGCGCTGCGCGGCCATCCCGGCGACGAAGCGCTCCGCGAAGTCGTCGTACACGTCGGTGTGGACGTAGTACCGCTTGGCCGCGATGCAGCTCTGCCCGCTGTTCTGCACACGGGCGTTCACCCCGGCGGTCGCAGCGGCTGCGATGTCCGCGGACGGCATCACGACGAACACGTCGGCGCCGCCGAGCTCGAGGACGGACTTCTTGATGTTCCGGCCGGCTGCCGCCGCGACCGATGCGCCTGCGCCGACGGAACCCGTGAGGGTCACGGCACGGACGCGTGGGTCGTCGAGCAGTGGCGCGACGCGTCCGCCCTCGATGAGGAGCGTCTGGAACGCCTCCTTGGGGAAGCCGCCCCGTGCGAACAGTTCACCGAGGTAGATCGCGCACTGCGGGACGCTCGACGCGTGCTTGAGGAGGCCCGTGTTCCCGGCCATGAGCGCTGGGGCCGCGAACCGGATGACCTGCCAGAACGGGTAGTTCCAAGGCATCACGGCGAGGACGGTGCCGAGCGGCTGGTAGCGGAGGCCGACCGAGCTCGCTCCGACGTCACCGGCCTCGACCGGGTGCTCGTCAGCGAGGTACTCCGCGGCGTGGTCCGCGTACCAGCGCATACCGCGGGCGGACTTTGCGACCTCGTACTTAGCCGTGTCGAGGGTCTTACCCATCTCGGTCGATGCGAGGGCCGCGACGGTCTCCAGCTCGGCGTCGAGCAGGTCGGCTGCGGCACGCATCCATTCGGCGCGCTGCTCGAACGTCGTCTTCGCGAGGACGGCGTTCGCCGCGAACGTCCCGGCCACGATGGCTTCGACCTCCGCATCGGTGTGCGGTGTGAACTCCTGTTCCACGACGCCGGTCGTGGGGTTGATCGTTGCGATTGCCATACTCAAACTCCTTTGTTGGTGTGTTCGTGAGGTGCAGCTTCGGTCGGCCGCAGACCGGTCAGGCGATCGCCGCGGCGTCGGTCTGGTCGAAGCGGTTCTGGTGGCGCTCGTGCAGCCGTCTGGCGAGCACGACTCCCCCGGCGACGGGATCGTCGTCGAGCAGTCGGAAGCCGAACCCCGGGTGGCGTTCGGCGAGTCGGTCGCGGACCGCGTCCTGCAGGCGCGGCTGGTTCACGATGACGCTCCCGGCCGCCACGACTTCGGTGCCGACCGCGCCGCGCGCGACGAGCTGCCCGACGGTCCGCACCAGGTCGTGCCCGGCCGCTTCGATGACGCATCTCGCGAGCGTCGACCCGGCATCGGCCGCGGCGAACACGACGGGACCCCGCGGCGCCCAGTGTTCGAGACGGGGATCGTCGTTGACCGCCCGGGCGAGGGCAGGGGCGCCATCCACGCCGAAGGCTCCGAGCAGCGCGCCGAGGAGTCCGTCATCCTGAGCGCCGTCGTCGTAGGCCGTGAGGGCCGCCTTCGTCGCCTCGCGGACGAGCGCTGCGGCACCGCCGTCGTCGCCGAGCACCCAGCCCCAACCGCCGGCGAACATCGCAGCTCCCGCCGTGTCGAGGCCGACCGCGATGGATCCGGTCCCGGCGATCACGCCGATCCCGTCGGTCAGGCCGCTCGCCGGGACGAGGAGTGCACCGTCGTTGACGACGACCGCGTCGACACCGCGCGCGAGCATCGCGTGCTCGATCTCGGCGCACAGCTCCGGAGTGTCGCAACCCTGGGCGCCGACGCCGAGCGCGAGCACCCGCGCGCCGTTCGGCAACGCGCGGTCGAGCCGCTCCAGCAGCCATGCGGCTGCCGCCTCGGGCGGTTCCGCACTCCAATCCTCGGCCGGGAACTGCGCTTCGGCGATCCGGACCCCAGCGAGGTCCTCGATGCGCACGGCCAGCTTGGTCCCGCCGGCGTCCATTCCGACTACGACATCCGTCATGCGGCTTCTCCGTTCTGAGGTGGTGTGCTGTGCACGTGTGGGGCGCGCGGTTCCGGGTCGTGCGGTTCCGGGTCGTGCAGCCCCGGCTCGGCCGGGATCTCGGCGTGGAGCGTGGCCGCCGCCGGGTCCCAGTCGACGTCGACGGCATCGATGTCCCCGACCTCGCTCCGCACGGTCACGGGGAGGCCGGACTCGATCGATTCCTCCACCGCCAGCATCGCGTCGAGCACGTGCGCTGCGAGGAGCCCGTCGGCTCGTGGCGGTCGTCCCGCACGGATCGCCCTGGCCATTTCGAGGACCCCGACGCCGCGCTCCTGTGGCACCCCCGGCGGATCGATGCGCTCCCATTCCGCGTCCGAACCGCCGGCCGGGAAGACCCGGCTGGGTCCGTCGAATCCGCTCACCGGCACCTCGAGCGTCCCGCGCGATCCGGTGATCTCGAACAGTTGTCGGCGCACCGGCGAGTCGAAACTGTAGATCGACGTGCCGACGACCCCGCTGCGGAACCTCGTCAGCACGCTCACATGGGTGAAGACTTCGACCGGGAACGATGCGCCGGCGTCCGGACCGGAGCCGATGACCCGCTCCGCCTGCGCGCGATGGCCGACGGCCTGCACACTCTCGATCCCGCCCAACAGCTGCACGAGCGTCGCGAAGTAGTAGGGTCCGATGTCGAAGAGCGGGCCGGCTCCGCGAGCGAACAGAAACTGAGGGCGCGGGTGCCAGGCGTCCGGGCCGGGGCCCTGCATCAGCGTCAGGACGGTCTGCGGTTCACCGATGCGGCCGGCGCGCAGCAGGCGGTGCGAGTGCTGCACGGCCTCCCCCAGGACGGTGTCGGGGGCGTTGCCCACCACCACTCCAGCCGCCTCGGCCGCGCTGAGGATCGCGGCGGCGGATGCCCGGTCGAGCGCGAACGGCTTCTCGCCCCAGACATGCTTGCCTGCGCCGATGGCTTCGAGCGCAACGCTCGCATGCACGGCCGGAACCGTGAGGTTCACCACGAGTTCGATGTCCGGGAGCGCGAGGAGGTCGGCGGTCGAGCCGGAGAACGGGACGCCGTACTTGGCCGCCTGCGCCGCAGCACGTTCGAGGTCCAGGTCGGCGATGCCGAGCACCTGGATGTCCGGGTAGGAGGTGAGGCTGCGGAGATACTCGTCGGAGATGTTGCCTGCGCCGATGATGCCGACGCCCATCGGTCCGCTCCGGCGTCCGCCCGCGGCGTTCGCCGCCGTCATGCGTTGACCTGGTCGAGGAAGAAGTGTGCGTTTCGTTCGAGGATCGGGAACACGTCGCCGTCGTCGACGACCACCTCGACGACGGGCATCTCCACGAAGCTCTTCGAGAGTTGGATGACCTGCCCGAGCCTGCCGGTGACGTCGACACCCAGCACCGGTGGGTCGCTCTCGTCGCGCGGCTCGTTCTGCACGTGGAGGAAGCGCACGCGGTCCGCGAGGCGCGGCAGCAGCTCGAACACGTCCGCACCGCCGGTCGCCGCCCAGTAGGTGTCGACTTCGAGGACCACGGTCGGGTCGAGCAGCGACACGAGACGTTCGTAGGCCGAGATGCCGTCGACGTCCTGCGAGAACTCGAAGTCGTGATTGTGGTAGCCGATGCGCAGACCGCTCGCAGCGGCGCGTGCGGCAGCCAGGTTGACGGCGTCGGCGAGGCGGGACGCGCCGTCACGGTCCGAGATCGAGGACGGCTCGACCCACGGGACGATGAGCGTGTTGATGCCGAGGGGGCCGGCCGCCGCGAAGACGGCGTCGGCATCGGGGCCGGTCACCCGGGCGTGCGCGGTCGTCGCGAGGAGCCCGGTGGCGCGCATCGCCCGGCCGAGTGCCTCCGGGTAGCCGATGACGTCGTACGGTTCGACGTGCGTGAACCCGAACCCGGCGAGGCGGCCGAGTGTGCGTTCCAGGACGGCGTCGTCGAACGAGCCGTCGGCGGCGTGCCCGAGATCGTTTCGGACGCTGTACAGCTGGACTCCCAGCGGGTGGGTCGCGCTCATGCCGTCACCACTCTCCCTGTGTGTCGTCCGTCAGTCGTCCGTCAGCGGGCCGGACGACGTCCGCTCTGACGCGATCTCGCATCGCATTGCAGACCACAGCATACCAAAGCCTGTCCAAAGCGGTACCTATTTTCATCTCAATTGTGGTGGTCCCCGCCCGATCCATGCGCTTCAATCGACACCGAATCCGGACATCGGCCCAGAGGACGCCCCTGCCCGCGCGAAGAAGGTGCGCAGCCGGTACCGATCCCCCGCGTACTGGATGGTCGAGGACAGCACTGGGCGTTCCGCCCGGTCGCGGACGATCTGATGCATCACGAGGATCGGACGGCGCTCGGCGACTCCGAGCTGCGCCGCGACGTCGTCGTCCGCTTCGGTCGCCTCGATCGTGGAACCCGCGTCCACGAGGTCGAGGCCAGCCCTCGTGAGCGTCTCGTACAGCGACGCCGTGGTGAAGTCGGCGCGATCGAGGCGCGGTGCGAGGTGCGAAGGCACGAGTGAGCGGTCGACCGCGATCGGCACCCCGTCGAGCTTTCGGACGCGCACGAGGTGGAACACGGGCGTCCCCGGCGCGATGGCGAGCCGTTCGGCCTCGTCCAGGGTGGCCATCGCGACCTCGGATCGCAGGACGACGGAACTCGCGACGAGCCCCATCCGCCTCGCCGTTTCGGAGAATGATTCGAGACTGTTCGGCCATTCCTTGGCCTCGTCACCCGCGACGTACCACCCGCGCCCGTGCGACGGCTTCAGCACACCCTCGTCGACGAGTCGGAGCAGCGCCTTCCGCAGTGTGACGCGGGAGATGGCGAGGCTCAGGCAGAGCTCTCGCTCCGGCGGGAGCCGCATCCCCGGACGCAACGACCCGTCGGCGACGCGCATCCGCACGGCCGCGACGGCCTGGGACCAGAGCGGTTCGACGCTGTCGACCCTGATGGCCGATCGCGTGACGTCTGCACTCGTCATGCGGGGAGCTGCACCGTCTCCCAGACGCCCGAGCGCATCGAGGCGTAACACGCGTCGAGGATGCAGTTGACGATGTGTCCGTCGTCGAAGGTCTCGATCGGGGGCACGCCCTTCGCGAAGCAGTCGACGAAGTGGCGCATCTCCTGGCTGAATCCGTAGGCGCGCGCCTCCTCCGGGACGGGGTACACCCATCCGGTGTCCGCATCGGCTTTCTCCACGAGATAGCCGGCCGGGTTCTCGATGAAGCCCCACACGGGTGTGTTCGAGGTGTCGGTGACGATGCGGCCCGCCGTGCCGACGAGCTCGTGACGCAGCTGCATGCCACCCTTCTCGATCCAGGACGATTCGATCTGCGCAAGCTGTCCGCCCGCGAACTTCAGCAGGGCGATGGCGGTGTCCTCGCCGGTGGTCTTGTCGCCGTGGACCATGGTGGCGCCCCAGGCGAAGACCTCGGTGACGGGGTTGTCCTTGCCGAAGAAGTGCCTGGCCGACTCGACCGTGTGGCAACCCATGTCGAGGAGCGCGCCGCCGCCGGCCGTCTCGGCGTCCCAGAAGTGCGGCGCGTGCGGACCGGAGTGCGCCTCGCGGGCGCGCATCGTCAGGACCTCGCCGATGGCGCCGGCGGCGACCATCTGGTGCGCCTTGGCGATGTTGGGCGAGAAGACCGAGCTCTCGGCATATCCGTGCCACACATCGTGCTCACGGACGATCCGCACGATCTCGGCGGCTTCGGCGCCCGTGCGGGCGAGCGGTTTGGTACAGACGATGCCCTTGCCGGCCTCCGCCGCGATGCGCACGGCGTCGACGTGGGCCTCATTGGGCAGCGCGATCACGACGAGGTCGACGTCGGGGTCCGCGCACAGTGCGGCGATGTCGTCGTACTGTTTCTGGATCGGGCCCCACTTCTCGGCGAACGCGGTGGCGCGGGCGAGATCACGGGAGTAGTTGGCGACGATCTCGGCGTTGCGGACGTCTTGGAGGGCGTCGGCGTAGGTGTCGCTGATGAATCCGGAACCGAGTAGTCCGACACGAATCACGTTTCCTCCTGGGGCGCATGTGGTCTGGTCGGATCTGGTCCGACGGCGTACGACTCACATGCTAGCCAGGTGGATTAGCTTTGGTCTATACCTAACCCAGGAAATCAAATACCACTAACTACCTCAAAGACCGTGGCTCGCCCCGAACGGGGCATGCTGGGTCAGCATCTGCGATACACGACGCTTGTCACCGAGGCGGCCGCTTAGGCTCTCCGTATGACTGAAGCGCACCCCATCGATCTGGCCACTTGGCCTCGCCGAGAGCACTTCGAGCACTACCTCACACGTGTGGAATGCACCTACGCCATCACCGTCGACCTTGACGCCACAGAGCTGGCAACTGCGCTCCGCGGCTCACCGTGGAAGACCTATATCGCCCAGATCTGGGCCATCGCGTCCGTCGTGAATCGTCACTCCGAGTTCCGAATGACCCTCGCCGATGACGGGACGCCGTCGATCTGGGACGTTGTGCATCCCGCATTCACGGTCTTCAACCCTCGACGCGAAACATTCGCCAGCGTCTGGGCGCCGTTCTCGCCTCGGTTCACCGAGTTCCACGAGCACGCCGCCCATGTCCTGGCGTCGCATCGTGATGCGACCTCATTCCAGCCGCAGCCTGATATGCCACCGAACGTGTTCGACATCTCCAGCGTCCCCTGGGTGTCCTTCAGCGGTTTCAGTCTGCAGGTGCGCGACGGCTGGCGGCACCTGGCACCGATCTTCACCCTGGGCCGGTATCGAGAGGCCGACGGACGCATATGGCTGCCCGTTGCAGCGCAGATACATCATGCAGCGGCAGATGGCTTCCACACGGCACGGCTGCTCAACGAGTTGCAGGAACTCTTCGCCACTCCGTCGTCTTGGCTGCCCGCAGAACGAGCCTGACCGATCTCGACCGCCGAGGAAGCTCCGCGACGGGGCGCCGCTCACCTCCGGCGGAGCACCGAGAGCTTCTCCGGGTCGACGATGAACGCGATCTCCCTGATCCGGCCGTGAGAGACGGCAAGATCGAGCAGCGCGATCGGCATCTGACCGCTGAAGACGGCGACCGCGCTGCAGCCGTTCGCCTGGACGATCTCGGACACGACGTCCGTCCGCGACTGCTCACGAGACAGCAGCCCGAGGAGGTACCGTGCGATGTTGTCGGCGCCGACGATCGGCCGGGTGGCGGTGACGACGTGTGTGCCGCCGTCCGCTCGGGACACGGCGTCCGGCGCGAGCGCCGCCACCAGGGCAGTGACGTCGCCGCTCGCGCACGCCTGTTGGAACGCGAGCACGACCTGGTCGCGGGCCGCCGACTGCGGATCGTCGGCCGGGCGACTGCGCAGTCTGGTGCGCGCGCTGCTCGCCAGTTGTCGAGCGGCAGCGCTCGTCCGTCCGAGGATGCGCCCGATCTCCTCGAACGGCAGCCCGAACGAATCATGCAGGATCAACGCGACCCGTTCGGCCGGCGTCAGCGTCTCCATCGCGACGAGCAACGCCAGACTGATCGATTCGTCCAGGGCGACGAGGTCCGACGGATCGGAGGCGAGGTGCGAGACCCCGAGGTACTCGTCGGGGGCCGGCTCCGGCAACCAGATCCCCGACGACGCCTCTCGTCTGGACGCCGCACTGCCGAGGAGGTCGAGCGCGATGCGCGACGCGACACGGGTGAGCCACGCGAGCGGCTCCCTGATCACCGACCGCTGCTCCGCATCCAACTGACTCCAGCGGATCTGCGTCTCCTGGATGACGTCTTCCGCATCGTGGAACGAACCGAGGATGCGATAGGCGACCGCCCCGAGCCTGCGGCGATCCTCCGGCGAGATCACGGAGCCGCCGCTCACGATGTCGGCACCGGCTGCTGCAGGTGCTGCTTCGGTCCGCTCGGGGCCCGGTAGGAACCCGGTCGGATGCGTTCGTTCCGCGTCCAGGCGACGGTGCTCGTGCAGATGTACTCCTTGAACCAGGCGGCAGGACGCCCAGAGACGAAGAATCCTCTGGGACGATCGTCCGGACGGACGAGCTGGATGACTCCTCGCGTGCGTCCGAGGCTCAGGCACTGCACCAGGAACCCGATGGACGCCGACGCCGGGGTCGTCCCGCGCAGGTGGTGCAGCACCGTCTCGGCCGCGTGCCCGCCCAGCGGGAGCGCGATCGCGCAGCCCATCCGCAGGTGCGCGCCGTTGGAGGTCGGCAGCACGATGCAGTCTCCCGCTCCCACGATGTTGGCGACGTCGATCGAGGTCAGATCCTCATCGACACGGAGCCGCCCAGACGCGTCGACCGCGAGTCCGCTGACCGCTGCGAGGTCGGGGACCGTGAATCCTGCCGCCCAGACGCACGCGTCGAACGGCAGGTTCGAGCCTGACTCGAAGAGGACCTCGCCGTCACGAACCGCCTGCACACGCTCCCCCGCGACGATCTCGACCCCGAGGCGTGCCAGCGCGCGCTCGACGGCCCGCCGCGATCCGGCGCCGAGCCCGGGCACGACCTCGGCGCCGACGACGAGGCTCACACGCAGCTCCGGGCGACGCTCCGCGATCTCGCTCGCGGTCTCGACACCGGTCAGCCCACCTCCGACGACGACCACTCGACCCGACGCCGGAAGCGCGGAGAGCTCCGCTGCCGCGGCCGCCGCCCGCTCGGGATCACCCACGAAGAGCGCGTGTTCGCCGGCACCAGGGACCACGTCTGCTGGGGTGCTCGCGCTGCCCACCGCGTACACGAGCTCGTCGTACGCGACTTCGACGCTCCCCGCAGCACTCGTGACGTGCACGATGTTGCGTTCCGGCTCGATCAGCTTGGCCCAGCCGACGAGCACCTGCGCATCCGGATGCAGGATGTCGGACAGCGGCATCGACACGTCGTCCACCGTTCCGGCGAGCAACTCGTGCAGCCGGATGCGTTCGACGAACCGTTCGCGCGCATTGACCACCGTCACACGAAGCTGCGTGTGCTCGCCGGCCGTGCGCGAGGCCAGCAGCCGGTTGGCCGCCATCACACCGGCGTATCCGGCCCCCAGCACCACAATGTTGCGAACCGGACCGGGTGCTCCGAGAGTTGTCACGACGTACCGCCTTTCCTGGGCGGAGATCGCCCTCACCAGGGTGACGAAACAGGACCCCGAAATGTCAGGCCGGCGCTACTTCATTGTTACTTCGCCGAGTTGGCCTGGACGAAGGCGAGGAACGCGGGGTCCGATGCGATCGCGATCGACACGGCGGCGATGAGGATCACGTTCGCCACAACGCCAGCGACGAGCGGAATCCAGAACGCGGGCTTCCCGGCGCGCAGAGCCCTCGAGGACAGCATCAACGCCGCGACCCACAGGATCACCTGTGCGAGCAGCGCCGTGATGCCGAGGATCTGCGCGAGCTGATCCGAGTTGTACCCGGAGATGTCGAACTGCACGTACACCGTGCGGACGGCCCCAGCGAGATCGAGCAGGTTGGGCATCGTCACGACGATGTTCAGCAGGCCGATCGCGATGAGCACGAAGGTGGCGATGCGGTCGGCGCTGCGCCTCGGCGGGAGGACCTCGCCGTTCGGGCCGTACCGCGTCGGCGCCATGGGAGGGGTTGCCGGCGGCGTTGGCCGGGAACCTGCGAAGTGACCGGAACCGGCCGACTGCGATGGGCCGGGGTGGACCGGTGCGGAGCCATCGGCGAGATGTCCCGACGTGGATGCTGAGGCATCGCCTGGCTTCGCCTCGTCACCGGACGACGTCCCGAGCGGGACCACGGGCGAGACGCCCAGTTCCGCAGCTCGCTGCTCGTCCAGCGGTTCGCGGATGGACGCACGCTGCTCTTCCGGCGTCGCGTACTCGCCGAACTGCGGGCGCTTGGGGCGTGCCGATGAATCGGTCATGATCGGTTCCGGCCGCCGAGCGCCCGGTTGTCCTGCTTTCCCTTGAGGTCTTTGCGGAGTTCCTTCGGCAGCGAGAACATGAGGTCCTCCTCGGCCGTCTTCACTTCCTGGACGTTGCCGTATCCGGCGCCGGCGAGGTCGTCGAGCACTTCCTGGACGAGCACCTCCGGCACCGAGGCGCCGCTCGTGACGCCGACGGTGACGACGCCGTCGAGCCATTCCTGCTTGACTTCGCTCGCGTAGTCGACCCGGTATGCGGCCTTCGCGCCGTACTCGAGGGCGACCTCGACGAGGCGGACCGAGTTGGAGGAGTTGGCCGAGCCGACGACGATGACGAGATCGGCGTCCTGGGCGACCTTCTTGATGGCCACCTGGCGGTTCTGCGTCGCGTAGCAGATGTCGTCGCTCGGCGGATCCTGCAGCTTCGGGAACCGCTCGCGGAGACGACGGACCGTCTCCATCGTCTCGTCGACGGAGAGCGTGGTCTGGGAGAGCCAGACGACCTTCTCCGGGTCCTTGACCTGCAGGTTCGGGACGTCGTCCGGGCTGTTGACGATCGTGACGTGGTCCGGGGCCTCGCCCGCCGTCCCCTCGACCTCTTCATGGCCGTCGTGGCCGATGAGGAGGATCTCGAAGTCGTCCCTCGCGAAGCGAACGGCTTCGCGGTGCACCTTCGTGACGAGCGGGCAGGTGGCGTCGATGGCCTGGAGGCCGCGATCGGCTGCCGCATTGACCACCGCCGGGGAGACGCCGTGAGCGCTGAACACGATGTGCGCGCCCTCCGGCACCTCGTCGACCTCGTCGACGAAGATGGCGCCCTGGGCTTCGAGCTCGCTCACGACGTGGATGTTGTGCACGATCTGCTTCCGCACGTAGACGGGGGCTCCGTAGTGCTCCAACGCCTTCTCGACGGCGATGACCGCGCGGTCGACACCGGCGCAGTAACCGCGGGGAGCTGCCAGGAGCACACGCTTCTCACCGGCCACCGGGTTGTTGGCCAACCGGCCGGCGACCCGACGGAGGCGGGGCATCCCGAGTCCGACGGCTGTGGCTTCACGCAGATCTGTCACAGGTCGATTCTACGCGGGTCAGCCTGGGCGGGTCCCGTACCACCGGCCGCACCACCCGCCGCGACCGGCGTCGGCGGTCGCGGGTAGGCTGGATCGAAGCCAGCACCCACCCCAGAGGAGCACCGTGACCGACGCACCACCGAGTGCCGATGCCCCGTGGCCGATCTCCCAACTCGGCACGAAGCTCCGCGACTACATCGATCGTCTGGGTTCCGTCTGGGTCGAAGGCGAGATCACCCAGTGGGGTGCTTCTGGCGGCAACGTCTACGGCAAGCTCAAGGACGTCGACGTCGACGCGACGGTCGGCTTCACCATCTGGTCCTCCGTTCGCGCCAAGATCCCGGCCGACCTCAAGCAGGGCGATCGTGTCATCGCACTCGTGAAGCCCAACTATTGGCTCAAGGGCGGCACGCTCACCATGCAGGTCATGGCCATGAAGCACGTCGGCCTCGGCGACCTCCTGGAACGATTGGAGCGGCTCCGGGCGCAGCTCGCCTCCGAGGGGCTCTTCGAGCCGTCCAGGAAGCGCCGCCTGCCCTTCCTGCCGCACTGCATCGGACTCATCACCGGCAAGGACTCCGACGCGGAGAAGGACGTCCTGCGCAACGCGCAGCTCCGGTGGCCCTCGGTCCGGTTCCGGGTCGTGCACTCGGCCGTGCAGGGCGACCGGACGGTCGGCGAGGTCGTGTCTGCCATCCAGACGCTCGATGCCGACCCCGAGGTCGACGTCATCATCGTCGCCCGCGGCGGCGGCGATTTCCAGAACCTGCTCGGCTTCAGCGATGAGCGCGTCGTGCGGGCGGCGGCCGCCTGCGAGACACCGCTCGTGAGCGCCATCGGCCACGAGGCGGACCGTCCGCTCCTCGACGACGTCGCCGATCTGCGCGCCTCCACCCCGACCGATGCCGCGAAGCGCGTCGTCCCGGACGTCGCGGAAGAGCTGTCCCGCGTCCAGCAGGCCAAGGCCAGACTCTCGTCGCGTGTGTCCACGCTCCTCTCCCACGAGATCGACCGGCTCGCAGCCATGCGCTCCCGCCCGGTGCTCGCCCACCCGGAGTGGATGCTCGAATCCCGCTCGGAAGAGCTCACCCGCACCGTCGCGCGTGGTGCAGAGCTCATCGATCGCGCCATCGAACGCGCCGGCGGAGAGGTCTCGGACCTCCGCTCCCAACTGCGGGCCCTCTCGCCGCAACGCACGCTGGATCGCGGCTACGCCATCGCGCAACTGACGGACGGCACGATCGTCCGAGCGGCGGATGACGCCCCGGACGGCGCCCGGTTGCGCGTCACCGTCGCGGCCGGCGCATTCGGCGCGACCTCCACAGGCGACGACCAGCCGTAGACGACCTCCGGCAACCGACCGAACCCGCCCACGGGCCCCCAGACGACGAATAGGATAGAACCATGGCGACCACCACCGATGTCTCGGCGCTGAGCTACGAACAGGCGCGCGACGAACTGGTCCGCGTCGTCTCCGAGCTCGAGCAGGGATCCTCAACACTCGAGCAGTCCCTCCAGCTCTGGGAGCGCGGCGAAAGCCTCGCGCAGCGCTGCGAGGACTGGCTCATCGGCGCGAAGGCCCGCCTCGACGCCGCGCGCGCGGCGCAGGTCAATGCCGGAGCGAACGATGCCGACGCCGCCGCAGACGGCTCCGCGAGCGGGACGGCCGGCGGCGCGGAATGAGTGCAGCAAAGGCTCCTCGGGTCGTCGCAGAACTCGGGCGGCCGGAGACCTCGCAGGAGACCGCGGCCCGGAAGGCCGAGAACTCCCGCAACCACCGCCGCCGACAGACGGTCAACAACCTCGTGCTGTCGCTCATCGCGACGCTCGTCCTCGTCTTCGTCATCGTCCTCGCCGTTCCGCGTGCTGAAGCGCCGGACCGTCCGGACATCGACTATTCACAGCTCGCCTCCGAGGCGCAGGCCGGCATCGACTCGAAGCTCGTCACCCCGGACCTCCCCAAGGCGTGGGCCAGCAACTACGCGGAGCTGCGCACGTCCTCCGGCGACAACATCCAGTCCTGGAACGTCGGCCTCATCTCCCCGGAGAACGAGTTCGTCGGCATCGTCCAGGGCCTCCAAGCCAACGACACCTGGCTCTCCACCCAGCTCGACAGCGCCAAGCCGACGGGCACCGTCACGATCGACGGGATCGACTGGATCGTCTACGAACACGGCAGTGGCACCGGAAAGGGAAATGTGGGATACGCACTCTCAACCGTCGCAGGACCGAGCACCATCGCGGTGTTCGGAACGGCGCCGGCGGCATCCATCAAGGACGTCGCCAAGAGCATCACCCCGGACATCCGTTCCAACATCAACGGAGTCTCCGCAGCCGACACGACGAGCGCCCAGTGAACGCGGTCAAGCGCGCCCCGGGCAAGGTCTGGGCCGAGATGCTGCGCGGCAACGCGCGCTTCGTCGCCGGAACGCCGCTGCACCCCCGCCAGGACGTCGAACGCCGCGAAACCCTCGCGCACGCGCAGGAGCCGCACGCCGCACTGTTCGGCTGCTCCGACTCGCGACTCGCTGCCGAGATCATCTTCGACAAGGGCCTCGGCGACCTCTTCGTCGTCCGCAACGCCGGTCAGGTCATCTCCGACTCGGTCCTCGGATCGCTCGAATACGCCGTCGGCGTGCTCCACGTGCCGCTGATCCTCGTCCTCGGCCACGACGAGTGCGGCGCCGTCCGCGCGGCCATCGACTCGCAGGGGCCGGACCCGGTCGCGTTGCCGGCGCACATCGACCACATCGTGCAGCGCATCGTCCCCGCCGTCCGACAGGTGGCGGACGCCCATGCCGAGTCGGGCGGGCACATCACCGGTCCGATCGACACGACCACGATCGACGCGCTCGAAGTCGGACGCGAGCACCTGCGGCACACCGTCGCTGAACTCCTCGAACAGTCCGAGCTCATCAGCCAGGCCGTCGCCGACGGCGAACTCGTTGTGGTGGGCGCCAACTACAAACTCCTCGAAGGCACCGCCGTCCCCGACCTCATCATCGGTGACACGACCATCCCGGACGTCGCAGTCGACCCCGAATAGTCGGCGCAGTCCGGGCTGCCGCAGGCGACCCACCCGTGAACGCTTGCACGCACAACAGGCACATCGAGCACACCGGCATCATCCACTTCACCAATCGCTGCACGAGCAGCAGCACCACCCAGGCGAAAGCCGCATCGAAGGAGAACGAACAGCGTGGTAGACAACTCCGCAACCGAGTACCGCATCGAACACGACACCATGGGCGAGGTGCGGGTCCCCGTCTCCGCGCTCTACGGCGCGCAGACGCAGCGGGCGGTGGAGAACTTCCCGATCTCGGGATCGGGCCTCGAATCGGCGCAGATCGCGGCACTCGCACGCATCAAGAAGTCCGCGGCCCTCGCCAACGCGAAGCTCGGTGTGCTCGACCAGGCCATCGCCGATGCGATCGCCGGCGCGGCTGACGAGGTCGTCACCGGCGTCCACGACTCCCAGTTCCCGGTCGACACGTACCAGACCGGCAGCGGCACCTCCTCGAACATGAACATGAACGAGGTCCTCGCAACGCTCGCATCGACGCGACTCGGCAGCAAGGTGCACCCCAACGACCACGTCAACGCGTCGCAGTCGTCCAACGACGTCTTCCCGACCTCCGTCCACATCGCCGTGACGAGCGCCCTCATCGACGACCTCATCCCGTCGCTCGACCACCTCGCCGTCGCCCTCGAAGCCAAGGCGGAGCTGTGGAAGGGCGCGGTCAAACCCGGCCGCACGCACCTCATGGATGCGACGCCGGTCACGCTCGGCCAGGAGTTCGGCGGCTACGCGCGCCAGATCCGTCTCGGCATCGAACGCATCCGCACGGCGCTCCCCCGCGTCTCCGAGGTCCCGCTCGGCGGCACGGCCGTCGGCACCGGCATCAACACGCCAAAGGGCTTCCCGCAGCTCGTCATCGAACTCCTCGCACAGGAGACCGAGCTGCCCATCACCGAGGCGAAGGACCACTTCGAGGCGCAGGGCGCACGCGACGGCCTCGTCGACGCGTCCGGCGCGCTTCGCGTCATCGCCGTGAGCCTCACCAAGATCTGCAACGACCTCCGGTGGATGGGCTCCGGCCCCAACACGGGCCTCGGCGAACTCCACATCCCCGACCTCCAGCCCGGATCCTCGATCATGCCTGGCAAGGTCAACCCCGTCATCCCCGAGGCCGTCCTGATGGTCGCGGCCAAGGTCATCGGCAACGACGCGACGATCGCCTGGGCAGGTGCGTCCGGCGCGTTCGAGCTGAACGTGGCCATCCCGGTCATGGGCACCTCGCTGCTGGAGAGCATCCGTCTCCTCGCGAACGCGACCCGCGTCCTCGCCGACAAGACCGTCGACGGCCTGGAGGCCAACCTCGAGCGCGCGGCCGCCCTCGCCGGTTCGTCGCCGTCGATCGTCACGCCGCTCAACAAGATCATCGGCTACGAGTCGGCTGCGAAGATCGCGAAGCACTCGGTCGCGAAGGGCCTGACCGTGCGTGAGGCCGTCATCGACCTCGGCTTCGTCGAACGCGGCGAGATCACCGAGGAGCAGCTCGATGCCGCCCTCGACGTGCTCTCCATGACGCACGCCGGCTGACGCACGCCGGCTCCTTCGCTCCCGCGTCTCCCTCCCCCGCACCCAAGCACGGTTCTGTTCGCAATTCCGGAACTCTCGGCCCGAATCCGCCCAAAACGGCGTTTTCCTGCTGATTTGGTCACTCCTGTCACAGGAATTCCGGAATTGCGAACAGGCGCCGGTGGGTGTCGCCGAGGGGTACTCAACGGCAGTTGACGGATTGCCCGTACACTCGGGCCATGGGGTTCTGGTCAAGGCTGTTCGGACGTATTGAGTACGACACCACGGTGTCCGATTACCAGGGCGAGGCGACGATCGACCGCGCCAACTACGACCGGAACGTCGCGACGGAGGCTGCCGCGGCGCCCTTCCGGCTCATCGTGGAGGACGTGTTCGTCATCACGGGACGCGGAACGGTCGCGACAGGCACGGTGCAGAGCGGACGTGTGGCGGTCGGGGATCGGCTGACTGCCAGTGATCCAGACGGCGGCAATCCGGTGCAGCTGCGGGTGACCGGCATCGAAGCGTTCCGCCGGACGCTCACCGTCGGAGCGGCGGGCGACCACATCGGTCTCCTCCTCGGGAACACCCCGAAGGCCGACCTCGCGCGCGGTCGTGTCCTCACCCCGGCGGACGCACTCGCAGCGCCCTAGCCACCCCAGTCGCAGCACCGGAGCCGACCCGGTCACTGAGCCGACCCCGGTCACTGAGCCGGCGCCCGGACCGGTCACCGATCCTGTGTGGGACCGGTCACCGAGCCGAAACGGGCCCCGACACCGCATCTGCACCTCGCCCGGTCACCGAGCCTGTCGAAGTGCGCCCCGCATCCATCCGTCCGCAATTCCGGAACTCTCGGCCGAAATCAGCCCAGAACTGCGGTTTTCGCCGAATTTCGTCACTCCTGCCCCACGAATTCCGGAATTGTGAACAGTCACCAGCGGTCGTGGATCGCCTCGCGGAAGTCGCGGTCGTAGATCCAGCGCACCGCATCGATGTAGGCCTGCGGCACGGGAGCCGCGAGGCCGGCAGCCGCGTTGGATCCGGCCTGTGCGATGGAGCGGGCACCGGGGATCACACTCGTCACGCCGGACTGCTGGGTCACCCAGGCGATCGCGGCTTGCGCCGGCGTGAGACCGGACGGGACGAGTTCGGCCAGCTCGGCGGCCGCAGCGACACCGCTCGCGAAGTCGATGCCGGAGAACGTCTCCCCCACGTCGAAGTGGCTGCCGTCGCGGTTGTAGCTGCGGTGGTCATCGGGTGCGAAGGAGGTCGTCTCCGTGTACCGGCCGCTGAGCAGGCCTGAGGCGAGCGGAACACGCGCGATGACGCCGACACCCGCTGCGACTGCCGCCGGCAGCACGTCGTCGAGCGGCTTCAGTCGGAATGCGTTGAGGATGATCTGGACGCTCGCCGTCCCTGGACGCGCGATCGCCGCGAGCGCTTCATCGCAGGTCTCCACGCTCACGCCGTAGTTGGCGATGGCCCCCTCGTCCACAAGCGTGTCGAGCGCGTCGTAGACGGCGTCGCTTGAGAACACAGGCGTCGGCGGGCAGTGCAACTGCACGAGGTCGAGGCGGTCGACGCCGAGGTTGCTGCGGGAGCGATCCGTCCACTCGCGGAAGTTCGCGAGGGTGAACTGCGCAGGGTCCTGGGCGCCACGGCGACCCATCTTCGTCGCAACGGTGACGCCTGCGCCGGGGTTGTCGGCGAGGAAGCGGCCGATGATGCGTTCACTCCGACCGTCGCCGTAGGCGTCGGCGGTGTCGAAGAAGGTGATGCCTGACTCGACGGAGGCGGCGAGGACCGCGCGGGCGTCCTCCTCGCTGACATCTCCCCAGTCGGCTCCCAGCTGCCAGGTGCCGAGGCCGACGATCGAAACGGGGCGGCCGGTGCGGCCGAGCGTGCGTTGTTCCATACCTCCAGCCTACGACGGCGAGCACCCTCACGATCGAGCGACGAGCGTCGCGTTCAGCACAACGACGCACCAGAATCCGAGGAGCAGGAACGGCCCGAACGCGATCCTGCTCGCCGCGGTCGGCGGGCCTGTCTCTCCGCCCACTCGCGAGAGATCCCCATCGATCGATCCGCTCGGCGTCCGCCGCCGAATCCGCACGGCGAGGAGGACCGCACCGCCGGCGAGTCCTCCCGTCAGCATCGCGATCAGGAGCGAGGCGATGGCTGATGAGACCCCGAAGCATCCGGCGCCGAACCCGAGGATCATCCCGAGCTTGACGTCCCCCATCCCGAGGCCGCCGATGATCGACAGGCAGAGCAGCAGTGCGCCCGTTGCGAGTCCGGTCACGGCCGGCACCCACATCGCGAACCCGCTCATCACCGGGTCGATGACCACGATCGGCAGGGCGAGGACGAGCAGCGGGATGGTGAGCCGGTTGGGCAGCCGGTGCTCGCGGACGTCGATCCAGACGAGTGCCGGAGTGGCGATCGCGAGTGCGACGAGCAGCACGGCGACCGGCCGGCCATCTGCAGCCGCCCAACTGAGCACCACGAGCCCGAGCCCTGAGACCGCGTACGCCGCAGTCGGCAGCGCAGTCGGCCCGGCTCCGCGCCGCTGTATCCGGCCAAGCCGTCTGACCGTCCTCGTCACGTCCATCCGGACAGCGTACGGACGTCGCCGTCCTCCCCGTCAGATCTGTCCACAGCCTGCCCGCGAGCGGTCACTCGTGGCTGGTTTCCGCACCGCCGGACCGGCCACAACTGTCAGCTCGCGAGCTGACAGTCGTGGCCGGAATGGACGGCGTCGGAACAGCCACGACTGCCAGTTCGCGGGCTGAGGGCGGGAGGTGGGAGGCCGGGAGATGGACGGCCGGGCGGAGGCTAGGCCAGCTCGTTGCCCTCCAGCATCTCCGTCACGAGGGCGGCGATGGCGGAACGCTCGGAACGCGTCAGTGTCACGTGCCCGAACAGCGGGTGCCCCTTGAGCGTCTCGATGACCGATGCGACGCCATCGTGCCGACCGACGCGCAGGTTGTCGCGCTGGGCGACATCGTGCGTCAACACGACCCGCGAGTTCTGCCCGATGCGGCTGAGCACGGTCAGCAGGACGTTGCGCTCCAAGGATTGCGCCTCATCCACGATCACAAACGCATCGTGCAGCGAGCGACCGCGGATGTGTGTGAGCGGCAGCACTTCGAGGATGCCCCGCTCCACGACCTCGTCGAGGACGTTCTGCGACACCACGGCACCGAGCGTGTCGAAGATCGCCTGTCCCCAGGGGTTCATCTTCTCGCCCTGGTCCCCCGGCAGGTACCCGAGCTCCTGACCGCCGACCGCGTACAGCGGACGGAAGACCATGATCTTCTTGTGCTGCTGCCGTTCGAGCACCGCTTCGAGTCCTGCGCACAGTGCGAGCGCGGACTTCCCCGTCCCTGCTCGCCCTCCCAACGACAGGATGCCGATCTCCGGGTCGAGGAGCATGTCGATCGCGAGCCGTTGCTCCGCCGACCGGCCGTGGAGGCCGAACACGTCCCTATCGCCCCGCACGAGCTTGTAGGAGCGTTTGCCGGTGACCCGCCCGAGTGCGGAACCGCGGTCGGAGTGGATCACGAGCCCGGTGTTGATGGGCATGTCCTCGATGAGGGAGGTGGTGCCCTCCTCTCGTTCGTACAGTTCGCTCATCGCATCGGAGCCGAGCGTGATCTCGTCCATCCCGGTCCACCCGGAGTCGACGGCGAGTTCAGCGCGGTACTCTTCGGCGGCGAGGCCGATCGATGCCGCCTTCACCCGCAACGGCATGTCCTTGGAGACGACCGTGACGGCGAGTCCGTCGTTCGAGAGGTTGAGGGCGACCGCGAGGATCCGGGAGTCGTTGTCGCCGAGCTGCAGCCCGGACGGCAGGACGCCCATGTTGGAGTGGTTCAGTTCGACGCGCAACGAGCCGCCGTCGCCGACCGGGATCGGGAAGTCGAGCCGTTCGTGTTCGACCCGGAGTTCGTCGAGGAGGCGGAGCGCCTGCCTCGCGAAGTATCCGATCTCCGGATCGTTCCGCTTGCCCTCCAGCTCGCTGATGACCACGACCGGGATGACGACCGCGTGCTCGGCGAACCGGAACAGCGCCCGCGGATCGGAGAGGAGCACCGAGGTGTCGAGCACGTAGGTGCGCTCAGCCTGTTCGGTGTTCCGGTCCGTCGCCGGTGCGCCCGTCGTCCGCCGGCCGGTCCGCGTGCCGGCCGTCCGCGATGCGGTGCGCACCGGTGCGGCGCCTGTTGATGCCGCTTCGTTCGGCACGGTGTCGCTCGTACCGGTCGAGTCGGACGTGTTGAGTGTTTCTTGCGAGGCCACAACCACTCCCACCCCGAGCAACACGTGCTCGGATCACTCTGCGAGGAGGCCACGTAGCGGGTTTCGAGCCGAACTTGTGTGGCCGTCTCGACCAGGCTCCATGCCTGATGAGATGAAGGTACGTCCGTTCGGCGAACTTCGGCAACGCGACACGCGACGTGTCGTGTTACGGATGGGTGAACAGTTCGCCGTCGACGGGTCCCGTCCTCGCCCGTCCGGCCTCAGGAGCTCGCGAACGAGGTGAGTGCGCCCTGCAGGAGTTCGAGCGTCGCGTCGGTCGTCCCGGCGTGCACGGAGAAGCGCACCGTGTCGGTGCGTGTGGTGACGCTGACACCGTGGTTCGCGAGCGAGGTGGACAGCGCCGAGACCTGCTCGGGCTCAGGGCGCACGACGACGATGCCGGCACGCTCGTGTTCCTCACGCGGCGAGGCGAGAGCGATCCCGAACTCGTCCACGAGGTCGATGACCTGATTCACCCGGTCGGCGATGGCGCCCTGCACCGCGGCGACGCCGACTGCGGCGACGTCTTCGAGTGCTGCGGCGAACCGGGCCTCGGCGATCGGGTCCACGCGCGTCACCGAGAATGCGCGGGCGGAAGCGCTGGGCGCCGGCGTCGTCGTGTACGGCCACGGCTCGTCGGTGCCGGTGATGCCGGAGAAGACGGGCGTCAGGCGTTCGAGGGCGCGGTCGCTCGTTGCGAGGAATCCGGTGCCCCATCCCGAGCGCATCCATTTCTGCCCGCCGACGGCGACGACATCGGCGGCCTGGTACGCCGCCTCGGTGACGCCGAAGCCCTGAATCGCGTCGACGATGAGCAGCCGGTCCCCGATCACGTCGCGCAGGCCCGCGAGGTCCGCCAGGTACCCGGTGCGGTAGTCGACGAGGCTCACGAGGACCGCGGTGACGTCGTCGGTCAGCTGCTCCCGCACGCGCTCCGGGGTGACGTGCCCTGCGTTGCTCTCCGCGTCGTCGTCGGTCTGCAGCCAGGCGGGTGTCAACCGGCCGATGTGCGCAGCGGCCCGTTCGACGGCGAGCGGGTTGCTGGGGAATTCACGCGGCGACAGCAGGATCGTGCCGCCGAGGCCGAAGAGCGTCTGCATGATGCCCTGGGAGGTGTTCGGCTGGGTGGAGATCTGGTGCGGGGCGAATCCCGTGAGCGATCCGACGACCGCATGGAGACGATTTGTCTGTCCGTCGATGGCGGCGAGGCGATCGACGTCGCCACTGCTGAGCGCCTCGTTCCAGGCGGCAGACTCCGCGGCGGCGACAGTCGACATCGGCCCGACCTTGCCGTAGTCGAGGTAGCCGGGCTCCTCGGGGAAGTGGGATGCGAAGGTCTCGATCGAGATGGGTGCGGATGCGGATGCGGATGCGGATGCGGTCAACGTCGTCGTCTCCGATGGGGTCGTGGGATGTGGGGTCTGCGGGGATGCGCGTGGGAGCGTGCTGCTGTGGGCGCCGCCGCCGATGCCGCCCGTGGGCGAGGCGGTCAGCCGCCGAAGCGGCGCTGGCGTCTGGAGAAGTCGCGGAGCGCGCGGAGGAAGTCCACTTCGCGCAGGTCCGGGCCGAGGGCTTCGACGAAGTAGAACTCGCTGTGCGCGCTCTGCCACAGCATGAAGTCGCTCATCCGCTGCTCGCCGCTCGTGCGGATGACGAGGTCGGGGTCCGGCTGTCCCCCGGTGTAGAGGTGTTCGCCGATGAGGTCCGGTGTGAGGAGCGCCGCGAGCTCGTCGAGGCTGCGGCCCTCGAGGTGGTGCTTGGACACGATGCTGCGCATGGCGTCGACGATCTCGGTGCGCCCGCCGTAGCCGACGGCGAGGTTGATGTGCAGCCCCTGCTTGGCGGAGGTGCGCTGCTCGGCGGCGTTGAGCGATGCGATGAGCGGCTCCGGGAGGCCCTTCTCGGAACCGACGTGCTTCACCCGCCAGTCGCGGTAGTGCGAGAGGTCTTCTGCGAGATCGGCGATGATCTCGATGAGGTCGTTGAGCTCCTCCGGCGACCGGTTGGTCAGATTGTCGCTGGAGAGCAGGTAGAGCGTCACGACCTCGATGCCGAGATCGTCGCACCATTCGAGGAATTCACGCATCTTCGCGGCGCCGGCTCGGTGACCGTGCGCCACCGAGTCGTAGCCGAGCTGCTTCGCCCAGCGCCGGTTGCCGTCGATGATCATCGCGACGTGGTGGGGCAGGGTGTCGCGGTTCAGCCCCTTCCGAAGCCGTCTCGCATACAGGTCATAGAGGAAGCCCTCTCCAGACCGCGCTTGCTTGATCATCACCCTGCAACGCTAGTGCCTTTTCGCGGAACGCTCGCAGCCGACTGGGATGTTCAGCGGATGTCGGGGAACTCGTGCGTTCTGCTCCGGAGCGAGCCGATGCCGCCCGACGACGGATTCCGACCATGCGCACGGACTGCCCCGGTATCCTGGGCGCATGGCTACCCCCGGCGCTCCTGAAGACGACGACCCGACCGGCCTGCGGGGCATCGATGACGCCGCTGACACCGCGACGATCGAGGCGGCAGGCGATGCGGGGGCCGAGCTCCCGAAGTTGCCGCTCCTCGAGGTCGCGGCGGTCGACGCGGTGGAGGTCAAACCCAGTTGGCGCGGCTGGATCCACGCCGGGACGTTCCCCGTCGCGATCGCGGCCGGCATCGTCCTCGTTGTGCTCGCCGAGGGCGCAGCCGCCAAGTGGAGCACGGCCGTGTTCGCACTGACGTCACTGCTGCTCTTCGGCAACTCGGCGCTCTACCACCGTTTCAACTGGCGCCCGAAGGTGCGTGTCGTCCTGAAGCGGATCGACCACGCGAACATCTTCCTGCTGATCGCCGGGACGTACACGCCCATCGCCGTCCTCGCGCTGCCGCCGTCGAAGGGTGTGCTGCTGCTCTGCCTCGTCTGGGGCGGGGCGATCCTCGGCATCGGCTTCCGGGTGTTCTGGATCAACGCGCCGCGGTGGCTGTACGTGCCGCTGTACCTCGCCCTCGGGTGGGGTGCGGTCGCGTATCTGGCGGACATCGCGCAGGCGAACCTCGCCACGATGGTGCTCGTCGCGGCCGGCGGGCTCTTCTACACCGTCGGCGCCGTGATGTACGCCCTCAAGCGCCCGAACCCATGGCCCGGCCGGTTCGGCTTCCACGAGCTCTTCCACGCGTGCACGCTGTTCGCGTTCCTGTGCCACTGGACGGGCATCCTGCTGCTCGCGATCGCGCCCGTCTACAACGCCTGAGCCACCGACGAAGCGGCCGACGCAGCGAGCCCGGCTACGAGTCGTGCTTCGGTGAGCCCTGTTCAGCGGAGCCCTCGGACGAGGTTCCCGTCTCCCCCGCTGCACGCTCGTCGCGCTCGCGCAGTTCCTCCTGCAGGCGTTCCTCGACCTCAGCGCGGTAGTTGACGCGTCGCACGCGCCTCGTCATGTCGATGATGAGCAGCACAACGACCGCGGCGACCGCGAATGTGGCCACGAACCCCCACGGGCCCGGGGTGACCTGGTTCTCGTCGAACTGCGGCACCGACGGGCTCGGCGACGGAGTGACCGCGAGCACGAACTCGGTGAACAGGGTGTGGAGCGTCATGCAGAATCCTCTATTCCGGCGAACACATCTGACTCGGGGACGTGGGAGCCGACGTGGGAGGTGACCAGTTCGAAGTCCTCGAACGGCCACGCCTCACGTTGCACGTCATTCGGCCAGAAGAAGAAGGGCGAGTCCGCCGGCACCTGGCTGCGGTGTGCGCGCAGTGCGGCATCGCGGATCTCGAAGAAGTCGCCGCACGGCACGTGCGTCGTCGAGCGGTCGACGCGGTCGGCCATCCACTCGCGCATCTCCGCCATGCGCTCCGTCTCCGGCGAACCCGGGCGGTGCTCCAGCAGGTACTCGTGGATCGCGGCGAACCGCTGCGCGTTGAACGACTGGTCGTAGTAGAGCTTCGACACCTGCCAGGCCGGACCGTGCTCCGGGTACTGCTCCGGGTCGGCGGCCGCCTCGAACGCCGCAACGCTGACCTGGTGGCACCGGATGTGGTCGGGGTGCGGGTACCCGCCGTTCTCGTCGTAGGTGAGGAGCACGTGCGGACGGAACTGCCGGATGAGCTTCACGAGCACACCCGTCGACACCTCGAGCGGGATGTCGGCGAACGATGCGTGCGGCACGGAGCCGTCCTCGTTGGCCATGCCGCTGTCGCGGTATCCGAGCCATCGGTGCTCGATGTCGAGGATGCGCTTCGCTTCCGCCATCTCCAGGCGGCGGTACCCGGGCAGGTCGCGGTGCGCCATCGCGATGGCGTCGACCTCCGGATTGAGAATGTCGCCACGTTCGCCACCGGTGCAGCTGACGACCATGACCTCGGCGCCACGTGCACGATATGCGGCGACCGTCCCTGCACCCTTGCTCGACTCGTCGTCGGGGTGGGCGTGGACGGACATGAGTCTCAACGTCACGGAGATCACACCTCTCGGGCGGCCGTCCGGCTGGCGGACGGTACACGGGTACGGGTTGTCAGGAAGAGGCAATAGCCTTGAGGTTCAAGACTAACCGTTGGAACTGGAGCACGTGACGATGACCGGAACCCCGCAGGCGGCCCTCGACGCACGGTACGGGCGCACGCCCGGCAGCGCGAAGCGCGACAAGCGGGTGCTGTGGATCGTCGCAGCGTCCTTCGTCGTGGTGTTCGCCGCCTGGGTGATCTGGGCCGGGTTCGACGGCAACAGCGCCACGATCGAGACGCGCGACACCGCGCACGAACTCATCGACGCGACCACGGTGAGCGTCTCCTTCGAGGTCACCGCACCGCAGAACACGCCCCTCGCTTGCGCGGTCAAGGCGATGAACGAGCAGTTCGCGATCGTCGGCTGGAAGGTCATCGAGCTCCCGCCGTCGGACCAGCGCACCCGGAACTTCACCGAGACGGTCCGCACCACGGAGCAGAGCAACACCGGTCTCGTCCAGGAGTGCTGGGTACTGACGAAGTAGTCGCGCCTACGACAATCCCGGTTCCAGCGATCGATCGTCGTTCCGGCGGCAACCGCGAGAAGGCAACGGACCTCGAATTTCGGAGATATGAGTCCAGCCTCGATTCTCGAACAAATACTAGATTATTTATGAAAACCATGTAGTTGATGCGAGGCTGTGCGAGCCTGGGAAGAACCATCCGTCCCCTCTCAAAGGAACCTCACATGCAACGACGCATCGTGAACCGACTGAATACCTCCATCGCCGGCGCAGTCGCTGCGATCGCACTCACCGTCACTGCCCCGGATGAATGAGACCACGTGGCGATCAGCACGATCTCGGCCGTGGTTCTGGGTCCTCATCAGCAGCATCGTCCTCGTCGCGGGAATCGCCTCGCTGTTCGCCATCCTCGCGCTCACCACGGGTCGCTCGATCCCATTCCTGCCGGCAGCCAGCGGGCTCATCACCGTGATGATTCTGCTGATCTGTCTACTGCTCATCCTGGTGCGACACAACCGCACACCGCTGTGACGCCGAGCTGAACACTCCGCTCCTCCGCCTGCACGGCGAGCCGACCGTTCGTGGCGAAATTCAACATCACCTGTACGCTCTGCACGAAACTGCGTCCTGACGCCGCACGCCGCAATGGATTGCCCTGAACTGGGGCGCACATGCGATACTCGTTGAAAGCATTTCGCGCACGCCCCGGCACTCAGCCGGGGCGTCTGGCGTATTACGCACCCGTGCGATGCGCCTGTTCCACTGATGCAAAGGAGTTCCATCGTGTCCGAGCAGATCCAGGAGACGTTCCTGACCCAGGAGGCGTTCGACCGCCTGCAGGCTGAGCTCGACTTCTTGAGCACCACCGGCCGGGAAGAGATCGCCAAGAAGATCGAAGCCGCCCGTGAAGAAGGCGACCTCAAGGAGAACGGCGGCTACCACGCCGCCAAGGACGAGCAGGGCAAGCAGGAGGCACGCATCCGCTCGCTCACGCAGCTCCTGCGCGACTCCAAGGTGGGCGTCGCACCGCAGTCGAACGGCGTCGTCGTGTCCGGGACCGTCATCACGGCCAACGTCGCCGGCGGTGAAGAAGTCTTCCTCCTCGGCAGCCGCGAGATCGCCGACGGCACCGACCTCGACGTCTACAGCGAGGGCAGCCCCCTCGGCACCGCCATCCAGGGCTTGAAGGTCGGCGAGTCCACCTCCTACGTCGCCCCGAACGGCAAGGAGATCAAGGTCACCATCATCAAGGTGGAGAACTTCACCGGCTGACCAGCCTCATGATTCGCAGGTCCGCCTGACGACGAAGCCCTCCCCGGGTTGATCCAAGCCGGGGAGGGCTTCGTCGTGTGTGCGTTGCGAAGCGTCGCTCAGTCGTCGACGATCTGCGGGTCGTAGCCCGCCTCACGCAGCGTCTGGACGACGAGATCGCGGTGGTCGGGCCCGCGGGTCTCGACGCTCAGCTCGAGCTCCACCTCGCTGATCTGGAGGCCGTGCCCGTGCCTCGTGTGCAGGACCTCAATGACATTGGCGTTCGCCTGGGCGACGAGTTCCGCCGTGCGCGCGAGCTGCCCAGGGCGGTCGGGCAGCGGGATGCGCAGCGTGAGGTAGCGGTCGGAGGCAGCCAGACCGTGGCTGACGACCTTCTGCAGGAGCAGCGGATCGATGTTGCCGCCGGACAGGATTGCGACCGTCGGCCCCTCGGGGACGATCTTGCCCGCGAGGATCGCCGCGACTCCGGCCGCTCCGGCCGGCTCCACCACGAGCTTCGCGCGCTCGAGGAGCACCACGATCGCCTTCGCGAGGTCGTCCTCGGTGACGGTGACGACCTCATCGACCAGCTTGCTGATGATGTCGAAGTTGAGCGTGCCCGGGCGACCGACCGCGATGCCGTCGGCGATCGTCGGCTGGACGGTGACGTTGACCGGGGTGCCGGCGTCGAGGGACGGCGGGTACGCTGCCGCGTTGGCTGCCTGCACGCCGATGATCCGCACGGTGCGTCCCTCGAGTGCCGCACGCTGCTTGAGCGCGCCCGCGACCCCGGAGATGAGCCCGCCGCCGCCGATCGGGACGATGACCGTCTGCACCTCTGGTACCTCGTCGAAGATCTCCAGCCCGAGGGTCCCCTGACCGGCGATGACGTCGATGTGGTCGAACGGCGGGATCAGGACGGCGCCAGTGGACTCCGCGAACTCGGCTGCGGCGATGAGCGGCTCGGCGACCGTGTGCCCGCCGAGGACCACATCGGCGCCGTAGTCACGCGTCGCAGAGAGCTTGGGAAGCGGAACGCCGAGCGGCATGAAGATCGTCGCCTTGATGCCGAGCGCGCGAGCAGCGAAGGCGACACCCTGCGCGTGGTTGCCGGCGGAGGCAGCGACGACGCCTCGGGCACGTTCCTCGGGCGTGAGGCTCGCCATGAGGTTGTAGGCGCCCCGGATCTTGTACGAACCGGTGCGCTGCAGGTTCTCGCACTTCAGGTGCACATCGGCGCCGAGCACGTCCGACAGATAGCGGGAGCTCTCCATCGGAGTCTGCTGCACGGTGCCCTGCAGGGCGGCGCGCGCACGCTCGAACGCATCGAGCGATGGGCCGGGGAACGACGATGCGACGGCGTCTGGACTGGTCGTCTTCGGGAGGTCAGTCATGGGGTTCTGGTACCTGGGCTTTCTTGAAACCGGGTCTGGTGCTCGGGACGGTGTGCCAGATGCCATCGACGTTGAAGGCTGTTGGGAGCGCGCCCGGCGTCCGCCAGGTCCCGCTCGAGATGTAGTGCGCCATGACGTTGATCACGGCGACGACGGGGACGGCGAACAGCGCGCCGGGGATGCCTGCCACCATCGTGCCGCCGGCCACCGCGAGGACGACCGCGAGCGGGTGCACCTTGACGGCGGTGCCCATGATGAGCGGCTGGAGCACGTGTCCCTCGACCTGCTGCACGACGAGGACGACGATGAGCATCAGCAGTGCGATGACCGGCCCGTTGTAGACGAGCGCGAGGAACACCGCGACCGCGCCCGTGACGACCGCACCGACGATCGGGATGAACGATCCGAGCAGCACGAGCACCGCGACCGGGATCGCGAGCGGCACACCGAGGAGGAACGCGCCGAGGCCGATGCCGACGGCGTCGATCGACGCGACGAGGATCTGGGTGCGCGCGTAGTTGCCGAGGGTGGCCCATCCGGCCTGCCCTGCACCGTCGACGGCCGGACGTGCGCGCTTCGGGAAGATGCGGACGGTCCACTTCCAGATGGTCTTGCCGTCGATCAGGATGAAGAGGAGGCAGAAGAGCGTGAGGAAGAGGCCCGTCACGACGTGGCCGAGCGTCGATCCGAGCGAGAGCGCACCGCTCACGAGGACCTGCCCGTCCTGCTGCACCGAGTTCCACGCCTGCGACACGAAGTCGTTCAGCTGCGCCTCGGTGATGTGCATCGGGCTGTCGAGCAAGAACTGCTTGAAGTCGGTGAACGCTTGCAGCGAGCGATCCTTGACGCTGTCGAACTGTGCGTAGATCTGCGAGATGGCGAGGTACAGCAGTCCGGAGACGACCGCGAGGGCGCCGACCATGGCGGCGGCGACGGCGAGGCCCTTCGGCCAGCGGTGCTTCACCAGGAACCGGACGACCGGATGCAGCAGGGACGACACCAGGATCGCGATGAGCAACGGGATGACGATGAGCCGCAGCTGCACGATGAGCCACACGAGCAGGGCGATCGCCCCAGCGACGACGAGGATCCGCCAGGACCACGCGGCCGCGATGCGCATGCCGCGCGAGACCGAGGTGTCGTCGACGCGCGGTCGCTCGGTCGTGGGGTCAGGCAGGAGCCGGCCCCACCAGGTCTTCGGAGTGTCGTCCGCCACGCGACAAGTCTACGACCGGCTCATGCCCCGCACGGCATATCGCCGGTTGGCTCCCGCGGGCGATGCCGCCGACCGGCGTGGACGACGTCGCGGTGCTGTTGCTCCCGCTGCTGCGAGGCGCCGATGTCGGCGGCTGGTGTTAGCGTCGAGCCGATGTCGAATTCACCGGACACAGACAACGAAGACGCCGCCGTGCTCGCAGGAAGCACTCTCAGCGCCGCGCAGACGCGCAGCCTGCCCAGCATCTCGCCGCAGCTCGCGCGGAGGATCGCGCTCGGAGCGCAGGGGTTCGGCGCGCAGAGCTTCGCCAGACGGGAGTCGGAGGCGGGCACCCGGGTCCTCCGCTCCGCGATCGACCGGCTGGGCCTGGTGCAGATCGACTCCGTCAACGTGTTCGAGCGCAGCCACTACCTGCCACTGTTCGCGCGCGTTGGCACGTATGACAAGGCGCTGCTCGACCGCCTCACGGTGTCCACGAAGTCGCCGCGCGCGGCGCCGTACCTTGAGTACTGGGCACACGAGGCGGCCTTCATCCCCCGCGAGGCGTGGCCGTTGTTCCGCTGGCGGATGGAACGCAACCGCGTGCGCGACTTCGCGGAGACGGACGGCTTCGCGGCCCAGAATCCGCAGATGCTCGCATGGGTGCTGGACGAACTCCGGGACAAGGGTCCGCTCCGGGCGAGCGAGATCGAACACGACGCCAACGTCCGACAGGGGCCGTGGTGGGGCTGGTCGGACGTCAAACGCGCCCTGGAGACGCTGTTCAGGCACGGCGACGTCGTCACGGCGGGCCGCGATCGCTTCGAACGCCGGTATGCGCTGCCGGAGCAGGTGCTCGATGACGAGCTCATCGGCCGCGAGGTCTCGGACGAGGACGCCATCCGAGAGCTCGTCCGGCGTGCGGCCAGGGCACAAGGGCTCGGGACCCTGTCGGATCTTGCCGACTACTACCGGATCAAGCCCGCGGTCGCCGTCCGTCGGGCCGTCGACGAACTCGTCGACGAGGGTGAGCTCCAGCAGGTGCAGGTGCGCGGCTGGGACCGCAGAGGCGCCCCGGAGGCCGTGTGGATGCATCGCGATGCCGCCCGCCCGCGTCGCATCGAGGCTGACGCGCTCCTGAGCCCCTTCGACCCGGTCGTCTGGTACCGAGATCGTGCGCTGCGGATGTTCGGTCTGCACTATCGGATCGAGATCTACACGCCGGCGCCAAAGCGGATCTTCGGGTACTACGTGCTGCCCGTGCTCCTCGACGACCGCATCGCGGCCCGCATCGACCTCAAGAGCGACCGCCAGGCGGGTGTGCTGCGTGTGCAGGCGTCCTGGGTCGAGGAAGGCGTCCCCGCCGGGGAGCCCAAGCACCAGCCGTTGCCCCTCGACGAGATCGCCGTTCGGACCGCCGCCCTCCTCCGTCGTGCCGCCGCCTGGCAGGGCCTCGACGACGTCGTGGTCGTCGATCGCGGAACGCTCGCCGGCCCGCTCGCCGCGGCACTCGCGTAGCCGAGCGCGTCGCGCGCTCTGAGCGCGGTGCTGTGCCGCGAGCGCGGGGTGGGTGCGCACCGCGCTCAGAGCGCAGGGGCGCGCTCACAACGCGCGTCAGGGCGCGTGGCGCGAAGCGCGCCGGCGACGCGCCGCGACCTAGAAGCCGCTGCCGATCGTGGAGAGGCGCTTGATGCGCTCGACGAGCGGCGGGTGCGTGCTGAATAGGCGGGCGACCGCGCCCGGCTTCAGCGGGTCGGAGATCCACAGGTGCGCCATCGACGAGTTCTGCTTCGCCATCGGACGTCCGTAGGCGGCGAGCTTGCCGAGTGCACTCGCGAGCGCCTCGGGGTGGCGCGTGGTGAGCGCGCCGGTAGCGTCGGCCAGGTACTCGCGCTGACGGGAGATCGCGAGCTGCACGAGGGTTGCCAGCAGCGGAGCGACGAGCATGGCCACGATGCCGATGACGAGCATGACCGGGTTGCCACCGCCGTTGTTGTTGTTCCGGTTGCCGCCGCCCCAGATCGTCATGCGCAGGAGCATGTCCGACAGGAAGCCGATGGCCACGACCAGCCCGAAGACGACCATGGACACGCGGATGTCGTAGTTGCGGACGTGACCGAGCTCGTGCGCCATCACACCCTCCAACTCTGCGTCGTTCATGATGTCGAGCAGACCGGTCGTCGCGGCGACGAGCGCGTGCTCCGGGTCGCGACCCGTCGCGAACGCGTTGGGCGCGGGATCATTGATGATGTACACCTCCGGCATGGGCGTGCCGGTCGTGATGGCGAGGTTCTCGACGATGCGGTAGAGCCTCGGGTTGTCGGCCTTCTCGATCTTCTGCGCGCCGCTCATCACGATGGCCTGACGTCCGGCGAAGAAATACTGCAGCAGCGCGTACCCGGCGGCGACGACGAGCACCACGATCGTGATCGTGAGGTTCTGGTAGATGTACCCGGCGAGCCAGCCCAGACCGCCGATGATCAGCAGGAACACCACGAAGATGACCACCGTGTTGAACTTGTTCTTGGCGATCGCGCGATACATGGGAGGACTTTCTCGTGTCTGGGTTTCGGGTACGGGACGAGGCGGGATCGTGGATCCCGCTGGATCAGGACTGCGGTCGGTGTCGCCAGGTGACGACCCCGACCGCTCTCCTGTGAGTGCTAGAACTGGACGCGCGGCGGCTCTGCGATGGCCGCGTTGTCGGTGACCTCGAAGAAGTCGCGCTCGGTGAAGCCGAGGCCCTTGGCGAAGAGGTTGTTCGGGAAGACCTTGATCTTCGTGTTGAGCTCGCGGACACCACCGTTGTAGAACCGACGCGAAGCCTGGATCTTGTCTTCGGTGTCGACGATCTCCGACTGGAGGTGCAGGAAGTTCTGGCTGGCCTGCAGCTGCGGGTACGCCTCCGCGACGGCGAAGATGCTCTTGAGCGCCTGCTGCATGTGGTTCTCGGCCTCGCTGGCCTGGGCAGGACCCTGTGCGCTCAACGTCTCAGCTCGAGCCTTGGTGACGTTCTCGAACACCGACTTCTCGTGGGCCGCATAGCCCTTGACCGCCTCGATGAGGTTGGGGATGAGGTCTGCTCGACGCTTGAGCTGGACGGTGATGTCGCTCCACGCCTCGTCGACGCGGACGTTGAGGGTCACGAGCGAGTTGTACGTGGCCCAGAAGTAGATGCCGACGATGACGACCAGTGCGACGACGATGAGGACTGGGATCAGCCATTCCATGAGGTGAGGCTCCTTGCGGATCGGTGGAGTACGGGTTGAGAGCATTCTACCGCCGCGCCTTCGGGGTTCCCGGTGGCTGCACAGGAACTCCGCAGCTGGTGCGCGGCCCGTGCGCAGGCCGGTCATTGGCGCCGCAGAGGGACGAGGCCGGATCAAGGCGGACAAGCCGCAGACCGCCCGGACCGCCCGACACCCGTCGCGGCATCTTGCCGTGCGCCCGCCACGGGCGGACAATGCAGGCATGACGACGGAGTCGGCCATCGAGGTGCACGATCTGCGGGTGAGGCGCGGACGGGCTGAGGTCGTGCACGGAATCGACTTCACGACGCACCGCGGCGATGTCGTCGGCCTACTCGGCCCGAGCGGCTGCGGCAAGACCACGCTGATGCGATCGATCGTCGGGGTGCAGCGTGGTGTGACGGGGACGGTGGCGGTCCTCGGGCTGCCGGCCGGGGATCCGGCGCTGCGCAGACGGGTCGCGTACATGACCCAACTCGACAGCATCTACGACGATCTCACCGTTCGGCAGAACCTCGCCTACTTCCGCCGGGTCGTCGGCGCAGCACCAGATGCGGTCGAGCGCGTCATCGACCACACCGACCTCCGCACGGCGTCCGACCGGTTGGCCGGAACACTGTCCGGCGGGCAGCGGAACCGCGTCTCCCTCGCCGCGGCGTTGCTCGGCGACCCGGAGCTGCTGGTGCTCGACGAACCGACGGTCGGTCTCGATCCAGTGCTGCGCGCATCGCTGTGGGAGCTGTTCCACGACCTCGCCGGCCAGGGGGTCGGCATCCTCGTGTCGAGCCATGTGATGGACGAGGCGATACGCTGCGACCGCCTCCTCTTGATGCGCGAGGGGCGGATCGTCGCCGATGAGACGCCGGCCGGACTCCTCGCGTCGACGGGGGAACCCGATGCGGAGTCGGCGTTCCTGCGCATCATCCGAGACGACGTGCGGGCGCAGCCGACGGACACGGGCAGGCGTCACCGCCACGCGAAGGAGACGGACTGATGCACCCGCGACTGACACTCGCGACCGCCGCGAGGGTGCTGCGCCAGATCATCCACGATCCCCGGACGATCGTCCTCCTGCTCGTCGTGCCGAGCCTGCTCGTTGGGCTCATCGCGTGGATCTTCTCCGACACGGAGGTCTTCGACCGCATCGGCCCGGCGGTCATCGCGCTCTTCCCGTTCATCGTGATGTTCCTCGTCACCTCCATCGCGACGCTGCGCGAACGTCGCTCCGGCACACTCGAACGACTCCTCAGCCTCCCGCTCGGGAAGGGCGACTTCATCCTCGGCTACACGCTCGCGTTCGGGCTGCTCGCGGTGGCGCAGGCGGTGGTCACAGTGGCCTTCGCAGTGTGGGTGTGTGGTCTCGACGTCAGCGGTTCGCTGTGGCTCATGATCCTCGTCGCCGTATGCGACGGCATCCTCGGTACGACCCTCGGGCTGCTCGCGAGCGCGTTCGCGGCGACGGAGTTCCAGGTCGTGCAGTTCATGCCGTTGCTCGTGTTCCCGCAGGTGCTGCTCGGCGGGCTGTTCCTCCCGACCGATCAGTTGCCGACGGTCCTCGAAGCGATCGCGAACTGGTTGCCGCTCACACACGCGATCGACGCGCTCGAAGCCGTCACCACGGGCTCGGAAAACACGGCGTACGTGGTCTGGCAGCTGCTCACGATCCTCGCCTATGCGGTGGGTGCGGTCGTGTTGGCATCGCTCACGCTCCGGAGGCGGACGCCCTGATCAGGCGCCCTGATCAGGCGCTACTCCCCCAGTACGCGCCGCAGGTAGTCGTTCGCGAAGAGCCGACCCGGGTCGAGTCGGTCCCGCAGCGCGGTGAAGTCGTCGAAGCGCGGATAGACCGTCTTGAGCGATGCCGCGTCGCGGAAGTTCATCTTGCCCCAGTGCGGGCGTCCTTCGAGGCCGATCATGATCTCCTCGACGGCCGTGAAGTACTCGGTCGGGTCCTCCCGGAAGAAGCGGTGCACGGCGATGTAGCCGGAGGCCCGACCGCTCGCGGTCGACAGCCAGAGGTCGTCGGCCGCCGCGAACCGCACCTCGATGGGGAAGGAGATGCGGAATCGGCGCTCCTCGATGAGCTCCCGCACCCGGCGGAACGCCTCGGGGAGGTGCTCGGCCGGCACCGCGTACTCCATCTCCTTGAACCGGACCGTGCGGCTCGTGGTGAAGACGTTCGTGGAGTGGTCCGTGAACTCGCGGTTGCCCGTGAGCTTGTCCGCGAGCGTGTTCATCCGCGGGATGATCGCAGGCGCGGCGACGCCGGCGTTGCAGAGGACGCGGTAGGCGCCGTTCGCGATGGCGGTGTCGTCCACCCAGCGTCGCAGCGGCGGGATCGGCGCCCGCGCGGCATCGCCCGGGAGACGCGTGTTGGTCTTCGTCAGCGCGGTGTCGGTGTGCGGGAACCAGTAGAACTCGAAGTGGTCGACCTCCGCTGCGCGTTCGAGGAGCGTCGGGAGGAGCGGCTCCACGGGCTCCGGCCGCTCGACGGCCTGCAGGACGAATGCCGGAACGCACTGGAGCGTCACCTGCACGATGATGCCGAGCGCCCCGAGGCTCAACGCGAGCGCCGGCAGCAGTTCAGGATGCTCGTGCTCGTCTGCGGTCAGCAGCTCGCCGTCCGCCGTGACGATCGTGATGCCGACCACCTGGGTCGACAGGCCGCCGAACGTCGTCCCCGTGCCGTGGGTCCCGGTCGAGATGGCGCCGCTGATGCTCTGGCGGTCGACGTCGCCGAGGTTCTCCATCGCGAGGCCGTACGGCCGAAGGAGCCGCGGGAGCGCGTGCAGGCGCGTTCCGGCGAGCAGGGTGACCCTGGAGCGTTCGCGGTCGACGCTCACGACGCCCTGCAGATCGTCGAGTTCGAGCAGGACGCCGGGGGCGACCGCGATGCCCGTGAAGCTGTGGCCTGCTCCGACGGCCTTGATCGGCAGGCCTGCGCCTGCCGCTGCCTTCACCGCGCGCTGCACGGCGCCGATGGACGACGGCCGTTCCACGCGCACGGGTTTGGCCTGCTCCGTCCGAGCCCAGTTCCGCCAGATCGCGCCGGTCGCGGTCATCGTGGGTCCTCCGTCTGTCGTCCCCTCACCGGGGTGGTCGTCGATGTGCTCTGGGTGGTGCTGAACGTTTCGCCCCGCGCTCCGAGGCGTGCTCCGACGCTCACAGGAAGATCTTGCCTTCACCGCGGTAGGTGGGCAGGGTGTCGACGATCCTGTCGCCGTCGACGACCTGGAACTCGTCGACGCGCTCGCTCAGCTCGCCGGACTTGGTGTGGCGGAACCACACGCGGTCGCCCAGGCGGAGCGCTGCCGCCGCATCCCCGGCGACGGGCGTCTGGACCTCTCCCGCCATCTCGCGCGGCAGCATCGTCATCCCCTCCGGCCAGGCGATCTTCGGCAGGCGATCCGCGCCGGGAGGGCCGGAGGCGACCCAGCCGCCGCCGAGGACCGTGGCGTGCTCCGGGGTCGGCTTGCGCACGACGGACAGCCCGAACGATGCCGCCGGCGCCGGTGTGAACCGGCGGTAGTTGTCGAAGAGGTGCCCGCCGAAGATCCCGCTGCCGGCGGCGATCTCGGTCACCGAGTCGTCCGATCCGGTCAGTTCGAGCGATCCGGTGCCCCCGCCGTTCACGAATTCGAGCTCGGCGATCGCCCGCACCTCCGCGACGACGGCCGCCCGTCGCTCGCGCAACTCGGCCCAGGAGCGTTTCTGGATGACCCGCAACGCCGCCGACCAGGCCGGTCGTCCCTCGATCTCGTCGCCCTGACCCGCGATCTGCGCCTCGTAGGCCATGATGCCGACCAGCGTGAACCCTGGTCGTCTGACCACGACCTCGGCGAGCGCACGGACCTCGTCCGGGGTCCGCAACGGAGAACGCCGGACGCCGATGTGGCCGAGGCCGGGCGCCTGGAACGACGCGTCCAGTTCGATGCAGACGCGGATCGTCTCGCGGCTTGCAGGCGGGAGGACGGCGTCGATGAGGTCGAGGTGCTCGATCGAGTCGATCATCAGCGTGATGTGAGCCGCTGCCTCGGGAGAGCGTCCGAGCTGGGCGATCGCGTTGCGTTCAGCCGTCGGATACCCGACCACGATGTCGTCCACGGTCTCAGCGATCCACAGCGCCTCGGTGAGCGTGTAGGCGAGCACACCGGCGTACCCCGGCTGGCGCAGGAGGGCGTCGACGACACCGCGCACGCGGATCGACTTGCTCGCCACGCGGATGGTCTTGCCGCCGGCGCGACGCAGCATGTCGTGCGTGTTGTACCGGAGCGCCCCGAGGTGCAGGACGGCGACGGGCGAGTCGATGTCCGCAGTCGCGGCGGTGATGCCGCCCCAGTACCGCCTGGCGTCGCGCCACGGCGCCGGAGAGGTCGCTTGTCCAGCAGCGGTCAGTTCGATGGTCATCAGTTCACTCCTTTCACATTGAGGACGACGAGCGCTCCCGCGATGGCGCACACCGCGGAGAGGACGTAGAGGCCGGCGAAGCCGCCGACGGAGGCGACGACGAAGGCTCCGGCGAGGGGCGCGATGGCCTGCGGGACCGCCTGCGCGATGTTCATGATGCCGAGGTCCTTGCCGTGGGAGGCCGGGTCCGGGAGCACCTGGGTGGCGAGGGCCTGATCCACCGACATAAAGCACCCGTAGCCGAGGCCGATGAGGGCTGCGGCCACGAATCCCATCGGCAGCGACGGCCAGATCGCCAGCAGGAGTGCGGCGACGGCCTGGGACGCCGCCGCCGCGACGACGAACGGCTTCCGTCTGCCTGAGCGGTCGGAAGCGCGTCCGAGGACGAGTGAGGCGAGGACGACGAAAACGGTGTAGACGATCGTCACGAGGAGGAGGTCCGTCTCGGCATTCTTGTCCCCCAACCCGAAGAGCAGGAAGTAGAACAGGAGCGAGGTGCTGAAGGCGTTGCCGAAGTTCACGAAGACGCGGCTCAGCATCGTCCATCCGAAGTCGGGGTGCTTGCGCGGCGAGATCCACAGGCTCTCCAGCAGCCCCTTCGCGGACAGCGGTGCGACGACCGAGGTCGGCGGCAGCGGGTCCGGCAGCCGAAGGAACGGCAGCACGAGGATCAGCAGCAGCACGGCGAGCGCCGAGTAGCCGATGAACCGATCGGCCGCGAGCAGTAGCACGAGTCCGATGCCGAGGATCGCGCCGACGGCCTGCGGGGCCGAGATCCAGCCGGAGACGAAACCGCGTTGATCGACCGGCACCTGATCGGAGATCGTCGCGGTTATCGCTGCACCGAGGATGCAGAAGCCGATGATCGCGACGCACCACCAGATGCCGATCCCGATGATGTCCGTCTGCAGACCGAGGACGATGAGGCCGATGGCGAACACGACCGCCCCAGAGGCGATCCACGGGCGGCGACGGCCGAACCGGGACCTCGTGCGGTCGGACAGCGCGCCGGTGAGCGGATAGGCCACGATCGAGCACAGCCCCGCGATGCCTGAGACGATGCCGAACGCGACGACGCTCTCGATCCAGTGGTCGGGGTGGAGCTGCTCGTCGATCTGCGCCGGGAGGAGGAGCTGGATGGGGCCGAGCTGGGCCATCCAGATGCCGAGCCACGCCATCGCGAACGCTGCGACCCACCGTCCGGTCACTCTGCGGGCGGCGCCCGTCGCCTGTTCGTCAGCCATGGTCATGGGAGCTCCGTCCAGCGAGGGAGGTGAGGAAGTCTGCTGCGTGGTCGAGCAGGAGCTCGGCCTGGTGTTCGTCGTGATCGACGAGCCAGGCGATGGTGACGCCGTCGGTGAACACGACGGCGAGGCGTGCGACCTCGTCGACGGGTCGCAACCAGTGCCAGCCGGACAGTCTCGCGGCGGCTTCGAGTGCTTCCGCCGAGAGCGCGGTGTACCGGCGGTACTGCTCGGAGGCGAGTCCTTCGAGCCCTGGCGTCCGGAGCGCGTGGTGGGTGAGCTCCATCATCGCGGCCTCCCTGCCCGGATCGGCGCGCATCGACTCGAAGTATCGCTGCAGTCCCCCGCGGACGAGGTCGCGCAGCTCACCGGCGGTGACGGTGTCCGGCGGCAGGATGACGCGTTCCTCGGCGACGACGTGGGCGATGAGCTCCGTCATGAGTTCGGCGTGGGAGGAGAAGGCGTAGTGGAAGCTGGCGAGGGACATGCCGGCTTCTGCGACAATGGCACGGGTCGTGGCGGCTGAGACGCCTCCTGCTGCGACGACGCGCAGTGCGGCGAGGACGAGCGCTTCACGACGCTCCGTCGCGGGGATTCTCGCCACCGACCACCTCCGGGGTGTTGCCAGCTCACGCGGAGATGCATCGGCACTGAGTGCATTCCGACTGGGACAGATGACCCAGTTGGGCAAGTATGCACGATCTGCGGCATTTTCGCAGCAGATTTCCGGTGAATCCCCCGACACCGCTCCCAAAAGGTTGACTTTCACCCCTCTTCTTGGGGGAATGGAAGCACGGTGCAGGGGACGGCGACGAAAGACGAGCGTAGAGTCCGGTCGACGCGTTCGACCGGTCGGCGTGGTGTACCCGGCATCGGGATGCTCCCCGCCGCCCTCGCAGTCACCTTCGCGATCACCGTCGGCTCCATCCTCTTCGCCGCGGCCTCCCCGGCATCGGCCGCTGTCGCGGATCCGACGCCCAGCAGCACAGAGGAGAGCTCGCAGACGCCGAGCCCCATGCCGACAGAACCCCCGAGCATCACCTCGCCGAGCGACGGGTCGCTCCTCGACGGCGGCTCGACGAACGTGACCGGCACCAAGGCGCAGGGCTCCGCGATCCAGCTGAGCCTCGGCGCAGGCACGGAACCCGTCTGCCTCATCCCGGCCGACGACTCGACCTCCTGGTCGTGCTCCGTCAGTCTGTCCGACGGCCCGGGCCGGACCCTCCGTGCCGTCCAGACGGGTGCCGACGGCCTGACGCAGACCACCCAGGTCAGCGTGGCCGTGCTGAGCGCCCCTGTCATCACCTCCGGCGCCGTCTCCAACGGCGGTATCCGCGGAACCGCCTACCCCGGCGCAGAAGTCACCGTCACGGCCAGCCGCGGCGGCACCTGCACCTTCCCCGCCGATGCGTCCGGCAGCTGGTTCTGCGTCCTGGAGGGCGGACTCACCTCCGGCGAGCAGACCGTCGTCGCCAAGCAGCGCACCAACTTCTCCGGCGGCGCATCCTCTGCCCCATCGGCTCCGTTCCCGATCACGATCGATCTCGATCCGCCTCCTGCGCCCACCATCACGAGTCCCGTCGTCGGAACGCTGATGCCGCTGTCCGGCTCGGTCTACTCGGGAGCCGGCGAAGAGCGTGCCACCGTCACCGTCTTCGCCGGCAGCACCTCCGTGTGCAGCGCCGTCGTCGCCGGCGGCGTCTGGTCGTGCACGGGTGGGGCCGTGCCGGAGGGTCCGCAGCTCGTCATCGCCATCCAGCAGGACCCGGCCGGGAACACGAGCGGCGGGAGCCAGGCGTTCACGCTCCGCTACTCCGCGAATCCCACCGGCCAGAATCCGTCGTCATCGCCATCGGCGGCCCCGTCTCCGACGCAGACCGCTCCCGGACAGCCCTCCACGACACCGGGCGGTCAGGGGCAGGCGGGCGGCAGCCCGACGCCGACGCCCGAGCAGACGCAGCGCCCACAGGCCGGGGGCGCAGTGCCCTCCACCGGGGGCGGCGGTCAGGGGCCGTGGGCCGGTGCGACCCCGTTCACCGGTTCACTCGCCGGCGGGTCCGACGGTCAATCGCATCCCTCGTGGTGGTTGGCTGCGATCCTCGCGGTGGCCGCGCTGCTGCTCGTCGCCGTCCCGACGCGACTGCTCGCATCGACCTTCGGGCCGACTGTGCGCGCGCGTGCCGAACGCCGCAGGATGAGCGTGACCGGCCGCAACCGTGCGAAGGCGGAGTTCGAGTCCGCCCCGAGCATCCGTCCCCCGAGCACCGTGGTGATCGCCATCGCGACCGCCGTGCTCGCCTCCGGGTTCCTCATCCTCGCGCATCCCGTCGAGGGCCAGCCGGCCTACCTGCGCTTGTGGGTGGCGTCGTTCGCGGCCATCGCGCTCATCAATGCCGCGGCGATCGGTGCGCAGCTGCTCGCGGCCCGCTTCGCGAAGCTCGGCCCGGTGCGGGTCGTCCCTGCGCCGCGCTGGGTCATCGGCATCGGTGTCGTCTCGCTCATCTCGCGTACGCTCGGGCTGCAGCCGGCTCTGCTCCTCGGACTGGTGTTCGAAACCAAGCCGCTGGCTCCGGACTCGAACGGAACCGATGAGGCGACCACACACCGGCACGCTTCCGCTCCACTTCCGGAGCGTCCGGCCATCGCCGGCTGGCTCGGGCTGTCCCGCATCGGAGCGGCAGCACTGATCGGCGCACTCGCGTGGGTCGTCTCGGCCACGACGGGGGCGCCGGTGGGCGCGTTCCAGTCGTTCCTGGCGGAACTCGTCAACGTCACGGCGATCACGGGCATCGGCTCGGCCGCCATCGCACTCCTGCCCATCGGATCACTCGGCGGACTGGCCGTGTTCCGGTGGTCGAAGGGTGTGTGGGCGGCAGCCACCGTTGTGGCCTTCACCCTGCTGTTCGCGCTCCTCGGGCCGACTGCGACGGTCGAAGGGTCGACGACCACCTTCACGGTCGTGATCGTTGTTGTGCTGGTGTTCGCAGCCGTCGCCCTGAGCACGTGGGTGTGGACCAGGCATCTGCGGCCGCTGTTCGAAACCGCCGGCTGAACTGTTATCGTTCGACGGGCAGGCCGCTCGCGGCCCACTCGGTGATGCCGCCGGTGATGTTCACGGCGTCGTAGCCCTGCTGTTCGAGGTAGTTGGTGACCTGCGCGCTGCGCGAGCCGGCGTGGCAGAGGATGTAGACCGTCTCCTCGCGCGGGATCTCGCCGAGGTGTTCGAGGAACGACGACATCGCGATGTGGGTGGCACCAGGCACACGGGCTGCTTCGAGCTCATTGGCCTCACGGACATCGATGATGACCGGGGCGTCGAGCGCGCTGACTTCGAGAGGAGTGATCTGCTGCACGTCTCAACGATAGCCCCGGAAAGAAAGCGCGGGGGCGAGGTAACCCGAATACCTCGCCCCCACTGTGGCGTCTAGCTACCGGTCGACCTGGACCTCCAAGGAGGATTCAAGGACCGGCTCACGGGGGACGCCCCACTCGAAGGTAGCGGAAACCGGAGCCCTCTCGCAGCCGTTCGTCGTCGTGTCGCGCGTGTCTCCGGGACTTTTTTTGCCCCCTTTTCAGGGGTCTTTCAGCCTTGCCGAAACTAAGCCAACACCTGTCGCTCAAGTCGATGCGGCGACCGCTCCGTACACGACTACTGTCGGTCAATATGGACTGGATTCTCGCCGCAGCACCAACGGTCATCGCCGTCGTCCTGCTGCTCGCGGTGACCGTCGCGACGCTCGTCTGGGCGGGCATCGCGGAACCGCTTGCCCCGCTGTGGGCGGTACTGCGCGGCGCCCTGCAACTCGTCGCGTTGAGCCTCGTCCTGTCCGGCGTCATCGGCAATCCGTACCTCGTGGCGGCTGCCCTCGTCATCATGTTCGGCGCGGCCGTCGTCACGGTGCATCGCCGGATCAGGACGGCACGCTCACACCTCATCACCCTTGCGCTGTGCATGTCCGCCGGCGTCGCCGTGCCGCTCGGCTTCGTTTTCGCGATCGGGGCGATCGAGTTCAGCCCGCGGTATGTGCTCGCCCTCGGCGGGATCGTGATCGGCAACACCATGAGCATCGCCGCCCTGGCCGGACGCGCATTCGGGCAGAACCTCGCCGGACGCTGGGACGAGGTCGAGGGGTGGCTCGCTCTCGGAGCCAGGCCGATCGAGGCGACTCGCCAGTTGGCGCGGCAATCGGCGCACCAGGCGCTCATCCCGTCGATCGACCAGACGAAGACGACAGGGCTCGTCGTCCTGCCCGGCGCATTCGTCGGTGCGATCTTCGGCGGTGCGTCGCCGCTCGAAGCCGGTCGCTTCCAGGTCGTGGTGCTCGTGTGCATCCTCGCCGCGGGATCGATCACGGCGGTGTTGCTCATGCGGAGCCTCGGTGCCGTCGCACGGAAGCCGGAGCCGGACGGTTCGTTCGTGGCCAGGACGAGCCGGTCGGATGCCGCTGCGGCAGACCCGAGGGCCGGCTTCGGCACGGGTCAGGGCACCGGGCGGGGTGCAGGTCGGGATGCGGGTCGGGATTCACGTCCGGACGACAGCCGCGATACGGGTGCGGATGTCGGAGGACCGGCGTAGCGTACGCGTATGACCGCCTCCGGCCCTCCCCCACACCAGACCACACCGGTGCCGCTCGGCAACCCCGCGTCTGCCGACGGAGCCCCCGACACCCGGGCGGACGCCAACGCATCGGTGCACCTGGAGCACTGGAGCGCGGAGGACCAGCCGGTGCTGGAACGCAGCAACACCCCGGAGATGACGCGATATCTCGGCGGGCCGGAGACCCCGCAGCAGATCGTGAACCGCCACGCCAAATTCCTGCGGTACTGGGAGACGGGCGAGGCGTCGATGTTCCGGGTCGTCCTCGCCGGAGAGGCGGACCCGGTCGGGTCAATCGGGTACTGGAAGACCGAGTGGCGCGGCCTTCCCGTGTACGAGACCGGGTGGGGCATCCACACCGCCCATCAGGGTAAGGGGATCGCCGGCCGGGCGCTCATCGCCTGCCTCGAACACGCCGCGACGTTCGGCGACGCGGATCGACACGAGGTCCTCGCGTTCCCGCGCATCGACAACGACGCGTCGAACGCCCTGTGCCTCCGGGCCGGTTTCGAGCTCGTCGGCGAGCAGGACTTCGAGTATCCGAAGGGACATCCGATCCGGGTGAACGCGTGGCGCTACGACCTCGACGCCCGGCGTGCAGCGCTCGACCTCGAGGCCCACCGCCCGTAGGGTCGAGGAATGGCGACGTCCGAGAACCCGCAGGCAGGCACCGCCGAAGCCCCCGACCGACTCGATCCGCTGCGCCGCTTGCAGGTGGGCCACACGACGTTCATCATCGACATGGAGCGCCCGATCGCTGCGCTCCGTGACGACCGCGATGGCACCGTGCGCTTCGTGAGTTGGGCGGATGCACCACAGCCCCTCGTCGCCATGTCGGCCAGCGTGTTGCTCGCCGGATCGTCCGTGTGGGTCGTGTATCACCCGAGCGACGGGACGGACCTGGTCCATGCACCACCGGGCGCGACGGTGAAGCCTGTCGTGCGACTCTGCGTCGACGGCACCGTCCACTGGACCGACATCGGCACCGCCACGGTGATCGGCGCCGAGGACGACGTGCTCTGGACGACGGAGCGTCGGAACACCTCTGGCCTCTCGTTGGCGAACTTGTACGAATCGTACGACATCCGGCTCGTTGACGTCGTGAACGGTCGTAGCCGGACGATCACCTTCGACCGCCCGATCACCGTCGTACTCCAATCTGTCGACGGCAACGGCGAGACCAGCCTCGATGTCCTGGTCCAATCAGAGCCGCCCGTGCGGGAACCGTCGGGATGGGGAAGCAGCTCTCTCCGTCCGCGCAATGCCACCATCCGCTTCCCCAGCTCGGCAGAGCTGACAGGAGAGGTTCGATTCGACGAGCTCGACCCGGCGCAGGTCACGTACCCGTCCGACGCTGAACTGATGCAGCGGTTCCAATCCTTGATGGAGGAGGGGCCGGTCGTTCCGGACATCGACCTCACCGGCATCGATGGAAGTCGGTGGCCGCTCGTGCCGCTCTCTGCAGCAGACATCGACGCAACGGTCGAAGCCGCCAAGACCCTCTTCTCCTCGATCTCCGCGTACTGGACGAATCACCGGAATGGGACGGTCACACCGTTGGCACCGGGGGTCTCGGAGGGCAGTGTGCGGTCAGTCGGCGCGTGGCCGCACACCGAGCTGGAGGTCCTGTTCGCGCAGCACGACCTCACGGAGGCGTTCGGGCCCGAAGCTCGGATGCGCAGGCGGGTCCGACTCTTCGACGCGGCCGGACGGATTCTGGTGAGCCAATACGCCGACACTCACCTCATGGAGGATCTGATCACCAAGATGCCGCCGGTCTCGGACACCATCGACGGCATCCTGGACATCTGAGCCAGGACGCCGTCGACGGGAGCGTTCAGGCCTGCTGCCCGCGCTGCACCGGCACCGAGACGGTCACCGGAGGCAGGTTCCGTCGACGAACGAGCAGGGAGAGCAGTCCGACGGCTGTGACGATGAAGACCGCCGCCGCGTAGATGATCGTCGCATCCACGAGTCCGATCACGCCGATGAGGAACCCGGTCGCAATCGTCGGCACACCGTAGGAGAGGTAGCTCACGAGGTAGATCGCCGCGAAGAGCTCCGCGCGCTCGTGGGAGGCCGCGAGCGGTGCGAGCGTCCGCAGGGCTCCGGAGAAGGTTCCACCGAACCCGGCGCCGACGACGATCGCGCCGACGATCAGGAGCGGCAGGCTGGTGAACACGAGCGAGCCGATCTCCAGCGCGACACCGCCCAGCACGACCCAGTACCCGATCACCATCGACTGCCTGGGCGTGAGACGGCCCGCGATGAACAGGATGGCGAGTGAGGCGGCGATGGGCTGCAGCGCGATCACGATGCCGTTGACGGCGCCGTTCTGGATCCCGAACACCTGGTGCGTGATCGAGGCGCCGAGGCTGAGCATCAGGCTGGCGACCATCCAGGTGCCGACGAGGCCGGGGGCGATCGCGGCGAAGTCGCGTCGTGCGGCCTTCGGCACGCGGATGCGCGGTGTGAGCGAGGCGAGCGCCCCAGGGACGGGGGTGACGGTCTCGGGCGACAGGATGATGAGCACGAGGGCGACGAGGAACAGGATGAAGAGGGTGCTGAAGATGATGAGACTCGGTGCGGGACTGAACTGCACCGCGAGGCCGGTGAGGACGGCGCCGAGCCCCAGCCCGCCGACCGGGGCGATGCTGACGATCAGGCTGCCGAGTTTCTTGAAGCGCCCAGGAGCGGATTCGACGATGTAGGCGCTGAACGTGCTGGTCGCGGCACCCGTTGCGATCCCCTGCAGCGCCCTCGCGACGATGACCCACTCGATGTTGGGGGCGACGATGAAGATCGCCATCGCCACCAGTTGCACAACAACCGATCCGATCAGGAGCGGGCGCCTCCCGACGTGGTCGGAGAGCGAGCCTGCGATGAGGAGGGCGACGAGCAGGGTGATCGCATAGATCGAGAAGGCGAGCGTCAGTTGCCAGGCCGGGAAGTGCCACGCCTCCTGGTACAGGACGAACAGCGGGCTGGGCGCCCCGGCGGCCGCCATGACCGAGCCGAAGGCGATCGCCGCCGTGCCGAATGCCACTCCAGCGGGCAGTGTGCGAGTACTCATCAGATTCCGATCCCTAAAAGCAATTTCGTTTGCTTTGGGGACTGTACTCCGATCGCTCTTCAAAAGCAATCGAGTTTGCTTTATGCTGGTCGAATGGAAAGCACAACAACTGGCGTGCGGGTCGGCGGGCGCAGCGCGCTCGTCATCCGGGCGGTGCGGAACGCCGTGTTCGAGCTCATCGAGGAGCAGGGGCGCGAGAAGGTGACCATCCCGCTCATCGCCGAGCGTGCCGGAGTCAACCCCACGAGCATCTACCGACGCTGGGGCGACCTCGGAACACTCATCAACGACATGGCGACCTATCGGCTCGATCCAGCGCGTCCCCTCCCGGACACCGGTGATCTCCGTTCGGATCTCACGGCCTGGACGAGGGAGATCGTCGAGCACTACCGCAAGCCGGTCAACGCCGAGATCCTGCGCGGCGGAGCCGCGGTCGCCGGCGACGGGCAGGCCGACTGCCTGCGCGACCGCCGCCAGGAGGCTGAGCTCTTCGCCGGTCGACCCGCTGCGGACGGACTGTCCTCCGACACGTTGATCGATGCGCTCATCGCACCCATCGTCTATCGGACCGTCTTCCTGCCGGACACCCTGGACGACGCATTCCCCGAGCGCCTCGTCGACACACTCCTGGGGTGACCGATCCGGGCGTCTGACGACGGCCGACCGACCGTGGATTTGCACCCTGTTCACCGTGCCGCCTCAGGCGTACGATGAGGCCGAGGTGAACCAGTCCGGACGGCGCTCGCACCCGACGTCCGCTCTTGTTCCGGACGGTTCGCCCCTCAATCTGGTGGCGACCGGGCGAGGAGGAACATGGACACCAGCAGAGTCGAAGGCGCCATCGAGGAGATCCTTCGGCGCAATCCGATGGTCGAGACCGTGTACACCGACGCGATCACCGACGACGCATACACCTTCGGCGTCATCGCGGAAACAGCCACCCTCTACCTCAGCCCGAGCTGGGAGCCGATGGTCGTGAGGCTCCGCGGCACGTGACGGGCAAGCGGTGGGTGTCCTGCGCGTCCGTGGGGCTGGAAACCAGGTCACGCGGCTATCCAGCTGCGCTCCGAGAGAGTTCGATTGTGCCCGGCGCACTCCGACCGAGAATCCACGTGCCATGTCGACTCTGTCCCCCGCCAAGCAGTTCCATGGCGTTGCACAAGCGTTCTTGATAGATTCACCGACATGGCCACACCGAGCGCTGCACAACCGCTGCCGATCGATCAGCTGACCGCGATCCTGAACGCCGAAGTCGCGCGATACGCCGCAAAGGGCTGGACGGTCTCATCCGTGCAGGGGCAACAGGCGGTCCTGCAACGCAAGAAGCGCATCGGCTGGTTCTGGAACTTGATCCTCACCCTCGTGACGGCCGGCCTGTGGCTCATCGTCGTCATCGTCCGAGTCGTCAATCGGAAGATCGAGTCGCTCATCCTGACCGTCGATGCCCACGGTCGCGTCTCGCGTCACTAGATCTCGCCAGACACTCCGGCTTCATCCCAGGGCGGACACACGAAACAAACTGGACATTGACTGCCGCTACGATCCACTCATGCCTTCAGCGGGATCAATCACATCGAAGATCGGCTACATTCCATCGCTCAACGGCATACGTGCTCTCGCGATCCTCATCGTGATCTGGGGGCACGCACAGCTCCCGACACCAATTCTCGGCTCAACCGGTGTCACGATCTTCTTCTTCTTGAGCGGGTATCTCATCACCTCGCTCCTGCGAACTGAAGCCGACAATCGCAGATCGGTCTCAATCAAAGACTTCTACCTCAGGAGAGCTCTGCGCATCCTGCCGCCGCTGTACATCGTGCTGGGGCTCGCAATCGTCGCAACGCTCACAGGGCTGCTCGTCGCGAGGATGACTGCTTGGGGCGTGTTCTCAACCGCTGCATTCTGGTCGAATTACTTCATCATCTTCGACGGCCGCGACGGGCTACCGGCAGGGATGAACGCCCTCTGGTCACTCGCCGTCGAGGAGCACTACTACCTCTTGTTCACGCTGTTGTACGTCGCGATGCGCCGATGGCTCCCGCGCCGCACGCACCAGGTCGCCGTCTTGATCGCGTTGTGCCTCATCATCGCCGCGTGGCGGATCTACCTCGAATCGCACGGTGCGAGCTGGGATCGTCTCTACCTTGCGACTGATACCCGGGCAGACGCGATCCTCTGGGGCGCGATCATGGCGATTGGCTGGGATCCGATGCACGGCGATGTCCGTCCGCCTCGCAGACCGTGGGTGCTGACTCCGATCCTGCTGGTCTGCGCCGGAGTGTTCTTCGCGATCAGCTGGTTGCCTCAGGTCTTCTCAATGACCATCGGATACACAGTGCAGAGCATTCTCCTCTTCGGCGTCTTCCTGCCGCTCATCCTCGCTCCGCAGTCCATCATCGGGCGCCTGATGAACTGGGCTCCGGTGGCGTTCGTCGGAACTCTGTCGTACACGCTCTACCTCATCCACAGACCAGCCCTGATGGTCGCTGAGAAGTATCTCCCGGTACCCCACCTCGCATCGGCAACAATCGCGATCGCGTTCTCCTTCGTCTTCGCGTATGCGATGTACCGCTTTGTCGAACAGCCTGCCGCACGACTGAGACGCAAGCTCAGCCACCAGGCCACACCCGCCTCCGCGAGCGTTTCCCTCAGTATGGAAAGGTCCCGCGCCGGGAGCAAATGATCCGGCTTCGCTCGGTGATGCCTTCTTGCAATGCGCAGAGCACGGCAAAGAACTCGTGTTCACCTAGGCGATGACGACCGAGTCTGAACGACCGACGTCTTTCCCGGACTCCTCAAACAGAGCGGCCGTCAAGAATCGACACCTGTTCCTGTACCCCCGGTGGGGTTCGAACCCACACTCGGACGATTTTAAGTCGTCTGCCTCTGCCAGTTGGGCTACGGGGGCCCGACGTCCATGCTATCGAGCCGCCGACGCCGTGTCGTCGCAGCCTCCGCGCACCCGCACGCCCGCCCGAGAGGCGGCAGAATGCCGCTCCCGGGCGGCGGGGAGGACCGTTAGCCTCCCCTCGGCGGCGTGTCCGGGTAAGTGGGCGGGAACGCGAACTGCGCCCGTGGGATCCACGGGCGCCGTTCGGCGTGAGGCGACCGTCCGTGAGGACGGCCGGCCGACTACTTCTCTGCGGGGGTCGCGACAGCGTCCTCTGCGGCGGCACCGGTCGCCGGCGCAGCCTCGGCTGCGACCTTCGGCTTCGGGGTGCGCTTCACGGGAGCCTTGCGGGCCGGCTTCGCAGGAGCCTTCTCGTCGGTCGCCGCAGCGGACGCGGCAGCGGTCGTCGACTTGGCGCGGGGCTTCGTCGCAGGCTTGGCAGCTACAGCAGGAGCCTCAGCGGCGGCCGGAGCAGCCGGAGCAGCCTCTGCCGGCGGCTTCGGACGGGAAGCGAACTCCTCGAACGCTGCACGCGGGTACTCACGAGCGGCGAGCGAGACGATGTCGCGACCGAGCCAGAAGTTGTTCCACCAGCCCCAGAACACGCGGAACTTGCGCTCGAAGGACGGCATGGCCAGACCGTGGTAGCCACGGTGCGCGACCCAGGCCGGGAAGCCCTTGATGGCGATCTTGCCGGACTGGAAGACACCGATGCCGAGACCGAGGCCGGCGACGGCACCCATGTTCTTGTGCACGTACTGCTTGGTCTGCTCGCCGCGGAGGACCGCGATGATGTTCTTCGCGAGGAGCTTGCCCTGACGGACGGCGTGCTGAGCGTTGGGGACGCAGTAGCCGCCGACGCCACCACCCGTGAGGTCGGGGACGGCGGAGACGTCACCGGCAGCCCAGGCGCCTTCGACGAACTCTTCCTCGGTGCCGACGCGGAGGTCTGCACGGGTCTTGATGCGACCGCGCTCCTCGACGGGCAGGTCGCCGCCACGGACGACGCCCGGGTTGGCCATCACACCGGCGGTCCAGACGATGAGGTCGCTCTCGAACGACTCACCGGTGGACAGCTCGACGACGCCGCCGACAGCGGACTTCAGCTGCGTGTCGAGGTGGACGAGTGCGCCGCGCTCTGCGAGGTTCTTGAGGACCCAGTGGCTGGTCTCGAGCGTGACCTCGGGCATGATGCGCCCCATCGCCTCGATGAGGTGGAACGAGGTGTCGTCGAACGTGAGCTGCGGGTAGCTCTTGAGCAGTGCGCTCGCGAAGGAACGGAGCTCTGCGAAGACCTCGATGCCGGCGAAGCCGCCACCGACGACGACGAACGTCAGGAGACGGTCGCGCTCGGGGCCGGCCGGCAGGTTGGCAGCACGGTCGAAGTTGGTGAGGACGCGGTCGCGGATGGCGACGGCCTCTTCGATGGTCTTGAGGCCGATGGCCTCGTCTGCGACGCCCGGGATCGGGAAGGTCCGAGAGACGGCGCCGGCGGTGACGACGATCTGGTCGTACTCGATCTCCCACGGCTCGCCGACGGGAGGCGTGATGGTCGCCTTCTTCTCGGCGTGGTTGATGCCCGTGACCTTCGCCGTGATGACGTTGGTGGACTTCAGGTGACGACGCTGCGCGACGACCGCGTGACGCGGTTCGATGGACCCGGCAGCGACCTCGGGGAGGAAGGGCTGGTAGGTCATGTACGGCAGCGGGTCGACGATGGTGACCTCGGCCTCACCCTTGCGAAGCTGCTTTTCGAGCTTCCATGCGGTGTAGAACCCGGCGTAACCACCACCGACGATCAGAATTTTAGGCACGGCGGACGATCTCCTACGTTGACACTGAGTATTCGGAAAGGGCGCTACCTGCGCAGCACCCGCTTGAAATGCCTGGTAGCGCCGATGGCACCGAGCAGGACAAGGCTACCAGTTCCGAGGAGCAGGGCGAGCGGCAGGGAGACGTACATGAGGGACTCCGGTGTCGGCAGGAACGGATTCGCTTGCACAACACCTGTCTCGGCCGGTGGGATCGTCGGCGGCGCGGGAGCAGCGGTCGACGGATTCTCTTGCTGATCAGGGGTCTGTTCTGCCCTGCGGTACAACGTGATCCAGTCGCTCAGCTGTTTCGCCGGGCTCGTCGTCGCCGGGCCGACGTCGGCGGTCACTGCTTTTGCGGCATCGATGAGGCCGTAGCCGTAGATGGGGCTCGGTGTGGAGGAGCCGGCGGGCTTCGCCGTCGCGGTGATCCGTTCCATCACATCGGCAGCACTCAGCTCCGGATGCGCGGACTTCACGAGCGCGGCAAGACCCGAGACGAGCGGCGCGGCACCGCTCGTGCCCTGCCACATGACGTACCCGCCGTCCGGCGTCACCCCGACGAGCTGTTCGCTCGGCGCCGCCACCGCGATCGTGATGCCCTGACTCGACGCGTCGAAGCTCGCACTGCCCGAACGGTCGACCCCAGCGACCGTCAGCACACCGGGGATGGTCGCCGGCGCACCGACCTCGACGGTCCCGCTCCCGCGGTTGCCCGCCGCAGCCACGATGACGACGTTGTGCTCGAATGCGTACAGGAACGCACTGTCCCAGCTCTCCGGCCAGTCCAGGCTGTTGCGGGTGAGGGACATGTTGATGACGCCGGCGCCGTTGTCGACGGCCCAGCGGATGGCTTTGGCGATCTGGTCGTCCCAGGGGATGACACTGGATCCGTCGGCGCCGAAGCCGACGGAGATCGACAGGAGCGATGCCTCCGGTGCGACGCCGATGACGCCGGCGCCTGCGCCCCTCCCCCGGCCCGCGATCAATGATGCGACGAGCGTACCGTGATTGCTGCCCTCCGCACCGACCGGGGTCCGGCCGTCCGGGCTGCCGAGCCCTGACACATCGATTCCGCCCACGACGGCGCCGTTCAACTCGGCAGGACCGCTCGCGATCCCGGTGTCGATGACGGCCACCGTGACCCCTGCACCCTTCGTCGTGTTCCACGCCGTTGAGAAGCCGTAGTCGCTTAACCAGTACTGCATGTCGCGCACCGTGTCGGCGTGGGCGGGAGCGGCGATGCTGCCCAGCAGGAGCACGGCGACGGCCCCGGCAATCGCGCGCGCGACGAAGCCCCGCTTCCGCGCCCCCGCGCGTGATCCCTGCACTCCAGCCCCCGTGCGTCGCGTGCTGCCGCGACCCGGGAGCGTCAGTCGGTCGGCACCCCGTAGTCGGCGCATACGCATACTTCCGGGCTCCAGCTGGATCGCGCGAGCGCGAGATCGCCGATGGGGTTGACGCCTGGGCCTGCCGCGAGGGTGTGCCCGACGAGGGCGTGCAGGCACTTGACGCGGGTGGGCATCCCACCGGCCGAGATGCCGTCGATCTCCTCGACCGCCTGGATCGAGGTGCGGTCGGCGAGGTACGCCTCGTGGGCGTGCGCGTACTGCTCGCGCACCGCCTCGTCCTCCTGCAGGAGGTCGTTGTACTCGTTCATGACCTGCGTGGCTTCGAGCGTGGAGACGGCGGCCGTCGCCCCGGGGTGCGTGAGGTAGTAGAACGTGGGGAACGGGGTGCCGTCCGCAAGCCTCGGCGAGGTGGAGACGACGGTCGGGGCGCCGCAGACGCAGCGCGCGGCGATGCCGACGACGTTGCGCGCCGGGCGTCCGAGCTGGGCCGAAACGATCGCGACGTCCTGCTCGCTCACCGGGCCGAAAGGTGGGGTGGTCATGCAGCCATTATCCCAGGCTCCGCAGGAGCGGTGCGCTACGGGGCCTTCGGGGCGTCGGTCGGCGCATCGGCCGGTGTGCCGCTCGGCGCCTTGGTGTGCTCGGGAGCCGGCGAGAATCCGGTCGCGACGATCGACGACAGCAGCCCGTGCAACCAGTCCGACTTCGTGGCGACCAGGCCGTCGCTCACCGGTTCTTTCCCGGCCGGGATGCTCGCGGGGTCGAGGTCGTTGATGACGATGTAGCTGACCTCACCAGGCAGCGCGTAGAAGAGACGCTCGCGGGCCTGCGTCATGACGTAGGTCTGGTCGTTCCACCTGGCGCGCTCCTTGGTGAGCTCGTCCACCTGGGCCTTTGTGCGCTGCACGTCGAGCTGCAGCGACGCGATCTGCTGCCGCTGCTCGATGAACGTCTTGAGGTTCGGCGCGAGGACGATGACCCCGAGGATCAGGATGCCGATGAGCAGCACCGAGAACCCGGAGACGCGCAGGCTGCGCAGCCAACCGCCGACGCCCTGTCCACCGGTCTGCTGGGGCCGACGGGGGCCGGCCGTGTCGCGGGGCGGGCGCGGAGACGATGTGGCCTTCGAGGGTGCGGTCTTGGAGGACGTGCCCTTCCCCGATGCCGACTTGGACGATGCGGGGGCGGAGGACGCGGAGGCTTTCGATGCCGCCTTGCCCGACGACGCACGCGGCGCGGACGCAGACGGCTTCGCGGACGGCTTCCCCGACGACTTCGCGCCGGTCGCGTCACCGGCGGAGGCGCCCGCCGTGCCTGGTCTCGGCTCCTTGCGGGGCCCGTTCGACTGGGGCATCGACGGTTTCTTCACGCGGCGCCCTCCGATGAACGACAAAGACTCTCTGGGATGCCGATCGGCACCCCAGAGAGTCTCAGGATGTCGATGCTAGGCGGTGAATCGCGGGAAGGCGCTGCGGCCGGCGTAGACGGCAGCCGTGTCCAGCTCTTCTTCGATCCTCAGCAACTGATTGTACTTCGCGACGCGCTCGCTGCGGGCAGGCGCACCGGTCTTGATCTGTCCGGCGTTCGTTGCGACGGCGAGGTCGGCGATGGTCGTGTCCTCGGTCTCACCGGAGCGGTGCGAGAGGATCGTCGTGTAGCTGGAGCGCTGTGCGAGGGCGACGGCGTCGAGCGTCTCGGTGAGCGTGCCGATCTGGTTGACCTTCACGAGCAGCGAGTTGGCCGCACCGCGCTTGATGCCGTCCGCGAGACGCTTCGGGTTGGTGACGAACAGGTCGTCGCCGACGATCTGGACCTTCGAGCCGAGCTCGGGGGTGAGGTGCGCGTAGCCCTCCCAGTCGTCCTCGGCCAGCGGGTCCTCGATCGTGATGAGGGGGTAGTTGGCGACGAGGTCCGCGTAGTACGCGGTGAGCTCGGTGCTGTTCAGCTGCTTGCCCTCGAAGTGGTACGCGCCGTCCTTGTAGAACTCGGACGATGCGACGTCGAGGCCCAGCGCGATGTCTGTGCCGAGCGTGAAGCCGGCCTTCTCGATGGCGGCGACGATGAAGTCGAGTGCCGCACGGTTGTGCTCGAAGTCGGGAGCGAAGCCGCCCTCGTCGCCGAGGCCGGTCGCGAAGCCCTGCTCCTTGAGGAGGCCCTTCAGCGTGTGGTAGGTCTCGGTGCCCCAGCGGAGCGCTTCCTTGAACGACGAGGCGCCGATCGGGAGGATCATGAACTCCTGGATGTCGACGCCGGTGTCGGCGTGCGAACCACCGTTGATGATGTTCATCATCGGGACGGGGAGGACGTGTGCGTTGGCGCCACCGACGTAGCGGTAGAGCGGCAGGTCTGCGGAGTCAGCAGCGGCGCGTGCGACCGCGAGGCTGGCGCCGAGGATCGAGTTGGCGCCGAGGCGGCTCTTGTTCTCCGTGCCGTCGAGCTCGATGAGCGTCTGGTCGACGAGGCGCTGGTCGTCGGCCTCGAGGCCTTCGAGTGCCGGGCCGATCTCGTCGAGGACGGCGTCGACCGCCTTCTCGACACCCTTGCCGAGGTAGCGACCCTTGTCGCCGTCGCGCAGTTCGTATGCTTCGAACGCGCCGGTGGAAGCGCCGGATGGAACGGCGGCGCGGCTGACCACACCGTCTTCGAGCAGCACCTCGACCTCAACGGTCGGGTTGCCACGGGAGTCAAGAATTTCGCGAGCGCCTACTGCCTCGATGAGTGCCACGGGTGTTCTCCTTGTGGGGATGGGAAAGTGGAACAGGAACGTCCTCGGTCCGGTTTCAGTCTAGTGACACGCCGCCCGGAGGCTAGCATCGGACCAACGAACGGGAGGTGAACCGATGGCCGTCAAGCCCCACGCCGACATCGACGTCGATCGGACGCTCGTCTCCCGCCTGCTGCTCGAACAGCACCCGGATCTGGCCGGCCGTCCGCTCCGCGTCGAGAACGCCGGTTGGGACAACACGATCTTCCGGCTCGGCCGTGATCTCGCCGTCCGGATGCCCCGTCGCGAGGCTGCCGCGCACCTCATCGAGCACGAGCAGCGGTGGCTCCCTCGGCTGGCGGACGTGCTCGACGTCAGAGTGCCGACACCCGTGCGGGTCGGTGCGCCGTCCGATGCGTTCCCGTGGTCCTGGAGTGTTGTGCCGTGGTTGGAGGGCGAGGCCGTCTCCTCGACGTCGCGGGCCCACCGCCGCTCCATCGCGCACGAGCTCGCCACGTTCTTCCTGCAGCTGCACCGGCCGGCGCCGAGCGATGCTCCGCCCAATCCCGTGCGCGGCGTCCCCCTCGCGCATCGGCACGACACGGTCTCAGAGCGCTTGCGATGGCACGGGTTCCACCGGGCGGATGAACTGCAGGCCCTGTGGTCGCACGCCCTCGCCGCCGCTCCGTTCACGGGACCGCCGGTCTGGTTGCACGGCGACCCGCACCCGGCAAACCTCCTGGTTGCGGACGGCGCGCTGTCCGGCGTCATCGACTTCGGGGATCTGACCGCCGGCGACCCGGCGACCGACCTCGCCGCGGCCTGGCTCGTGTTCGACGACGCCGGACGGGAGCTCTTCCGCCGGTCCATCGAGGACGGCCGGACCATCGATGCCGCCACCTGGTTGCGGGCACGCGGCTGGGCGATCGCGATCGGGACGGCGCTCGTCGCCGCATCGGACGACGACCCCGTGTTCGCGGCCATCGGACGCAACACCCTGGACGCCGTCCTCGACGGCTGATCGCGCGGCCGCACCGCCAGCCCGCGGCGAGCGAAGCACAGCGCATCACACGAACCATCCCGAACGAGAGGCCAGCCGTGGCACGAAGCCGAAGCATCCACCGGGTCGCCGTACTTGTGCTCGAAGGCGCGAAGCCGCTCGACGTCGGGATTCCGGCGCAGGTGTTCACGAGGCGGTCCAGCATGCCGTACGAGGTGCGGGTCTGCGGGGCGAGCGCCGGACTCGTGCGCGGCGGGGACGGGCTCGCCTACCACGTGGCCGACGGGCTGGAGGCGATCGCGTGGGCCGACACGGTCTTCATCCCCGGCTACCGGGAACCCGCGAAGGAGGACCCGCCGCAAGCGGTCCTCGACGCACTGCTCGCCGCGCACGCACGGGGCACGCGGCTCGCCGCCATCTCGACGGGCGCATTCGCCCTGGCCGCGACGGGCCTCCTCGACGGCAAACGGGCGACGACCCACTGGCACTACACGCGGATCCTGCAGGAGAAGCACCCGCTCGTGCACGTCGACGAGGACGTGCTGTTCGTCGACGAGGGCGATGTGCTCACCTCGGCCGGCGCGGCATCCGGCGTCGACCTGTGCCTGCACCTCGTCAGACGCGACCACGGCGTCGGGCTCTCGAACCAGGTCGCGAGGCGACTCGTCGCGGCCCCCTACCGCAGCGGCGGGCAGGCGCAGTTCGTGCCGCGATCGGTTCCTGAACCGGTGGGCGAGGTGTTCGCGGCGACGAGGCACTGGGCGCTGGAACGCCTCGAACAGCCGTTGACCGTCGCCGACCTGGCCGGGCACGCGAGCGTGTCGACGCGGACCTTCTCCCGACGCTTCGTCGAGGAGACCGGGTACACGCCGATGCAGTGGGTGCTGCGGGCGCGCATCGACCTGGCACGCGAGCTGCTGGAGCGGAGCGAACTCGGCGTCGAACAGATCGCGGACCAAGTCGGTCTCGGCACCGGCGCGAACCTGCGGATGCACTTCCACCGGGTGCTCGGGACCTCGCCGAGCGAGTACCGCCACACCTTCGTCCAGCCGACGGAGTAGCGCGGAGGGTCGGGTCGTCGTGTCGGGTCGGGTCGATGGATTCGATGCGGGCCAGCCGACCGGAGCGGCGCGATCGGCTCGATCGGCTCGATCGGCTCGATCGGCTCGAAAAAGTTGGCAGGATCCTTGCGGTCGCCAGCACGGCCGGGTGGCGTGATCCTTGCGAGGACTGTCGCTGCGGCCACTGCCGGAGGTGCTCGATGTCGACGAACGTTGACGAGACGAACCTCGTCGACGAAAGGAACCACCACCATGACCCGCATCGCCGTCAACGGCTTCGGCCGCATTGGCCGCAACGTCCTCCGCGCCCTCGAAGGACGCGACACGGACCTCGAAGTCGTCGCGATCAACGACCTCACCGCGCCGGAGACGCTCGCCCACCTCCTGCGCTACGACAGCTCCCTCGGCCGATTCGACGGCACCGTCGAGGTCGACGGCGACACCCTCGTCGTCAACGGCAAGCGCATCCGCGTCCTCGCCGAACGCGAACCGGCGAATCTCCCCTGGGCCGAGCTCGACGTCGAACTCGTCCTCGAATCCACCGGCCGCTTCACCTCGGCAGACGCCGCGCGCGCCCACCTCGACGCCGGCGCGAAGCGCGTCCTCGTGAGCGCACCGGCAACCGACGCGGACGTCACACTCGCGTTCGGCGTCAACACCGAGGCCTACGACCCGGCCGTGCACACGATCGTCTCCAACGCCTCCTGCACCACCAACGCGCTCGCACCACTCGCCGCGGTCCTCGACGAACTCGCCGGCATCGAGCACGGGTTCATGACGACCGTCCACGCCTACACGCAGGAACAGAACCTGCAGGACGGTCCGCACCGTGACCTGCGACGCGCACGTGCGGCCGGTGTGAACATCGTCCCGACCACGACCGGCGCGGCGAAGGCGATCGGCCTGGTGCTGCCGCAGCTCGACGGCAAGCTCTCCGGCGACTCGATCCGCGTGCCCGTTCCGGTGGGATCGATCGTCGAGCTCAACACGACGGTGGCCCGCGAGGTCACCCGCGAGCAGGTCCTCGATGCCTACCGCACGGCCGCCGCCGGCACGCTCGACGGGATCCTGGAGTACACCGAGGACCCGATCGTGTCGAGTGACATCACCGGGAACCCGGCATCGGCGATCTTCGACTCCGCGCTCACGCGTGTCGAGGGGAAGCACGTCAAGGTCGTGGCCTGGTACGACAACGAGTGGGGCTTCTCCAACCGAGTTGTGGACACGCTGGGGTTGCTCGCGGCGGAGTAGGCCGTCCTTCCGGGCCCTTCGACAGGCTCAGGGACCGGTCGTCCCCGGTCCCCGCGGTCCCTGAGCTTGTCGAAGGGCCCACGGTCCCTGAGCTTGTCGAAGGGCCCGTCCCCCGGTCCCTGAGCCTGTCGAAGGGCCCGCGAGGCCCACCGCCCGGACCTCACTCCGCGATGCTGAACGACGCCACCACACCGTGGTGGTCGCTGCCGGACGACTCCACGACCCCGTTGTACGTCGGCGTCAATCCGCGCGTGAACACGTGATCCAGCCGGATGAGCGGCGCACCGGCCGGCCAGGTGAGCCCGAAGCCGCCATCGGACTGATTGGCCTCGTGCACCTCTGATTGCAGAGCGGCGAGCGCACGATCGGACGGCGACGCGTTGAAATCGCCCAGGACGATGACGTGTTGACGGGTGTTCGCCCGCACCTCGTCGGCGAGCTGTGCGAGCATCGTGTCCCGGTCGCCGTGCGCGCCGGGCCTCGCGGAGTCCGCGTGGATGACGTAGATGCTCACGAGGCCGGCCGGGGTGGTGACGACCGCGTTGATTGCCCGGTACCAGTCGAGGCCGAGTTTGAGTCCGATGGAGTCGTCGATCGGGAACTTGCTCCACAGGCCGACCGTCCCGGTGATCACCGAGTGCGGGTACTCGGCGGAGAGGACGTTCTCGACCGGTTCGCGGTCGTCGCCGGTCAGCTCCTGCAGGGCGATGAGGTCTGCGCCGCTCGCGGCGAGCGCGGACGCGATGACGGCCGGGTCGCCTGCAGGACCGAGGTTCTGGCTGGCGACCGTGATCGCGTCATCGGCTGGGACCGATGCCCGGCTGTCGCCCAGCGGGACGAGCGCACCGCCGAACATCACGCTCCAGACGATCGCCGGCGCGAGGAAGCCGACGACGGCGCCAGGCGTGCGGGCCACGAGCATCGAGACGAGGAGCACCGGCAGCAGCACCCAGCTCCACACGAGCGCGCTCTCCCAGACGAGTCCGAGTCCGGCGATGTCCGGCACGAGTGCGTGCGCACCGAGGCCGACCGCCAGGAGCACGCCGACGACGAGCGTCAGCCCGGTCGCGCGGCGCCGGGTCGGACTTGTGCGCCGCTTCGTCGCCGTCGGACGGTTCGCCTCAGGACGGCGTGGTGCTGTCGTGAGGGTCATCGGGTCCTGTCGGTTCGGGGTGTCGTCCAGCGTCTCGCGCCGTCGGTGTCACGCGCCGAAGGCGTCGTGCGCAGTCAGCGTCACGCGCCGAAGGCGTCGTGCACTGTCGGCCTCCCATCCTGCCTCTTCGCCCTGAACGCTCTCTGAAGCCCCACCCAACACTCGTCGCCCATCCCACCCCGCCCCATCCCCCCATCCGTCGAGGGGTCGCAAATTGCGGGTGCGAGGCGCCGGGACCCGCAATTTGCGACCCCTCGGCAGAGAGAGGAAGGGGTTAGGAGCGGAGCGACTTGGGGTCGAGGGTCGCGAGGGTGGTGGTGGGCGTGACGAAGGCGAAGGAGCCGAAGCCGGCGGCCGTCACGCGGTCGAGGAGCGCCTTGAGGTTCTTGACGCGCGGTTCCAGGCGGACCCGGCGGCCCGTCGCGACGAGCTCGGCCTTCAGGGCGACGAGCGTCACCGGCGGGACGTCACGGTCGTGCACGAGGACGATGGCGTCGTCGATGGCATCCGACGGCAACTCGACGAGATCCACGATGCGCTCGAATCCGATCGAGGACCCGGCGGCCGGGACGTCCTGCCCGAGGAACCGACCGATCATGCCGTCGTATCGACCGCCACCGCCCAAGGAATACCCGAGGTCCGGGTGCGCGATCTCGAAGATCGTGCCCGTGTAATAGCCCATGCCGCGCACGAGGAACGAGTCGAACACGAGCGGCCCGTCGAGCGGGCTCGGGTCGTCAACACCGACGGAGGTCGCAGCGAGCACGGCGCGACCGAGCGCATCGAGCTCGGCGACGACGACGTCATCAACGCCGGCCGGCAACGCCTTACGGATGGCACGCTCACCGAAGGAGTTGACCTCCAAGGTCTGCGGGCGGTTGAAGAACGCTTCGAGCGCATCGACGGCCGCAGCGTCGACACCGCGGTCGCGGAGCTCTGCGACGACACCCGTCTGGCCCACCTTGTCGAGCTTGTCGATCGTGATGAGGACCTGCGCGTGGCTCGCCTCTGGGAACCCGAGCGTCTCGAGCATGCCGATCAGGAGGCGACGGTCGTTGATACGGACCGTGCAACCCTCGATGCCCAGCTCGCGCAGCGTCGCGACCGTAGCGGTGATGAGCTCGACCTCCGCGAGGTTGGACGACTCGCCGATGATGTCGATGTCGCACTGCACGAACTGGCGGTAACGCCCCTTCTGCGGTCGCTCGGCGCGCCAGACCGGCCCGATCTGGATGGAACGGAAGACCGGGGGCAGCTCCGCGCGGTGCGTCGCGTAGTACCGGGCGAGCGGGACGGTCAGGTCGTAGCGGAGCCCGAGGTCCGTGAGGGATGCCTGGTCCGATGCGCCGGCCGCGACGTCCTCATCGGACAGGCCTCGCTTCAGGATGTTGAAGGCCAGCTTCTCGTTGTCCCCGCCGAGGCCCGAGTGCAGTCGGTCGTAGTCCTCCACCATCGGCGTCTCGATCTCGTCGAAGCCGTGCGAGGAGAAGGTGCGACGGATCGTGCTGAGCGCGTGCTCCCGTTTCGCCTTGTCGGTGGGAAGGAAATCACGCATGCCACGAGGCGGGGTTACAGGAGCAGCCATGACTGACATTCTGGCATGGAGACGGAGTCGGCGTTCGCGGCGGAATACCAGCCGACGCCGGCGCCTTGACCTGTCCCAAGAACCATCGCGCCCATCGGCCAGTCGGCGCAGCGCACACCCAGAACGCCCCAGAGAAGAGCAGACATGCCCCGGAAACCGCATGTCGAACGCTACGCATCCTTCGCGGAGCACCCGGACTCCGGCAACCCGGCCGGTGTGGTCCTGCACGCCCAGGACCTCGGCGCAGACGAGATGCAGGACATCGCGGCAGAGGTCGGGTACAGCGAGACAGCGTTCGTGACGTCTGCTCTGGATGCCGGCGCACCCCTGACGGTCCGGTACTTCGCACCGGAGGGCGAAGTGGACTTCTGCGGGCACGCGACGGTCGCACTCGCCGCGGCACTTGGGCGAGAACTCGGGTTCGGCGCGTTCGATCTGCACACCAACGTCGGGCCGGTGCCCGTCTCCGCCGAGCAGCGCGGTCAGTTCATCATCGGTTCGCTGCAGAGTCCGCCGATCTCCAGCACGCCCATCGACGGCGCACTCCTCGACACCCTGCTCGGCCTCCTCGGGTGGAGTGCGGCGGATCTCGACCCGGCCTATCCGCCGGCCATCGGATTCGGCGGGAACCAGCATCCGGTGCTCGTCGCCAGAGACGTCGCACGGCTCGCGGACCTCGACTACGACTTCGATGCGCTGCGGCAGCTGTCCAGAGCCGAGAACTGGATCACCGTCCAACTCGTCGCACCGACCGGGCCGTCCGAGTGGAGATCACGCAACCCGTTCCCCTGGGGCGGGGTCGTCGAGGACCCGGCGACCGGCGCGGCCGCAGCGGCATTCGCCGGGTATTTGCGAGCCGTCGGCCATGTGGCGACGGGCGATCGGTTCACGATCGTGCAGGGCGTCGAGATGGGGCGGACGAGCCGCATCGAGGTCGAGGTGCTCGATGGCACGGCGAGGGTGTCCGGGCCCGTGGCGGTCATCGGGGATGAGGTGGGCCCTTCGACAAGCTCAGGGACCGGCCGCCCCGGACACTGAGCCTGTCGAAGTGGGAGGGGTGACCGCGGACCCTTCGACACGCTCAGGGACCGGTAACCCCGGACCCCGGACCCCGGACACTGAGCCTGTCGAAGTGGGAGGGACAACAGCGGACCCTTCGACAAGCTCAGGGACCGGAGGACCGAGGGCACCAGGGCGGAATACGGGACGGGCCACACGCCTTGAGGTGTTGGGAGGCCGAGTAGGCTGCCTCCGGAACGGAGCAACACGGATGGCTGCAGCATCTCACAGCGGCGGAGTCGGATTCCGATCCGATCGAGGCCCGATCCTGATCGCGTTGATGCTCAGCACCGCGCTCGTCGCCATCGACTCCACGATCATCGCGACCGCTGTCCCGAGCGTCGTCAAGGACCTCGGCGGGTTCTCGCAGTTCCCGTGGCTGTTCTCCATCTACCTCCTCGCGCAGGCGGTCTCGGTGCCGATCTACGGCCGACTCGCCGACATGTACGGACGCAAACCGGTCATGCTCGTCGGCATCGGACTGTTCCTGCTCGGGTCGATCCTCTGCGGCCTCGCCTGGAACATGCCGGCCCTCATCGCGTTCCGCCTCATCCAGGGACTCGGCGCCGGCGCGGTCCTCCCGATGAGCGTCACGATCGCCGGCGACATCTACACGCTGCAGGAACGCGCGAAGGCGCAGGGGTACATCGCGAGCGTGTGGGCGATCTCCTCGGTCGTCGGCCCCACCCTCGGCGGTGTGTTCTCCGACTTCATCTCCTGGCGCTGGATCTTCTTCGTCAACATCCCGCTCTGCCTCCTCGCCGGCCTCCTCGTCTGGCTGAACCTCCGCGAGCGCTTCGAACGCACGAAGCAGACGATCGACTACGCCGGGGCGATCCTCCTCACCGGGGGCAGCACGCTGCTCCTCCTCGGACTGCTCGAAGGCGGCCAAGCCTGGGCGTGGGAATCGCCGCTGAGCTTCGGCGTGTTCGGGTTGTCGCTTGCGATGCTCGTCGCGTTCGTCCTCGTCGAGCGTCGCGCAGCACACCCGATCCTGCCGCTGTGGATCTTCAAGCGACGAGTCATCGTTGCCAGCAGCATCACCTCCGCGGGCGTCGGCGCCATCATGCTCGGGCTGTCCTCTTACGTGCCGACGTTCGCGCAACAGGTGCTCGGGACGAGCGCGCTCATCGCGGGCTTCGCGCTCGCCGCGCTCACGATCGGCTGGCCCATCGCCGCAGCACAGAGCGGACGGCTGTATCTGCGCATCGGATTCCGGGCGACCGGGATGATCGGCACGGGCCTCGTGGTGGCCGGCACCGGGCTGATGCTCCTCATCGGGGCGCACTCCCCCGTGTGGCTCGTCGCACTGTTCTGTTTCGTCATCGGCGGCGGCATGGGCCTCGTCGCGACGCCGACGCTCATCGCGGCGCAGTCGAGCGTCGGGTGGAGCGAGCGTGGTGTGGTGACCGGGACGAACCTGTTCGCCCGGTCGATCGGCAGTGCGATCGGGGTCGCCGTGCTCGGGGCGATCGTCAATGCGAAGCTCGGTGCGCACGCGGGCGATCCGTCTCCGGCGGAGCTGACGGCGGCCGTGCACCTCGTGTTCATCGCGTTGGCGGTTGTGGCGGTGGGAGCGCTGATCGCGGTGTCGTTTATGCCCAAGGGCGTGCCGGAGGCTCCGGCGCCAGTCGATTCCCAGACGGAGCCCGCTGCGGCCTGAGCCCTTCGACAAGCTCAGGGACCGGGGGTGGGCCCTCTGAAGAGAGCGGAATAGGAGCATTCATGCTCCGCACGACTACCGACGCACAGTCGCCTCGATCGCGACGACGATCGCGCCTGCAACCAGCCACAACAGGAATGAACTGACACCGACGCCGAGAAGAACCGTACTAAGCGCGAACGCGCTCGGGACAAGGAGCAAGAACAGCCCCAGCAGTGTGCCAGCGATGCCGATGATCGCGAGCGCAGTCAAGTACGGGTTCTTTCGAACAGCCTCCGTCGGACCGGAACCGTACTTCGTCTCGATCTCCTCGCGGCTGATCGGTTTGCTGTCATCACTCATGCTCGAAGCGTATTGGGCGACCGACCAGTTTTGATACTCCCCAAATCAGGCGTCAGGAGACGGAGCCTGCTGCGGCCTGAGCCCTTCGACAAGCTCAGGGACCGGGGCGACAGACTCAGGGACCGCGTGGAGTGGGCCCTTCGACAAGCTCAGGGACCGGCGCGACAGACTCTGAGACCGAGTGGGGTGGGCCCTTCGACAAGCTCAGGGACCGGGGCGACGGGCTCAGGGATTGAGAGGACCGGTCACTGAGCTTGTCGAAGTGTCTCTGCGGAACGGATGTCGCCCTGGAGCGTACGGAGCGCGCCGCGGAGCGCCCGCTCGGCATCGAGGCCCCGACCTCGTGCCTCGGCGACGATCGCGAGGAGTTGCACACCGAGTGCCTCCTCATCGGCTGCGGCAACGCTCGCGTCCACCTCGGCAGGCTCGACCCCGACCTTCGCCGCCCGGCCCAGCACCTTGTCGGCGAGCGCGAGCGACGGCATCGCCCGCGGGATCCCGTCGAGGACGCTCGTGCGGGTGGACTTCTCCGTCGATTTCGCCGCGTTCCACACCCGGATGACGTCCTCGGGCGTCAACGCGACCTCGTCGCCGAACACGTGCGGATGCCGACGCACCATCTTTTCCGTGACCGCGCGGGCCACGTCGTCGAAGTCGAACGGCTCCTCCAGGTCCCGTGAGGCGATCTCGGCGTGGAACACGACCTGCCACAGGACGTCACCGAGCTCCTCGATCAGTTCCGCACGCGAGCCGTCCTCGATCGCCTCGACGAGCTCATAGCTCTCCTCGATGAGGTACGGCACGAGCGCATCGTGGTCGATGCCCTTGGTCCACACGCACCGGTCGCGGATCTGTCGCATCGCATCGACGAGTTCGGCCGCAGGCGAGGCACCAGGCGAGGCACCAGCAACCACCGATCCTGACGTCGACGCCGTCGTTTCAGCACTCACGCCGCCGGACCACGCTCTCCACGGCCGGTGCGGGCGATGATCCTGGCGATGCGATCGCGGGCCTCGGTGAACGGCGGATATACGAGCGACATCGTGTCGGGCGACAGCGGCTTCGACAGCACGGCCTTCTCATGGCTGAACGTGTCGAACGAGTACTTGCCGTGGTAGCGGCCCATCCCACTCTCCCCCACTCCGCCGAACGGCAGCCCTGGGACGAGCAGGTGCGCCGCCGGGATCCCGAACGCGAGCGCACCGGAGGACGTGTCGGTCGTGAACCGGCGGCGCGTGGACTGGTCGTCGCTGAACACGTAGAGCGCGAGGGGTTTATCGCCGGCGCGGATGTGCGCGATGGCCTCCTCCAAGCCGCCGACGTGGACGATGGGGAGCAGCGGTCCGAAGACCTCCTGCTGCATGATCGGGGCCTGCGGATCGACACCGTTCACAACGGTCGGCGCAATGTAGCGTTCCGCCGCATCGGATTCACCGCCGAAGGCCGGAGTCAGCCCGTCGAGCAGCCCGGTGATCCGCGCCTGGTGGCGCTCCGTGATGATGCGTCCGTAGTCGGGACTCGACGCCGGATCCGGGCCGTAGAGCTCTCGGACGGCATCTTTCAGGTACGGAACCAGTCGGTCGGCGACGGAGCGGGTGGCGAGCAGGTAGTCGGGCGCGACGCACGTCTGCCCGGCGTTCAACAGTTTGCCCCACACGATGCGCCGCGCGGTGTCCGCGAGGTCGACCGTGTCGTCGACATAAACGGGCGACTTGCCGCCGAGTTCGAGTGTGACGGGCGTCAGGTGTTCCGCCGCCGCGCGCGCGATGATCCGGCCGACGGCGCCGCTGCCCGTGTAGAAGATGTGGTCGAACCGCTCCTCGAGGAGCGCCGTGACGATCTCGTGGCCGCCCTCCAGGACAGTGATCGCGCGGTCGTCCAGGTACTCGGGCAGCAGCCTCGCGAGCGCCGCACTCGTTGCGGGGGCCAGTTCGCTGGGCTTGAGCGCGATCGTGTTGCCGGCGGCGAGCGCACCGATGACGGGACCGACGCACAGCTGCACCGGATAATTCCACGGACCGATCACGAGGACGACGCCGAGCGGCTCGGAGACGACCTTCGCCGTCGCCGGGGCGAGTGCGACGGGCACGGCGACGCGCTTCGGACGCAACCATCCGCGCAGGTGGCGGATCGTGTGATCGAGCTCGGCGACGATGAGGCCGATCTCGGTCAGCTGCGACTCCGTGCCACTCTTGCCGAGGTCGGTGCGCAGGGCCCGTTCGAGCTCCCCGCCACGCTCGACGAGCAATTGCTTGAGCGCCTTCAACTGGCGAAGACGCCACGCGTACGGCTTGGTCGTGCCACGGTCGAACACACGACGGAGTTCGGCGACCGCATCGGAGGCGATCGCCCGGTGGTCGATCTCGGGGGCGACCTGCTGCGCGTCGTCCTCGGCTGCCGACCGTTTCCGTGTGGCCGTCCGTGTCGTTGTGGTCCGTGCCGTCGTCGTCCGTGCCGTTGTGCCCGCCATCTGAGTCCTCCGCATCGACTTCACCGTCCGCACCAGACTAACGCCGCCCGGCCACGATGATCCCGGAAATCCCGCGCGCCGCCCAGCTCCCACGGAGCCCCGCGAGATATACTGGTGACTGGTGTGTCGGGAAGTCTGGTCGACGAAGACGTCAACGACCCGAAACCGCAGCGCACTCGCCGCTCCCAGCCCACCAGGAGTCCCATGAGCATCATCCGATCAGAGCGTGTGGCGGCATTCCTCCTCCTCGCCGGCGCCGTCCTCGGCCTCCTCATCGCCAACTCGCCGCTCGCAGCCGGCGCGTTCGCCATCCAGCAGTTCCACATCGCCATCCCGGGGACCGGGCTCGACCTCTCGCTCGGCCACTGGATCAGCGACGGCCTCCTCGCCGTGTTCTTCTTCGTCGCCGCCATCGAGCTGAAACACGAACTCGTCGCAGGAGAACTCAACTCGGTCTCCAAAGCGATCAGACCCGCCATCGCCGCCGTCGGCGGAGTCCTCGTCCCGTCGCTCATCTTCCTCGCGATCACCGCCGGCACCGACTTCCAACGCGGATGGCCCATCCCGACCGCCACCGACATCGCCTTCGCGCTCGGCGTCCTCGCCATCTTCGGCAAGGGGCTGCCCGGCCGGCTGCGGGTATTCCTCCTCGCCCTGGCGATCCTCGACGACATCATCGCGATCATCATCATCGCCGTGTTCTTCACCGAGCAGCCCCAGCTCCTCCTGCTCGCCCTCGCGGCGGTCGTGGTGGTCGCCTTCGGGCTGCTGAGCCGGTTGTTGGGCGGCCGATGGCGTGTGCTCGCTGGGATCCTGATGGTCCCGCTCGCGCTCGTCGCCTGGGGCCTCGTCGCGCAGTCCGGCGTGCACGCCACGATCGCCGGTGTTGCACTGGGACTCGCGATGCGGCACCGCCCGGCCGTGAAACTCCGGCACACCCTCGAACCGTTCACCAACGGCGTCGTCCTGCCGCTGTTCGCGTTCTCAGCGGCGCTCGTCGCCGTCCCGAGCATCCCGATCACCCAACTGAGCGCACCGTTCTGGGCCATCATCGTGGCGCTGCCCGTCGGCAAGATCATCGGCATCGGGCTGGGCGGGTGGATCGGCACGTTCGTCGGGCCGCGCGGGTCCAAACCCAACATCAGTCTGATGGGGCTTGCGACGGTCGGTGCGCTCGGCGGCATCGGGTTCACCGTGTCGCTACTCATGAACGACCTCGCGTTCGAGGGCCTGCCGGAGATCCGGAACGAGGGGACGCTCGCCGTCCTCATCGGTTCGGGGATCTCGATCATCGTGTCCGGGATCCTGGTCAGCCGGTTGGCCGCGCAGCATCGCGCGCTTCGGTCCCTTCGACAGGCTCAGGGACCGGTTGAGGCGGAGTGACCGCCGGTGTCGCGCGCGGTCACTGAGCTTGTTGCGCGCGGTCACTGAACTTCAATCGCCCGGTCACTGAGCTTGTCGAAGTGCCCTTCGACAAGCTCAGGGACCGGTGCCCCGCTCTCAGGGACCGGGACCAGCAGCAGCGCCCTTCGACAAGCTCAGGGACCGGGGGCCAGCGCTCAGGGACCGAGGGCCCCTCAGTGAGCGAGACTAGCGGCGGAGCCCTGCGACAGCGACCGCGACGTCTACGACCGAGTCCACGGGAATCAGCGTGTCCGGGGACGCTCCGAGCAGGGTGCCGGTGGCGACCACGGTGACTGTCCCCTCCGGATAGAGCACCTGCACGGATCCGGCCTCGCCGAGCGTCGCGGCGTCGGAACCCAGCAGGAGCCGACCGCCCAAGGCCGCAGCGCGCGGATGGTCCGTCGCTCCGGCCAAGGTGGCGAGGTCGTCGGCGCTCCACGCCGTGCCGTCGACCGTGATCCCGAGCGCGGCGTAGTCCTCGATGTTGCTCTCCCCGGCGTCCAGTGCTGCGTTGGTCCACACACACGTCGTCCCGGAGGAGTCCTCGGAAGAGTCGTCCGCCGAGAAGGAGAAGGCTCCCGTGATCGGCGCAGCCACAGCGGCCACGTCATCACAACCGATCACCAGGGCCGAAGACCCGGAAGCGGTCCCGTCGACGGGCGCCGCCGTCTCCGAGGAAGCGGACGTCGACCGGGTCGTCTCCCCGGATGCGTCGGCGCATCCGGCGAGCATCAGGAGGCCGATGGGCAGGGCTGCGGCACACCAGAGCCGCGCGGAGAGGGAAGAGGTGGTCACGGCAAAATCTTAGGGGCTCGCCTCACTTCTGATCTGACGGGACGTCCGGCAGGGGGAAGATCGCCGTCAGGAACTGGTGCACCCAGTCGATGAGGTCCGCATCCGGCAGCGCCTCGTCGTTGACCCGCGGCATCGGCACCATCAACGCGTTCGCCTGCGACAGGTACTTCGCGCCAGGATGCATCCGCCGGAGCCTCGCCTGGATCGAATCTGGCAGGTCAGCCGGTGCGACCCGGAGATTGCTGCCCATTGCGACGACATCGCTCAGCCCGGACTGCTGCGCACGCTGACGCAGCCGGGAGACGGCGATGAGGTTGCGCACCTGCTCGGGCGGTTCGCCGTAGCGGTCGGTGAGTTCGTCGATCACCAGTTCGATCTGGCCGGCCTTCGCGGCAGGACCGGACGCCGCGGACAGCTTCTGATACGCCTCGAGGCGCAGCCTCTCACTGTCGACGTAGTCCTCCGGGATGTGGGCGTCGACGGGCAGTTCGAGACGGAGTTCCGTCTGCCCCTCCGCGACATCGCCTCTGAAGGTGGACACCGCCTCGCCGATCATCCGCAGGTACAGGTCGAACCCGACACCCGCGATGTGCCCGGCCTGCTCGCCGCCGAGCATGTTGCCCGCACCACGGATCTCCAGGTCCTTGAGCGCGACCTGCATGCCGCTGCCGAGCTCGTTGTTCGCCGCGATCGTGGACAGGCGGTCGTGCGCGGTCTCCGACAGCGGCTTGTGCTCGTCGTACAGGAAGTACGCGTAGGCGCGCTCCCGGCCGCGACCAACACGGCCGCGCAACTGGTGGAGCTGACTCAACCCGTACTTGTCGGCACGGTCGATGATGATCGTGTTCGCGTTGGAGATGTCGAGCCCGGTCTCGATGATCGTCGTACAGACGAGCACGTCGAACTTCCGTTCCCAGAAGTCGACCACGACCTGCTCCAGAGCAGCCTCCCCCAACTGGCCGTGCGCGATCGCGATGCGCGCCTCCGGCACGAGCTCGGCGATCTGCGACGCGACCCGGCTGATCGAGGACACCCGGTTGTGCACGAAGAAGATCTGCCCCTCGCGGAGCAGCTCACGGCGGATCGCTGCCGCGACCTGCTTCTCGTTGTACGGGCCGACGAACGAGAGGATCGGGTGGCGGTCCTCCGGCGGCGTCGCGAGCGTCGACATCTCACGGATGCCCGTGACCGCCATCTCCAGCGTGCGCGGGATGGGGGTCGCGCTCATCGCGAGGATGTCGACGTTGGTCTTGAGCTTCTTGAGGGCGTCCTTGTGCTCGACGCCGAACCGCTGCTCCTCGTCGATGATGACGAGGCCGAGGTCCTTGAACTGGATCTTGTCCGTCAACAGGCGGTGGGTGCCGATGATGACGTCCACCGTGCCATCGGTGAGGCCCGCGAGGGTCTCCTTCGCCTCCTTGTCCGTCTGGAACCGGCTGAGCGGCCGCAGATGGATGGGGAAGCCGGCGAAGCGCTCCTGGAACGTCTCGAAGTGCTGCCGGACGAGCAGTGTGGTCGGCACGAGCATCGCGACCTGCTTGCCGCCCTGCACTGCCTTGAAGGCTGCACGGACGGCCACTTCCGTCTTGCCGAAACCGACGTCGCCGGAGAGCAGGCGATCCATCGGGATCTCGCGCTCCATGTCCGCCTTGACCTCGTCGATGGTCTGCAACTGGTCGGGCGTCTCCGCGAACGGGAACGCCTCCTCCAGCTCACGCTGCCACGGCGTGTCCGGGCCGAAGGCGTGCCCCTTGGACGCCATCCGCGCCGAGTAGAGCTTCACGAGCTCCACCGCGATGTCGCGGACGGCCTTGCGCGCCTTGCTCTTCGCCTGCGACCAGTCGCTGCCGCCCATCTTGCTGAGCGCCGGCGCCTCGCCTCCGACGTACCGGGTGAGGAGGTCGAGCTGGTCCGTGGGGACGAGGAGCTTGTCTCCCGGGTGGCCGCGCTTGGACGGCGCGTACTCGAGGACGAGGTACTCGCGGGTGCTCTTGACCGGATTGCGACCGCCGCTCGAGACCTCTCGCTGGCTGAGTTCGAGGAACTTGCCGATGCCGTGGGTCTGGTGGACGACGAAGTCCCCGGCCTTCAACTGCATCGGGTCGACGACGTTCTTGCGACGCGTCGCGAGTTTCTTCACCAGGCGGGTGTCGTAGCCGGCGGTTCGGCCGTAGAACTCGGTTTCGCTGAGGAGCGCGATCGTCGCCTCGTCCAGCTCAAACCCGGCCTCCACATCGGCCTGGATGAGGTACGCGACCCCGGTCTCCGGCTTCGCAGGAAGCTCGTCCACGATGCGCGCGGCGACCTCGTGCTCCCCCAGCACGTCCGCAGCACGCTCCACCAGGCCGATGCCACGCGCCGTGACGACGACCGTCCAGCCCTCACGCACCCGCGTCGCGACGTGCTCGATCGCACCCTCGACGTTGCCGTTGAACGACGGGACGGCCGTGCCGCCCACATTGACGGTGAGGAGCTCGTCGAGTTCGAGTTCCTCCGGCAGCGGCTCGTCCGGGCCGGAGCGGAACCCGCTGAACGTCCACCAGGGGTGGTCGGGATTCGGCTGGCCTGGGGCGCTGAACGTGACCGAATCGCGCAGCTGTCCGAGGGAGATGAAGTCGCCGGAGGCGAGGTCGATGGGCGCCTGGGCGCCGACCGTGGCCGCGCTCCACGCCGCTGCGAGGAACTCGCGGTTCGTCTCGGCGAGGCTGATCGACCTCGTGACGACGCGCTCAGGCGACATGATCGCAACGGCAGCGCCGTCCGGCAGATAGTGGGTGATGGGGACGAGGCGGTCGACGAGCGCCGGGGTGAGCGACTCCATGCCCTCGACCGCGATGCCCTCGGAGATCTTCTCGAGGATGGCGGAGAGGCTCGGGAACTCGTGCAGCATCTCCTTCGCGCGCTGACGGACGGCGTCGTCCAGGAGCAGTTCACGGCTCGGTGGGAGCCGGACGCTCGTCACCGGCTCCGGCATGGAGCGCTGGTCCGCGACGGAGAAGGCCCTGATCTGATCGACCTCGTCGCCGAAGAACTCGATCCGGTACGGGTGATCGGCGACGGGTGGGAAGACGTCGAGGATGCCGCCGCGGAGCGCGAACTCGCCGCGTCGGGAGACCATGTCGACGCGTGCATACGCGAGGTCGACGAGCTGGCCGGCGATGGCCTGCAGATCGTGTCCGCGACCGCCCTCGGCCAGGACGATGGGCGCGATGTCGGTGAGGTTCGGGGCCACTGGCTGCAGCGCGGCGCGCACGGAGGCGACGAGGAGGAACGGCTTCGAGCCGTCCCAGTTCTTCAACCGGTGCAGCGCCTCGATGCGACGACCGACGATCTCGGCGCTCGGGCTGAGGCGCTCGTGCGGGAGCGTCTCCCAGGCCGGGAACTCCACGATCTCGGTGTCCGGCATCAGCCCGGCGAGCGATGCACGGAGGCTCTCGGAGTCTCGACCGGTGGAGGTGACGACGAGGGCCGCTGTGACCGATCCCTGCTTGGCACGTTCGGTGATGAGCGATGCCAACAGCGGCGCGCGCAGGCCGTCGATCACCGAGAAATCGGCGCTCTTGTCCGCGTACGCGAGGGCGTTGTCCATCGTGGAGGCGCGCAAAAGCGCATGAGTCAAACCCTGAAGCGTCACCAGACCAGCCTACGCGGGCCCACCGACATCGCTCGCTCCCCCGGTTACGCTGAGCGCGATGCGCTCGCGCACGCGCTACCCGGCGTCGCGAGCGCGGGTTGAGCGCGGGGCGCGCTCGCGGCACAACACCGCGCTCGCGCGCGTGCGCTCGCGCGAGCGCGCTGCGCGTGAATCCGCTGTGACTGGATGCACCACACACGTCGGAAGCCCGATGATGGAACCATGACGACCAGCGAGAGCCCCACCGACACAACGACGTCCGGGTTCTTCCTCCCCGTGCTCACCGATCCTGTCCGCAGGATCGGTGCGCGCACCTTCGACTTCTCCCGGCAGGTCGCCGTGATGGCGATCATCAACCGCACTCCCGACTCCTTCTTCGACCAGGGTGCGACGTTCGCCCTCGATGCCGCGGTCGATGCGGCACTCCGGGCGGCTGAGGACGGCGCGGACTGGATCGACATCGGCGGCGCCAAGTTCGCCCCGGGACCTGAGATCCCGGCCGCAGAAGAACTCGACCGCGTCCTGCCCGTCGTCGAAGCCGTCGCGGCGCGCAGCGACGTCGTCATCTCCGTCGACACGTTCTGGCCCGAGGTCGCAGCAGCGTGCATCGCCGCCGGGGCGAGCGTCGTCAACGACACCACCGGCATCCACCACCCGGAACTGGCCGACGTCGTCGCGGCGAGCGATGCGACGCTCGTCATCACCCACAGCCTCGCCGAGCCGCGCAAGCCGCACCCGAAACCGCACTACGACGACATCGCGGGCGAGATCGCAGGGTTCCTCCTCGACCGGGTGGCGTTCGCGATCGACCACGGGGTGCGACCGGACCGTATCATCATCGACCCCGGCCACGACCTCAACAAGAACACCGTGCAGACGCTCGAACTCACCAGGCGGCTGACGGAGATCACCTCGCTCGGGTATCCGACGCTCGCCGCGGTGTCGAACAAGGACTTCATCGGCGAGTCCCTCGATGCGCCAAAGGAGGAACGACTCGAAGGGTCGCTCGCGGCCGCGACCGCCTGCATCCTCCTCGGCGCGCGGGTCGTGCGGATGCACAACGTGCGCGAGTCGATCGCCGCGGTCCGGATGACCGAGGCGATCCTCGGGTTCCGGGATCCGATCAATCCGAGGCACAACCTGTGACCCTTCGACAAGCTCAGGGACCGGGGTCTGTGACGCATAACGGCACAGCCCGGTCGCTGAGCCTGTCGAAGCGCACCCGTGCCCAGCACGCAGCTGCCCTTCGACAAGCTCAGGGACCGGGGAAGAGAGTTCAGGGACCGGGGAAGAAAGCTCTGGGACAGAGGAAGGCACTCCGATGACGAACGCACCGAAAATCACCCGCATCCTCCCGGACGGCGGCGCACACCTGGACCTCGACGGGGTCATCGACGCGTACACCGTGGCCGACCGCGGCACCCCGACCGTGCGCGTCAACTTCGTCACGAGCCTCGACGGCTCCGCGACCGTCGACGGGGTGTCCGGCGGCCTCGGCGGCCCAGCGGACAAGCTCGTCTTCGACGTCCTCCGGCGTCTGGCCGACGTCGTCCTCGTCGGCGCTGGGACCGTGCGGACGGAAGGATACGGGGCGATGCGCCTCGATGACGACGCAGCAGCCTGGCGGCAGGCGAACGGTCACCCGCCGCACCCCGTGTTCGCGCTCGTCTCGGGTCGGCTCGACCTCGACCCGGCCTCCGACGTCTTCCAGAAGGCCCCCGTCCGACCCGTTGTGCTCACGACGGCATCCGCCGATGCGGAGCGTCGGGCGTCGCTCGCAGCCGTCGCGGACGTCGTCGACTGCGGCGACGAGCACGTCGAACCCGCCCGTGTCATCGCAGCCCTCGTCGAACGCGGCCTGCCCCAGATCCTCTGCGAGGGCGGTCCGACGCTGTTCGGCTCGTTCATCGCCGCAGATGTCGTCGACGAGCTCTGCCTCACGATCAGCCCGACACTCGTGGGGGGCGAGGGGATCCGCATCGCTGCGGGCGGAGCATCGCCGGCCCCCCGACGACTCCGACTCGCCCACCTCCTGGAGTCAGACGGCCTGCTGCTCTCCCGCTACACCCGCTGAGCGCGCACTCCCTTTCGCGAGGGGAGGCCTATCGCCCTCCGCGGCGCGGACGGGCGGCAATTCGCCTCCCCTCGCGGGATGGGAAACCAGCCCTTGACGCGCTACTTGTTTTTTGCAAGTGTTAGCACTGTCCACACCGGCCGACGACACGACCACCGGTGGACCCAGACAAGGGAGACCGCAATGAAGATGATGTTCGTCAACCTGCCCGTGACCGACCTGGACCGAGCCAAGGAGTTCTACACCGCGATCGGCTTCACGGTGAACCCCAACTTCACCGACCACAACGCGGCCTGCGTCGTCGTCGAAGAGAACCACAGCGCGTTTATGCTGCTCGTGCGCGAGTACTTCCAGACCTTCAGCGAACGACCGATCGGCGACCCGTCCGTGAACGTCTCCGTCGCCACCGCAATCTTCCTCGACAGCCGCGAACTCGTCGACGCGAGCGTCACCGCCGGCCTCGCAACCGGCGGAACGGAGGCCAAGGAGCCGAGCGACTACGGCTTTATGTACCAGCGTCAGCTGACCGACCCGGACGGCAACATCCTGGAGTTCGGCTACATGGACCCGGTGGCGGCCGAGCAAGGCCCGGAAGCCTACGCGGATCAGCAGGCCTGAGGGCGGTGGCGATACGCGACTACGGGCAGTTCGGCGGCGTCACGCAGGCACTGGAGCTCGTCGGAGAGCGCTGGGCCCTGCTCATCGTGCGCGACCTGCTCGTCGGTCCGCGCCGCTACGGCGAGCTCGCGGCGGGACTCCCCCGCATCCCGAGCAACGTCCTGGCGACGCGGCTCAAGGAGTTGCAGGCGGCCGGCGTCATCCGTCGTGCGCCTCGCTCGCGCGTCATCGTCTACGAGCTCACGCCGTACGGTCGAGAGCTGGAACCCGTTGTGCTCGCACTCGGAGCATGGGGGTTCAAGGCGATGGGCGATCCGCGTGACGAACAGGTCATCACCCCGGATTCGATGATCATCGACCTGCGGACCGCGTTCCGTTCACGCATCGCCGCAGAGCTGCCGTCGACCTCATACGGGGCTCGCCTCGGCGAGGACGAACTCCTCATCCGGGTGGACGGATCATCACTGCAGGTGACGCGTGGGAACGGGCCCGTCGATCTCGGATTCGCGACGGGTCCCGGCATCCACCGGCTCATCACCGGGGCGCTGGCTCCGCAGCACGCGATCGATACGGGTGTTGTGGAGGTGCTGCGCGGGCGGGGAGAGCTGCTGGAGCGCTTCGCGAGCACGTTCCATCTGGCGAGCTGACGCTTCGGCGAGGGCGCGGAGGCCGAGGCGGGGTGGGCCCTTCGACAGGCTCAGGGACCGGGCGGCTAGGCTCCGTGGAACTTGGACTGGGCGGCGAGGAGGCCGTCGTTGACGACGATCTCGACGGCATCTGCAGCATCCGCGATCAGGATCGGCAACTGCTCGCGCTCGGGCCCTGCGAAGTCCCGCAGCACGAAATCGGCGGCGTCCTGCCGACCGGGCGGCCGACCGATGCCCACCCGCACCCGCAGGAACTCCGGCGTCTTGAGCGCCGCAGCGATGTCGCGGATGCCGTTGTGCCCGCCGTGACCGCCGCCCTGCTTGAGCTTGAGCGTATCGAACGGGATGTCGAGCTCATCGTGCACCACAACGATGTGCGACGGATCGACACCGAAGAAGGACGCCAGAGCGGACGTCGGCCCGCCGGACAGGTTCATGTAGCTGTTCGGCTTCACGAGCACGAGCTTCGGCCCACCGGGGACGAGACGCCCCTCCGCGATGCGCGCGTTGCCCTTGTGCGCCTTGAAGGTACCGCCGATGCGCTTCGCGAGCTCGTCGAGCACCATCTGACCGACATTGTGCCGGTTGCGGGCGTACTGCTCGCCCGGATTGCCCAGCCCGACGACGAGCCACGTGTTCTCCGCCATGGGAGCCTTCCTGTTCGACCGGCCGCTGAAGAGCCGGTTCCTGAGCGTGTCGAGGAGGGTCATCGTGGACATTTCGACAAGCTCAATGACCGGGTTGGGGAACTCAATGACCGGCTTGGGGAACTCGATGACCGGGTTGGGGACCTCAATGACCGGGTTGGGGACCTCAATGGCCACGAGCCTCAACGAGAACGAACCTGCCACGTGCCATCCACCGAGACTATCGGGGATGGCGACGCGACAGGTTCGTCGAAGCGGTGACCGAGATTACTCGGCTGCAGCCTCTTCAGCTGCGGGAGCCTCAGCCTCGTCGTCCGAGCCGGACGGCGTGGAGATCGCGACGACGAGCGCCTCGGGGTCGGTCAGCAGCGTGGCGCCCTTGGGCAGCTCGACGTCCTTCGCGAGGATGTGTGCACCGTCCTCGAGGCCGTCGATGTTGAGGATGATGCGCTCGGGGATGTGCGTGGCTTCTGCCTCGAGGCTGAGCGTCGTGTTCTCCAGGTTGGAGATGGTGCCGGGAGCGGACTCGCCCTCGACCTGCACGAAGACGTCGACGGTGACCTTCTCGCCCTTGCGGACGACGATGAGGTCGATGTGCTCGATGATCTGGCGCACGGGGTCCTTCTGGACGTCCTTGACGAGCGCGAGCTGCTCGGTGCCGGCGATGTCGAGCTCGAGGACGGCGTTCGACTTGCGCAGGATCAGGGCGATCTGGTGGCCGGGCAGCGAGAGGTGCTGCGGCTCGGTGCCGTGGCCGTACAGGACGGCGGGGATCTTGCCGATGGCGCGGAGCTTGCGGGCAGCGCCCTTACCGAAGGATTCGCGGAGGTCCGCGACGACCTTGAGGTCTTCTGACATGGTGTTCTCCTCTCGGGCCGGAGCCCGAATGTGACGCGCGGACGGGGTCCGGCACGAAGTTGCGAACCGGCGACGGACTGTCGGAGGCTCGTGTGGATTGTTGTGTTCAACTCGAACGCGTATCTGCGTGAGGAAAAGCCAGGAGCCTTGTCCACCGCGTCGATCACGGATGCTGCCTGAGCGGCTGCATCCCTCGCCGAAGTTCAATGGGAGAGTCTACCCCATGCTGGCTGAACGCGCCTCGGCGGCCTCGATGCCGGCGACGGCCTCGTCCACGATCGTGTCGACCGGCGCGTCGATGTCGACGACGAAACCCGGTTCGTCGGCGTCCAGCTCTTCGAGCAGGGCGAGCTGGGAGTCGAGCAGCGACGCCGGCATGAAGTGCCCGCTCCGCCCCTCCATCCGTCGGGAGAGCACCTCGTGGGTGCCGTGCAGGTGCACGAATTCGACACCGGGAGCCTCCGCCAGGATCGCCTCGCGGTAGACGCGCTTGAGTGCGGAGCAGGCGATGACGAGGCCGGTCTCCGTCGCCTCGGCGAAGGTGCGGCCGACGGTCTGCAACCACGGCCAGCGGTCGTCGTCGTCGAGGGGCGTGCCAGCCGCCATCTTGGTGACGTTCTCGATCGGGTGCAACGAGTCGGCATCGACGAACGGGATGCCGAGCCGGTCCGCGATGAGCACGCCGATCGTGCTCTTGCCCGAACCGGACACTCCCATCACGACCACGAGCGGTGCGCTCATGTTGACACCTCCATTGGTGAGTGTTCCGGCCTCGTGCCTCATTCGAACGACAACAGGACTTTACCCGATGCGCTCGAGTCGGCGGCCGTCTCGAACGCGCGCACGGCATCGTCGGCCGGGAATTCGTGCGTCACGACGGCGTCTGCGACGAGTGTGCCGTCGGCGAGCGCCGCGATGACCTCGTCGATCTCCTCGACGAAGCGGAACGACCCGCGCAACTCCAGTTCGCGGGTGATCGCGAGCGAGACGAGCGCCGGCTGCTCCCCGGACGGCAGGAGTCCGACCATCACCACGATCCCGCCGCGGGTCGCCCCGCGGACGGCGGAGGCGAGGCCACGATGGCTGCCGGAGGACTCGAAGACGACGTCGGCGTCCACCGCTGCGATCCCATCGGCGTCGGTTGCGTGGATCGTGTGCGTCGCTCCGACGGCGGTGGCGATGCCGAGGGGCGCGTCGAACATGTCGACGGCCGTGATCGATGCTGCTCCGGCCCGCTTCGCGACCGCGACGATGAGCGAGCCGATGGGACCGGCGCCGATCACGAGCACGCGCTTGCCCGAGAGGTCCCCCGCCCGCGCGACGGCATGCCAGGCGACCGAGGCCGGCTCTGCGAGGGCCGCAGTCCGGAACGACAGTCCGTCCGGGAGTTCGCGGAGCATCGTGGCCCGGAGCACGGCGCGGTCCGCGAAGGCGCCGTCGGTGTGCGGGAAGCGTGCCGCGCTGCCGAGGTAGGTGCAGCCGGGTGAGAGGTTCGGCCGGTCGGCCGGATAGCGGGAGCCGTCGCCGGGCCCTGGCGTCGCCGGGTGGACGGCGACGCGAGCACCGACCGTCGGGCCGGAGCCGTCGGCAGCTGCCCGTTCGACGGTGCCGACGACCTCGTGGCCGAGCACCATCGGCGCACGGAGGACCGACTCCCCCGCCGCGCCGTGCTTCCAGTAGTGCAGGTCGGAGCCGCACACCCCGCCGTAGGCGATGCGCACGACCGCCTCGTCGGCTGCGGGTTCTGCGAGCACGATCGGGTCGACCCGGAGGTCGCCGGCCGCATGCGCGACGACGGCCCGCGACCCGATGGGCGCGGACGCGGCCTGCACGGTCGGCACGGTCTGCGCGGCCTGCACGGCCTCCACGGCCTCTCGCTCAGACGACAACGGTCATCCCTCCGTCGACGAAGATCGTCTGCCCGTTGACGTAGTCGGAACCGTCGGACGCGAGCCACACGGCGGGCCCGGCGAGATCCTCGACCGTGCCCCATCTGGCCGCCGGCGTCCGTCCGAGGATCCAGGTGTTGAAGGTCTCGTCGTCGACGAGGTTCTGCGTCATCTCCGTGTGGATGTACCCGGGCGCGATGGCGTTCGCCTGGATCCCCGAGGCCGCCCACTCCGCCGTCATGGCGCGGGTGAGGTTCCGGATGCCGCCCTTCGCAGCCGTGTACGCGGCGATCGTCGGGCGTGCGAGATCGGCCTGCACCGATGCGACGTTGATGATCTTGCCCGCACCGCGCGGGATCATGTGCGCCGCAGCCGCCCGACCGACGAGGAACGCGCTCGTGAGGTCGGTGCGGATGACCCGCTCCCAGTCCTCGACGGCGAGGTCGAGCATCGGCACCCGGTGCTGCACGCCGGCGTTGTTGACCAGGATGCGCAGCGGCCCGACGGTCTCCTCGATCCACGCGATGCCGGCCGTCACCGCGGCGTCGTCCGTCACGTCGAATGCGCGGGCTGCGATGCGGTCCGCACCGTACCTGCCGGCGAATTCCTCGGTGGCAGCGGCCAGCCTGGCCTCGTCGAGGCCGTTGAGGACGATCGTTGCGCCCGCATCGGCGAGCGCGGTCGCGATGGACCTCCCGATGCCACGGCTGGAGCCGGTGACGAGGGCGACGCGCCCCGTGAGATCGAAGACGCCGCTCATACGGTGACCACCTGTTCCTGGTGTGCGGAGGTCGGCCGTACGGCTGCGACGGCCGGGTTCTCGAGTGTGCCGATGCCCGGGATCGTGATCGAGGCGATGTCGCCGGGCACCGCGGGGGCGAACGTCGCCGGTGCGCCGGTGAGCACGACGTCGCCCGGCCCGAGGGTCAGGTGGGACGTCAGGTACACGAGCTGCTCCGTCACGTCGTAGGCGAGGGAGGCGGTGGTCGCATCGGCCACCGTCCGTCTGACGCCGTCTGGTCCCGTGATCTCGACGAGCAGTCGCGCATCGGAGGCGTCGAAATCCGTCTCGATCCACGGCCCGATGGGCGTGTACCCGTCGCCGTTCTTCACCTGGGTGAGCTTGTCGTCGAGCGGGATCTGGTCGGCGGCCGTCACGTCGTTCCCGATCGTGAAGCCGAGGATCGCGTCGGCGACGTCCTCGGCACGGAGATGCCGGCTGGTCCGCCTGATGACAACGGCGAGCTCCCCCTCGATGTTGATCGTCCCGAGCGAGGCGTCGAGTTCGATCCGGTCGCCCGGGCCGACGATCGTGCGGGCCGACTTCTGGAACGCCTGCGGCGGGAGGTCGCGGTCGCCGGGGGCGCCGTTGTGCGCCATCCCGAGGACCACCGTCGGCACGACCGGCGCGAGGAGCGCGGCGCCGGAGATCGGCCAACTCTCCCCCGTGCGGACGGGCTCTGGGGCGAACGGGTCCACAACGCCGTGCCAGTGCTCGCCGTCCGCGACGACGCTGCGGGGCCCTGCCTCGGTTGCGATTCGTGCGATGCGCATCGGCTCAGCCCACCTGCGAGGCGCGCTGACGGCGCGACAGGGTCGGGGTCGGACGCGTGGTGACGTCGATGTGGGAGTCGTCGATGGCGTCGTGCAGCTTGTTGAGGTCGCGGCCGCGCGTCTCAGGCGTGGTGAACGTCGCCCAGAGCGTGATGCCGCCGAGGACGAGCACATAGCAGGCGAGCGGGACCCACGAGTCGGAGAACCAGCCGAGCAGCAGTGCGCCGATGAACGGGGCGATGCCGCCGGCGAGGACCGCGGAGAACTCACGTGAGATGGCGACGCCCGTGTAGCGGTGGCGGTTGCCGAAGAGCTCCGGCAGCGTCGCGCACTGGGCGCCGAGCATGATGTTGACACTCAGCGAGTAGGTGACGGCGAGCACCACGACGACAAGTGCCGGGTTGCCGTTGGCAAGCATCCACCAGGCCGGGACGGCGAGGACGAGCTGCACGATGGCGCCGATCCGGTAGATCTTCATCCGACCGAAGCGGTCGGACAGCGCACCGGCCCACGGGATGACGAGAATGCCGATGAGCGCACCGAGCGCGATGGCGAGCGGCCCTTCCCACGGCTCTGCTCCGGCGAAGTTCGTGATGAACGCGACGGCGAGCGTCTGGTAGATCGCCGAGCCGCCGTTCTCCGCCATCCGCAGTCCGATGCCGCGGAGGATCGTCGGGAAGGACTCTCTGAAAATCTCCTTGAACGGGTTCTTCGAGACCTCCTCCTGCGCTTCGAGCGTGATGAAAGTGGGGCTCTCCTGCATCCGGAGACGGATGAAGAGGGCGACGCCGATGAGGATCACGGAGGCGAGGAACGGGATGCGCCACAGCCAGTCGTGGACGATCTGCTGATCCACGAGGCCGAGCAGGAAGAAGACGACCGACGCGATGACCGTGCCGACCATGATCCCGACGAACGGGAGGGCGGCGAAGAAGCCGCGGCTGCGGACCGGTGCGTACTCGGCCATGAGCGTGGTCGCTCCGGCCTGCTCCGCGCCGGCTCCGAAGCCCTGCAGGACACGCAGGAGGATGAGGAGGATGGGGGCCCAGACGCCGATCTGCTCGCCCGTCGGCAGGACGCCGATGAGGGTCGAGGCGCCGCCCATCAGTCCGATCGTGAGCGTCAGGACGAGCTTGCGGCCGAGGCGGTCGCCGAGGGCTCCGAAGAACAGGCCGCCGAACGGGCGGGCGAAGAAGCCGACCGCGTAGGTGGCGAATCCGGCCGCGATGCCGGCGCCCGGGCCGAGCGCCGGGAAGAACAGCGGCCCGAAGATGAGGGCCGATGCGAGGCCGTAGAGCGCGAAGTCGTAGTACTCGAGGGCACTGCCGACGGAGCTTGCGAGGGTGGCCCTGCGGAGGTTCCGGACGTACTCCGGGTCGTCCGACCCGCGGAGGTCGGTGGGGGCTGCTGAACCCGTTGACATGGTCATCTCCTTTGATAACGGCGCTTGGACGGCGCGAACGCCTGCGATGAAGATAACACTCTGCTGAACAGAGTTCAACACATTGAACAAATGTTGTTGGGTGGGGGCCGTGCGGGAACGAATCTGCGCCTGCCCGGCACCTGCCAGGCGCCCGGCCGGCGCCCGGCGATCAGTCGCCCGACAGGTCCATCGGATTCGACAGCAGCACAACGGCCTCGCCCAGTTCCGCGATGATGCCCTCTCGGACGGCATCCGTCATCGCTGCCCCCATAAGCGACGCGCCGATCGCGAGCGGCTGCGCACCACTGGCCCGCGGCGGGATCCACCTCGCGATCCCGTAGACGCCGGGGTGGACCTCGCCGTCGTCCACCGCGTAACCGCGCTCGCGCACGAGGTCGAGCTTCTCCTGCAGGTGTTCGAGCGACGTCGTGCTGCGCTCCGTGCGCACCGGGAAGTGGTCGCTGTCGGCGAACCGGCGCGCGACCTCCGCGGGATCCAGGTGGGCGAGCAGCGCGTTCCCGACGGCCGTCGGCGCGGCCGGGAACCGATCCCCGATGCCGGCGCTCAGCCGCAGCGGAGCCCGGCCCTCGTGCCTAGCGAGGTAGAGGACGTCCGTGCCGTCGAGCATCGCGATCTGCACGACCTCGTGACTGAGGAACTCCGAGGAGGCGATGAACCGGTAGAACTCGCGCACCTGGTCGAAGGATCGCAGGTACGAGCCGCCCAACTCCACCGTGCGATGACCGAGCGTGAACCCGGAGTCGACGCGCTGGATGAGACCGGAGTCCTCCAGGACGGCGCACAGGTTGGACGTCGACGACTTCGCGGCGCCGATCGCCCGCGCGAGCTCACTGAGCGGCATCGGTCGACCCTGCGCATCGGCCAGGATGCCGAGGATCCTGATCGAGCGCGTGACGGCCGGGGCCGGGTCGCGGTCGGTCTGCGCGGCATCGGTCGTGTCACCGAGGTGTTCGGAGAGGGTCATCGTGGCTCCATTCAGGCGCATGACGGCTGGTCGGCGGAAGGCTGGCCTCCCGCATCGCTCAGGGGAACGCTCAGTAGAACTCGATCGTATCGACGCGGTTCCGGAGTTCGCGGCCATCGAGGAAGCGGGTCGCGTTGTCTGCGAACAGTTCCGCGATGAGTCGCTCCTCTGCACTGTTGAGCGCGGCCGTGTGCGGACTGACGAGGACGTTGGGGAGATCCCAGAGCGGGCTGGCCGCGTCGAGCGGTTCCGTGGCGAAGACGTCGAGGGCCGCGAAGCCGACGCGGCCGTCCTGCAGGGCCGCGATGAGCGCATCCTCGTCGATGACCGTGCCACGGCCGACGTTCACCACCGTGACGCCCGGCTTGACGGCCCGGAAGACCTCCTCGCCGAAGAGCCGCTCGGTCGCGGCAGTGCCGGGGAGGGTCGTGACGATCGCGTCGACCTCGCCCACCACATCGACGATCGTGTCGGGGTGGATGACCCGGTCGACCCCAGGGACGGTGACGTCGTGACGGCTCGTGCCGATCACCGTGGCGCCGAGCGCGGAGAGCTTCGCCGCGACCTCACGACCGATACCGCCGAGCCCGGCCACGAGGACCGTCTGCTCACTCACCTGCGACATCGTCCAACGGCCGGTCCACTCGTGCGCCCGCTGCTGCGCGAGGAGCCTCGGCAGGGTCTTGGCACCGGCGAAGACGCCGAACACCGCGAACTCGGCGAGTGGCCCGCCGTGCACTCCGGCGGAGGTCGTGAACGCGATGCGCTCCAGCTGGCCGTCGTCGAGGCCGGCCGCCTTCACCTGGCCACCGCCACCGGCAGCCATGATCTGCACCCACTGCAGCCCGCCGTTCGCCGCAGCCGTGCGGGCGAGCGCCTTCGGGTCGACGTCTGGGATGCCGTACAGGACGTCGGCGGAGTCGACGAGCGCCTCGAACGCGGCCTGCTGCTCCGGCGTGCGAATGAAGGACGGGTCTCCGGCGAAGTCCGCCGGGTGTCGCATCGGCGGCAGCAGCTCCTGCTCGCGGACGAGGTCGATGCGCGGCTCGAGACGCTCGATGAGGGCGCACAGCTCCTCGGGGAGGGGAGTCGCGACGACGACGCGGAGGCGCTTGGCTGCGTGATTCACGGGATGTCCTGTTCTTCCTGCTGTCGGCCCGTCGTTGGGCCGGTCGGCTTCCGGCAGTCTACCCGGGTATTCATTCCAGTGAACAGTGTTCCACCTGCTGTCCAGTGGGTACACTGTTCCCATGTCGAGCCAGCGCGGGCCACACACGGCCCTTCCCCCGATCGTCGGATTCATCGGACTCGGTGCCATGGGCGCACCGATGGCGAGGAACCTCCTGACCGCTGCGGGCGGGTCGCCCACCCGCGTCATCGTGAACCACCGCTCCAGGGACCGAGCCTCGGCGATCCTCGACGCCGGCGCCGAATGGGCCGGAACGCCACGCGCACTCGGCGCGGCCGACGTCATCGTCCTGATGCTCCCGGACCTTCCCCAGGTGGACGAGGTGCTCGACGGCCCAGACGGCATCCTCGCCGGCATCGACTCCCCCACGGTCCTCGTCATCGGCTCCACCTCCTCAGCCCAGGGCGTCCGCGATCTCGACGAGCGGGTGCGCGCCGCGACCGGCGGACTGGCCGGCGTCATCGACGCGCCCGTGTCCGGCGGAGAGGACGGGGCGATCGCCGGCACCCTCTCGATCATGGTCGGCGGGGCGGACGAACCCGTCGACACCGCCTGGTCCACCCTCGAAACGTTCGGGACCCCCGTCCACCTCGGCCCCCTCGGATCAGGCGAGATCGCCAAGTACTGCAACCAGATCATCGTCGCGTCCACCATCATGGCGCTCGGCGAAGCAGCCGTCCTCGCCGACCGCAGCGGCATCGACCTCGGTGCGATGTTCGACCTGCTGGAGGGCGGATACGCCGGCAGCCGAGTCCTCGCGACCCGAAAGCAGCGCATCGTCGACGAGGACTACAGCCCCTCCGGCCCCGCGAAGTTTATGGTGAAAGACCTCACCTATGCCACGATCGAAGCAGAGCGCACCGGCACCACCGCCCCGCAGCTCCACTCGCTCCTCGACCAGTTCACAAGACTCACCGAGGAAGGCTACGGCGACCAGGACATCTCGGTCACCCGTGCCTACATCGACTCGCTCACACCGCCGCGCACGAGAATCGATTGACACACGCCGCAGCGCATGAGCGCTGCAACGCGTGCACCACCCGCAGGACCAGCACGACCAGCACCTGCATCACCGTCGACCGCCCGACGAACGCTTCCGCTGAACGCGAACATCAGCTGAACAACACTCGGGTGGCACAGCTACGACCACCTTCCAGGGGACCCGCCGAGCCTCCGTCTTGCTACGGTTGCAACATACCCGCTTCCGGGTCGTCTGGAGCCTGCCGCCGCGCTCACGCGGGGCATGGCCCACCACACATCGAAGGAGAACCACATGGCGGACAACGCCCAGGCAACAGCCAACATCGGCGTCGTCGGACTCGCCGTTATGGGAAGCAACCTCGCGCGGAACCTGGCAAGCCGCGAAGGCAACACGGTCGCCGTGTACAACCGCTCCCCAGAACGCACCGAGCTCCTCACCACCGAACACCCAGAAGCCGGCTTCATCGCCTCCCACACGATCGAGGAGTTCGCCGCTTCGCTGCAGAAGCCGCGCACCGCGATCATCATGGTGCAGGCGGGCAAGGGCACCGACGCCGTCATCCAGCAGCTCACCGAGGTCTTCGAGCCGGGCGACATCATCGTCGACGGCGGCAACGCGCTCTTCACCGACACCATCCGTCGCGAGAAGGCCGTCCGCGAGACGGGCATCAACTTCGTCGGCGCCGGCATCTCCGGTGGCGAAGAGGGCGCGCTCAAGGGACCGTCGATCATGCCGGGCGGGTCCGCTGAAGCATGGGAGACCCTCGGCCCGATCCTCAAGTCGATCGCTGCGATCGCCGAGGGAGAGCCCTGCGTCACCCACGTCGGCACCGACGGCGCCGGTCACTTCGTCAAGATGATCCACAACGGCATCGAGTACGCGGATATGCAGCTCATCGCCGAGGCGTACGACCTCATCCGTCGTGGCACGGGCAAGACGCCGGCCGAGATCGCCGACATCTTCGCCGAGTGGAACCGCGGCGAGCTCGAGAGCTACCTCATCGAGATCACCGCTGAGGTCCTCAAGCAGGTCGACGCGAAGACGGGCAAGCCGCTCGTCGACGTCATCCTCGACCAGGCGGGGGCCAAGGGCACCGGCGCATGGACCGTGCAGACGGCCCTCGACCTCGGCATCCCGGTCTCCGGCATCGCCGAAGCCGTGTTCGCCCGCTCGCTGTCCTCGAAGCCCGCGCAGCGCGCTGCAGCCTCCGACCTCCCCGGGCCGTCGGAGGACTGGACCGTCGATGACGCGGACACCTTCATCGAGGACGTCCGCAAGGCGCTCTACGCCTCGAAGATCATCGCGTACTCGCAGGGCTTCGACGAGATCGTCGCCGGCGCAGAGGAGTACGACTGGAACATCAAGAAGGGCGAGATCGCGAAGATCTGGCGCGGCGGCTGCATCATCCGCGCCCAGTTCCTCAACCGCATCACCGAGGCGTACGAGGAGAACCCGGAGCTCGTCGCCCTCGTGACGGCTCCGTACTTCCGCGACGCCGTCGGCGTGGCCCAGGACAGCTGGCGTCGGGTCGTCGCGACGGCCGCGCAGGCCGGCATCCCGTCGCCCGCGTTCTCCTCGTCGCTGTCGTACTACGACGGCCTCCGCGCCGAGCGCCTCCCGGCAGCGCTCGTGCAGGGTCAGCGTGACTTCTTCGGTGCGCACACGTACAAGCGTGTCGACATCGAGGGCACGTTCCACACGCTGTGGTCCGGCGACCGCAGCGAGGTCGAGCAGGAGGGCTCCAGCCACTAGGCACGCCTTCCGCGCTGCCTGGCAGTCGCACCCCTGAGCGGGCGGGATCGACCACGTCGATCCCGCCCGTTCTGCGTCTCCGCGCCCCTGCGCCCCTCCCTCCCGCCTCCTCTCCCTCGCCCGCTCCCCCGAGCTGGGCTTGTTCGCAATTCCGGAATTCATGTGACAGGAGTGACGAAGCAAGCGCTTTCCAGTTGCACCATGCGCATTCCCACCCCGGAGTTCCGGAATTGTGCACACCCGAGGGGTGGGCGGACAGGGCAGAATGGGGCAGCAACGGAAGGGCGATGATGACCTCGGCGACGACGACACCGGTGCAACGCGACCGACCGCGACTCAAACTCGGCGTCGGTGTGCTCATCGCGGCGTCCGGGATCCTGCTCTTCGGGTTCGCGATGCCGTTGGCCGGCTACCCGATGCTCGCCGCAGCGCTCCTCGCGGCCTGGTTCGTCGATCGGGCGATGTTCCGCGACCTGGCACTCATCGCCACGGGGCTCATCGCGCTGAGTCTCGTGCCCATCAACACGAGCATCGACTGGCCGCACATGCTGCAGATGGGTGCTGCGCTCGCGATCGCCGTCCTCACCCCATACCTGCTGTCGCGGTTCGTGTTCCGCGATCACGCCATCCGCTTCCCCGTCGCGACCGGGCATCGCTGGACGAGGCTCGAGTGGGGCTACCTCATCGTGGTCGTCGGCCTCGGGTACGCGATCCTGCCCGTTTATCTGATCCGGTCTGGCGTGTACCAGAACTGGCCGGCGGCGACCACGGGCGACGAGGTGTTCCGGCTGTTCCTCGGCACGAACGCACTCGGGATCTGGGACGAGCTGTTCTTCATCTGCACGTGCTTCGCCCTCCTGCGCCGACACTTGCCGGATTGGCAGGCGAACCTCGTCCAGGCCGCCCTGTTCACCTCATTCCTCTGGGAACTCGGCTTCCGCTCGTACGGGCCGTTCATCATCTTCCCGTTCGCGCTCGTGCAGGGCTGGACGTTCAAGCTCACGAAGTCGCTCAGCTACATCGTGACGGTCCATCTGCTCTTCGACTTCGTGCTGTTCCTCGTCCTCCTCCACTCGCACAACCCGTCGATCCTGCAGATCTTCATCTACTGACCCCCGCGATGCGCTTCCACAATTCAGGAACTTTTGCGCGATTCAGGACGATCGGGGCTGCCAGAGCGTGAAATCGTCCTGAATTCAGTGAATGTTCCTGAATTGTGGAAAGCGAAGAGAGCGACTGCGGGCTGGAGAGGGCGGGGAGGCGGGCGGACGGACGACGAACGCCCCGGCTGGCGAGCCGGGGCGTTCGGGTGACGCGGGTGGGACGGAAGCGGATCAGGCCGCGCCGTCGAACATGGAGGTGACGGAACCGTCATCGAAGACCTCGTGGATGGCCCGGGCGATGAGCGGAGCGATGGACAGCACCGTGAGGCTGTCGAACCGCTGCTCGTCCGTGAGCGGCAGCGTATCCGTGACCACAACGGAGTCGATGGCCTCGTTCTGCAGGAGCTCCGGCGCCGGGTCGGAGAACACCGCGTGGGTGGCCGCGACGACGACACCGATGGCGCCGGCCTTCTTGAGGGCTTCGGCGGCTTTCACGATGGTGCGGCCCGTGTCGATCAGGTCGTCGACGAGGAGGCAGACGCGCCCCTCGACCTGGCCGACGATCTCGTGGACGCTCACCTGGTTGGGGACGAGCGGGTCGCGGCGCTTGTGGATGATGGCGAGCGGCGCACCGAGCTTGTCGCTCCAGATGTCGGCGACGCGCACGCGGCCCATGTCCGGGGAGACGACCGTGAGCGTCGACGGGTCGAGCTTGGCCTTGAAGTGTTCGAGGAGCACCGGCATGGCGAACAGGTGATCGACCGGGCCGTCGAAGAAGCCCTGGATCTGCGCGGCGTGGAGGTCGACCGACATGATGCGGTCGGCTCCGGCCGCCTTGAAGAGGTCGGCGACGAGCCGGGCGGAGATGGGCTCGCGTCCGCGGCCCTTCTTGTCCTGGCGTGCGTAGGGGTAGAACGGTGCGACGACGGTGATGCGCTTGGCGCTGGCCCGCTTGGCCGCGTCCACCATGATGAGCTGCTCCATGAGCCACTCGTTGATGGGAGCCGAGTGCGACTGGATGACGAAGACATCGCTTCCGCGGATGCTGTCGTCGTAGCGGGCGTAGATCTCGCCGTTCGCGAAGGTGCGTGCGTCCGTGGGCACGAGCTCGGAATCGAGCTCCTCCGCGATGGCCTCCGCGAGTCCCGGGTGCGAACGCCCCGTCACCAATACCAGTCGTTTTTTGTTCTCGGTGGTGATGCCTGACACAGCCCCTGCCTTACTGCCGGGATGCCCGGCTTCGCCCACATCGACGTTACCAGTAGCGGCGTGCTCGCCCGACCGGGTGCGTCGTGTGGATGTTACTCCGACGCGTTGGGAAGCGCCGATGATTCTGAACCGGCAGCAGCGGCAGTGGCGGCAGCAGCAGCCTCGGCCGCCGCCGTCCCCGCACGCTTGTCAGCGACCCACCCGGCGACGTTGCGCTGCGGCGCGACGCTCAACGCGAGCGACCCGGCCGGAACGTCCTTGCGGATGACCGCGCCTGCGCCAGAGTACACGCCGTCGCCGATGTTCACGGGCGCGACGAAGGTGTTGTGGGCGCCGGTGCGCACGTGCGACCCGACCGTGGTGCGGTGCTTGTTCACACCGTCGTAGTTGGACGTGATGGTGCCGGCGCCGATGTTGGAGTGCTCGCCGACCACCGTGTCGCCGACGTAGCTGAGGTGCGGGACCTTGCTGCCACGGCCGATCTGCGCGTTCTTCGTCTCGACGAACGCGCCGATCTTGCCGTCGGGGCCGAGGACGGTGCCCGGACGGAGGAAGGAGAACGGGCCGACGGTGGCGCCGGCCTGTATGACGGAGAGGGTCGCATCGGTGCGTCGGACGGTCGCGCCCTCGCCGACCTCGGTGTCGATGATCGTGGTGTCCGGTCCGACGACGGCGCCGGTCTCGACGACGCTCGCGCCGAGGATCTGCGTGCCGGGGAGGAGCGTGACGTCCGGTGCGAGCTTCGCCTTGATGTCGATCCAGGTGGTGCCAGGATCCTGCACGGTCACACCGGCGAGCTGCCAGCCGCGCACGATGAGGGCGTTGAGTTTGGCGGCTGCCGCACTCAGCTGGGCGCGGTCGTTGATGCCCTCGACGAGCCAGGACTCGCCGACCGGCAGGGCCGCGACCTCGGATCCGGCACGGCGCAGGAGGCCGATGACGTCGGTGAGGTACTTCTCGCCCTGCGCGTTGTCGGTGGTGACCTCCGCGAGGGCGTCGCGCAGCTGGTTCACGCCGAACAGGTAGATGCCGGCGTTGATCTCGGTGACCGCGCGCTCCGCATCGGTCGCGTCCTTCTGCTCGACGATGTAGTCGAGTGCGCCGGCCGCGGTGCGGATGATCCGACCGTAGCCCTGCGGGTCCTCGGGGAACGTGGAGAGGATGGTGGCTGCGACCGGACGCTCGCGGTGGCGGGAGATGAGGTCGCTGAGCGTTCCGGCGTCGAGCAGCGGCACGTCGCCGTTGACGACGAGCACGTCGCCCGTGAAGTCGGCCGGGAGGGCGGTGAGCGCCTGCTCGACCGCACGACCGGTGCCTGGCACCTCGTCCTGGTCGACGATCGCAGCGCCCGGCAGCTCGGCGTCGATGACCTCGACGATGCGGTCGCGCTCGTGGCGGACAACGGCGATGACGTGCGCCGCGTCGAGCGCGCGGGCCGTCGCGAGCACGTGTCCGATGATGGGGACGCCGCCGAGGCCGTGCAACAGCTTCGGGGTGGACGACTTCATGCGGGTGCCCTGGCCTGCTGCCAGGATCACGATGGCGAGTGCGCTGTCGGTCACGGGTCCTCTTCTCGAAACGTCGGATGCGGCCGGACCCCCCTGGGCCGTTGCCTGGTCGCTCCGCCACCAGGATTCGAACCTGGACCGAACAGCTCCAAAGGCTGCCGTGCTGCCGTTACACTATGGCGGACCACCGGCCCGCTGGCGGGTCGGCTCCGTCAATTCTGCCAGACGGTTCGCCTGAATCGGGCCGCGAGCACCCAGACTGCGGAATCCGGACACGTTCCCTCGATAATGGGTGGATGTCCGCAAGCACCGTGCCAGAGCGCAACGACGAGGTCGACCGGATCGTCGATGCGTGGAACCGTGAACGCCCAGATCTCGACTTCGCGCCGCTGCAGGTGTTGTCGCGGGTGGCGAGGCTCGCGCGGCAGGTCGATCGGGCGCGCCGCGCAGCGTTCACCAGGTCGAACCTCGAACCGTGGGAGTTCGACGTGCTCGCGGCCCTCCGCCGGGCCGGGACGCCGTACCGGCTGAGCCCGAAGGCGCTCCTCGCGCAGACCCTCGTGTCGAGCGGCACGATGACGAACCGCATCGACCGTCTCGTCGAGCGCCGCCTCGTCGAACGTCAGGGCGACCCGAGCGACGGCCGCGGCATCCTGGTGCAGATGACCGGTTCGGGACTCAACACCGTCGATGCGGCGATCACCCGTCTCGTCGATGCCGAGGCCGACCTGCTCGGCGGGCTCAGCTCCGGCGAGCAGGCGAGGCTCGCGACGCTCCTCCGGAAGCTCAGCCTCGATCTCGACCACGCGGGCGAGCAGCCGGCCTGAGGCGCTGCGACCTCAGCGATCCTCGGCGCCCGCATCGCTCGCAGGAGCGGCAGCGGCACCGGCAGCACCGGCAGCCGCCGCCGCCTCCTCGCGTTCCGTCTCCGCGCCCGCCCGCCGCGTCGCGAACACGCCGGCGACCGACTGCAGCGGGAACAGCGCGATCCAGGACCACATCGCGACACGCGGGTCGACGAGCAGACAGATCACGATCGAGGCGCCGAACACGATCGGCTGCGGCAGCTGGTTGAGGAGCACGTAGCGGTAGGCGGCACGGTCGATCTCCGGCTTCATGAGCCTGCGTCGCCATGCGTGGACCCACAGCAGCGTCTGCGCGAGCGCCGTCGCCGTGAGCACCCCGGCGTAACAGACGACGGCGACCGTGTTCGCCCCGTACTCGCTCAGCATCCGCGTCGGCAGCGGCAGCACGGCGATGAAAAGCAGGAACAGCAGGTTGATCCATTGCAGTCCGGCGTCGTACCCGGCGATCGCCGCGAACTTCCGGTGGTGGAAGATCCAGTTCATCCCGATGATCACGAAGCTCAACAGATACGCCGCGATGGTGTCCCATTCGCGCACGATGGCGGACCACAGCTGATCACCCGGCACCTTCGGGATCTGGATCTCCAGCACGAGGAGGGTCATCGCGATGGCCATCACGGCATCGCTGAAGAACACCGTGCGATCGGTGTTCTCCCCCGTATCGAACAGACGACGGTATTTGCTGCTCACGTCCTCGCTCATGCGTCGAGCATATGACGTGCGCAGACGGGTGCGACAGGCGTCAGCGCCGCAGCACGCGCCTCGCGAGCCAGTTGCCGAAGAACTGCACCGCCTGCACGAGCAGGATGATGATGAGGACGGCCGCCCACGTCACGATCGGCTCGAACTGACGGAATCCCCACTGGATGGCGAACGCGCCCAGACCGCCGCCGCCCACGAACCCGGCAACGGCCGACATGTCCACGAGCACCACGAAGATGAAGGTGTAGCCGAGGATGAGCGGGCCGAGCGCTTCGGGGACGATGATCCGGAAGATGGTCCGCACGCGACTCGCACCGGCGGCCCGCGACGCCTCGATGACGCCTGGCGACACGGTCAACAGGTTCTGCTCGACGATGCGGCTGATTCCGAACGTCGCGGCCAACGAGATGATGAAGATGAACGCCGGATTGCCGATGCCCGTGCCGACGACGAGTCGTGCGAGCGGCTGGGCGGCAGCCAGGAAGATGATGAACGGGATCGGCCGGAACACGTTCACGATCACGTTGAGGACGTTGAACACCCACTTGTTGGACAGGATGTTGCCCGGCCGCGTCGTGTACAGGCCCAGGCCGACGATGAACCCGCCGATGCCGCCGAAGAACAGGCTCAGCACCACGAGGAACAGCGTCTCCCAGCTCGCTTGAGCGAGCTTCGGGAGCAGTGAGATCAGGTGATCCATCAGCGCACCTCCGTCACGGTGACGCGTTCGGCGACGGATGCGATCGCACGATCGATCACCGCGTCGTCCCCCTGCAGCGCGAGCGTCAGATGCCCGAACGCCTTGCCCTGGATGTCATTGATGCCGCCGTAGACGAGTTCGAACGTGATGCCGGCCTCCGCCAGGGTGAGGAAGACGCTGGCCTGCGAGACGTCGCCGTCGCGGAAGGACAGCGTGACGATGCGGCCGGGGTGGCGCTCGCGCAGCACCCCAAGCTCGGCCGGCGATGGAACGCCCTTGATGACCGTGGAGACGAACTTGCGGGATGCGGCGTGCTGCGGATTCGAGAAGACGTCGAAGACGTCGCCCTGCTCGATGACCTTGCCCTGCTCCATCACGGCGACCTTCGTCGCGAGCGTCTGGATGACGTCCATCTCGTGCGTGATGATGACGATCGTGATGCCGAAGTCCTGATTGACCCGCTTGAGGAGGGTCAGGACCTCTTGCGTTGTCTCCGGGTCGAGGGCGCTCGTCGCCTCGTCGGCGAGGAGGATCCGAGGGGAGGTCGCGAGCGCGCGGGCGATGCCGACGCGCTGCTTCTGCCCGCCGGAGAGCTGATCCGGGTACGCGCCGGCCTTGTCCGCGAGCCCGACGAATTCGAGCAGTTCGTCCACACGGGCGCGGATCTCCGCCTTCGGACGCTTCGCGACCTCGAGCGGATACGCGATGTTGCGCCTGACTGTCCGCGAGTTGAAGAGGTTGAACTGCTGGAAGATCATGCCGATGCCGAGCCGCAGCTCCCGCAGACCGCGCTCGCCGAGCCCTGTGACCTCCGTACCGTCCACCACGATGCTGCCGGACGTGGCCGGTTCGAGGGCGTTGATGAGACGCACGAGCGTCGATTTGCCGGCACCCGAGTAGCCGATGATGCCGTAGACGTCACCCGCCTCGATGTCGAGGTCGACGCCGTCGATCGCGGAGATCGGCGGTTCGTCGCGGTTCGGGGACGGGTACCGTTTGGCGACGTCACGGAGGCTGACTAGGGGCACGGGATCCTCAACTGCGTTGGACGGCGAAACGCTCGATGCGTTCTCGCGACAGACCGATAGTTTGCCACGAGAACGCAACGAGCGTTACGCATCGGATGTCGTCTTGCGGCGACTACTTCTTGTTCGCGATGTCCTTCTGGACGGTCGCGAGGGACTTGACGAGGTCCTCGACCGGAGTCTTCAGGATGACCGCGGTGTCGCCGGAGTTCTTGATGACGCCGTCCGTGACCTCCTTGGTGTCCTGGTAGATCTTGACGAGCTTCAGGTACACCGCGTTGTCCTTGTCCTTGGCCTTCGCGGCGAAGATGTTGACGTAGGGCAGCGCGTTCGGGTCGGACGGGTCGTCCTGGGCGATCGCGTCGGAGGCCTTGAGGCCGGCGTCCTTGATGAAGTCGTTGTTGATGATCGCAGCGGCGACGTCGGGCAGCGAGGTCGGCGTGAGCGTCGCTTCGAGGGTCGTGACCTTCACCTTGGACTCGGGGAGCACGTCATCGACGGTCGAGAAGATGTTGCCGCCGTCCTTGAGCTTGACGAGGCCGGCCGACTGGAGGACGAGGAGGCCGCGCGAGAGGTTGCTTTCGTCGTTCGGGATGGCGACGGTGTCGCCCTCCTTGATCTCCTTGACGCTCTTGACCTTGGTGGAGTACAGGCCGAGCGGGTAGATCGCGGTGGAGCCGATGGGCGTCAGGTCCTGCTTCGCGGACTCGTTGTACTGCGCGAGGTAGACGATGTGCTGGAACTGGTTGAGGTCGATCTCGCCCTCGGTCAGTGCCGGGTTCGGCTGCGTGTACTCCGAGAAGTCGACGATGTCGACCGTGATGCCCTCGGCAGCAGCTGCCTTCTTGTAGGTCTCCCAGTACGGGTCGCTCGCGCCGACGACGCCGATCTTGACGGGGTTCTTCTCGGAACCCTTCTCGTCGCCGCCGTCTGCGCCTGCGTTCGTGGCGCAGCCCGCGAGGAGGGCGATGAGCGGCAGGGCGACTGCCGCGGCCAGGAGCTTCTTGCTGAGCTTCATGTGTGGTTCCTCTTTCGTGATGCAGTTGGTGCAGCGTGGTGCTGGTGCGTCCGTGGTGCTGTCCACGGTGGGTACGCGATTCCTCAACGGTAAACGCCTGGTCAGCGCCCCGCCGAATGGCGACGTAACACAAGGACTCCCGCCCGCCGTCTGCCCGCCGTCTGCCCGCGAACTGTCAGTCGTGGCTGGTATCCGACCGGCCTGACCAGCCACAAGTGACAGCTCGCGAGCTGAGGGAGGGAGAACAGGAAGGACGGATGGGCCGGGTCGGGCGGGTACAGGCGGGAAGGAGAGCGGGCGGGGGCTACTCCGTGAGTTCGGAGAGTTCCAGCCAGCGGAGTTCGAGCTCGCCGACCTCGTCCTCGAGGGTGCGCAGCTGGGCGCCGAGCGCGGTGATGCCCTCGTAGTCGGACTGGTCGTGCGTCGCGAGGTCCTCGTGGGCCTTCGCCTTCAGCCCGTCGAGCTTCTGCAAACGACGACCGATCGCGGAGATCTCCTTCTGGACGGCGCGCAGCTCTGCACCGGAGAGCGCACTGCCCTGGGCCGATGCCGCGGCACCGGACGCAGCCGAACCCGGCGCACCGGAGGCGGTCGGCCGGTCGTGCTCCATCGACCGCTGCCCGGCGGTCTGGACGTTGAGCGCGAGGTACTGGTCGACGCCGCCTGGCAGGTGGCGGAACTGCCCTTCGAGGATCGCGTACTGCTGATCGGTGACGCGCTCGAGGAAGTACCGGTCGTGCGAGACGACGAGGAGTGTGCCCGGCCAGGAGTCGAGGAGGTCCTCCATCGCCGCGAGCATGTCGGTGTCGAGGTCGTTGGTCGGTTCGTCGAGGACGAGGACGTTGGGCTCGTCGAGCAGGATGAGCAGGAGCTGCAGACGACGGCGCTGCCCACCGGACAGGTCCTTGACGGGCGTCTGGAGCTGCGCGCTCGTAAAGCCGAGGCGTTCGAGCAGCTGGCCAGGCGTCATCTCCTTGCCGCCGGCGACATAGGTCGTGCGCTTGCGGCCGATGACGTCGCTCACCCGATCCTGCTCGAACTCGGTCAGCTCGTTGAGCTGCTGGGTGAGCGTCGCGACCTGGACGGTCTTGCCGCGCTTCACCCGGCCGGTAGTCGGCTCCACCTCGCCCGTGACGAGCCCCAGCAGTGTGGACTTGCCTGCGCCGTTCACGCCGAGGATGCCCGTGCGCTCCCCCGGTGCGATGCGCCATTCGACGTCCTTCAGGACATGCTTGTCCTCGTAGGACACGGACACGTCGAGGATGTCGACGACGTCCTTGCCGAGGCGCGCGGTGGCCATGCCGGCCAGCTCGACCGTGTTGCGGACGGGCGGCTCGTCGGCGATGAGCGCGTTGGCGGCCTCGATGCGGAACTTCGGCTTGGCCGTGCGGGCCGGGGCGCCGCGACGGAGCCACGCGAGCTCCTTCTTCATGAGGTTCTGGCGCTTCGCCTCGGTGACCGCTGCAGAGCGGTCGCGTTCGACGCGCTGCAGGATGTACGCCGCGTATCCGCCCTCGAACGGTTCCACGATGCGGTCGTGGACCTCCCACGTGGCCGTGCAGATGGCATCGAGGAACCACCGGTCGTGCGTCACGACGAGCAGGCCGCCCGAGTTGCGCGACCAGCGGCGGTTGAGGTGCGCTGCGAGCCAGGTGATGCCCTCGACGTCGAGGTGGTTGGTGGGCTCGTCGAGGAAGAGGATGTCGTGGTCGCCGACGAGGAGTGCCGCGAGCGCGACGCGGCGACGCTGCCCACCGGAGAGGTCGGCGATCGTGGCGTCCCACGGGATGTCGGAGGCGAGGCCGGAGATGACGTCGCGGACCTTCGGGTCACCGGCCCACTCGTGCTCGTCGAAGGTGCCGACGATCGTGTCGGCGACCGTCCGGGTGGGGTCGAGGGTGTCCGACTGGTCGAGCACGCCGACGGTCACGCCGTTGCGCACCGTCACCCGACCGCTGTCCGGCGTCTTCCGTCCGGCGAGGAGCCCGAGGAGGGTCGACTTGCCGTCGCCGTTGCGACCGACGATGCCGATGCGGTCGCCTTCGTTCACGCCGACGGTGACGCCGTCGAAGACGACTTTGGTCGGGTATTCGAGATGGAGGGATTCTGCGCCGAGGAGATGTGCCACTCACCAAGGGTAGGCGCTCGGCGGGGGCTCCCCGACCGCATCGCCTGCGAAAACACAGGCGAACACCCTGGTTTGGGGCCTGATTCCGCCGTACGCTACGGTATGCGTAGCGCTATCAACGACCGGTACCGGTCCCTCACCGGGCGAAGATGGCGTGGAAGGCAGAGACCATGACGGTGGAACGGCGGGCGACGCGCGCTCAGATCATGAGCGACCGGATCCTCGATGCAGCCCTCGAACTCATGCGCGAACGCGGTTCCGTCGCCGTCAACATCGAAGCCGTCGCGGCCAGCACTGGCGTCGCAAAGACCACGATCTACCGCCGCTACAGCAACCGTTCCGAACTCCTGCAGGCCGCCGTCGCACGCGCGATGGACACCTCGGTCGAGATCCCGGACCACCTGAGCACCTACGACACCTTCCGGTGGCTCCTCGGCGAGGCGCGCACGATGATCGAGGACGTCGTCGGCCGCGGCACGATCGCGTCGATCCTCCTGCAGGACGACCCCGAGTTCTCCCATCTGTTGCGGAGCCTCACGCGGGCGCGCGCCAGGACGCTGTCCACCCTCATCGAGGACCGCATCGCAACGGGCGACCTCAAGCCGCACCTGGACCCCATCCTCGTCACCACCCTCCTGCTCGGTGCGGTGCTCGGACAGCTGGTGCGCGGAGCAGATGTCAACGAGGACTGGGCGGATCAGGTGCTCTCGGTCCTCTGGCCGGCACTGGCGGCATGACCATGACGGACGGCGGATCGGGCGGATCGAACCGGTCCGAGTCACTCCGCGCCGCCGTCCTCTACAACCCAGCCCGCGTCAATTTCCCGAAGCTCAAACGGGTCGTCGACCTGGTCGCGGAGGAGTCCGGGTGGCGACGCAGCCTGTGGTTCCCGACCGAGCGCGATGCAGGCGCAGGCGACCTCGTCGCCGCTGCGCTCGCGGCCGGCGCAGATCTGGTGATCGCCGCCGGCGGGGACGGGACGGTCCGTGAGGTGGGAGCCGCGATGCGGGGCGTCGACGCGTCGTTCGCGGTCGTCCCGGTCGGCACGGCGAACCTGTACGCCCGGAACGTCGGGATCCCGCTCTCCGACCTCGCGACGGCCGTCCGCATCGCCTTCACCGGACACGATCACGCGGTCGATGTCGGCCTCCTCGACTACCGTCTGGCCGACGACAGGGCCGGGTCCACGCCGTTCCTCGTGATGACCGGGTTCGGCGTCGACGCCGACATGGTCGCGTACACGGATCCGGAGCTCAAGCGGCGCTTCGGCTGGGTCGCGTACGTCGGGCCGATCGTGCGCGGCCTCCTGAAGCGGGATCGGCCGAAGGTGCGTTCGCGGATCAACGGCGGCGACGAGGAGTCGAGCCGCCTGCACTCCGTGTTCGTCGGCAACTGCGGGACGCTGACGGCCGGGTTCCAGGTGCTGCCGGACGCGCTCATCGACGACGGGGTGCTCGACGTGCTCCTCGTCCGCTCATTGGATCGGACCGATGGGCCGCGCGTCACTCGCTGGCTGCACCGGTTCAACAATCCGGTGGCGCGACTGCGACGCGATTCGCCTGCGGCGCAGACGAGGACGGAGTCGAACGACTCGTTCCGGTACGTCACGGCGACCGATGTGGAACTCCACATCTCCCCGGAGGCCGTGCTGCAGGCGGACGGCGATGAGATCGGTGCGGCCGTGTGGGCGCGCATGCGGATCGACCCTGGTGCGTTGCGGCTGCGACTGCCGCAGCATTCGCGGCGCGCGGCCGGGCGCCAACTCGGCGGGTCGAGGGTCAGCGGTGCGTCCGGCGGCACGCATCCGCGGCATGCGGCGCCGCCGCAATCCGAGCGCTGACGCGGCACCGCCCTGGCCCTTCGACAAGCTCAGGGACCACGCCTTCCAGTCCCCCGGTCACTGAGCCTGTCGAAGTGCAAACAGCAGCACGTTCTGGCACGGACCCTTCGACAAGCTCAGGGACCGCACCTCCCGGTCACTGAGCTTGTCGAAGTGCAGACAGCAACACGCTCTGGCACGGGCCCTTCGACAGGCTCAGGGACCGACGTTCTCCACCCGGTCACTGAGCTTGTCGAAGTGCAGATGGCATCAGGTTGTAGCACGGGCCCTTCGACAAGCTCAGGGACCGCAGGGCCGCTCAGCCGAGCAACACCTTCCCGGGGTTGAAGTTCTCGCCGGGGTCCGCGCTCTCGAACAAGCCCCGCAGGATCGCGACGCCCTCGGCGGAGATGTCGTCCTCCATCCACGGCGCGTGCTCGACGCCGACCGCGTGGTGGTGCGACAGCGTCGCCCCGTGGTCGACGAACGCCTGCTGCACGGCGGACTTCACCTGCTGGTACTCGCCGAGCGGATCATCGCCCGTCACGAACGCGAACGTGAAGTACAGGCACGCGCCCGAATGGTACGAGTGCGACAGGTGGCACATGATCCAGCCGTGCACCCCGAGGTCGGCGTAGGCGCGGTTCGCCGCGGCGATCGCCTCGTCGTACACCTCCTGGAGTCGCGACCACGGCGCGGCCGTCTCCGACACGTCCGCCGCTGCACCGCGGTCGAGGAGGAAGTCGCGGATGTAGGGCGTGTCGAACTTCTTCTGGTCGTAGAGCGCGCCTGGCCCCTTGCCGACGCCGATCCCGCCGTGCCTGCGCACGATCTGCCCAACGAGGTGCTTCTCGTATCGCACGTGCGATGCGGACCCCTCGTACCCGATGAACGACAGGCACAGCGCATCCAGATCCCAGCCGCGGGCCGTCAGCACCCGCATGAGCGCCTTCGTCCCCGCGGCCGTCACGCCCGTGCTGGCCTTGCGCGTCGCAAAGGAGAACCCGCTCTCCCTGGCGTCGGACACGCGGGTGATCGACGGGCTCGCATCGCTCTCCGCGATCTCGCGCATCGCGGCGAGACCGGCCTCCCAGGTGGGGAAGAAGTATCCGATGACGTCGCGGACCGCCGGCACCCGGTGCACCTGCACGGTGACCTCCGTGATGACGCCGAGCCGCCCCTCGCTGCCGAGGATCATCTCGCGGACGCTCGGCCCGGTCGATGTGCTCGGCACCGGACGGAGGTCCACGATGCCGCCCGGCCGGACGAGCCGCAGCCCACGGACGATGTCCGCGATGTCGCCGTACTTGTCCGACTGCATGCCGGAGGACCTGGTCGCCACCCAGCCGCCGAGGGTCGAGTGGGTGAAGCTGTCCGGGAAGTGCCCCATCGTCCACCCGCGTTCGGCGAGCTGCTTCTCGATGTCCGGTCCCTGCGCACCGGCCTGGATGCGGGCGAGCCCCGATCCTTCGTCGATGTCGAGGACGCGGTTCAACCGTCCGACGTCGAGCGACACAACGATGCGCGTCTCCTCCGGTCGTGGTTCGAGGCTGCCGGAGATGTTGGTGCCGCCGCCGAACGGGATGATGACGGCGTCCTGGTTGACGACCGCTTCGACGATCGCCTGGACCTCCCGCTCATCGGCCGGATACAGCACGACGTCGGGGGTGCGCGGGAGCAGGTTCGCGCGGATGCGCAGCAGGTCGCGGATGCTCTTGCCGTAGGTGTGCACGACCCGGTCGTGGTCGTCCGTGACCACGTGACCCTGGCCGATGAGCGTCGAGCACAGCGCGAGGAAGTCGTCGGTCGCGCGAGACGGCGGGACGACGAGGTCCTCGAACGCGATGGGCGACTCCGCCGGGAGGCTCAGGTCCAGTCCGACGGCTTTCTTGACGAACGGTGCGAAGTCCGGCTTGTTGCCGTAGGTGAATGCGACCCCTTCGACGCCCCACCCCCACCACTTCATGTGCGGGACGCTGCTCACGGGAGCGGTGCCGGCTGCCGTGCCGGCTGCCGTGCCGGCTGCGCTCTTCGCTGGGCTCGCTCCTCCAGCACCCGTGTCCGCTGGCCTGCTGCTCGTCGGGACGTTGCTCATCCGGTTTCCTCTCGGCTGGCGCCGTGCAGGACGTCCTGCACGGGTGGTCGTGGTTCGATCGATGCCCGCAGTGCGACGACCTGGGCGACGATGCGGGCGGTGAGTTGCACGGGCGTCTCCCCGGAGAGCGACCGGATCGGAGCGCCGAACACGACGTCGACGCGCGGCCGTCCGGCGACCGGCCAGTTGCGGCCCTTCGGCATCGCGAGGTGGGTTCCGACGACGACGACCGGGACGCACGGGATGTCGTGGGATGCGGCGAGCGCGGCCGCGCCTGGCTTGAAGGCGCCGAGGCGGCCCGTCGCGGATCGGCCACCCTCCGGGAACAGCAGCAGGGGGACGCCGGAGGCGAGGAGGTCCTTCGACATCCCGGCCCGCTTGCGGTCGCCGCTGCGGTCGACGGGGAAGGCGTTGAAGAAGAGCGCCGCGAACCAGCGCCGCCACGGGACGTCGAAGAAGTAGTCCGCGGCGACCCCGGCCGCCAGGTAGCGGGAGAGCTTGCGCGGCATCGCCCCGACCACGAGCGGGGCGTCGAGGTGCGAGGTGTGATTGGCGACGACGATGAAGGTGCCTTCGACGCCCTTCAGCTGTTCACGGCCGTGCACCGTCACACGCGTGAGCGACCAGACCAGCGGTTTCAGGAGCATGCGCTGCGCCACGAACCTGGCGCACGCGTGCGCCGTCGACGTGAATCTGGCCTCCGCGCTCATCCGATCGACTTCCGCCGACTGGACGACAACCGTCCGGAGACTCCCCGCACGAGGGATCGCGGAGCGTGCCTTGCGAACCAGATCAGGGTCTGGAACCGGCGACTCGGGATGGAGACGACGATGCCGCGGCCGGCGTCCCGCAGGCCGTCATCCGCGAGCCGGTCGGCGTCGATCCAGAGCGCTGCCGGGATCGAGGAGGTGTTGATGCCCGCGCGTTCGTGGAACTCGGTGTGGACCCAGCCCGGGCACACGGCGGTGACGGTGACGCCGGTGTCGGCGAGTTCGACCGAGAGCGCTTCGCTGTAGGTCGTGACGAAGGCCTTGAGTGCGGAGTACATGCCCATCGTGATGAAACCGGCCGTGCTGGAGACGTTGATGATCGTGCCCCGGCCGCGCTCGCGCATCGATCTGGCCGCTGCGGCGGAGAGGATGTACACGGATCGACCCATGACCTCGAACGCGCGGTCGAACTCGTCCTGGTCCGGCCCGGTCAGGAGGGCGTGGAGGCCGAAGCCGGCGTTGTTGACGAGGACGCGGATCGGCCGCTCCGGGTCGCTCAGCCGCTCGGCGACGAGCTGGACCTGCGCTCGGTCCGCGAGGTCGGCGCTGAGGGTCTCGACGCTGCGGCCCGTCCGGCGGAGCTCTGCTGCGACCTGCTCAAGACGGTCCTCGTCGCGCGCGACGAGGACGAGGTCGAAGCCTCGGCGAGCGAGTGCTCTCGCGAATGCCGCGCCGATGCCAGAGGTGCCACCCGTCACTAGCGCTGTTGCCATGGGGACAGAATACGCTACGCGTTGCGTATCGTTGCAAGCTAGAGTGGCGATATCGTGACGAATGGGAGACGCGATGGCGGGGAATCACCTGGGGAACGGCGTGCAGAGCCGGCCGGCGAACGACTTCGACGTACGAAGTTTCGCCAAGTCGGCCGTCGGCAGTCGGCGCGCGCTCATCGATGCCGCCGCATTCGACGACCGTCCCCTCGCAGCATCGAGCGTCCGGCTCCTGCACTACCTCGCCGACATCGAGCGGGCCACCATGCAGTACCTGCGCGGCGTCCTCGTGACCCCGACGCACAAGGACGCCAGGGTCACCGCGTTCCTCGTGACCTGGGCGTACGAGAAGTACTGGATCGCCGACACGATCGACACGATCCTCGCGGCGGACGGCCAGCCCGTCGGTGAGACGCCCCAGCAGCGCGGCATCTCCCACACCGTGCGCCGCCTCCGGGAGCGGGTCTCCCCCATCGGCCACGCCGTCACCGCGAACGCGATCGGCGAGGACGTCATCGCCTGGCACATGACGATCGGCACGGTGGACGAGCTGTTCACGCAGGCCGCCTATCGGACCCTCCTCGAACCGGGCGCGCATCCGGCACTCGTCGAGCACGTCGAGGCGATCCTCGCGACGAAGGCGCGGCACCTGGAGTTCTTCGAGGCGCAAGCGCGCGACCGGCTGGCACGGTCCCCCCGCGCGAGGACCATCACCCGGCGCCGCATCCGCTCCGCGGCCTGGCCGACCGGTTCCGCAGCGGCAGGACGCGAGGAGACGGCGTTCTTCGCCCGGACGGTCTTCCCAGGCGGAACCGTCTGGAGCGATCCGGCCGTCCTCTCGATCGACGACCGGATCGATGCGCTCCCCGGGCAGGCCGGGCTGCATCTCGCAGCCGGCGTCGCCCGGCGCGGACCGCGACATGGCGCAACACCGATCGAGGCTGGAGCCGCACGATGAGCGAGTCGATCGAACCCGCAGCAGCGACCGCGGACGCGGACGCTGCGACAGCGACAGCCGCTGACGCTGCCACTGCCACGGACGCAGCCGCCGCCCGCCTCGTGGAGTCGTCGCCGCTCGACGGGGCGCACGTCCTCCTGACCGGCGGCACCGGGTTCCTCGGCCAGGCGATCCTGGAACGTCTGCTCGCCGACCATCCCACCACCCGGGTGAGCCTGCTCATCAGACGCAAGGGCAACGTCGCCGGGCGGGATCGCCTCACCACGCTCTTCCGGAAGCCTGTGTTCCGCTCGTGGCGCGAACGCGTCGGCGAGGCCGAGGCGAACCGCGCCATCGCCGAGCGCGTGCACGTCGTCGACGGCGGGCTCGACCACATCGACTCCCTCGCCGACGATCTCGACATCGTCATCCACAGTGCGTCGACCGTGTCCTTCGATCCGCCCATCGATGAGGCGTTCGCCACGAACGTCGGCGGCGCTCGCGTCCTCTACGACGCCATCGCACGGAGCGGATCGACGCCGCACGTCGTGCACGTGTCGACCGCGTACGTCGGCGGGACCCGCAAGGGCATCCAGCCGGAGCGCAGCCTCGAACACGCCGTCGACTGGCGGGTCGAGGCCGAGGCGGCACGGAGCGCCCGCACCCGTGTGGAGGAGGCTTCGAGACGACCAGATGTGCTCCGCCGGTTGATGGGGACGGCGCGCCGAGCACACGGCAAGGCCGGACCGCAGGCGGTCTCCGCTGCGACGGAGGCTGCGCGCGTCGACTGGGTGACGAAACGCCTCGTCGACTACGGCCGGACGAGGGCGGAGAGCCTCGGCTGGACCGACGTCTACACACTCACAAAAGCCCTCGCGGAGCGCGTCGCAGAAGAGCAGTGGGCCGAGGAGGGCGGCCGGCTGTCCGTCGTGCGGCCCTCGATCATCGAGAGCGCCCTGTCGCACCCGTTCCCCGGCTGGATCGACGGATTTAAGGTCGCCGATCCGCTCATCCTCGCCTACGGCCGCGGCCAACTGCCGGAGTTCCCCGGGCTGCCGGACAGCGTCCTCGATATCATCCCGGTCGACTTCGTGGTGAACGCCGTGCTCGCCGCAGCCCAGCGGCCGCCGGCACCCGCAGCCCCGAGGTACGTGCACATCAGCTCGGGGGCGAGCAATCCGCTGCCGTTCCACCGCATGTACGGCAACGTGCACACCTACTTCACCGAGTCGCCCCTGCCAGCAGACGCAGGCGACATCGCCGTCCCCACCTGGAACTTCCCCGGCGGCCGGGCGATCGAACGCTCCATCAACCGCCGCCAGATCGCCACGGCGGCGGCCGGACGCATCGTCTCGAAACTGCCATCGGGCTCGACCACCAGGCAGTGGCAGGACCGCATCAGGAAGGCCGGGCGCGACCTCGGGTCGCTGCGTGAATTCACCGGACTGTACCGGGCGTACGTGCAGAGCGAGATCGTCTTCGACGACGAGCAGGCCAGGGCGCTGCACCACGAACTCCCGGCCGATGCGCGGCGCGACCGCGGATTCGACGTCACCACGATCGACTGGGACGACTACTTCCAACGCATCCACTTCCCGGCGATCACGACCCTCACGCGCGCCTTCGCGAACCGCTCGAAGCAGACGCCGGGGCAGCAGAAGATCCTGCCGGTGCGCTCCGACGTCGTCGCCGTCTTCGACCTCGAAGGGACCGTGCTCGAATGGAACCTCGTCGAGCAATACCTGTGGTTGCGTCTCGCTGCCACCTCCAAGAGCCGCCTGCCCTACGAACTCGGATCGCTCGCCGTCTCCCTCCCGAAATACCTCGGCGCAGAGCGACGCGACCGCGGCGAGTTCATCCGGACGTTTATGCGACGCTACGAGGGCGTCGACGTCGAACGGCTGCGCGCCATCGTCGACGGCCCCTTCGGCGATGCGGTGCGGGCGAGGCTCCTGCCAGAAGCGCTCGAACAGATCCAGGCCCACCGGGCAGCCGGTCATCGGACCATCCTCGTCACGGGAACGATCGGGGCGATGGCCGCGCCGCTCGAACCGTACTTCGACGAGGTCGTCGCCGGCTCCATGCACGAGGAGCACGGCAGGCTCACCGGATACCTCGCCGCCCCGCCGCTCGTCGACGAAGCCAGAGGCGCGTGGCTGCGGCAGTACGCGGAGCACAACGGGCTCGACCTCGCGCACTCCTACGGCTACGGCGATTCGCACGCCGATCACGCGTGGCTGAGCCTCGTCGGGAACCCCGTCGCCATTAATCCGGACCACGAACTGTACCGCCTCGCCCAGGAGGGGCGCTGGCCGGTGCGGGAGTGGCATCGTTCGCGTACCGCCCAACGGTCGGCACAGCGTTTGGCGCAGCGCGCTGCCGAAACCAGATCCGGACGAACCGGCACCGATCACCGATCCGACAGCACCCGCCGCTCCGAACCCCGCACGACGGCAGCACCCAGCACCCCGATGAGAGGAGAGCGGACGACGGGCGACGAGATCGCCGGACGTCCCACCGCACATGGCGTTTGACATCGATCGGTACACCGAGACATCCGTCCAGGTGAACTGGGAGGACCTCGACTTCGACGAGTTCCGCACGAACCCGCTCCCCGAATCGACCCTGCGCAGCCTGCGCTACATGTGCGACATCGAGTACCACACGGTCTGCTACCTGCGGGACATGCTCATGACGCCTTCCCACGAGGATCGCGACGTGACGGCGTTTATGACGATGTGGAACCGGGAGGAGTTCTGGCACGGCGAGGCGCTCGCCGCGGTGCTCAAGGCCCACGACATCACGGTCGACTTCGATCAGTTGAAGGCGACCAGGTTGAAGCTCGGTTGGAAGGACCACCTGGACCCGATCAAGCAGTCGGTGCTCGGGAACCTCGTCGGCAATGACTTCATCGCCGTGCACATGAGCTGGGGCGCCGCCAACGAGTGGTCGGCGACGGCCGCGTACACGCGCCTCGCGGAGATGGAGCAGCACCCGGTCCTCGCAACGCTCCTGCGGCGCATCGCGAAGCAGGAGACGAGGCACGTCGCGTTCTACGCGAGTCAGGCGAGGACACGTCTGGAGGCGTCGAAGGGCGCCAGGCGGTTGACGAGGTTCGCGCTCAAGTCGTTCTGGGGGCCGGTCGGGTCCGGGGTCATGCCGGAGGCCGAGGTCACCCACGTGATGTCGCACCTGTTCAGCGGTGAGGACGGTCTGGCCGAGGTGCGTCGCATCGACGGCCACATCGCGAAGCTCCCCGGCATGCAGGGCCTCACCATCATCGAGACGGCCCTCCGCGCCCGGGGCATCGCCGCCGCCTGATCCCGCACACCCTTCCAGAATTCAGGAACTTTCGCAGAATTCAGGACGTTTCGGGTTGAAAACAGCCCAAATCGTCCTGAATTCGGCCAGACTTCCTGAATTCTGGAAGCAGGAACGCCGGACTAGGACTGCGCGATGATGCGGGCTCCGTGCACGGGACCGTGGGCACGGATCGCCTGCACACCGGAGGACGCGAGCGCCACCTGCAGTTCGAGCGAGTGGTCTGCGTCCGCCGTCAGGAACGCGATGGTCGGCCCGGACCCAGAGACGAGGCCGGCGAGCGCGCCCTCCATCTCCCCCGTCTCCAGCACCTTCGTGAGTTCCGGCCGCTGGTGCAACGCCGGCGCCTGCAGATCGTTGAACATCACGTCGGCGAGCAGCTCGGCATCGCCGGCCCTGAGCGCCTGCAACACGGTGGAATCGACCGTCGGCTGCGATCCGACCGGCGAGATGTCGAGGATGTGGCGGGTGCGGTGCGCATCCAGTTCCCGATACACCTCCGGCGTCGACATGCCGAAGTCGGCGATCGCGAGCACCCACTCGAAGCGGCCCTTGGCGAGGGCGGCGCTCAGCTGATCGCCTCGTCCAGTGCCGACGGCCGTCCCGCCGAGCAACGCGAACGGCACGTCGGCGCCGAGGCGGGCGGCGAGGGCCAGGAGGTCGTCACGGGAGCGTTCGGTCCCCCACAGGGCGTCGCAGGCGAGGAGCGCGGCCGCGGCATCGGCCGACCCGCCGCCCATACCGCCGGCGACGGGCACGTGCTTCTCGATCTCGAGGCGCACACCGCCGGTGTACCCCGCCCGCCTCGCCAGTGCCTTGGCAGCGCGGATGGCGAGGTTGGAGGAATCGGTCGGGACGCCGGAAACGTCGACCGATCCGGTGAACGAGACACTGAAGTCGTCAGCCGGATACGCGTGCACGTCCTCGTACAGCGAGATGGCCTGGTAGGCCGTGGCGACATCGTGATAGCCGTCATCCATCACTTCGCCCACCTTGAGGAAGACGTTGATCTTCCCGGGGGCTCGAACGTGCACGTGCTCGGAAATGGCCTGGCTGGTCATGGTTCCAACTTATACGAGCCGGATGCCTCGTCCCGACCGTCTGCTGGGAGCGCCGGACCGGAGCGTCACAGACGAGAACGGCACCGGATGCGATGTCTGCATCCGGTGCCGTTCCGATGGGCGTTCCGCGCTGAATCACGCGAGGAACGACCGCGGACGCCCCGAGCGTCCGCAGCGGGTTACTTGTTGGAGGAGTCCGCCCAGATGTTGACGTCCGCGCCCTCTGCGAGCCGGTCGATCTCCTCGAGCTCCTCCGTCGTGAACGCCGGGCCGTCGAGCGCCGCGAGGTTCTCGTCGATCTGCTCCGGACGCGAGGCGCCGATGAGCGCCGAGGTGATGCGCGGGTTGTTGAGGACCCAGGCGATCGCCATCTGCGCGAGCGTCTGGCCGCGCTCCTTCGCGATCTCGTTGAGCGACCGCAGACGTGTCGTCGCCTCATCGGTCAGCTGACGGGCCGGGATCGACGGTCGGTCGGTCGCACGCGTGACCGGGCCGTCGCCGAGGTACTTGTCGGTCAGGAGCCCCTGGGCGAGCGGGACGAACGCGATGCCGCCGAGCCCCGTCTGACCGAGGACGTCCGTCAGACCGTCTTCGATCCACCGGTTCAGGATCGAGTACGACGGCTGGTGGATGACGAGCGGCGTCCCGAGCTCCTGGGCGACGGCGTGCGCCTGCGCCGTGCGCTCGGCGGAGTACGACGAGATGCCGACGTACAGCGCCTTGCCCTGGCGGACGATCGAGTCGAGGGCGCCGATGGTCTCCTCGATGGGGGTGACCTCGTCGACGCGGTGCGAGTAGAAGATGTCCACGTAGTCGATGCTCATCCGCGCGAGCGACTCGTCGAGGCTCGCCGTGACGTACTTCTTCGACCCGAAGTTGCCGTACGGGCCTGGCCAGAAGTCGTAGCCGGCCTTCGAGGAGATGATGAGCTCGTTGCGGTACGCGCCGAAGTCCTCGCGCATCATCCGACCGAAGTTGGTCTCGGCGGAGCCGTAGGGCGGACCGTAGTTGTTGGCGAGATCGAAGTGGGTGATGCCGCGGTCGAACGCGTGACGCAGCAGTGCGCGCTGGCTGTCGAACGGACGGTTGTCGCCGAAGTTGTACCAGAGGCCGAGGGAGATGGGCGGGAGGTACAGACCGGAGGTGCCGACCTGACGGTAGGTGGTGTTGTCGTAGCGCGACGGTGCCGCCACGTACGGGCGGTGGATGTCGGGGACGTTCGCCCCGAATCGAGGATCGTGATTCATGTGATCAGAATATCGGTGCCGGGTGGGGCCCTACGCCCTTCGACAAGCTCAGGGACCGGTGGTCGACGCGCCGGGCGGTGGGGCCCTTCGACAAGCTCAGGGACCGGCGGTCGACGCGCCGGGCGGTGGGCCCTTCGACAAGCTCAGGGACCGGTGGTCGACGCGCCGGGCGGTGGGCCCTTCGACAGGCTCAGGGACCGGTGGGGACGCACGACGAGGGAGCCCGGTCGCTGAGCTTGTCGAAGCGCACCGCCGAAACCCTTACTGCGCCGCCCGAACGATCGCCAGGAAGTCGTGCACCGTCAGCTCTTCGCCGCGGGCGGTCGGGGCGATGCCTGCCCGCTCCATCTGCTCGACCGCCGCCTGCGAGCTGCCGAGGACACCGCCGAGCGCCTGCCGGAGCATCTTGCGTCGCTGCTGGAACGCCGCGTCGACGAGGGCGAACGTCTCCCGACGCTCCGCCTCGGTCCCGATGACGTCCGTGCGGCGTTCGAACGCGACGAGCACGGAGTCCACGTTGGGGATCGGCCAGAACACCTGACGACTGACCTGACCGGCGGTGCGCCAGTCGCCGTACCAGGCGGCCTTGACGCTCGGCGCGCCGTACACCTTGCTGCCGGGCGTTGCCGCGAGACGGTAGCCGACCTCCGCCTGCACCATCACCACACCGGCGAGGAGCGAGTCGAAGTGCTCCAGGAAGTGCAGCAGCACCGGCACGGAGACGTTGTACGGGAGGTTCGCGACGAGGCGGCTCGGGGCGCCAGGGAGGTCCTCGATCTTGAGGGCGTCCTCATGGACCACGGCGAGACGGTCGATCATCCCTGGCGCCATGTCGGCGACCGTGATCGGCAACTGCTTCGCGAGCCGGCCGTCGATCTCGACGGCGATGACGCTCGCATCGGCTTCGAGGAGTCCGAGCGTGAGCGAACCGAGCCCTGGTCCGACCTCGACGACGACGTCCCCGGGTGCGACCTTCGCGACGTTCACGATGCGACGGACCGTGTTGGCGTCGATGACGAAGTTCTGGCCGAGCTTCTTCGTGGGGGTCACGTCGAGGATGGCTGCGAGATCTCTGATCTCGGCTGGGCCGAGGAGGGCGACGGAAGCGGTCATCCCTCAAGTATCCCCTGTCGAGCGCGTGTGGCTCGCCGGTCCCAGAGCTCGGGCTCGGTCCCCCGGTCCCTGAGCCTGTCGAAGGGCCCAACCGCCGAACCCGGTCACTGAGCTTGTCGAAGTGCGCCCTTCGACAAGCTCAGGGACCGGGGGTTGACGGCTAGCGGACGTTGGGCGCGGCTTCCGTACCGGGGTCGGCGAGGGGCGGCTCGTCATCCCAGGAGCCGTAGACGAGCTCGGTGTTCGACGCGATGAGCGCCGACAGGATGCTGACGTCGGTCCCCAGGTGCTCTGCCATCCCGCGGACGGTGTACGGCAGCAGGTACGGCGCATTCGGCCGGCCGCGGTTTGGTGTCGGCGTGAGGTACGGCGCGTCGGTCTCGACGAGCAGCAGCTGACGGGGCACGACCTCCAGCGCGTCACGCAGCGTTGCGGCGTTCTTGAACGTCACCGTGCCGGCGAACGACATGTACCAGCCCTGCTCGGCGCACAGCTCGGCGAGTTCGCGATCGCCGGAGAAGCAGTGGAACACCGTGCGCTCCGGGGCGCCGACCCGCAGGAGCGTCTCCACGACCTCCCGGTGGGCGTCGCGATCGTGGATCTGCAGGGCGAGCCCGTTCTCCTTCGCGATCCGGATGTGCGCCTCGAACGCCTCGAACTGGGCGTCGCGCCCCGACTCGTCCGTGCGGAAGAAGTCGAGTCCGGTCTCCCCCACCGCTCGGACGCGCGGGCGCTTCGCGAGTGCAGCGATCTCGGCGAGCGAGTCGTCGAGCGTCCCGGCGCGCTTCAGCTCCGGTGTGTCGTTCGGGTGGATGGCGACGGCCGCGAGCATCCGCGGCTCCTTCGCGGCCATCTCGGCCGACCAGCGCGACGTCTCGACGTCGGTGCCCACCTGCACCACGCCGCGCACGCCGACGCTCGACGCGCGGTCGAGGTGTTCGAGGTAGCCGATGGGGCTGTCGCCGTCGGCGTATTCGAGGTGGGTGTGGTTGTCGTAGACGGGGACGTCGAGCGGGGTCGGCGGCGCCGGGTAGCTGCGATCGGTCCGGTCTCCGGCCTCGCGTTGCCGCACGTGCACCTCGTCGCCCACCTGGACCCCTTACTCGTTCGTGGCTTCGATGCGCGGGAACAGCGCTTCGAGACCGTTGACGGTCGTTCCGGCCGGCAGCTGACCCCACGTTCCTGCGTCGCGCACGGGTTGAGCCGTGAGCGGGCCGAGGGCGTCGGCGCCGCCGAGGGCGGTCCAGAGCGTCTCGGTGGCCTTCGGCATAAACGGGCTGAGCAGCACGGCGAGCGCACGCAGACCCTCGGCCGCCGTGTACAGCACCGTGCCGAGGCGTTCGCGCTGCTCCTCGTCCTTCGCGAGCACCCACGGCTCCTGGACCGTGATGTAGCCGTTGAGGTCGTCGACGATCCGCCAGATGGACGTGATCGCGTCCTGGATGGCGAGCCGTTCGATCGCGACGTCGGCGTCCGTCGCAGCGGCGGCGACGGCGGCGCGGATCGCGAGATCGGCCTCGGTCGGCTCGCCCTCCGGCGGGACAACCCCCTCGAAGTAGCGCGTGATCATCGCGACGACGCGGGATGCGAGGTTGCCGAAGCCGTTGGCGAGCTCCGCCTGGTAGCGGGCCGAGAGGTCCTCCCAGCTGAACGAGCCGTCCTGCCCGAAGGCGATGGCGCGCATGAAGTAGTAGCGGAACGCGTCGGAGCCGAAGGTATCGGTGATCTCGTTCGGTGCGATGCCCGTGAGCTTCGACTTGGACATCTTCTCGCCGCCGACGAGCAGCCAACCGTGTCCGAAGACGCGCTGCGGCACATCGAGCCCAGCAGCCATGAGCATGGCCGGCCAGATGACGGCGTGGAAGCGGAGGATGTCCTTGCCGACGATCTGCGTGGCGGGCCAGCGCTTCGCGAACGCCTCGTCGTCCGAGCCGTACCCGGCGGCGGTGATGTAGTTGAGCAGTGCGTCGAACCACACGTAGACGACGTGGGTGTCGTCCCACGGGACCTTGATGCCCCAGTCGAAGGTGGAGCGGGAGATCGACAGGTCCTTGAGGCCCTGGCGGACGAACTGGATGACCTCGTTGCGTGCCGACTCCGGCTGCACGAAGTCCGGACGCTCCTCGTAGAGCGCGAGGAGACGGTCCGCGAAGTCGCTCATGCGGAAGAAGTAGTTGCTCTCCTTGAGCAGCTCGACGGGCTTCGAGTGGATGGCGCACACCGGCTGACCGACGTACTCGCCGGTCCCTGTAACGAGGTCGCTCTCCTGCTTGTACTCCTCGCAGCCGACGCAGTAGTAGCCCTCGAACTCGCCCGTGTAGATGAACCCGGCGTCGTAGAGACGCTGCAGGAACAGCTGCACGTTGGTCTCGTGGCGCTCCTCAGTGGTGCGGATGAAGTCGTCGTTGGAGATGTCGATGGTGTCGAGCAGCGGGTACCACGACTCGGAGACGAGCTTGTCGGCCCACTCCTTCGGGCTCACGCCGTTCGCGGTCGCCGTGCGCAGGATCTTCTGCCCGTGCTCGTCGGTTCCCGTGAGGAACCAGGTGGGGTCACCCGCCTGGCGGTGCCAGCGCGCGAGGACGTCCGCGGCCACCTCCGTGTACGCGTGCCCGATGTGGGGAGCGTCATTCACGTAGAAGATGGGCGTGGTGATGTAGAACGAGGTGCCGTCGGCCATGGGGTCAATCCTAGAACGACCACGGGCCGCGCCTGTGCGTGTTACCTCTGTAACGGGCGTCAGTCGCTGCTCAGGGTGCTCCGAATGGCGTTTCCGGAGCCGTTCGCCGTTGTCCCGGCCTGCTTTCCCGGTGCGGCAGGCTTCGCGGCGAGCGCCGCCTGGTAGAGGTCGCGCTTGCTGAGCCCCGTGGCATCGGCGACCTCCGCCGTGGCGTCCTTGAGCCTGGTTCCGGAGGCGACGAGCGCCAACACCTGATCGACGGCGGTCTCCGGGTCGGCCGCTCTGGCCTCTGCACCGGCGATGACGACGCAGATCTCACCCTTGACGCCGGCTGCAGCCCACTCCGCCAACTCGGCGGCCGTCCCGCGTTTGACCTCCTCGAAGAACTTCGTGAGTTCACGGCACACGGCCACCCGGCGGTCGTCGCCGAGGGTCGCCGCGACATCCTGCAGCGATGCGGCGAGCCGGTTGGGCGATTCGAAGAACACCATCGTGCGCTGCTCCTGCGCGAGGGCCCGCAGCGCAGCGCGCCGGTCCCCCGGCTTCCGCGGCAGGAAGCCCTCGAACGTGAACCGGTCCGAGGCGAGACCCGAGACGGCGAGCGCCGTGATGACGGCCGACGGACCGGGGATGGCCGAGACCCGGACGCCGGCCGCGACGGCCGCCTCGACGAGGTGGAAGCCGGGATCGGAGACCGTCGGCATCCCGGCATCGCTCAGCATCAGCACATCAGTGTCGACCGCGAGCGCCACGACCTCCTCGGCCTTCTCCCGCTCGTTGTGATCGTGGAGCGCGATGAGCCGGGGCCGGTTCTCGATACCGAGCGCACGCAGCAGGTGCACGGCCGTGCGGGTGTCCTCCGCCGCGACGATCGTCGCCTCCGAGAGCGCCTCCCGCAGGCGAGGGGACGCATCGCCGAGATTGCCGATGGGGGTCGCCGCGAGGATGATCATGGTCCCAGTCTGACACCCGGGGTCGCCCTGAGGGTCACGGAGCCCGACGCCCGGCCGCGCAACCCGGCCGGGTGAGCAGGCGCCCCACCGCGCCCGATGCGGCATCCTCAGCGCGGATGACTAGCATGGGTCCGTGTCGGACGATCTCCTCGAAGCCCCTGTGACGGGCTCCCGCCTCGATCGCCGGTGGGCACGGTTCCTCAGCGTCGGCCGCAGGCGCACCCTGTGGACGTGGGGCGGCCCCATCGCGGTCACCCTCCTCGCAGCCATCCTGCGCTTCTGGAATCTGGGGCATCCGCACTCCCTCGTCTTCGACGAGACCTTCTATGTGAAGGACGCCTGGTCGCTGTGGAACAACGGCTACGAGAGCACCTGGCCGGACGGCGCCGACAAACTGTTCGCCTCCGGAGACGCCGGCGGATTCTCGACGGTCGCGTCGTACGTCGTCCACCCGCCGCTCGGGAAGTGGCTCATCGGGCTCGGGATGGCGGCCTTCGGCGTCGACAACAGTTTCGGCTGGCGGGTCTCGACCGCGATCGCCGGCACCCTCGCGGTGCTGCTCATCGTCCTCATCGCGAAGCGGTTGTTCGCCTCGACGGCGCTCGCGGTCATCGCCGGGTTCCTGTTCGCGATCGACGGCCACGCCATCGTGATGTCGCGGGTGTCGCTCCTCGACAACTTCCTGATGTTCTTCGTGCTGCTCGGCTTCGGAGCCGTCCTGCTCGACCGGCCCTGGCACGCATCACGGCTCGCGGCGAAGCTCGCCGAAGCGCGGGCCTCCGGACGAGATCCGGCGTGGGGGCCCGTCCTCTGGTTCCGGCCGTGGCTGCTCGCGGCCGGCCTCGCGTTCGGGGCCGCGACGGCCGTGAAGTGGAACGGCCTGTACTTCATCGCCGGGTTCGGACTGTACGTCATCGTCACCGACATGCTCCTGCGCCGGAAGCTCGGACTGACGTTCTGGGGCAGCGCTGCGATCCTCAAGCAGGGGCCTGCGACGTTCCTCAATCTCGTTCCGCCGGCGTTCGTCGTGTACCTCGCGAGCTGGAGCGGGTGGATCTTCACCTCCGGCGGCTACGACCGCCAGTGGGCCAACCAGGAGGGCAACGCCTGGACCGGCGCGTTCTCCTGGGTGCCGCACTGGGTGCAGAGCCTCATCCAGTTCCACCAGAGCGCGTACAGCTTCCACATCGGCCTGCACACGCCGCACCCGTATCAGGCGAATCCGCTGACCTGGCTGTTCATGATCCGGCCGACGAGCATGTACTACGAATCGCCCAAGACGGGCACGGACGGGTGTGTGTGGGACAACTGCTCCTCGGCGATCACCTCGATCGGCAACCCGCTCATCTGGTGGGGCGCCGCCATCGCACTCGGGTACCTGATCTACCGGCTGGTGCGGTATCGCGAGTGGCAGGTCGGCATTATCGTGCTCGGCGTCGCCGCCGGATACCTGCCCTGGATGCTGTACCTGAACCGCACGGTGTTCCAGTTCTACACGATCTCCTTCGAGCCGTTCCTCATCCTCGGCCTCGCCTACGCGCTCGGGAAGATCCTCGGCTCCAGAGACGATCTGGAGGAGCGCCGGGTCGCGGGTGTCGGGGTCGTCGGGGTGTACCTCGTGATCGCAAGTGCGCTGAGCGTGTTCTGGTATCCGCTCTGGACCGCGACGACCGTGCCCTACTGGTACTGGTACCTGCACGCCTGGTTGCCGTCGTGGGTGTGAGTGATCGGGTGCGGCCGTGAACGCGGGCGCACTGCGCCGCACGCTCCCCGGCATCGGGGTCGCCGCCGTCGCAGCCCTCCTCGCCTGGGGACTCCACACGCTCGTACCGGCCGTCCCGCTGCTGACCGCGAGCGTCCTGCTCGGCATGATCGTCGGGCAGATCCCCGCGTTCCAGCGGCTCGCCGGCGGGGTGTTGAAGCCAGGGCTCGGGGTCTCCTCGAAGCGGTTCATGCGCCTCGGGATCGTGCTGCTCGGACTCAAACTCAGCCTCGTCGACATCGCAGGGCTCGGGTGGGTGACGCTCGGGACGACCGTCGCGATCGTCGTCATCACCTTCTTCGTGACCCTCTGGTTCGGGCAGCGGATCGGCCTCACCGGACCACAGCCGCTCCTCATCGCGACGGGATTCTCCATCTGCGGCGCATCGGCGATCGGTGCGATGAGCGGGGTCGTGCGCGCCAAGGACGAGGACCAGGCGACACCGGTCGCGCTCGTGACGCTCTGCGGGACGCTCGCGATCTTCATCCTGCCTGCGCTCCGCGGCCCGCTCGGGTTGAGCGCCGACGAGTTCGGGCACTGGGTCGGCGCGAGTGTGCACGACGTCGGTCAGGTCGTTGCGACCGCGCAGATCGCCGGGACGTCTGCGCTCGCCGTCGCCGTCGTCGTGAAGCTCACGCGGGTGCTCATGCTCGCGCCGATGGTCGCCGTCGCCGCGACGATCGAGCGTCGGCGGCTGGACGCTGTGGCGGCCGAGGCTGCTGCGTCTGCTGCTGCGGCTGCCTCGGCTTCGGCCGACGGCGGGGCAGCTGGGTCGGTCGCCGTCGACGCGCCACCTCGGCCGCCGATCGTGCCACTGTTCGTGGCCGGGTTCATCGCGGCTGTGCTGATCCGGACGTTCGTGCCACTGCCGGAGGCGGTCCTCGATGCGGCGGACACGGTGCAGACCGCGTTCCTCGCGATGGCGCTCTTCGCGCTCGGTGCGGCGATCCGGGTGAAGACGCTCGTGACGACGGGGTGGCGGGCGCTCGTCGTCGGGCTCGTGTCGTGGGTCGTCATCGCGGTGCTGTCACTCGTTGCGGTGCACCTGTCCTGACCTGCGGCCCTTCGACAAGCTCAGGGACCGGCGTCCCCGGTCACTGAGCTTGTCCCCCGGTCACTGAGCTTGTCGAAGTGCCCTCGCACAACCCCGACCCTTCGACAGGCTCAGGGACCGGCGTCCCGGCGCTGAGCCATTCCCCGGTCACTGAGCTTATCCCCGGTCACTGAGCTTGTCGAAGTGCTAGTGCGACACGACCTTCAGCCCGATCACACACCCGACGAGCCCCAGGATGAGGAGCATCTTCACGATCGTGAACGGCTCCCCGCCGAAGGCCATCGCGTACACGACGGTGAGCGATGCGCCGATGCCCACCCACACGGCGTAGGCGGTGCCGGTTGAGATGTCGCGCATCGCGTAGGCGAGCCCGGCCATGCTGAGGGCCAATGCGACGAAGAAAACGACCGACGGCCAGAGCTTCGACAGCCCCTCGGACTTGCCGAGCGCTGTGGCCCAGACGGCCTCGAGGATTCCGGAGACGATGAGAACGATCCATGCCATGACGAACACACTCCTGCGTGGTCAGTCTTGTCGCGTTCCGGGTACTGCGCCCTCGTCCGGCGACCCCGTCGGGGCCGTGGTTCCCACCGTAGCAACCGAGCCTGTGCAGATCCAGTGCAGACCCGGCCTCGGTCGCTGAGCCCGTCGAGGTGCCCCTTCTGCCACGCAACGCCCTGCCCTTCGACAAGCTCAGGGACCGAGCACGCACCGGTCACTGAGCCTGTCGAAGTGCCCTGCCTCGCCGATCCCCAAACCCGGTCACTGAGCTTGTCGAAGTGACCGCATAGCAGCAGGACCGCCCGACGGCACCAATGCGTCCGAATGTTGCAGCGACGGGCAGTCGGGCCGAAGCGGCTCCGGTAGCGTGATCGACATGGCAGATCGTGAGTATGGCTTCCGCACGCGTGCAATCCACGCTGGCAACATCCCCGACCAGGTGACGGGCGCCCGCGCCCTCCCCATCTACCAGTCGAGCGCGTTCGTGTTCGACGACACGGCCGATGCCGCGGCCCGCTTCGCGCTGCAGAAGTACGGCAACATCTACTCCCGCCTCTCCAACCCCACCGTTGCGAGCTTCGAGGAGCGCGTCGCGAGCCTCGAAGGCGGCCTCGGCGCCGTCGCAACGGCATCCGGCCTCGCCGCGCAGTACATCACCTTCGCGTCGCTCGCCGGCCAGGGGGACCACATCGTCGCCTCCGCGAACCTCTACGGCGGTTCGATCACGCAGCTCGACGTCACGCTCCGCCGTTTCGGCATCGAGACGACGTTCGTGCAGTCCTCCGATGCTGCTGACTACGCGGCCGCGATCCAGGAGAACACGAAGCTCGTCTTCGCGGAGACGATCGCGAACCCCTCCGGTGAGATCGCGGACATCGAGGGCCTCGCCGACGTCGCGCACGCGCACGGCATCCCGCTCATCATCGACTCGACGATCGCGACCCCCTACCTCAACCGGCCGATCGAGTGGGGTGCGGACATCGTCACGCACTCCGCGACGAAGTTCCTCGGCGGTCACGGCACGACCCTCGGCGGCGTCGTCGTGGAGAGCGGCCGGTTCGACTGGCACAGCGACAAGTTCCCGCTCTTCGGTCAGCCCGTCCCGAGCTACGGCGGCCTCGAATGGTCCGGCAACTTCGGCGAGTACGCGTTCCTCACGCGGCTGCGTGCTGAGCAGCTCCGCGACATCGGCCCTGCCCTCGCCCCGCACTCCGCGTTCCTCCTCGCTCAGGGCGTCGAGACACTGCCGTTCCGCCTGCAGGCGCACGTCGACAACGCACGCGCCGTCGCGGAATGGCTGGAGGCCGACCCGCGCATCGCCGCCGTCAACTGGGCAGGACTGCCGAACCACCCGCACCACGACCGCGCCAACAAGTACCTGCCGAAGGGCCCTGGCTCGGTGTTCAGCTTCGAGGTGAAGGGCGGCCGTCAGGTCGGGCAGAAGCTCATCGAGTCCGTCGACCTCGCGAGCCACCTCGCGAACATCGGCGACGCGAAGACCCTCATCATCCACCCGGCGTCGACGACGCACGCGCAGCTGACCGACGAACAGCTCATCGCGGGCGGTGTGCTCCCCGGCATCGTCCGGCTGAGCGTCGGCATCGAGGACCCGGACGACATCATCTACGACCTCGACCAGGCGCTGAGCCTCGCGGTGAAGGAGGAATCGGCATGACCACCACTTCGACCACTTCGACAGGCTCAGTGACCGGGGCTGGCGCAGGCACTTCGACAAGCTCAGTGACCGAGGCCGGGGCCGAGACCGAGACGGTCCAGCTGACCAACGGCCTCACCTGCGCGATGCCGGCCGACTCCCCGCTCGCGAAGCTCCTGCGGTCGCAGCGCACCTGGGTCGGTCCGGACGCGAAGGCGCGCCTCAAGCTCCTGCGGGAGGCGAAGTCGATCGCGATCGTCGGCGCATCGCCCAACCCAGCCCGCTCGAGCTACTTCGTGGGCACGTACCTGCAGCAGTCGAGCGACTACCGCGTGTACTTCGTGAACCCGAACGCCACCGAGATCCTCGGCCAGCCGGCGTATCCCGACCTGGCGTCGCTGCCGGAGGTGCCGGACATCGTCGACGTGTTCCGCCGCGCGAGCGACATCCCGGCCGTCATCGACGAGGTCGTCGCGATCGGTGCGCCGACCGTGTGGGTGCAGCTCGGCATCTGGAACCAGGAGGCCGCCGAGTACGGCGAGTCCAAGGGTCTCAACGTTGTGATGGACCGCTGCATCAAGATCGAGCACGCGCGCTTCCACGGCGGTCTGCACCTGCTCGGTTTCGACACCGGCCAGATCACCGCCCGCAAAACCCTCCGCTGACGGCCTCCCTCCGTGCCCGCGAACTGGCAGTCGTGGCTGGTTCGGACGCCCCAGAACCGCCACTGCTGCCAGCTCGCGAGCTGGCAGTTGTGGCTGGAATGGACGGTGTCTGAGCAGCCACTGCTGACAGCTCGCGGGCTGGAGGCGGTCAGGGTCCGAGGTGATCGTTACACTCGGTGAGTGGTCACCAAGCCGAATCCGCACCACCGGACTGCCGCATCGCAGACCGGTGGGACCGCGCCGAACCACGAGGGCGCGATCGTGCGGGTGGGTGTGCTCGGACCGGTCGTCGCCGCAGGCCGGGACGGCACCCTGCTGGAGCCGACGGGACGCCTCGCGCAGGCGCTCATCATCGCGCTCGCCCTCGCCGGACCGCACGGACGATCGACCTCACAGCTCATCGACGAACTGTGGGAGGAAGATCCGCCGGCCGGCGCCCGCGCTGCCCTGCAGACCCTCGTCTCCCGGGTCCGCGCTGCCCTCGAACCCGGCCTCCTGACCTCGACCGTCTCGGGCTACGCGCTGTCCACCGCTCCGGATGAGATCGATCTGGGGATCGCGACCGGCGTCGCAGAGCACGCCGCATCGGCGCTCCGCACGGGCGATGCCAGGACCGCGGTCGATGCTGCGAGCCACGCCCTCGGCCTGTGGCGTTCCGAGCCGGGCGCCGACCTCGATTCAGAACTCGGCAGACACCTCGCGAACCGGGCCGCCGTCCTCCACCGCGACCTCACCCGCATCGTCGTCCAGGGCCGTCTCGACCTCGGCGAAGGAGCCGCCGTCGTCACGGAGCTCGAACTCCTCGCGGCCGACGCACCGCTCGACGACGCCATCCAGCTCATGCTCTTCAACGCCTACGCCCAGTCCGGGCGCCGCACCGAGGCGATGCAGCTCTTCGCCGCCTACCGGACCCGGCTGCGCGATGAGCTGGGCGCGGACCCCTCCGGCGGACTCCTCGCCGCGCACACGGCACTGCTGCGGTCGGCGGACGACGCTGAGACAGCCACCGATGCGAGAGCCGATGCGGCAGCCCGTGCGAGGACCGATGCGGACGCCGACGCCGGCATCACCGGCCCGCAGACCCCCAGAGACATCCCACAGTCGGCTCAGACCGATCACACCCCCGCCGCGCTCACAACACACGCGCCCATCCGCATCGGCATCCGCACCGCGCCGAACGAACTCATCGGACGCGATGACGACCTCGTCGCGATCGAATCGCTCATCGCCGCAGCCCGCGTCACCACGATCCTCGGGCCGGGCGGCCTCGGCAAGACCCGCGTCGCGCAGGAGATCGGTCGACGGGCCGGTGCCGACACCTCGGCGGTGATCTTCGTCGGGCTGGCCAGCGTCCAGAACGCCGAGGACATCCCGCTCGCGGTCGCGACGACCCTCGGCATCCGCGAAGTGTCCGCACGGCGCATCGGCGACTCGCTCAGCGCCGGCGTCGACGTCCTCGACCTGCGGGCCCGGATCCTCGCAAAACTGTCCGAACAGCGGACCCTGCTCATCGTCGACAACTGCGAACACCTCGTCGATGCCGCAGCAAGGTGGATCGCCGACGTCCTCGACTGGACCACCGACGTCCGCATCCTCACCACGAGCCGTGCACCGCTCACGATCGCCGCCGAGTACGTGTATCAACTCGACTCGCTCGCATCGACCGGCGCGACGACGACGGAGCCTGTCGCTTCGCCGGCCGCGGGCGCACAACCCACTCTCGAGACCGCTGGCCCCGCCGTCCGCCTGTTCGTCGAACGCGCGCGGGCCGCGCGCCCATCGGCAGCCGTCCCGCTCGATGTGATCACAAGGCTCTGCGACCGTCTGGACGGGCTGCCCCTCGCGATCGAACTCGCCGCAGCCCGCATCCGCACGATGTCGGTGGAGGAGATCGAGCGCCGCCTCGGCAACCGATTCGCCCTGCTGTCCCGCGGGGAACGGACCGCCCCTGAGCGCCACCGCACCCTCCTCGCCGTCATCGACTGGAGCTGGAACCTGCTCGGCGAGCAGGAGCGGATCGTGCTGCGTCGGGCGTCGCGGTTCCCGGACGGGTTCGGGGTGGAGGCGGCGGACATCGTGTCGAACGGTGGCGGGGATGGCCCTTCGACAGGCTCAGGGACCGGGGGTGCGGTGGATGGCCCTTCGACAGGCTCAGGGACCGGGGGTGCGGTGGATGGCCCTTCGACAGGCTCAGGGACCGGGGGCTCGGGGACCAGGGCGGAGGCGGACGTGGCGGATGCACTCGACGCGCTCGTCGGACAATCGCTCGTCATCGTCCGCGACGACACCCGCACCGGCCTCGTCCGGTTCCGCATGCTCGAGACCGTCCGGGAGTTCGGTGCGATGATGCTCGCCGAAGCCGGCGAGGACGCGCTCGTCCAGGAACGCTTCGCCCAGTGGGCCGTGCAGTTCTCCAAGCGGGAGCTGCCGGAGACGCAGGGTCCGGACCAGATCGCGGCACTCGCCAGGACGCGCCTGGAACAGGACAACCTCGTGAGCGTCCTGCGCTGGGGCATCGACGCCGGGCGTCCCGACATCGTCGCCCCCGTCTTCGCCCTGCTCAGCTACTCCTGGTCCGTCCGCAGCGCGCACTCCGAGGTCCTGGCGTTCGGCGAGGCCGTGCTCGACGCGGTCCGTGGAACGGTTCCGGACCCGGACGACGTCGACAGCTACTCCGTGTGCCTCGCGATGATCGCGGCGACATTCGTGTTCACCCGCCGGCGCACGGCCGCCCGTGCTCTCGGCGCCCTCCGCGCGATCAACCGCACCCATCCGACATCCGATGCCCGCGTCCAAGCGCTCATCACCCTGCTCCTCGCCTCCGGTCGGCCGGATCGCGGTCGATCCCTGCTCCGCTCCTACCAGGCGTCGGATGATCCGCGGGTGGCCGGCATCGCGAACCTCCTCGTGTCGCAATTCGCCGAGAACGATGGCGACCCGGACACCTCCCAGAGTTCCGCCGAGCGCGCCTGGGAACTCGCGGAGCGCATCGGCGATGTCTGGGGCGCCGGGATGGCCTCCCACATGCTCGCGCAGCTGAACAGTCAGAACGCCAGGCCAGAAGCGGCCCTGCTCTGGGCCGAGCGGGCCGATTCCCGGCTCCGCGCGCTCGACGCGGAGGAAGACCTCCGCCAACTCGAGTGGGTGGTCGCCCTCAGCAACATCGCACGCGGTGAATACGATGCCGCGGTCGACGTCTTCACGAGATTCCTCCGCGACGATGTGCCCGTCTCCGACTTCGCCCCCATCAGGGAGCGTCGCTCCATCGGCTACTCCGGCCTCGCGGAGGTCGCTCGTGCCCGCGGAGAGGGTGAGCGCGCGCAGGAGCTGTACGACCTCGCCGTGGACACCTTCGGCGTCTCGCGGGACCGGCGTTCGCCCTGGCTGCTGATGGTGGCAGGGGCAGCCATCGTTGCGGGCATCACCGACGGAACGGGCGACCCGATGGCGCGAGCCGCCCGGGTGCACGAGTTGCGGGTGCGGGTGGTCGCGACCTCACGCGTCTCGCCGTCGTTCATCGACAAGCCCGTGCTCGGCGCCGCCGGCTTCGGCATCGGCGTGTGGGCGGTGCGATCCGCGGACCCCGCCGTCGCGCGGATCGGGCTGGAGCTCATGGCCCTCGCCGAGCGGTTGAACTCACGTCAGGATCCGCCGGCGCTGCACCGCGACGCCCAATGGGACGGTGCGCGGTCGGTCCTCGGCGCCCCGACGGTCGCGGCGATGCGCGAGCGGGTCGGCGGTCTCAGCGGAGACGAGAGCGCCGCCAGGACGCTCGAACTGCTGGGCAGTCGGGTCCTGGCGGCGCGGTAGGGGTCTCGGGCGGGACGCTGTCGCGTCTCGGTGGCGTCGCTGCCTGGTCAGCCGATCACGCGCGGCGCATGTACGCGCGCACCGTGAGCGGTGCGAACACCAGCACGATGACCGCGGCACCGAGGAGCGCGAGCCACGCGTCGACACCGAAAGTGCCGGTGTTCGCGAGGTCGCGGACGGCGGTCACGAGGTGCGAGACCGGGTTCACATCGGCGAACGCGCGCAGCCAGTCCGGCATCGTCTTCGTCGGGACGAACGCGTTCGAGAGGAACGTCAACGGGAACAGGATGATGAACGAGATGCCCTGCACCGAGCTCGCGCTGCGGGCGACGACGCCGAAGAAGGCGAAGATCCAGCTGATCGCCCACGCCGACACGATCACGAGCAGCCCCGCGAGCACCACGTAACCGAAACCGCCGGCCGGCCGGTAACCCATGATGTAGCCCATCACGAAGGTGAGGGTCGTGGCGATCGTGTACCGGACGGTGTCGGCCAGGAGCGCTCCGGCGAGCGGGGCGATGCGGGCGATCGGCAGGGACTTGAACCGGTCGAACACGCCCTTGTCCATGTCCTCGCGCAACTGCACACCGGTCACGACCGAGGTGGTGATGACGGTCTGCACGAGGATGCCGGGGATGATGATCGGCAGGTAGTTCGCGACGTCGCCGGCGATCGCGCCGCCGAAGATGTACGTGAACATGACGGTGAAGAGGATCGGCTGCACCGTCACATCGATGAGCTGCTCCGGCGTGCGCTTGATCTTGAGCAGCCCGCGGTACGCCATCGTGAGCGAGTTGCGGACGCTCTGACCGAGGCTCACGTGGTTGCGCAGGTTGCGCTCGGACGGCGGGGTGATGCGGACGGGCGCAGGTGCCTGACCTGGGGTGAGGGTGACGGCGCTCATGCGCTGATCCTTTCGGGGGTGGTTGCTGCTGCGGTGTCGATGCCGGCAGCCGCGGCTGCGGCTGCGTCCGGCGAGTCGTCGGTGTCGGCGCCCTCCGCCTCGACCCCGTGACCGGTGAGCGTGAGGAACACCTCGTCGAGTGTCGGCTTCTGCACCGACATCTCGCTCAGTCGGATGCCGGACTCCCGGAGGGAGATGAACAGGTCGGTGACGGCGTCCGGGTTCCGCATCGGCGCCGTGATGCGCGTCGCCTCCGGAGAGACGATCGTGTCGACGCCCAGGACATCGGAGATGACACGACGCGCGTCCTCCAGGTCGGCCGGGTTCTCGATGCGCAGCTGCAGGGACGACTCCCCCACCGAGGCCTTCAGCTCGTCGGAAGTGCCCTCCGCGACGACCTGGCCGCGATCGATGACGGCGATGCGGTCGGCCAGCTGGTCGGCTTCGTCGAGGTACTGCGTGGTGAGGAGGACCGTCGAACCGGTTGCGACCAGCCGGCGGATCGTGTCCCACATCTGGGCACGCGTCCGCGGGTCGAGACCAGTGGTCGGCTCGTCGAGGAAGATGAGCGGCGGCTGGGCGATGAGGCTCGCCGCGAGGTCCAGACGACGGCGCATGCCGCCGGAGAACTTCTTGAGCGGTCGTTTGGCCGCATCGCTCAGGCCGAACTCCTCCAGGAGCTCTGCGCTCTTGCGCTTCGCCTCCGCGCGGGTCAGGCCGAGGAGACGGGAGAAGATGATGAGGTTCTCGGTGGCCGACAGGTTCTCGTCGACCGACGCGAACTGCGCCGTCACCCCGATGAGCTGACGCACGACCTGCGACTCGCGCTGGATGTCGTGGCCGAAGATCGTCGCCGAGCCGGCGTCCGGCTTCAGGAGGGTGGCGAGCATGCTGATGGTGGTGGTCTTGCCGGCGCCGTTCGGGCCGAGGACGCCGTAGACGGTGCCGGTGCGGACGGACAGGTCGACGCCGTCGACCGCGCGGTTGTCGCCGAAGGTCTTGACGAGACCGTGGGCCTCGACGGCCCAGTCGGAGCTGCGGGAGCTGCGGGAGCTGCTGCTCATTGCGATGCCTTTCCAGTGGGAAGTTGGTGACACCAGCATCCGACCGGCCGCTCACATCGCGCTCACGCGTCGCTGACATGGGCTGACATGGGCTGACATGGGCTGAGAAAGGTCGAGAGAGGGGCCGATGTGAGCCGACGCGGATGCTGCCGCCGGTGCTTGCGCCGACGCTGCTCGTTACCGCGTGTTGCTCGCACCGTAGCCGTGGAACCGCGTGTCACCTACCGTGGGGCCATGACGCCCGACCGCTCATCGCCAGCCCTCGTGGACGCCGTCGTGTCCACCCAGTGGCTCGCCGACCATCTCGGCAGCGAACGACTCGTGGTCCTCGACGCGTCGGTCATCGTGCTCGGGGAGAACCCGGACGGCGGGGCGTCACCCGGCGGCGATGCAGCGGGTGCAGGCGGTGCCGATGGTGTCGGCGGCGCACCACACGGCAAGACCCGCTACCTGAGCGGCTATGACCAGTACCTGTTCGACGGGCACATCCCCGGGGCGTTCTTCGCGGATCTGGTCGAGTCGTTCTCGGCGCAGGACGGCCCGTATCCGTTCACGAAGCCGGATGCCGAGGCGTTCACCGAGGCGGCCAGGGCCGCCGGGGTCACGGCGGACAGCACGATCGTCGTCTACGACACGGCGTACGGGCAGTTCGCCGCACGTCTGTGGTGGTTGCTGCGGGCTTTCGGCCACACGCGGGTTGCGGTGCTCGACGGCGGGTTCGTGCGATGGCGCGCGGAAGACCGCCCGACGGAGGACGGTCATCTCGAACCGGATCGGGGTTCGTTCACGGCGGTCGAGGATCCGGCGCGCTGGGTCGACAAGGCGTTCATCGAGGGTGTGCTCGACGGCTCGGAGGCCGGGGTGCTCGTGTGCGGTGTGCCACCGCGCGAGTTCGCCGGTGAGACGGGCGGACGGGTGAGGCCCGGCCACATCCCCGGCAGTTTCAACGTACCGGCTGGACGGCTCGTCGATCGCAGCACCAACCGATCGCTGCCCCTTGCCGATCTCCGCTCCCGCTTCGAACCGGTGATCGCGTCGGCGCGGGCGCTGACGGCACAGGCGACGCGGGCGGCCACGGCACAGACGACCGCGGCACGGCGATCCGTTCAGCCCTCCCGGGCGACGATCGTCACCTACTGTGCCGGCGGTGTCGCATCGGCTGCGGATGCGCTCGCACTCGTCCGTCTCGGAGTCGAGGGCGTCGCGGTCTATGACGGTTCACTCGCCGAGTGGGCGGCCGACCCCGACGCACCGCTCCACACCGGCCCCTGACTTCTGCTCCCACCCGTCGGTCCCTGAGCTTGTCGAAGCACCCACGTCCAGCACCAACGCTTCGACAAGCTCAGCGACCGGCGATGCGCCGGTCCCTGAGCCTGTCGAAGGGCCCACCGCCAGCACCCACGCTTCGACAAGCTCAGCGACCCGCAACTAAGCTCAGCGACCCGCAATGCGCCGGTCCCTGAGCCTGTCGAAGGGTCCACGTCCTGAGCCCGCGCTTCGAAAAGCTCAGCGACCGGGGATCTCAGCGACCCGGGACAGGGTCAACCGGGCAGACCGGCGGGGTCCGTCACCGGAAGCCGACAGACGAAGTCCCTGCACACGTACGCCGTCGGCAGCCCATCGCGAGCCGACCGTCCCTCGAACAACTCGAACCCGGCCGCGACCCACCGGCCGGCCTGCTCCTCCGTCACCACGGCAACCACGTCGTCACCCCGCGTCCGCACCACATCGACCAGCACTCGATCGGCGCCGTCGTCGTCCGGCGTCACCACCACGAGCTGCGTCGGCTCTGCGGCGAGCCTCGCCGCCAAGGCGAGCGTCGACCCGAAGGCCGTCGGCTGTGCGACCGCACCCTCCGCGACCGACCCGACAACCCCGGCGGCCACCTCCCGATACGACCGCTCGGCCGTCAGGAGGAACAACCGGTACGCCGCCGTCGCGAGCGAACCGCGCCCGGACGGGTACGCGCCCTCCGACGGGTCGGCATCGAGTCGCAGCCCACGCGCCGCGAGCACCGGGTCTCCTCCGCCGGGCACCGTGAACACACCGTCGACGAGGCACACGTCCACGAGCGACCTGCCCACCTCCGCGTACCGCGGCTCCCCCGTGGCCACGGCGAGCGACAACAGCCCGTTCGCGAGCATCCCGTAGTCCTCCAACGCGGCCGACGCCTCCGACGTCTCCTCGCCGAGCGATGCCCGAACCAGCGTCCCGTCGGTGAGCAGATGCGTCCCGACGACCGTGTCCGCTACCCAGCGCGCCGCCTCGATCCAGGCCGGCCGATCGAAGACGAACCCGGCCCGCGCGAGCGCACCGATCGCAAGACCGTTCCACCCCGTGAGCACCTTGCGGTCGGTCGCCGGCGGCGTCTGCCCGACCCTGGCATCGCGATCGAGCCGGTAGTACCCGCCCTCCGTCCGCTGCCCGTCGACCGTGCTCTCGGAATCCTGCGCCGACGCGAACCCGCCGGACGGCTGCTGCAGCACGCCCGTCAGGAAGTCGACGATCCCCTCCGCCACGAGCGAGGACCATTGCTCGGGCTTGCTCGCCCACGCCGAGGTGTATGCGTCGAGCAGTAACGCGTTGTCGTACAGCATCCGCTCGTAGTGCGGCTCGGCCCAGTCCTGTTGCACGCTGTAGCGGAAGAACCCGCCCTCAACGGGGTCACGCAGTGCCGATGCGCCCATGGTGCGGAGCGTCCGGAGTGCGAGTTCCCGCGCGATGGCTGCCACCGGCTGGTCTCCGGCGTGACGCGCGTCCCCGGTCCCGCCCATCGTGAACAGGAGCTCGAAGACGGGCGCGAGCGGGAACTTCGGCGCGGTGCCGAATCCACCGAACGTGGGGTCCTCAGCGCGTTCGAGCGCGGCGACGGCCGACGCCAGATCTGCCCTGCTCGGCAGCTCTGACGGGCTGCCCTGTGACACCTGCGCGAGCGCGGAGGCCAACCAGTCCGCGCTCTCCAAGACGTCCTCGCGACGGTCCGACCACGCCGATGAGACGGCGTCAAGCACCTGTCGGAACGAGGGGTGGTCCGGCATGGCGACCGGCGGCGAGTACGTCCCGGCGTGGAACGGCTTGCCGTCCGGCGTGGTGAAGACGTTGAGCGGCCAGCCGAGGTTGCTCGTGAACGCTCCGGCGGCGGCGAGGTAGCTCGCGTCGACCTCCGGATGCTCCTCCCGGTCCACCTTCACGGCCACGAACCCGGCGTTCAGGACGCTCGCGAGCTCGGGGTCGGAGAACGACTCCCGCGCCATGACGTGACACCAGTGGCACGTGGAGTAGCCGATCGACACGAGCACGGGCACACCTCGCCTCGCAGCCTCCGCGAACGCCTCCTCACCCCAGGGGTACCAGTCGACGGGGTTGTCGGCGTGCGAGCGGAGGTACGGGCTGACGGCCGTGCCGAGCCGGTTGACCACGACGGCGGCCGATCAGCTCGCGAGGACCGGGAAGCGCTCGCCGACCGGGATCTGTGTGGTGAAGCGGTTGTTGGCGGCCGGCAACGGGCACACGTAGTGGTCGCTGAACGCGCACGGGGGCACATACAGGCGGTTGAAGTCGACGACGACGCGTCCATCCGCAGCAGGCGCCGGCATGCTGAGGAAGCGGAACCGGTACGTGCCGTGCTCGTCCTTCGCGCCGCTCGTGCCGTCCGCGATGACTGCCCACAGTCCGCTGGGGCCGCCCGTGACGTCGAACGCGATCTGCTCGCCGTCGAGGTCGAGCTGCACCGTGCCGACAGGAGTGTCCTCCGAGACGTGGCCGTCGATCGACGTGGTCTCGACCGTGCCGCCTGAGGACGGGACGAACCGCGCCTCGCGAACCCACGCCGGGTCTGGGCTGAACGCCGCGATGTCCTGGAGGGCGACCCGACCGGGCGTCTGCGGGTCGAGCACACGCAACGCGAAGGCGCCGTCGCGCTCCATCCCGCGCAGCAGGATCTCACCGAACCGCAGTTCGTCCCCGTGCAGGAGTTCGACACGGTCGCTCAGCACCTCGGCGCCGTCGAGCGTCGTGAGGCCAGACCCGGCGAGTCCCTCGCCGACGATGCCCGTGTCGTCGGCCTTCCAGATGCCAGGCGCGCCCTCATAGGCGGTCGCCTCATCGGTGAGCCAGTGTGTGAACCGCAACGATGCGAGCCCGTGCGGTGCACCGACGACCCGCAGCCGTGCCTCGTGCCAGGTGTTCCAAGCTGCACCGAAGGCAGCGGCCTGCTGGGCCTGCTCAGCCGCCAGCGGTGCTGCCGATGCGGCGTCCGACTGGTGCTGGACGGCTGGGTTCTCGTCGTTTGTGCTCACGCTCACGACGGTATCAACAACGGCCGGCACCCGGGGCATTCCCCGGATACCGGCCGTTCGCTGTGAATCGTTCAGCGCCTGTGGAATACTCCGGTCGGCTACTTCACTTCGAGCGGGTGTCCGCCGACACGACCGCCGCGTTCGAGCGCCGTGATGGCCTGGACCTCGGCGTCGCTCAGCTCGAAGTCGAACACGTCGATGTTCTCGGCGATGCGCTCACGGCTGTTCGACTTCGGGAAGACGATCGTGCCCTGCTGCAGATGCCAGCGGAGGACGACCTGCGCTGCGGACTTGCCGTGCTTGGAGGCGGCAGCCGTGATGATCGGCTCCTCCAGCAGCGGGTACTTGCCCTGGCCGAGCGGACCCCATGCCTCGGTGAGGATGCCGTTCGCCTGGCCGAAGTCGGTCACCTCACGCTGCTGGTAGGCGGGGTGCAGCTCGATCTGGTTGACCGCGGGGACCGTGCTGCTGCCGTCGATGACGCGCTGCAGGTGGTCGACGAGGAAGTTCGAGACACCGATCGAACGAGCCTTGCCAGAGGCCTTGATCTGCTCGAGGGCGAGCCAGCTCTCGAGGTACTTGTCCTGAGCGGGCACCGGCCAGTGGATGAGGTACAGGTCGACGTAGTCGAGGCCGAGCTTCTCGAGGCTCGTGTCGATCGCGGCGTGTGCGGACTCGGTGCCCTGGTCGCCGTTCCACAGCTTCGTGGTGATGAACAGTTCCTCGCGGGGGATGCCGGACTTCGCGATGGCGCGGCCGACGCCCTCCTCGTTCCGGTAGATCGCTGCGGTATCGATGTGGCGGTAGCCGAGTTCGAGTGCATCCGTGACGATGCGCTCCGTCTCCTGCGGGTCGACGAGGAAGACGCCGAAGCCGAGCTGCGGGATGGTGTGGCCGTCGTTGAGGGTGAGGTTCGGAACCTGTGGAGTCGTCATGCTCCAACGCTACGGAAATCCGTCAGCTGTGGCACCCGTTTTCGTCATCTGCGAACACACAGCTCCCGTTCACCTGTCTGTCTGTCTGTCTGTGTGCCTGCCTGCGCGTCTGCTTGCTTTCCTGCCTGTCCGTCTACCTACCTACCTACCTACCTACCTACCTATCTACCTACCTACCTGCCCCGGCGGCATCGAGCATAACTCCTTCGATTTGGCCGGCAGATTCTGCCGATCCCCGGAAATCCGCGGATCCGATCCGGACGACGTCGAAATTGAAGGAGTTATGCGCGATGGAACGGACGGACGAACTGTCGGGAACGGACCCGGGACGGAGGGAACGGGCCCGGGACGGAGGGAACGGGCCCGGGACGGACGGACGAGCCCGGGACGCAGGGAGGAGCCGCCGGGAACGGACGAGGGCCCGACTCGACGACGTCGAATCGGGCCCGGACGGCTCTCGCGAGCTGCCGCCTACTTCGTGAAGAGGTTCTTCTCCTTCAGCCAGTCGGCCGCGAGGGTCGCCGGAGCGGCCTTCTCGTCGCCCTGGTTGCGGGAGTTGAGGGAGATCAGGTCGTCCGTCGTCAGCGCGCCGGAGACCTTGTTCAGGACCTCCTTGACCTTGTCGGACGCCTTCGCCGTGTTGATGAGCGGCAGGACGTTCTGCGGGAGGATCAGGTTCTTCGGGTCCTCCAGCGTGACGAAGCCGTTGTCCTTGATGGACGGGCTCGTCGAGAAGATGTCGGCCAGCTGCACCGTGCCGTCGAGCAGCGCTGCGGTGGTCTGTGCGCCGCCGCCATCGCTGATCGGGACGAAGCTCAGCTTGTCGGCCGGAACGCCGTACGTCGCCGTCAGACCCTTGGGGCCGTAGGGACGCTCTGCGAGCTCCGGCTGGCCGCCGATCGCCAACGGGATGCTGAGCGCTGCGAGGTCGGACAGGCTCTTGACGTTGTTCTTCTCGCTGAACTCCTTCGTGACGTTGTAGGAGTCCTTGTCCTCAGCCTTCGACTGGTCGAGGACCGAGAAGCCCTTCGGCACGGCGTCGCCGAGGGCCTTGAAGACCTCGTCGCTCGATGCGGCCGTCGACTTGGCGTCGAAGAACTGCAACAGGTTGCCGCTGTACTCGGGAACGAGGTCGATCGATCCGTCCTTGAGCGCCGCGATGTAGACGTCGCGAGCACCGATGTTGAGGCTGCTCTTGACCTTGACGTCGTTGGCCTCGAGAGCCTGGATGTAGATCTGCGCGACGATCTCGGACTCGGCGAAAGCTGCTGAGCCGACGGTGATGGTGTCGGATGCGCTCGTGGATCCCGCGGTGGGGTCGCTCGACGAGCAAGCGCTCAGCGCGAGTGCAACGGCTGCCGAAGCTGCGATGCCGACGGCGAGTCGGCGTCCTCGTGATGCAGTGAACATGGTGTGTCCTTTTCTCTGGGCTGTACTGCTTGGCTGTGTGGTGCTGGGTGTTGAGTGTGTGGTTCCCGGACGGGATGCGGTCCGGTTGGATGCGGCCCGGGACGGTTCGGAGCCGACCGCGAATCGGGTTGGAACTCCCCGAAGCGATGTCGGACGCCGCCGCTCAGGGCTCGCCGATGCTGCTCAGTCTGTGCGAACCGCCTTGATCTCGATCATGACCGCCGCCTCCGCTTCTGCCTGTTCCGTGGTGGCGCCGACGCCGCCGGATGAACGACGGGAGGACTTCGTCTCGTCGATGGTGGTGTGGGTCGCCGCGACCCCACGAGGGACGACGGCGCGCTGGATGAGCGCGAAGATCCCTTCGAGGATGAGGGCGAGCGCGACGATCAGGATCGAGCCGGCGAGCATCTTCGCGTAGTCGCGGACGGGCAGGCCGTCGAGGATGTACCGCCCGAGACCCGGACCGTTGATGAGGAACGCCGCAACCGTCGCCGTCGCAATAGTCTGCAGCACCGCGGACCGGATGCCGCCGATGATGAGCGGCAGCGCGAGCGGGATCTCGACCCGCCCGAGGATCTGCCATTCGTTCATGCCGACGGCCCGTGCAGCATCGACCGTCTGTTTGTCGATCGATTCCACACCGCCGTACGCTCCGGCGAGGATGGGCGGGATCGCCAGCACCACGAGCGCGGTGATGGCCGGCACGAGACTGGTGCTCGCGAAGCCCCATCCGAGCGTGATGAGGGCCAGCAGGGACAGCAGGCCGAGGGTCGGCAGGGCACGCAGGGCGCCCGTGATGGACACGGCGACCTCTCTCCCCTTGCCGGTGTGCCCGATGAGCAGGCCGAGCGGGATGGCGATGACGCACGCGATGAGGACGGTCAGCCCGGTGACACCGAGGTGTTCCGCGACCCGGACGGGGATGCCGTTCGGGCCGCTCCAGTGGGCCGGGTCGAAGATCCAGGCGAACGCGCCGATGAAGTTGTTCATGCCATCGCCGCCTCACGCCGGCGACGGATCGCCCGCTTCGACGAGATGCGCGTCCACGGCATGACCACCCGCCCGAGCACCACGAGGATGATGTCGAACACGATCGCGATGAGGACCGTGCCGACGATGCCCGTGATGATCTCCGTGGGGAACTGCCGGGCGTAGCCGTCGGTGAAGAGGTAGCCGAGATTCGTGACGCCGACGAGGGCGCCGACGCTCAGGAGGCTGATGGTGCTGGCGGAGACGACGCGGACGCCCGCGAGCATCAGGGGCCCTGCGAGCGGGAACTCGACCCGCCAGAACCGCTGCCACGGTGAGAACCCGACGGCCTGCGCGGACTGCCTGGTGCCGGCGTCGACGGCGTCGAGTGCATCGGCGATCGTCCGCACGAGCAGCGCGATGGCGTAGATCGTGAGGGCGACGACGACGTTCGCCGGATCCAGGATCTGCGTCCCGATGATCGACGGCATGATGACGAAGAGCGGCAGCGACGGGATGGCGTACAGGATGCCGCTGATGGTGAGCAGCGCCCCGCGCGTCAGCCGGTACCGGTGCGCCAACCAGCCGAGCGGCAGCGAGATCGCGAAGCCGAGGATGATGGGCGGGATGCTGAGGCCGATGTGCGTGAGCGTGAGGCCCCAGATCATCGACCAGTTGTCGATGACCCAGTTCACGGGGCGCTCCCGGGATCCGTCGCCGGTGCAGCCGTGTCCGTCGCCGGTGCCGCGTGTCCTGCCGTCCGCGCAGCACGATCAGCGGACAGCACGCCCGCCGGCCGACCGGCCTCGTCGACGATGACGTCGCGACCGTCGACGCGCTCGACGTGGAGCGTGCGCTGTCCGCGGTCTGCGCCGATGAACTGCGCCACGAAGTCGTCCGCCGGGTTGGCGACGATCTCCGCCGGCGAACCGACCTGCGCGATGTGGCCGCCCTTCTGCAGGATGACCACCTGATCGCCGAGCAGGAACGCCTCGTCGATGTCGTGGGTGACGAACACGATCGTCTTCGCGATGGTGTGCTGGAGGCGGATGAGCTCGCGCTGCAGTTCAGCTCGCACGAGCGGGTCGACGGCGCCGAACGGCTCGTCCATCAGCAGGATGTTGGGGTCGACCGCGAGCCCGCGGGCCACACCGACGCGCTGCTGCTGGCCGCCGGAGAGCTGGCTGGGGTACCGGTTGGCGAGCGAGCGGTCGAGACCGACCGTGTCGAGCAGGTCGAGCGCATCCGCCCTGGCCTGCTTCTTCTTGACGCCCGTGAGCATGGGCACCGTCGCCACGTTGTCGATGACGGTCCGGTGCGGCAGGAGGCCGGAGTTCTGCATGACGTAGCCGATGCGGCGGCGCAGCTTCACGGGTTCGAGACCGGCCACGTCCTCGTCGTCGATCACGATGCGGCCGTCGGAGGGGTCCACCATCCGGTTGATCATCCGCAGGAGCGTCGTCTTGCCGCACCCGGAGGAGCCGACGAAGACCGTCGTCGAGCGTGAGGGGATCTGCAGGGAGAAGTCGTTGACGGCGAGCGTGCCGTCATCGAACCGCTTGCTGACGTGTTCGAAGGAGATCATGCCTGACCGGAGCCTCTTCTCTTGCGAAAACGCCTGAGTCGTCGTTTCCGCTGTTGCGGATCCGGCGCAACGGTGCCGCATGCACGGCTCGTTGAACGTCTCGTCATCGGTTTTCAGACGCTACCGCAGCCCACTGACATCCGGCACCCCCCTCGACACAGAACGCAACACCCGTGTATGCAGCGCCGACCGAGCGGTACGGTGCTGCGCCGCTCCTGCCCACCGGCTGCGGCGATCCCGGAGGCGCGTCCCGGACCGTCTTCGCTCTCGGCGAACAGCTGTCCGGCGTCGGCGCGTCGGCGTATCACTTCCGGACCCTCGGTCGGCGAAGCGGCGCCTCAGCCGGCGAGCGCCGCCGCAGCAGCATCGATGAAGGCCTGGCCGCGCACGCCCGTATCGATGACGGCCTGCACCCGCTCGCGGATGGGCTGCGCGGCGGGGCCGAGCGTCCTGCGTTCCGCGCCGGTCCGTTCGAGGCCAGGGCGATCGGTTGCGACGCCGCCGTCCCCTGCACCCGCGCCCGCCCCTGCCCCTGCGCCCGCCCGCGCCGCAGCATCGGCCGCACCGCCGGAGTCGAGGTCCGCACCGGATCCGGTGTCGTCGAGCACCCCGAGCGCATCGACGGCGACGAGCGCCTCGATCGCGAGCACGTCACCGAGCAGCGCAGCAGACCGCCACAGCAGCCGCAGTGCCGTCGACGCGTAGGTCGCGACGTTCTCGTGCCCGCCGGACAGTCCGGTCCCACCGGAGGAGACGGGGGTCGCGAGGACGCGCAGCTCCGCGACGAGGTCCGCCGCCGCGTACCCGATCAGGCCGGGGACGCGCGAGGAACCCGCCCGACGCCGCAGCGCGTTCGCGTCCGACACCCCGGCGAGGCGACGTTCACTCGACGTCGCGACCTGCGCGATGACCGTGCGCACCGAATCGAGCGCCGTCGCCACCGGGATGATGTGGAACAGGCCACCCGATGACACCGAAGCGCTCTCGGCATCGACGATCGGATTGTCGCTCGCGACGGCGAGGGTGTCCTCGACGAGCGCGATGGCGCGTACCAGCACGTCCGCGAACGACCCGTTCACCTGCGGTGCGGTGCGGAAGGCGAGCGGATCCTGCGCCGTGACATCCGGCCTGGCGATCCCGCCATCGAGGAGCGTCCTGATCCGTTCTCCGCTGGCCTGTGCACCGGCCGACGGGCTGTTGCGGAGCACCGCGGAGGAGAACGAGCTCGGGTTGCCGCCTGCACCGAGCGCCGCGAGCGCCTGGAAGGAGAGTGCGGAGACGACATCGGCCGTCCGGGCGAGCAGCGTGAGGTCGTGCAAGGCGATCGCGCCGACCCCGAGCGAGTACGAGTTGTGGCCGACGAGCGTCAGCCCCTCATGCGCCTGGGGCTGCAGCGGGGCGAGCCCGACCCGGCTGAGCGCCTGCGCGCCGGGGACGATCGCGCCGTCCACCCACGCCTCGCCCTCACCGATCGCAACGGCCGCGACGGCGGCCAGCTGCGTCAGATCGCCGTCGCCGACGGACCCGGCAACCGGCACCACCGGGACGACGTCGCGGTTGAGCAGCTCGGCGTAGAAGACGGCGGTCTCGACCCGGACGCCTGCGCCGCCGCGCGTCCAACCTGCGAGTCTGGCTGCGATCATCGCGCGCACGGATTCGACCGGCATGGGCGCGCCGACGCCGCCGAGGTGGTTGCGGATGACCTTGCTCTGGTACGCGGTGACATCGTCCGCGGTCAGCGGGGTGTCCCGTGCGACGCCGAATTCGCGGTTGAGGCCGGACACCGGGACGCCCGCGACGAGGTGGCGCTCGACGATCGCGCGCGCGGCGCCGATCCGTTCGAGGGCGACGACGTCGAGGACCACCGTCCGGCGGTCCCTGGCGATGCCGACGAGGTCGTCGACCAGGATCCGGCCGGCTCCGAACACGACGGGTGCAGCCATAACAAGTCCTCCTCTGGGTGCGCCGAGCGCAGCATCGGGGGTCGTGAGGTCGACGCCTGGTCAGCGTACGACCAGGGCCGCAGGGAGGCACGTCACGTTTCCGAGTGTGACGCCGTTCGCAATTCAGGAGAGCCCCCGGCGTGTCGACCGAAACGCGGGGTTTCTGGGCGACACGCCGAGGGCTCTCCTGAGTTCTGGACACCGCGCCGGGTGCGGAGTGAACGGCTAGCGGTAGCGGCGACCCTCGTCCCGGCGGAAGAGCAGCAGCGCGAGCGCGAGCATCACGGCTGTCCACACGATGATGCCGACCCACGACCACCAGGGCAGCTCACCGCCCTGCACGGCCCACACCACGAACTCGCGCGCCTGCCTCGACGGCAGGAACCGGGAGAAAACCTCCAGCCAGGGGGCGAACAGCTGCGGCGGCAGGAACAGCCCACCGCCGAACGCGAGCCCGAACATCGCGACCTGGATGACCGCGACGGCTGCCTTCGCCGGCATCGAGTACCCCACGCAGATGCCGATCAGCATAAACGGCAGGGCACTCACGGCGAGCGCCGCAAAGCCGGCGAGGATGCGCAACGGTGACGCGCTGGCGGCCGTCGCGATCCCGCCGACGATCACAACGGGCAGGATCGACACGAAGCCCATGAGCCCTGTCGAGGCGATCTGCGCCAGCACGCGCGCGATGCCGGGGGCCGGCAGGGTGCGCAGGTACGGGTCCCACGGCTTCTCGCGATTCTCCGCGATCGTCAGCCCGAAGCTGAACAGCGAATTGGCGAGGATCGCGAAGACGCTCAGCGAGATGACCGCCTGCGTCGCGAACAGCTGATTGTCCGCGACGGCCCGCTGCGGCACCACGAAGAAGAGGAGCGCGAGCGCCGGGAAGACGAGCGAGCCGATGACGGCGATCGGGATGCGGAACGTCTCGATGAGCGAGTACTTCGCGTGCAGGCCCGCGAGCCGCAGGATCGACGGCTGGCGGAGCGGTCCGGCCGGTGCCGCGTGAGCCGGCTGTGCGAGCTGGTCCGTGGTCATCGTCCTGCCTCCATCGTGATCGGTGCTGCCTGGTGCGAGGTCGCGGACGACGCGCCTCGGTGCGGCGCGCCTCGATGCGGCGCCGGTTCTGGTGCAGCATCGGTCAACGACAGGAACGCCTCTTCGAGCGTCGCGCCGCGGACGGTGAGGTCGCGGAACCCGAGCCCTGACCCCACGAGTGAACGGATGAACTGATCGGAGTCGTGCACGTGGAAGACGTGCCGGCCGTCCTGCCGCTCGTGTCTGACGACCTCGTCGAGCCGTGCGATGGCATCGGCGTCGGCGTCGGTGGCTTCGAGTCGCACCCAGTGCAGCCCGACCCTCGCCAGCACGCCCTGCAGCGTGTCGTCGGCGAGCACACGGCCCGCCCCGACCACCACGACCCGTTCGGCGAGCGCCTCGATCTCTTCGAGGTAGTGGCTCGTGATGACGACGGTCGCGCCGGCTTCGTGCTGGGCGCGCAGGGCGTCCCACAGCGTGCGGCGGGCGTCGACGTCGAGCCCGGTGGTCGGTTCGTCGAGGAGGACGAGCTTCGGCCGTCCGACGAAGGCCAGTGCGACCGCGAGCCTCCGCTTCTGCCCGCCGGACAGGGATCCCGTCTGGCGCCGCAGCATCGTGTCGAGCCCGAAGGATCCGGCGAGTTCAGCGGTCGGCACCCGATCCGCGAAGTGCCCGCCGACGAAGTCGATGACCTCGCCGACCCGCAGCGGCTCCGGCAGTGCCGTCTCCTGCGGTGTGCTCCCGAGTCGCTGCCGGGTGACGGCATCAGACGGGTTCCCGCCGAAGAGCGTGACACTGCCGCTCGTCGGCCGGCGCAGGCCCTGCAGGAGGGAGATGATGGTCGACTTCCCGGCGCCGTTCGGGCCGAGGAGCCCGAGGATGGTGCCGTCGTGGATATCGAGTGAGACGTCGTCGACGGCGGTGAGCGCACCGTACCGGCGGGTGACGTGATCGAGGGTGGCGAGAACGGTCATGAGGAGACTCCTCCGAGGAGCGCCCGCAGGCGGTCCATGTAGTCCTCGAACGCTCGCCGACCGGATCGGCTCAGTTCGATGTAGGTGATGGGCGTCCGGCCTTTGTGCGTCTTCGTCACGGTCACGTACTCGGCGTCCTCCAGCTTGCGGAGGTGGGTGGACAGGTTGCCGGCGGTCATGTCGAGGACCTCCTGCAATCGTGGGAACGAGATGCTGCTGTCGGCGTCGAGCGCCGCGAGGCTCGACATGATGCGGAGTCTCGCCTGGGCGTGGATGACGGGGTCCAGTTCGTCCATCAGCGCTCGCCCGGCTTCGTGGCGCGACGGTCGTCCGACCGCCCGTGGACGGAGAGCGCCCGGCGTCGGAGCACGAGCAGGATCGCGCCGTAGACGAGGAACCCGCCGCCACCGGCGAACGCCATCACGAGCGTGTTGCCCGGTGTGCCGAAGTACGGTGCGATGACGCCGACGAGGATGGTCCAGACTCCGAGCGAATACATGATCCTGTCACGCCAGATGGCACCGCCGGCCAGATACAGGAGGCCGACGACGAGCGCGTACGCCGCCGGGAAGAAGAGGGCTGCGCTCTCGGCAGGCATCCCGTTCGCGAGCAGTGCGCCGCCGAGGAACCCCGGCGCCGTGCAGCCGACCGCCCAGCTCACGCCGTACAGCGTTCCCTGCACGCGTTGCGCACCCTGGATCCCCCGGCTCATCCCGCTGCCGATGACGATCGACGAGATGATGCCGCCGACCATCAACGACCCGAAGACGATGCCGGCCGGTGCCTCCGGGGTCTGGAACCACGGGTTCTGATCCGATGCGGACCACAGCACGAGGAAGCCGACGAACCAGGCGACGCCCCAGATCAGCACGAGTGAGATCGTCGGCCGGGCGAAGATGTCCTCCACCCGACGCACCTGCTGCGTGGAGAGCGCGAGCATCGCGGCGATGTCGACCGGGGCGTCGTCCTCCGGAGGGGTGTCCGCCGGGGTGCGCTCTGGTCCTGTTTGGTCCTGGCTCATGTCTACTTTGTAACGCAAAGTTCTTTGTGCGTCAATCACCAATCATCGATCTCGCGCCCGATTCACCGATCCGACGTCCGTGGACCCTCCCCCGGCGTCGTACGATGGAAGGCTCATGTCTGACATCACGATCTCCTACCCGCCCGAGCTGCCCGTCAGCCGGATGCGGGACGACATCGCGCGCGCCATCGGCGAGCACCAGGTCGTCATCGTCGCCGGCGCCACCGGCTCCGGCAAGACCACGCAGCTGCCGAAGATCTGCCTCGAACTCGGGCGCGAGTCCATCGGCCACACGCAGCCGCGGCGCCTCGCGGCCCGCACGATCGCCGAGCGCATCTCCGAGGAGCTCGGGCAGGAGCTCGGCGGCATCGTCGGCTACCAGGTCCGCTTCACCGATCAGGCGTCCAAGGCCACCAAGATCAAGCTCATGACCGACGGCATCCTCCTGAACGAGATCCACCGGGACCGGATGCTGCGCAAGTACGACACGATCATCATCGACGAGGCGCACGAGCGCAGCCTCAACATCGACTTCCTCCTCGGCTATCTCAAGCAGCTCCTGCCCAAGCGCCCCGACCTCAAGGTCATCATCACCTCCGCGACGATCGACCCGGAGAGCTTCTCGAAGCACTTCGAGGGCGCACCCATCGTGGAGGTCTCCGGCCGCACCTATCCGGTGGAGATCCGTTACCGTCCCCTCGTCGCCGAGGAGCCGCAGGACGACGACGCGGACGCCGACCCGGCCGATGCCGCCACCACGAGCGTCGACCGCGACTACCTGGAGGGCATCAACAGCGCCCTCGACGAACTCGCCAGGGAATCGATGGGCGACGTCCTCGTCTTCCTCTCCGGCGAGACCGAGATCCGCGACGCCGCCGACGCCATCCGCGGCCGAAACCTCCCGGGCACCGAGGTCCTCCCCCTCTACGGCCGGCTCTCCTCCGCCGACCAGCACCGCGTCTTCCAGCCGTCCAGCGTGCCGGGGCTCCGCCGTCGCATCATCCTCGCAACGAACGTCGCCGAGACCTCGCTCACCGTCCCGGGCATCAAGTACGTGATCGATGCCGGCACCGCCCGCATCTCCCGCTACAGCGTCCGGTCCAAGGTGCAGCGCCTCCCCATCGAGGCGATCTCGCAGGCGTCGGCCAATCAGCGCTCCGGCCGGTCCGGCCGCACGAGCGACGGCATCGCGATCCGCCTGTACTCGGAGGAGGACTTCGAGAAGCGGCCGGAGTTCACCGAACCGGAGATCCTGCGCACCAACCTGGCGGCCGTCATCCTGCAGATGATCTCGCTCGGGCTGGGCGACATCGGCGCGTTCCCGTTCCTCCAACCGCCGGACGCTCGCGGCATCAAGGACGGCGTCGACCTGCTGTCCGAGCTCGGGGCGATCGAGACGCGGACGTTCGCCGACGGCGCTCCCCGCGGGGCCGGGCCTCGCCTCACGCGCGTCGGACGGGACCTCGCCAGGCTGCCGATCGACCCACGCTTCGCCCGCATGGTGGTGGAGTCCAAGCGCAACGGCGTCTCCCGCGAGGTGCTCGCGATCGTCGCAGCGCTCACCATCCAGGACCCGCGCGAGCGACCACTCGAACACCGCCAGAAGGCCGATGAACTCCACAAGCGCTTCCTCGACCCCACGAGCGACTTCCTCACCCTCCTGAACCTCTGGAACTACCTGGAGGAGCAGCAGGACGAACTGTCGTCGAGCGCGTTCCGCCGCCTCTGCAAGGCCGAGTTCCTCAACTATCTGCGCGTCCGGGAGTGGCACGACGTCTACCGCCAGTTGCGACAGCTCGCCAAACCGCTCGGCTTGACGATCGGCGACGCGAAGATCGACCCCGACGGCATCCACAAGTCGATGCTCGCCGGCCTGCTGTCCCACATCGGGCTCAAGGATCCGACGGTCCCGCAGCCCGTCAAGGGCCGCGGGCAGGCTCCGGCCGGCGGCTCAGGCGCCGCCGCGAAGAAGGGCGACTACATCGGCGCCCGTCAGGCGCGATTCGTCATCTTCCCAGGATCCGCCCTCGCGAAGAAGCAGCCGCCGGCGCTGATGAGCGCGGAGCTCGTCGAGACGAGCCGGCTCTTCGCGCGTACGAACGCGGCGATCGACCCTGCATGGGCGGAACCGATCGCCGGCGACCTCTGCAAGCGCTCCTACGGCGAACCGCACTGGGAGAAGCGTCAGGGCTCGGCGGTCGCGTACGAGAAGGTCATGCTGTACGGCGTCCCCATCGTGCCGAGGCGCCGCATCCAGTTCGCGAAGGTCGACGCGGAGCACGCACGCGAGCTCTTCATCCGCCACGGGCTCGTCGAGGGCGAGTGGACCCATGACATCTCCCGCGACGGCGCCTTCGCGTTCGATCGTGCGAACCGGCGGCTGCGGAAAGAACTGAGCGAGCTCGAAGAGCGCACGCGTCGCCGCGACATCCTGTTCGACGACGAAGCCGTCTTCGAGTTCTACGACAAGCGCATCCCGGCCGATGTCAGCACGACCCGTGGGTTCGAGAACTGGTGGCGCACGGCCCGCGCCGAGCAGCCGGAGCTCCTCACGATGCGGCAGGAGGACCTCCTCCCGGAGGACGCGGCAGAGGTCGACGAGAACCTCTTCCCGGCCGAATGGGTGCAGGCCGACCAGCGGCTGAAGCTCAGCTACCGCTTCGAGCCGGGCTCGACCGATGACGGCGTGACGGTCGTCGTCCCGCTCGCCCTGCTGGACCGCATCTCCCCCGCCGGATTCGACTGGCAGGTCCCAGGTCTCCGCCTCGACCTCATCACGGCCATGATCAAAGCACTGCCCAAGGCGCTGAGACGCAACATCGTCCCGGCGGCCGACTGGGCAGCGAAGCTCATCAACGAGCTCCCGGCGAACGTGCCGACCGTGTCGAGTGCGAATCCAGCGGCTGAGGACTCGTTCGCGACCCGCTTGGCGAACGCCATCAAGCGCCTGTCGTACATGGAGATCTCGGCGTCCGATTTCGAGACCGAACGGGTGCCGGAGCATCTGAAGGTGACGTTCAAGGTCGTCGACCAGCGAGGCAAGCCGCTCGCGAGCGGCAAGGACCTCGTCGCGCTGCAGCAGCAGCTCAAGCAGCGGACCAGGGCGAGCGTCGCGAAAGCCGCCGCTGAACGGTTGCCCAACGCGTTGGAGCGGACGGGGATCACCCGTTGGGACTTCGACGACCTCCCACGCTTTGTCGACGTCCGCCAGCCGGAGGGCGTCATCCGGGGCTATCCGGCACTCGTCGATGACGGCGCCAGCGTCTCGATCCGCATCATGAGCACCGAGACGGATCAGACGCGCGCGATGCCGGGCGGCGTCCGCCGGCTGCTCCTGCTCGCGATCCCGTCGCCGACGGCGTACGTGCAGCAGCACCTCAAGAATGCCGAGAAGCTCGCGCTCGCGACGAGCCCGTACCGCTCGACGCCGGCGCTCTTCGAGGACTGCCTCGCCGCGTGCATAGACGATGTCCTCTTCCGGGTCGTGCCGGACGGCGCGGTGTTCTCGAAGCTCCAGTTCGAGACGCTGCGCGACCGGGTCTCCGGATCGGTCATGGACCGCATGTTCCAGACGGTCGCCGTCGTGAGCCGGATCCTGACGCTCGCGCACGACGCCGAGAAGGCGATGAAGGCCGCGACGAGCATCAATCTGCTCGCAGCGCTGACCGACATGCGCTCTCAGCTGGAGGGGCTCATCTTCCCCGGGTTCGTCTCCAGGACGGGGATCGCCCGTCTCGACCACCTGCCGCGGTACCTGTCTGGCATCGCGTATCGGGCCGAGCGGCTGCCGGACAACCCGAACCGCGACCGGGTGTGGTTGACGGAGGCGCAGGCGGCGACGGCGAAGTACGAGGCGGCGGGCGGAAGCATTCCGCTGGCGGAATATGCGCCGGCGCACATCGTGAAGGCCCGCTGGATGCTGGAGGAGTTGCGGATCAGTCTGTTCGCGCAGCAGCTCGGCACGGCAGAGTCCGTCTCGCAGCAGCGCATCCAGAAGGTCCTCGCCGGCTGAACACGCGTCGGCCGACCGCCGGACGAACGCCCGATCCAGACGTCCTCTGCTGCGGCTCCCCTGCTTCGGCTCCTATGGTGCGACGGGGACGACTCGACAGAGCCGTTCAGCCGCGCGCAGCAGCCGGAGGTCGCCGCTCATCAGCGGAACATCGAGCGCCTCCGCGAGCGCAACATACGCCGCATCGTACGGCGTGAAATTCTCCCTGAGCTCCCATGCGCGTCTGGTGAGGGCTGCATGGTCGTAGCGCCTGATCAGCATGCTCCGGAAGACATCGACCGCGGTCTCTGCACGAGCTGGAGCGACATGACCGGTGAACAGGCGCTTGCGCACCACGCTCAGGACTTCGAGATCGAGGAGCTGGGGTGCGATCAATGCGCGCCCGAGCATGGCCGTCTGCGCACGGTGCGCGTTGGCGGACGATCCGACGAGCGCCGATCCGATCACCGAGGCGTCGATGACGACGACGCTCATGGTGTGATGATCGAGTCGTCCGGCAGCGGGCCGCGGTCGTCGCGGATCAAAGACACGATGTCATCGGCCTCCGCGTCCGGACTGCCGGTCTCCACAGGATCGCTGGTCTGAAGCCGAGCGAATGCCTCCTCGAGTGTGGCCTGCTCCGCGATCTTGCCCAACTCCTGTGCCACGTAGTCGGACAGCGACAGCCCAGCCGCCTTCGCTCGAGCTTTCAGGACGGCGTGGACATCTTCCGAAAGGTTTCGAACCTGCAACATGACTCCCATCGTGTGAGCGTACGCTTGCATGTGCTCCACATGCAATCAATGCTCCCAGTGCATCACGATGAGTCTGCGTACGCGGGTTCAGAGCAGAATCTGTGGAGAATCCGTCCGATTCCTCCGCTGTGAAGCAGGCCATCGTGACCGCCATGCCCACGATCGAGTCGTCAGCTCCCAGCGCCGGTGGCGACGGGACGGTCGGCGTGATTCGACCACTGGCTCCAGGAACCCGCATAGAGCACCGGCTCGAACCCGGCGAGCGTCAGTGCCACCGCGTTGTTCGCCGCAGTGACCCCCGAGCCGCAATACGTCGCGACAGCCACACCGTCGACCACACCGAGCGCAGCGAACCGCTCGCGCAGGACCTCAGGGCTGAGGAACGTGCCGTCGGAGGCGACGTTGCCGATCGACGGCGCATTGACCGCGCCCGGAATGTGACCGGCACGCGGATCGATCGGCTCCACCTCGCCCAGGTACCGCTCCGGCGCGCGAGCGTCCAGCAGCACACCGTGCTCGCTCCATCCGGCCGCATCGTCGATCCCGATGAGCGGCAACTGTCCGTAGTCGAGCGTCGCCGATCCAGCTGCCGGGACGACATCGCCAGTTTCGACGGGCAGTCCGGCGTTCACCCATCCTCTGAAGGAGCCGTCGAGGAGACGCACATCGGCGAGCCCCGCGTACCGCAGCAGCCACCACGCGCGCGCCGACGCCTGGTTCTTGAGGTCGTCGTACACAACGACGGTGTCCCCGTCGTTGATCCCCCACGCACGCACGGCCGCCTGGAACAGCTCCGGCGACGGCAGCGGGTGACGGCCGTCCTCCGGCTCACCGTGCTCGGCGAGCGTGTGATCAAGGTCGACGTACACGGCGCCGGGGACGTGCCCCTCGAGGTATTCCGGACGGCCGTCCGGACGATCCAGCCGCCACCGGACATCGAGGATTCGGACAGGCGCATCGCCTGCGAGCGCCTCCGAGAGTTCAGCAGGGGTGATGAGGATCGACGACATGGGAGCTCCTTGCAGACGCACGGGACACGGACGATGAAACGCTACCGTCGCACCTTGGGAGTGCGCCCACACCCGCCCGATGCGCGTCACAGGCGGTAACGAACTTGCAGCAGCAGCGCAAAGGAAGAAACGTAGGAACATCAGCGATGCGCCACAACCGCGAAGCACCCGAGCAGCGGCACCACCGCGGCCCCCAGCAGCAGCGACTTTTTCGAAGGATTCACCGTGAGCACAGTGCACCAGGGTCAGGCAGCAGCCGACGAGCAACCGATCGTGCAGGCAGCGGAGCAGGCCGAGGCCAAGCACGGCTTCGACTCGCTCTCCCCCGACGCGTTCAAAGCAGCATTCCGTCAGCACCCGGCCGGCGTCTCGGTCATCACGGCCGATGACGGCACCGGGCCGGTCGGACTCACGGCGACGTCCGTCTTCTCGGTGAGCGCGGAACCGCCGCTGCTCGTCTTCTCGGTCTCCTCTCTCTCATCGAGCGCCCCGACGATCACCGCATCCGACACCGTCGTTGTGCACCTCCTCGCCTCCGACCAGCTCCACATCGCCCGCCTGTGCGCGACGAGTGGCATCGACCGCTTCGCCGACACGAGCATCTGGTCGCGCCTCGTCACCGGCGAGCCCGTGTTCCACGGTGCGGGCACCTGGATCCGCGGACGCATCGTCAACCGGATGGAGGCCGGCAGCTCGACCGTGATCGCCGTGCACGCACTCCAGTCGAGCCTCGCCGAGGACCCGAACCGTGTGCAGGCGAAGCCCGTCGCGCCGACGTTCGCCCCGAGTTTCGATGGCGCGCCCGCCGTCGAGCCGGCGCCGCTCGTCTACCACAACCGGACCTGGCACCGTCTCGACTCGCACTCGCAGATCCCGGATTGAGTCGCCCTCGGCGGGTTCGGGGGCGGCAGCCGTCCCTTCGACAAGCTCAGGGACCGCGCGGAAAGCGTTCCCGGTGCACGTCACCGCCCCTTCGACAGGCTCAGGGACCGCGTTGCTCGCGTCCCGGCCTCCCCCGCTTCCACCCACCGGTCCCTGAGCTTGTCGAAGGGCCACCACACCCCACCCACCGGTCCCTGAGCTCGTCGAAGGGCCCACACCCCACCCACCGGTCCCTGAGCTCGTCGAAGGGCCCCACCACGGAAAGTCCCATGAGCGAATACTTCGAGAAGTCCGACAGCCAGTACACCAAGGTCTACAAGGAGCAGACGCCGGACATCCTGAAGGCGTTCGCCGACTTCGACTCCGCCGTCTTCCAGGCAGAGGGTCGCGAGATCCCGCTGAAGTACCGTGAGCTCATCGCCCTCGCGGTCGGTATCACCACCCAGTGCGTGTACTGCATCGACGCCCACAGCCAGAAGGCCGTCGCGGCCGGCGCTTCGGAGGGCGAGCTCGCCGAAGCCGCCTGGGTCGCCACCGCGATCCGCGCGGGCGGCGGCTACGCCCACGGTCGTCTCGCATTCAAGCTCGCCGGTCCGCACGAGCACTAGGCACTCCCGCAAGAAGCCCGCGAGCTGGCAGTCGTGGCCGGTTGGACATCCGTCTGACCAGCCACGACTGCCAGCTCGCGGGCTTTGGCGGTCAGGCGGGCAGGTCGTTGTTTGGCAGGACGTTGTGGGGCGGCTCGGGTGAGCGCCGTTGGAACTCCAGGACGGCCGGGTTCACGATCCGGCCGTCACGGACATCGATCGCACGCAGGATCGTCTCGTTGTCGTTCCAGGCGGCCGGTCCACCGAGCACCGTCTCGATGAACGGCAGCAGCGCCTCACTGATGTCCCACGTCGCCGAGTTCCACAGGTACGACGGGCTGTGGTCGACCCCGTAGTACACGATGCCGTCACCGACCTCGAAGGTCGGGTCGCTGAACGACGTGGGCCTTGCCCAGCTGAAGCCCATCCCCTCGTCGCAGGAGACGTCGACGATGAGGCTCCCCGGGCGGAACGCATCGAGGTCGTCCTCGGCCAGGTAGGTGAGCGGGGCGTTCGGATCCTGCAGGGTGCAGTTGACGACAATGTCGTGCGCCGCCAGGAACGGCGCCAGCGGCACCCGACCGTCCTGGGTGATGACCGTGCTGAGGAACGGCGCCGTGTCGTCGTGGTCGAACTGCACGATCTGCACGGAGTGGATCGGCGAGCCCACCGCGGCGACCTCCCGGTTCGTGAGCACCTGCACGTCGTGCACACCGTGGGCGTTGAGCGCCGTGACCGCTCCACGGGCCGTCGCCCCGAATCCGATGACCACAGCGCTCAGGCGACGCCCGTAGTCGCCGGTCGTCCCGACCAGCTGCAGGGCGTGCAGCACCGAGCAGTAGCCGGCGAGCTCGTTGTTCTTGTGGAAGACGTGCAACCCGAAGCCGCCCCCACTCGTCCAATGGTTCATCGCCTCGAACGCGATGAGCGTGAGCCGTCGGTCGATCGCGAGTTGCGTCATCTCCGGGTCCTGCACCGTGTGCGGCCATCCCCAGAGCACCTGGCCGGTGCGCAGATCCGCGAGGTCCGACGGCTGCGGCTTCGGGAGCAGGACGACGTCGGACTGGGCGATGAGCTGCTCGCGCGGGAGGACCGCGCCGACGGAGGCTGCGAGTCGCTGATCGCTCCAACCGAAGCGTTTGCCGTATCCGCGCTCGAGGATCATCCGTTCACGCAACCGCTCGTCGATGCGTTCGAGGTGGTCCGGATGGATCGGCAGGCGCCGCTCGTCTGGCTTCCGGGACGTCGACATCACGCCGAGTCGGAGGGGTCCCGGCGCTCGCTCCGCACCCTGGCTCGTGTCGGCTGTCGGATCGGATGTCTCGCCCATGGCGTGCTCCCTCATCGGGGGCCGGTGCGGCTCCGCACGCCCGAGACTACGTCACCCTGAGCGACCCGGCGACCACATCGCGAATCCGACAACCGTCGACTTGAGCATCGAATTAAGGTTAGGCTAGCCTTATATCAAGCGATTGACGCGTGGTGCCGAACTGCGCCGCCGGCATCGCACCACCCGTCACCTCCGCACAGCGCGCCGCCCTCAGGCGGTTCTTCGGCGTGCGAAAAAACGGGCGGTGCACCCGCCGACCGCTTCCACATCCACACCTCAGACCCCGCACCCCGCACCCACAGCAGCACCAGCACACCAGGAGAACCCATGACCGTGTCCAGGACACGACGCCGGGCGTCGGCGATGGCCGTGGCCGTCGCCGCCACGATCGGCATCGGGCTGTTCGCAGCCCCCGCCGCCCACGCGGGCCAGACCCGCGCCGACGCAGCCCCATCCGCAGAACAGCACCACAGTGTGCTCTCGACCGTCCCGGCGGGCAGCGGAGCCAGGATGATCGCCGCGGACCGCGCCGACAACCGCGTGTACGTTCCCGTGGATCGAGGCTCGGGCAAGCCTGGGGCGATCACCTGGCTCGATGCCACGACGGGTGCGCCGTCCGGACAGTCCATCGAGCTCGCCGATGCCGAGCCGTCATCCCTCGTCGTCGACGAGAACGCCCACGCCCTCTACGTGCTCCACTACCGCAGCGGCACACTGAGCGTCATCGACACCCGCACCAACACCGTCACGAAGGTCATCTCCGGCGTGCCGACGTTCCCGGGGAAGATGGTCCTCGACTCGGTCACGGGCGACCTCTACATCGCAGACACCGGCATCGTGACGGTCACGCCGTCGACCGGCGTTGTGAGCGCGGAGGTGTCGATCAGCTCGCAGCGCTTCCCGCGCATCAGCGATCTGGCGTACGACGCCACGAACCGGCTCCTCTGGATCTCCGAGGCGCGAGCGGGCGTCATCACCGCGTTCAGCTCGATCACGAAGACCTGGATGAACACGGTGGCGACCCCCATCGCGACGTTTATGGTCGACGGCGCGGAGATCGGCGGCGGGCCGCAGACCCTCGCGATCGATGAAGCCCTCGGGCACCTCTACGTTGGCGTCGACCCGTCATTTATGGACGACTGGTACGACACCAAACTCCTCACGATCGACACGACGACCGCGAAGTTCCGCGGCACGGCGATCGATCTGGGCGACACGACGAGGCAGCTCGCCGTCAACGACGTCACCCACGAGGTCTACGCGTCGAACGGGTTCGACAACGCGCTGAGCGTCGTGAGCCCGAACACGTGGACCGCCGCCGAGAAGATCGACTTCTCGGCACTCGGCATCACCAACGGCACCGGTGCGGGAAGCGCCGATATCTGGGGCCTGGCCGTCAACGGCGCCGGAGATCGCGCATTCGTCAGCCACCCCTACTCCGGCCGGGTGAGCGTCATCGCACGCACGGGGGCGATCGCTCCCGTGACGCCGCTGCCGTTCTCGCCTGGACAGGGACCGACGGACCCGACGACGCCGACACCGGGCCCCTGGCCGGGTCCGGCAGGCGCGACCCTCTCCGCCGCACCGGCCGGGGCGGTCGCAACGAGCGACCAGAAGCTCTCCTGGTCCGTCTCCGACTACGCCAGGGCGTGGGCGAGCGACCAGTTCGGCACGGTCACGAAGGGCGAGGGCGACGCATTCACCTTCACGGGCGGCACCGGCTGGTCCGTGCCGGCCACCGGCCAGACCCAGCTCACCTGGAACGACGGCTTCCGCCTGCACCCCTACCCCGTCCTGGCGCCACAGGTGCTCATGACGTTCGGCAACCCGTTGCTCACCGCGGCCGCGGACGGCTCTGGCACGCTGAGCTTCGACGTCTCCTGGTCGGTCTCCGAGACCGATGTCAGCGCGGGGTTCTCGAGGGTCGATGTCGCGACGTTCCCGGCGGGCGCCCTCCAGTTCGGCGCCCCTCAGGCGAGCGGATCACAGGGGGTCGATGCACAGGCGAGCAGCGCCAGGACAGAGGCGGCCGACCAGGCCCAGGCGAAGACCGAGACGATCTCGATCCAGGCGCAGCCCGAGTTCCAGGGCCGCGCATACACGGATGGTGACGGCATCGTGCACGCCAACTCCTACCCCGCGTCCTTCCTCGACTGCCTCGACCCGCAGATCCGCGCGTGGTGGTACACGACCGGGGCGTCCCTCGACAAGAACAAGCACCCCAACCCGGTGTCGATCGCGTTCACGCGCGCAGCGGTGACCGCGCCGACCGATCCGACGACCCCGACCGACCCGGGCACAACGCCTGGGACACCAGGGACCCCGGGTTCGCCGGCTGACGGCGGCGGCAACGGCGGCAACGGCTCGACGAACGGGGCGACCGCCGGAGGCTCCTCGGCGACATCGCTCGTGAGCACCGGAGCATCGCTCACGGGTGGCGTCGCCGCCCTCGCGCTCCTCCTCGTCGGCGGCCTGCTCCTGCTGCGGCGACGCGCTGGCGGCCACGTCGACGCAGAGGCGGCGAGCGAGTAGCGCGCAGCACCGCATTACCGCATCGCCGCGGGACGCGACTCGATCACGGCCCCGCAGCACGACCATCCTCGGATCGGTTCCGCTGCGGGGCCGTTCCCGTCCCACCAGGGCCGCCCCACGGTCTCGACTGGAGTATCGGAGCGACTTGGTATAGAAGCATTGATTCTGAACACATTGCCGCGTATCCTCAGAGCCAACCGGAGACCATCCGGAGGCAGCGGGCAGTGCGGAAGGGAACATCATGCGCAAGCGGATCCATCGTCTCGCTGCCGGCGCTGCGTCGCTCGGACTCGCCGTCGGACTGGCGGGCAACCTGTACACGGACGACACCGCCGCCGCACTCGGCAGCACCGTCGACAACGACGCCCCGACGCCGGCACCCGCACCGGCGTCACCCGACACCTGGACGATCGACCTGTCGGCGTTCCAGATCGATCCCGCAGCACCACCGACGGGCCAGGCGATCGTCCTCGACGACACGGGCGACGTCGGCACCACCTGGATCGGCGATCCCACGACAACCGCCGCCGCCCAGGAGCCCGTCGTGCAGGACGCGGTCACCCAGGAGCCGGCAACCCAGGACTCGGCCACGCGCGCGTGCGACTGGTACCGCTTGGGACTGCTCTCCGGCGGAGACTGGCACGTCTCCGTGGACGGATGCTCGCTCATCGGCACGACGGACGACGCATGGCATGGCTACCAGTGGTTCGTCGACGGGACGAACGGCAGCGCGTGTGTGCACGGCCGCGGATATCAGCTGATCGGCGGCTCGTGGACCCCGCAGTGGGTGCCGATCGGTTGTGGCAAGGAGGGCGGCGGGCAGGTCACGATCGGCAAGGTGTACACCGTCGCGAAGGTGCGCGGCCTGACGTGGGATTCGGCCGTGACCGGTGTCCGGTGGCGGTGACCCGATGCCATCGCCCGCTGTCACGTTGCACGCGCGCTCCCTGCTCGCAGTGATCGCCGTCGGCAGCGCGGTAACGGGCTGCACCGCGTTGCCGACGACTGCGACCACCCCGGAGGCGGCTGCCGGCGGTGACGATGCGTCCGCCTCACGTCTCGAACTCGATGACGTCCCACGCCTCCACGACGCCCTCGACTGCCTCCGGTCAGACGTCCTCCTGGACGATCTGCACTTCTTCGATGCGATGCGCGGGATCGACTGCTACGTCACGGCGGACGAGGCGATTCTCGTCCGCGCCTACGAACGGGAGTCGTCCGTCGATCAGACGCTCGTCGATTGGCTGCCCGTCCTCTCGCGTGCGCAGCAGGTGATCGTCGGCGCGAACTGGTTCGCCATCGGCACACCCGGGCGGCTGACCACCCTCGCCGAGCGTCTCGGGCTGAACACCAGGCCCACCCCGACCCCCGCCATCCGACCGCAGCAGCTGACGCCGGACCAGGAGCGCATCGGCTCCTGCTCGACGACCGTGAGCCAGCTCGTGCAGCAGTTCATCGACGAAGCCTCCGCGCCCAGCACGGACCTCGCGGACACGGAGCGCGTCCTCCCCGGCATCACCACGATCGTCGAGCGCCTCGCGGGACGACTGACGGATTCTTCGACGTCCGACCCGGCCACTGAGCCCCTCAACATCCGGCTCTCCTCGTTGGGCTCGGAGATCAAAGCCGCGTGCGCGGTCGGCTTCACCCGGCCCAGCACTGAATCCCCGACCCCGGGCGATCCACATTCAGGAGGCTGATCATGCTCGACGACACCCCCTGGCGGGGCGACGCACCGTGGATCGAGGATGACCCAGCGCGCCGGCCGCCCATCGGCACGATCCCCCGCCGCCTCCTCGTCTGGGGCATCGTCCTCGCGGTCGTCGGTACCGCGAACCAGCTCTTCGACCGGCAGGTTCTCACGATGCTGCGCCCGGTGGTCGACGTCGACCTCGGGCTCGAAGTCATCAGCATCGTCGGCCGAGCCTGGACGGTCTTCGGGCTGCCACTCGCGGTCGGCTTCATCTGCCTCTCGATCGCACTGCGACACCTCGAGCACCGCACCCGCCCGTGCGACGGCGGCCCGCATCGGAGAGGAACACCGCCGCCGCCATCCTGACCTCCCGCCGACGCCCCGACCCGGCGTCAATCTGGCCTCCAAGCGGTCGGGCACGTCTGTGGTGTGATCCACAGCCGCTTGCACCCGACCGGTCGGCACCGGACGACGGATCAGTCCCCCGCTCTGACCGTCGTCCGGCACCGGCTGCACACCAGGCACCGGCGTCTCTCGTCCGCCCCGCCTCCGCTTCCACCTCCACCGTCACGGCTGAGGTGGTGCAAGCTCCGCCCACGGGCGAGAATGGTGGACGGCCGGCATCCCGATTGGAGTTCGACGTGTTCGATGTGATCATCTGCGGTGGCGGCCCGACGGGGATGATGCTCGCGAGCGAGCTGCGGCTGCACGGCGTCGGCGTGCTCGTCCTCGAGAAGGACCGTGAACCGAGCACGGCGGTCCGCTCGCTCGGCCTGCATCCGCGGAGCATCGAGATACTGGATCAACGCGGCATCCTCGACCGGTTCCTCGCCGCCGGCACGCAGTATCCGGGCGGTGTGGGCCGATTCGCCGGCATCACCACGGGCGCACCGGTCGAGTTGGACTCCGCGCACGCCTACATCCTCGGCATCCCGCAGCCGATCACCGACCGCCTCCTGACCGAACGTGCCGAGGAGCTCGGGGCGGAGATCCGTCGTGGTGCCCGGGTGACGGGATTCACGCAGGACGAGGACGGCGTCGACGTCGACCTCGCTGACGGCACGCGCGTGCGGTCCCGCTGGCTCGTCGGCTGCGACGGCGGCCGCAGCCTCGTTCGCACACTCCTCGGCGTCGGATTCCCCGGCGAGGCCGCCCAGACGGAGTGGCTGCTCGGCGAGGTCGCCATCACGATGCCGGCCGATGAGGTGGCCGCGGTGTCGGACCGGGTGCGCCAGACGCATCGGGGCTTCGGCATCGGCCCGGCGGGCGACGGACTGTACCGGGCGGTCGTCCCGGCCGCGAGCGTGACGGAGGACCGCTCGGTCCCGCCGACCATGGACGAGTTCAGGACGCAGCTGCTCGCCTTCGCCGGCACCGACTTCGGCGCGCACGACCCGAAGTGGCTGTCGCGATTCAGCGATGCCACACGGCTCGCCGAGCGGTATCGCGTGGGTCGCGTCCTCCTGGCCGGCGATGCCGCGCACGTCCACCCGCCCCTCGGCGGGCAGGGCCTCAACCTGGGGATCCAGGACGCGTTCAATCTCGGCTGGAAGCTCGCCGCCGAGGTGGATGGCTGGGCGCCAGACGGCCTCCTCGACGGGTACGAGACCGAGCGGCGTCCCGTCGCGGAGGACGTCCTCACCATCACGCGCGCGCAGAGTGTGCTGCTCTCCCCCGAGCCGGGCCCCCAGGCCGTCCGCCGCCTGCTCGCGGAGCTGATGGAGTTCGACGACGTGAGTCGCCTCCTCGCCGAGCGGATCAGCTCGATCGGCATCCGGTACGACGTCGGCGTCGGCGACGGCCCAGGCGATGAGGACGCGCCGGACCTCCTCGGCCGACGCCTGCGTGACATCCCTCTTGCGCACGGCCGACTCTACGAGCTGCTGCACGACGGTCGCGGACTCCTCCTCGATCAGTCGGGCACGCTCTCCGTCGCAGGCTGGGAGGACCGCATCGATGTGGTGAGCGGCGCCGGTGACCTCAGCGACCATCTCGGCGCGCCCGCGGCGCTGCTCCGCCCGGACGGCCATGTAGTGTGGCTCGGCGACGACCAGTCCGCCCTGGTCCGCCGAGTGCGGAAGTGGTTCGGCGCGGAGGGCGGACCGCCCGCACGGCTGTAGGAGAACCGCCCGGCAGAAGGATGAATGCGCGCGATCAGTCCTTCCCTCGCGCGGATCTCCTGCTGCGGTGCACGCCCATCGGCGCACTCTCATCGGCACAGGCGCGCGGATGCAAGGTCCTCAACGCCCGAGCAACGCTCCCGCAGCACGCCGCGCACTCCGGAACGGGTGCTCGAACGTGCCCATGCCGAGCGTCACGAGGGCACCCTCGTACAGGAGCATCAGCGCGTGGGCGAGCTCATCGGCGTCGGCATCCGAATCCGCCGAATCCGCCGAATCCGCCGCCTCCGCCGAGTCCCCCGCCTCCGCCTCGACGCACAGCCGCCGGAACACGGCATGCATCCACGCCTTCTGCCTGACCACCTCGGTGTGGCTCGGGTAGCTCGCATCGGGGATCTCCGCCTGCGCGTTGATTGCGCTGCACCCGTTGGTGCTGTTGCGTTCCGCCCACTGCTCGGAGATGTCGTAGACGGCGAGGATGCGATCGGCGCCGGGCAACCCGACGGTTTCGGCGAGCGAGGACTCCAGGAACGTCCGCCACCGACGGTCACGATCCTGCAGGTACGCGACGACGAGCGCTTCCTTCGAGCCGAAGCGGTCGTAGATCGTCTTCTTCGTCACACCCGCGTTTTCGGCGATGGTGTCGACACCGACCGCGTGAATGCCCTGTTCGTAGAAGAGCCCGGATGCGGCGTCGAGGATGCGGCGTGCGGCCTTCGTGAGCGCGGGCTCCGGCCCGAGCGGCATCAGATCCGAGATGGTCATGCAGGAAATATACCACTCTGTATACTCGAACCCATGGGTAAACAGATCGGTATACTATCGACGCTCGGTCTTGTGGCGCTCTCGGCGGCGTTCGTGCTCAGTTGGAGCTCCGGCTTCCTCGCCGCGAAGCTCGGCACGGTCGACGTCGCACCGATGACCCTGCTGGTCTGGCGTTTCGTCCCGCTCGCGGCCGGACTCGTGCTCGTCGCGATCGTCCGACACCGCATGCACCGCGTTCCGCACCCCAGCAGACCGGCGCTCACGACGCAGGCGGTCATCGGTCTGAGCTCGCAGTTCGGCTACGTCCTGCCGGTCTACCTCGCGATCGGACTGGGCGTCAGCGCCGGCACGACCGCGCTCATCGATGCGGTGCAGCCGATCGTGGTCGCGACGCTCGTCGGCCCGCTCCTCAGGCTTCGCGTCCGAGCCCTGCAGTGGGTCGGCCTCGCACTGGGTGCGCTCGGCGTCGTCCTGATCGTCGCGAGCGACATCGCGAGCACCACCGCACCGATCTGGGCGTACACACTCCCCCTGTGCGCGATGGCGAGCCTCGTGTTCGGGACGTTCTGGGAGCGCAGACATCCCGTCGAGATGTCGGTGTTCGACACGCTCACGGTCCACACCTCGGTCGCCGCCATCGCCTTCGTGATCCTCGCACTCGCGACCGGCACGCTCCGGCCGCCCGCGAGCCCCGACTTCTGGCTGACGATCCTGTTCCTCGCGGCCGTCCCAACACTCGCCGCGTACGGGCTCTACTGGATCCTGATGCGCCGCATCGGCATCACGTCGCTCAACGCGCTGCTCTTCCTCGTGGCGCCGACGACCGCGGTGCTCGGGGCGCTCCTCTTCGGTGAGCCGCTCACCCTCGCGACGGTAGCGGGCCTCGTGCTCGCCGGCGCCGCGGTCTCCCTCGTCGTCCTGCCAGCGCGTCCCGCCGCTCCGCGGATCCTCCCCCCGGCACAAAACAAGGAGATCCGCACCACAGAAGGCTGATTCCGGGGAATCGGTCCTTCTGCGATGCGGATCTCCTTCTGCGATGCGGACCGGAGTCCGCTCAACAGGCTGGTGCTTAGAAGTCCCAGTCCTCGTCCTCGGTGACGACGGCCTTGCCGATCACGTACGAGGAACCGGACCCCGAGAAGAAGTCGTGGTTCTCGTCCGCGTTCGGCGAGAGCGCCGAGAGGATCGCCGGGTTCACGTCGGTGACGGTCTTCGGGAACATCGGCTCGTAGCCGAGGTTCATGAGGGCCTTGTTGGCGTTGTAGTGCAGGAACTTCTTGACGTCCTCGGTCAGTCCGACCTCGTCGTACAGATCCTGCGTGTACTGGACCTCGTTCTCGTACAGCTCGTAGAGCAGCGAGAACGTGTAGTCCTTGATGTCGTCGCGCTCGGCCTGGGTCAGCTTCTCGAGACCCTTCTGGAACTTGTAGCCGATGTAGTAGCCGTGCACGGCCTCGTCGCGGATGATCAGACGGATCATGTCTGCCGTGTTGGTGAGCTTCGCGCGGCTCGACCAGTGCATGGGCAGGTAGAAGCCGGAGTAGAAGAGGAACGACTCGAGCAGCGTCGACGCGGCCTTCCGCTTCAGCGGGTCGTCGCCGTGGTAGCGGTCCATCACGATGGACGCCTTCTTCTGCAGGTTCGGGTTCTCGACCGACCAGCGGAACGCCTCGTCGATCTCCTTCGTGGAGCTCAGCGTGGAGAAGATCGAGGAGTAGCTCTTCGCGTGGACCGACTCCATAAACGCGATGTTCGTGTAGACGGCCTCCTCGTGCGGGGTGATCGCATCGGGGATGAGCGCGACGGCGCCGACGGTGCCCTGGATCGTGTCGAGGAGCGTCAGGCCCGTGAACACGCGCATCGTGAGCTGCTGCTCGGCGGGAGTGAGCGTGTTCCACGACTGGACGTCGTTCGACAGCGGGATCTTCTCCGGCAGCCAGAAGTTGTTGACGAGGCGGTTCCAGACTTCGACGTCCTTCTCGTCTTCGATCTTGTTCCAGTTGATCGCCTGCACCCGGTCGACGAGCTTGAGCTTCTCTGACATGTTGTTCGTGTCCTTTGAGCGAAGTGTGTGTTGTTGTGGCCCTTCGACAGGCTCAGGGACCGGCGGTCCAACCGTGGTCACTGAGCGGCAACCGTGGTCACTGAGCCTGTCGAAGTGCGATGCGCCGAAGCCGACGCAGTACGGCGCGAACCGTTAGAGCATGCAGCTGACGCAGCCCTCGACCTCCGTGCCCTCCAGCGCGAGCTGGCGGAGTCGGATGTAGTAGATGGTCTTGATGCCCTTCTTCCACGCGTAGATCTGAGCCTTGTTGATGTCGCGCGTCGTCGCCGTGTCCTTGAAGAACAGCGTGAGCGAGAGGCCCTGGTCCACGTGCTGCGTCGCCGCGGCGTACGTGTCGATGATCTTCTCGGCACCGATCTCGTAGGCGTCCTCGTAGTACTCGAGGTTGTCGTTCGTCATAAACGGAGCCGGGTAGTACACGCGGCCCAGCTTGCCTTCCTTGCGGATCTCAATCTTCGAGGCGATCGGGTGGATCGACGAGGTCGAGTTGTTGATGTACGAGATGGAACCGGTGGGCGGGACCGCCTGCAGGTTCTGGTTGTAGATGCCGTGCTCCTGGACGGACGCCTTGAGGGCTGCCCAGTCCGCCTGCGTCGGGATGGCGACGCCGGCCTGCTCGAACAGCTCACGACCGCGAGCCGTCTCCGGCTCCCACACCTGGTCGGTGTACTTGTCGAAGAAGGTGCCAGATGCGTACGTGGAGTCGGCGAACCCGTCGAACGTCTGCTTGCGCTCCTTGGCGATCAGGTTCGAGGCGCGGAGCGCGTGGAACAGGACCGTGTAGAAGTAGATGTTCGTGAAGTCGATACCTTCGACGCTGCCGTAGTGCACGTGCTCACGAGCGAGGTAGCCGTGCAGGTTCATCTGGCCGAGGCCGATGGCGTGCGACTTGTCGTTGCCGTCCTCGATGGAACGGACCGATGCGATGTGGCTCTGGTCCGAGACCGAGGTGAGACCGCGGATGGCCGTCTCGACGGTGCGACCGAAGTCGGGCGAGTCCATCGTGAGCGCGATGTTCAGCGAACCGAGGTTGCAGGAGATGTCCTTGCCGATCTCCTTGTACGAGAGGTCCTCGTTGTAGGTGGTCGGCGTGTTGACCTGGAGGATCTCCGAGCACAGGTTGGACATATTGATCCGACCCTTGATCGGGTTGGCCGCGTTGACCGTGTCCTCGAACACGATGTACGGGTACCCGGACTCGAACTGGATCTCCGCGATGGTCTGGAAGAACTCGCGGGCGTTGATCTTGGTCTTCTTGATGCGGGAGTCGTCGACCATCTCGTGGTACTTCTCCGTGATGGAGATGTCGCCGAAGGGCACACCGTAGACGCGCTCGACGTCGTACGGAGAGAACAGGTACATGTCCTCGCCCTTCTTCGCGAGCTCGAAGGTGATGTCGGGGACGACGACGCCGAGGGACAGCGTCTTGATGCGGATCTTCTCGTCGGCGTTCTCACGCTTGGTGTCGAGGAAGCGCAGGATGTCGGGGTGGTGCGCGTTGAGGTACACGGCACCGGCGCCCTGACGGGCGCCCAGCTGGTTGGCGTAGCTGAAGGAGTCCTCGAGGAGCTTCATCACGGGGATGATGCCGCTCGACTGGTTCTCGATCTGCTTGATGGGCGCGCCGGACTCGCGGATGTTCGAGAGCGACAGGGCGACGCCGCCGCCACGCTTGGACAGCTGCAGGGCGGAGTTGATGCCGCGCGAGATCGACTCCATGTTGTCCTCGATGCGGAGGAGGAAGCAGGAGACGAGTTCGCCGCGCTGGGCCTTGCCCGAGTTGAGGAAGGTGGGGGTGGCCGGCTGGAACCGGCCGGCGACGATCTCCTCGACGAGGGCGACGGCGAGCTTCTGGTCGCCGTTCGCGAGGCCGAGGGCGGTCATCACGACGCGGTCCTCGAAGCGCTCCAGGTACCGCTTTCCGTCGAACGTCTTGAGCGTGTAGGAGGTGTAGTACTTGAACGCGCCGAGGAAGGTCTGGAAACGGAACTTCTTCGAGTAGGCGAGGTCGTTGAGCTTCTGGATGAACTCGAACGGGTATAGGTCGAGGACGGCCTGCTCGTAGTACTCCTTCTCGACCAGGTAGTCCAGGCGCTCCTTGAGAGAGTGGAAGAAGACCGTGTTCTGGTTGACGTGCTGGAGGAAGAACTCGCGGGCGGCCTCACGGTCCTTGTCGAACTGGATCTCGCCGTTCGGGCCGTACAGGTTGAGCATGGCGTTGAGCGAGTGGTAGTCCATCTGGCTCGTCGACGGGGCGTCGATCACGGAAGTTGGTGTTGCAACCAAAATGAGTCCAATCCTTCTTGGACGGTGCGCACATCGTCCGGGGTTCCAAAGAGTTCAAAACGGTAGAGGTGGGGGACCTTGCACTTGCGGGCGATGACGTCGCCGGCAAGGCCGTAGGCTTCACCGAAATTGGTGTTGCCTGCGGCGATGACCCCGCGGAGCAGGGTCCGGTTGGCCTCGTCGTTGAGGAACCGGACCACCTGCTTGGGCACGGCGCCCTCCCCGTTCCCTCCGCCGTAGGTTGGCGTGATGAGGACGAACGGTTCGGCGACGTTGAGCGCAGGGTCTTTGGCATAGAGCGGGATGCGCCGTGAGGGCATCTCCAGCTTCTCCATAAACCGATGCGTGTTCCCCGAGATGCTGGAGAAGTAGATCAGTCGTGTGGTCACGCTGGTTCTCCTACCGGGTGTGAAGCGGGTGTTTCCTGGTGCAGTGTTCGCCTGAGCGGCATAACGCTGCCGGGCTACGCGAGACGGGCCGCGAGTTCCTCGATCTTGTCCGGACGGAAGCCCGACCAGTGGTCTTCCTCCGTGATGACGACGGGGGCCTGCAGGTAGCCGAGGGCCTTGACCTGCTCGAGTGCGCCTTCGTCGACGGAGAGGTCGAGGACGTTGTACTCGATCCCCTTCTTGTCGAGTGCGCGGTACGTTGCGGTGCACTGGACGCAACTGGGCTTCGTGTAGACGGTGATTGCCATAGCTTTCTCTGCCTTCCCCTCAAAATCTTGTGTTCTTCCCGGCGCTCTACGCCAGGGTTCCAATACTACATATAGTTGGGCCCGATCAGAAGCACCACAAGGGCTAGTAGTTACACCTCTGTAGTTTTCCACCGGGTTGTCCACCGTTTTTGGCGAGTTATCCACCGATCCACCTCTGGATACAACGCCCCGGAGAGGTCGAAAATTGCCGATTTGACGGCCTTTTCTCCCCCGTCCGAGGGGAACTTATCCACAGGTACGATTTTCCTCCCGACCACCGACATCGAACCTCGCCGAGTCGTGTGTGCGGCGTGTCGCGCACACAACGGATTGTGGTCCACATGTTTCCTGCCACAGCGTCACATCTCCCCCATAGACTTGACCCGGTGAGCAGCTACCGTGACCTTCTTCAAACCCCCGGCGTCGGGCGCATCATCGTGGCCCAACTCACCGCGCGGTTCCCGTTCGGCATGCTCTCGCTCGCGTTCCTGCTCCACATCGAACGCGTCACCGGCTCCTACGGCGCCGCCGGCCTCGTCCTGGCGGCCACGAGCATCGGTCAGGCCATCGCCGGCCCGCTCACCAGCAGGTGGATGGGCGTCTGGGGCATCCGCAAAGTCCTCCTCCTGACGCTCGCCGTGTGCGCGTCGACGGTGTCGATCATCGCGCTCGTGCCCATGACGGTCCCTCTCTACATGGCGGTGGGGTTCATCGCCGGCCTCAGCACGCCGCCTGTGCAACCGGCCGTCCGCACCATCTACCCGAAGATGGTCACCTCGCAGCAGCTCACGCCGCTGTTCTCCCTCGACGCCTCGGCGCAGGAGATCATCTGGGTGCTCGGCCCGGTCGTCACGACGTTCGTGTCCACTCAGGTCGGCACGGTGTGGGGCATCCTGCTCGCGGCGGTCATCATGGTCGCCGGCGGCCTGTGGTTCATCGCGTCACCTGAGGTCGGCCGGGTCCGCATCCCGAAGAGCCGCCGCAAGCTCGGTCAGGTCCTCAAGCGTCCGCCTGTGCTCCTCGCGACGATCGTCGGCTTCCTCCTCATCGGTGCGTGTGCAGCGGTCGAGGCCGGTGTCGTCGCCACCTTCGGTCACGACGGCATCGAGGCCGGTGTCGTCCTGGCGATCTTCTCGATCGGATCGCTCGCCGGCGGTCTGGCCCTCGGCCACACGCCCATCGGCCCGTTCGCCCTCGCCAGGCGCATCTTCATCGTGTTCATCGGCCTCGCCATCGCGAGCCTGTTCCTCAACGTGTGGTGGCTGTCGGTCATGCTGTTCGTCGCCGGCATCGGCATCGCACCTGCGCTCGCGGTGCTGTTCGCGATCGTCTCGGCGAGTGTGAAGTTCAGCGACACGGCGGAAGCGTACGGCTGGGTCGGCACCGGTCAGCTCATCGGTGCGGCCATGGGATCGGCTGCCGCCGGGTTCCTGATCGACGGCACGGGCGCCGTCGGTGCGTTCTGGGTCGCTGCGGCGTTCGCGTTCCTCGGCTTCGTGATCCCGTGGATCGGCCACCGCTGGCACCCGGACCTCCGCGGTCGGGACGCGAGCCCCATCCCCGACACCGAGCCCATCTCCACCCAGCCTTCCTAGCCCTAGCCGGCCCTCCCCCGTCGAGCCCGCGAGCTGTCACTCGTGGCTGGTTACCGGGCGTCAGAACCGCCACGACTGCCAGTTCGCGGGCTGCAGCTGGATGGGCCGGGGCGGGCCGGGCAGGGCTGGCGGATCAGCGCAGCGGGGACAGCGCAGCGTCGAGGACCACGAGCTCGTCGAGGAGCGCCGCGAGCACGACCGACTGCCGCTCGGTGGGGATGAAGACGCCCTCCTCCACCTGCTTCGAGACGTAGGAGATCTCCACGTTCGCCCCCGTGCTCACCAGACCGAGCGCCTGCAGCACGGGCCGCAACGCGACCACACCGCGCGTGCCGGCCGACACCCCGCCATAGCTCGCGATGCCGATGGGCTTCCGGCTCCACTCGAACATGAGGTAGTCGAGCGCGTTCTTGACCGCCGGCGCATAGCTGTAGTTGTACTCGGGGGTGATGAAGAGGAACGCGTCCGCTGCATCGACCCGTTCGCCCCACGAGATCGTGTGCTGCTGCGTGTAGCGGCGCAGACGCGGGTGCGCCTCCTCGTCCATAAACGGCAACGCCAGCTCGCGCAGGTCGACGTAGTCCACGTCGAAGCGTCCATCGGCGAGCGCCGCATCACGCGCCCACTCCCCGACGGCCCCTCCGACGCGCTTCGGCCGGACGCTCCCCACCACGATCATGAGCTTCGGCATGCGCTTCCTTCCATTCCCGGGCGACGACGCCCGATGTCAGTGTGCTGAAGACGCCTGAACGGACGCCGAGTGCGATGCCTGGACGCAGGCACAGGGAACCGTCCCGATCCGCGGGCGGCGAGCGCGCTACCACCTCCCGTCGGCCCCGGACAGGAGACCGATAATGGAACCATGACGACGCCATCCCCTGTCCTGACCCTCAACGACGGCAACGCGATCCCGCAGCTGGGACTCGGCGTCTACAAGATCCCGGACGACGAGGCCGCGGCCGCCGTCACGACGGCGATCGAGGCGGGTTACCGGCACATCGACACGGCGACGCTCTATCAGAACGAGCGCGGCGTCGGCCGGGCGATCCGGGAGTCGTCCGTGCCACGCGAGGATCTGTTCCTCACGACGAAGGTGTGGAACACGGATCAGGGGTTCGATGAGACGATGCGCGCGTTCGACACGAGCATCGACCTGCTCGGCCTCGACTCCGTCGACCTCTACCTCATCCACTGGCCGGCGCCGAAGCAGGACCGATACCTCGACACCTGGCGTGCGCTCGAACGGCTGCAGGCCGACGGGCGGGTCCGCTCCATCGGCGTCTCCAACTTCCACCCGCACCATCTTGTGCGTCTCCTGGACCACGCCGATGTCGTCCCGGCCGTCCACCAGGTCGAGCTGCACCCGTGGTTGCCGCAGCGCGAGGTGCGCGAGTTCGACGCCGGGCACGGCATCCTGACGGAGGCGTGGTCTCCGCTCGCCCGAGGCAAGGTGCTCGGCAACGCGGTCCTCGAGTCGATCGCGGCGAAGCACGGCCGTGACGTCGCGCAGATCGTGCTGCGCTGGCACATCCAGCTGGGCGTCGTGGTGATCCCGAAGTCGGTCACCCCCTCCCGCATCCGGTCGAACATCGACGTGTTCGACTTCGAACTGGACGATGCGGACCTGCAGGCGATCGCTGGCCTCGAGAGCGGCGAGCGCACAGGCAAGGACCCGGACGACCTCGACTGAGACGATGCCGGTCGGCGGTCGGACGGCCGCGTGCGCGGGCGGTCTGCAATCCCCAGCCCACTCACATCGCCCAGCCGCCGCAGCACCCTAGGCTGCTGCCATGACCGCTGTGACACTGCCCCGTACGATCTGGGGCGACGCCTCAGCCACCCGCACCGCCCTCGTGGTGCACGGCCTCGGGAGCAACGGCCCGAGCACGTGGCGCATCGGCTCCGACCTCGCCGACCGCGGCTGGCACGTGACCGCCGTTGATCTCCGTGGGCACGGGTTCGCGCCGCGGACCCAGGACTACCGGGTGGAGTCCTACGCCGAGGACCTCGTCGCGACGCGGCCGGACGGCGGCGGAGGGTGGGACCTCGTGGTCGGGCACTCGCTCGGTGGCGCTGCGGCGACGGTTGCTGCGGCGACCGATCAGACGTGGACGCGTCGGCTTGTGCTCATCGACCCGGCCATCCAGGTCGAGGACCGTGACGCGGCGATCGTGCGCGCCAGCCAGGAGGCGTCGTTCGCGGACAACACGGAGGCGTCCGTCCGAGCGAAGAACCCGAGCTGGCACGATCTCGACGTCGAACTCAAGGTCCAGGCCGTCACCCAGGCGAGCCGATGGGCGATCGAGCAGACGAGCGCGCAGAACCAGCCGTGGGACGTGCGCCCCTCGGCCCTGGCCCTCACCGTTCCGACGTTCGTCATCGCGGCTGACCCCGCCGTGTACAGCCTCTTCACGGGCCGGCTGGCGGCGGAGGTCTTGGCCGGCAACCCGAGGATCAGCATGACCGTGATCGTCGGCGCGGGCCACAACGTGCAGCGGGAACGTCCGGCCGAGACGATGAAGGCGATCGGCGAGTGGGCGGATCTCGAGCAGCGCTGACCGCCGGGCCTGCAGGCTCGCACCGGCCGGCCGAGATCAGATCGTGACCGCCTTCCCAGGACTTCTGCACGCGGCGCGACCTGAGGGTTCCCTATGGTGTTCCCATGAGACGATCGAGCGCCATCACCGTCGCTGCCGCCAGCGCCCTCGCCGCAGCCCTCCTCCTCAGCGGATGCACCTTCGGCGGAGGATCGAATTCCTCCGGCTCGGCACCCGTGCCGTACATCCCGAGCGAACCGATGCCGCTGCCGAACGACCAGCAAGGCGGCGCATCCGGCAGCACGTCCGACGGTCCCCTCGACGGCTCGTCCAAGAGCGAGGCCGGCGACGGCTTCTCACAGGGGTCCACGTCGCTGCAGCCTCAGGTCATCACCTCGGGTTGGATGACCCTCACCGACGCCGATCCGATCGGCGTGGCGGCGAAGGTCGCGACCATCGTGACGGACGCCGGCGGTCGCATCGACTCCCGCAACGAGACGCCGGGCACCGCTGACCAGCTCGCCCAGTCGTCGATCACCGTGCGCATCCCGAAGGCCGACTTCGACGCCGTCGTGAAGAAGATCGAGGGCCTCGCCACCGTCAACGACGTGTCGGTGTCCGCCGTCGACGTCACGCTCCAGGCTGTTGACCTGGATGCCCGCATCACCGCGCTGCAGTCGTCGGTCGACCGTCTCCGCGCACTCATGGCGGCCGCCACGACGACGACGGACCTCCTCGCAGCCGAGACGAGCCTCTCCGAGCGTCAGGCGGAGCTGGACAGCCTCGTCGCGCAACGCGACGCCCTCCGCGATCAGGTGGAGTTCTCCGCCGTGACCGTGAGCGTCTTCTCGCCGGGCACGGTCGACACCCGGGGCCCCGACGACTTCTGGGGTGGGATCGCGGCAGGGTGGAACGCACTGCTCGGCGCTGCGGCATCCTCGGTCGTTGTGCTCGGATTCCTGCTTCCGTGGGTCGTGCTGCTGCTGCTCATCGCCGCGGTGGTGATCGTGGTGGTCCGTCTGGCGTCTCGCCGTCCGAAGGCGGCGGGAGCTGCTGGGACGGCTGCACCTGGCGGACACGGTGGGCCTGCTGGGACTGCCGGGCCTGCTGGACCCGGCTGGCCCGCTGCCGGCCAGCAGCACGGACCGGTCGGTGTCTCTCACCAGGTGAGCAACGATGTTCCCCGGCCGCCGACTGCGCAGCCGCAGGCTGCCCAGCCGCCGGCTGAGGCGGCACCGGCCGCCCCCGATGACAACGCCGGTCCCCGCTGAGACAATGAGGAGGTGACCACACCTCCCGCCGCAGCAGAGTCGGCAACCGAGTCAGCAAACGAGTCCGCAAACGAGTCGGCACCCGCATCGGCAACCCCGGCGTCAGCATCGGCCCGTCCCTCGTTCGAGCCGGCGTCCGTGCTCTCCGACGAGCTCGTCGAGCGCATCCGGGCCAGGGCCGCCGTGCACGACCGCGAGAACACGTTCTTCGACGACGACCTCGCCGATCTGCGCACGGTCGGCTACCTGCGGGCGTTTGTGCCGACATCGCTCGGCGGTCTCGGTCTCGGGCTGCGGGAGGTCACCCGGCTGCAGTCCCGGCTCGCGACGGCTGCACCGGCGACGGCACTCGCCATCAACATGCACCTGGTCTGGACGGGCGTCGCGAAGCTGCTGCGCGACCGTGGCGACGACTCGCTCGGCTTCGTCCTCGAGGGCGCGGCCGCCGGCGAGTTGTACGCGTTCGGGGTGAGCGAGGCGGGCAACGACCTCGTGCTGTTCGGCTCCGACACGGAGGCGAGGCCGGGCGGGGACGGTTCCTACCGGTTCTTCGGCACCAAGATCTTCACCTCGCTCTCCCCCGCCTGGACCCAGCTCGGCACCACGGGACTCGACACCGCATCTGCCGACGGACCGAAGGTCGTGTACGGGTTCATCCCGCGCGACGGCGGCGGCTTCGAGATCCGCGACGACTGGGACACGGTCGGGATGCGGGCCAGCCAGAGCCGGACCACGGTGCTGCAGGGGGCCGTGGCTCCCGCCGATCGCATCGTGCGCCGCATCGCTCCCGGCCCGAATCCCGACCCCATCGTGTTCGGGATCTTCGCGTGCTTCGAGACGCTCATCGCGGCCGTCTACACGGGCATCGCCGAGCGCGCGCTGCAGCTCGCGGTGGAGACGGCCAAGCGCCGCACCTCGAAGAAGAACGACGGCGCGTCCTACGCCGCGGACCCGGACATCAGGTGGCGGATCGCCGATGCGGCCATCGCGTACGACGGGGTGCTGCCGCAGTTGGCGTCGGTCGCGGCGGACATCGACGACCTCGTCGATCACGGCGGCGCCTGGTTCCCGAAGCTCGTCGGGTTGAAGGTGCGTGCGACGGAGACGGCCCGCGAGGTGGTCGATCAGGCGATCCGGGTCTCCGGCGGCGGCAGCTACTTCTCGTCGTCCGAGCTGGGTCGCCTCTACCGCGACGTCCTGGCCGGTCTGTTCCACCCCTCCGACGCCGAGTCCGCGCACGCCACCGTCGCCAACGCCCTCCTCGGCCCCTAGCCCGTTCCCCTCTGCCGAGGGGTCACGAACTGCGGGTGCTTCGCGTCAGCACCCGCAGTTTGCGACCCCTCGGCGGAGGGAAGGCTAGGAACGGTTGTTGGAGAGCTCGAAGACGCGGAGGAGCTCCGCCATGGCGGCTTCCTTCTGCTCGCCGCCCTCCTCGAACATGTGGGACACGTGTGTGCGCAGGTGGTTCTCCACGAGCAGCTTGTTGAGCGACCCGAGCGACTTCTGGATGGCCAACGACTGCGTGATGATGTCCATGCAGTAGTCCTCGTTCTCGATCATCTTCTCGAGACCGCGCATCTGGCCCTCGAGGATCTTCGTTCGGTGCAGTGCACGCTTCTTGATGTCCTCAATCACGCGCTCAGAGTACCACCAGGGGGTACAGCCGATGCCTGCCGGCTGGCGCGCCGTCGGCAACCGCTGCCTAGGATGGCCACATGACGGCCACACCGACAGGCAGCATCCAGGCACCGGATCAGGCGTCCGGCCCCCGCGCACCGTTCGGCGGCCTGTCCGCCGCCGACGCCGACCGGCTCCGCGGACTCCGCGCGATGAAACGGCTCGCGAGCGGCCTGCTCATCCTGATGGCGCTCATCTTCGCCGTCGCGTTCGCCCTGCAATCGCGGTACCCGTGGCTCGAATACGTCCGGGCGACTGCTGAGGGCGGTATGGTCGGCGCCCTCGCGGACTGGTTTGCTGTCACCGCACTGTTCCGGCATCCGCTCGGCATCCCGATCCCCCACACCGCGATCATCCCGAAGCGCAAGGACGAGATCGGCGTCAGCCTGGGCGAATTCGTCGAGACGAACTTCCTCTCGGAGGACGTCATCCGAGAGAAGCTCAGCACCTTCAGCGTGTCGGAGAAGCTCGGCGGCTGGCTGCGCGAGCCGCAGAACGCGGAGCGGCTGACGGCAGAGGCGACCGTGGCCGTCCGCGGTCTCCTCGAAACCCTGTCGGACGACGATGTCCGCGAGGTCGTCGAGTCCCTCGCGACGACGCACCTCGTCAACCCGGAGTGGGCGCCGAACATCGGCAGGTGGGCCGAGCACATCATCCAGGCCGGCGCCCACCACGACGCCGTCGACCTGCTCGTGGACCGCACCTCGGAGTGGCTCACCCAGAACCCGCAGGCCTTCGCGAAACTCGTGTCCAGTCGGCTGCCCGGTTGGGTGCCGTCGTTCGTCGACCGGCTCGTGGACGACAAGCTCTACCGTGAAGCGGTGTCGTTCTTGCAGGCGGTCCGCGCCGATCCCGACCACCAGTTGCGCATCGCCCTCGATCGGTACCTGACCGAACTCTCGGGCCAGTTGCAGCACGACCCGGAGACGATCGCCCGCTTCGAGAACGCCAAACACGGCATCCTCGACAGTCCTCGTGTGCGGGAGCTGGCCGGCAAGACGTGGTCGGCGGCGAAGGCGGCTTTCGTCGACGCCCTCGACGCGCCGGACAGTGTGCTGCGTGCGCGCATCGCATCGACCATCGCCGATGTCGGCACGCGGCTGGCCACGGATCGGACGCTCTCCGCGCGCGTCGATGGCAGGGTGAGCGATGCGCTCGGCTATGTCGTCACGCGGTACCGTCACGACATCGCGAGCATCATCACCGACACGGTGGAACGGTGGGACGCCCGTGAGACGACGGAGAAGATCGAGCTGCTCGTCGGTCGGGACCTGCAGTTCATCCGGTTGAACGGGACGATCGTCGGCGCCCTCGCCGGCCTGGCCATCTTCACCGTCGCGCACCTCCTGCTCCCCACCCTCTGATCCCCCCTCTGCTTCTTCCCTCTCCCTCTCCCGTCCAGCACTTCCACAATTCAGGAAGTCTGCGCGAATTCAGGACGATCTCGGCACGGAATCCGCTTGCTGATCCTGAATCGCGAAAAAGTTCCTGAATTCTGGAAGAGACTGAGGAGGGGATCGGGCACCGCCTTCCAGCAGAATGGAGCGGTGACGACGACCCCGACTGAACCGGCAGCTGTGCCGGCTGCTCCCCGCACCCGCACGGAACGCCTCGACGCGCTCCCGTTCACGAGGGCGCACGGCCGCCTCCTGGCCGGGTCAGGCGTCGGCTGGGCCCTCGACGCGATGGATGTCGGCCTCGTGTCGTTCGTCCTCGCGCAACTCGCCGTGCAGTGGCAGCTCGGCAACACGGAACTGTCCTGGATCGCCTCGGCCGGATTCGTCGGGATGGCGATCGGCGCAACACTCGGCGGACTCCTCGCGGACCGCATCGGGCGCCGACAGGTCTTCGCCATCACGCTCCTCGTCTTCGGCATCGCCACGGGCCTCTCCGCCCTGGCATGGGGCCTCGGCGCCCTCATCGTGTTCCGTGTCATCGTGGGCCTCGGGCTCGGCGCGGAACTCCCGGTCGCCTCGACGCTCGTGAGCGAATTCGCCCCGCCCCGCATCCGCGGCCGCATCATCGTGCTGCTGGAGGCGTTCTGGGCGTTCGGTTGGATCCTCGCAGCGGTCATCGGGTATCTCGTCGTCCCGTCGAGCGATGCGGGATGGCGATGGGCGCTCGCCCTCGGCGCGATCCCGGCGGTGTACGCGGCGATCGTCCGATTCCGGCTGCCGGAGTCCGTCAGGTTCCTCGAGTCCCGCGGCCGCCACACGGAGGCCGAGCGCGTCGTCCGCAGCTTCGAGGCCTCGGCCGGGATCCCGGCGCCGAGCACACCCGCCGACGCCGTGCGGAGCACGGCAGCCCCGACCGCCGCCGCTGCCACCGCCACCACCACGCCGCCCGCCACGCGCATCACCGCTGGCGATCGCCTCCGCGCGCTCTGGTCTCCGGCCCAGCGCCGCGACACCGGCGCACTGTGGGTCGTGTGGTTCTGCGTGAACTTCTCCTACTACGGCGCCTTCATCTGGATTCCGACGATCCTCGTCGCGTCCGGTTTCTCACTCGTCCGCTCGTTCGGGTTCACCCTCATCATCACGCTGGCGCAGCTCCCCGGCTATGCGGTCTCCGCGTGGCTCGTCGAGGCGTGGGGTCGCAAGCAGACGCTCGCAGTGTTCCTGGCCGGCTCCGCCGCATCGGCGATCGGTTTCGGCACCGCCACGACGGAACCGATGATCATCGTCTTCGGCATGCTGCTGTCGTTCTTCAACCTGGGTGCGTGGGGCGCGCTGTACGCCGTCACCCCCGAGCTCTACCCGACGAGCCTCCGCGCGACGGGCGCCGGCTGGGCCGCCGGTGTCGGCAGGATCGCGTCGATCATCGCGCCGCTGTCCGTGCCCGTGCTGCTCCTGGCCGGCCACGCGCTGCTGTTCGGCGTGTTCGCCGCTTTCTTCGTGATCGCGGCGCTCGCATCGCTCGCGCTGTCGGACATGCGGGGCAAAGCGCTCGACTGAGTGCGCCTACGGGATCGTCAGGTTCCACTCCGACGCCCCGGTGATCGTGTTGAGCGCCAGCACGATGATGAGCCCGTTGAAGAAGAAGCTCAGCACCGAGTGCCACACGATGCGCCACCGCACCCTGGGTGACAGCGTCTCCACATCGGACGCTGCGAACGAGGTCCCGACCGTGACCGCGAAGTACACGAAGTCGGTGATGCGCGGATAGGGCGTGTTCGGGAACCGCAGCGGACGCTCGCGCTCCGGTACCGCGTAGTAGCTCTGGTAGTAGATCTGCGCGAACCCCCAGTGCAGGAATCCCCAGGAGAGCAGCATCGCCCAGACGCCGATGATCTCGATGAGACCCTGCCACCCGGGGTCTGAGCGCAGCGCGAGCAGTTCGAACGCGGCGAACAACCCGACGATGCTCGCGAAGATCGTGGCCCCGGTGGCAACGGCCCTGGCGGCTTTGCTGAGTTCCAGCCGGGAGGGGCGGTGGCTCGTCGCCGGTCGGTCAGAGCGGCTCTCTCTGCCGAGGAAGACGATGACGGTGATCGCATAGACGGTGCCGATGCCGCACCAGAGCAGGAGCGACCAGAATCCGTCCTCGAAATCGTCCGCCGTGATGAACACGAATCCGACGACGACCATCGCGAGCTGCGAGAGCAGGTGCAAGGTGTACCCGACGATCCCGAGTGCCGCGCCGGTCTGTTTCCGCGCCTGTGTCCACGCATCCTGCCCCATCGCTGCAGACTATCGCCCAGCCCGGAGTTCCGCATCGCTCGTCGGGTAGGCAAAGATGGAACGGTGAACCCTCGTGTGCCCGTCTCCGGATCCCAGTTCGACCTCGCAGCGGGCGCCTACCGCGCCACGATCGCGAGCGTCGGTGCGACCCTGCGCTCCCTGACGCACGACGGCCGCGACCTCGTTGTGCCGTTCGACGCAGATGCGCTCCGTCCGTTCTACCGCGGCGCGATCCTGGCCCCGTGGCCGAACCGCGTCATCAACGGCACCTACCGCTTCAACGGCGTCGACCGGCAGCTCCCGCTGACCGAGCCGGCGAGGGCGCACGCGCTGCACGGCCTCGCGGCGTGGTTGGAGTGGACCCCGGTGGACGAGGGCGACTCCGCTCCGGATACTGCTCCAGACGCGGCGGCGGATGCCCCGACGGACCGCATCACCCTCCGCACGGTCATCGAACCGCAGGCAGGCTACCCGCACCGCGTCCAACTGACCGTGACGTATTCGCTCGATGCAGGCGGCCTCCACACGGGCATCGAAGCCCTGAACCTCGGCGCGGATGACGCCCCGTACGGCACCGGTCCGCACCCGTACCTCGTCGCCGGCGCAGGCCGGGTGGACGACTGGGTGCTGGATCTGCCGGCATCGCAGGTGTTGACCTTTACGGGCGAGCGGCTGATCCCGGATGCGGTGGTCGAGGTGGACGCCGATGTCGTGGCCGATGTCGTTGCCGACGCTGTGGCCGATGCTCCGTCAGACACCCCGGCCGATGCCTCGACCCGCGGCCCCTTCGACTTCCGCGGTGGGCGCCGCATCGAGTCGACCTTCCTCGACCACGCCTTCACCGGCCTCGCGGCGGACGATGCGGGCGCCACCGCCGTCCGGGTGCTCACCGAGGACGGCTCCGGTGTCTCGATCAGCTGGGGCGCCGAACTGCCCTGGGTGCAGGTCCACACCGCCGATCAGGCCGACCAGGCGCTCAACCGCATCGGCCTCGCGGTGGAGCCGATGACATGCCCGCCGGACGCGTTCAACTCCGGAACGGACCTCGTGGTGCTGGCGCCCGGGTCGACCCACCGGGCCGACTGGACCATCGCCGCCGTCTGACGCGTTCGATCGTATGCGGTGCGTCCCGCGTCCCGCCGAGGTCGCAGGGCTAGGGTGACGACAGGAGGAACAATGTCTCAGACACTTGCGAAACTCATCGGTGGCCCGCTCGACGGCGAGACCATCCCGCTGGAACCCGGCCAGGAGGGCGAGCTCGTCCTGCCGTACAGCGAAGGTCAGCTCATCTATCGTCAGCGCGGCGGCCTCACGGATACCGGCCCGCACGACGGGCCGACCACGGCAGAGTACGTGTACGACGACTCCACGGAGGACATCGCCCCGAGCACCGACGACTGAGCTGCGCTGGGCTGCGCGGCCGGCCGCACGCTGGACCAGCCTCGACCCGCCGTCGTCATCCGCCCCGGCGATGCCGATCAGCGATACGAGGCGACCGTCGTCTCGAATGCGTCGTCCCATGCGCTCGGACGCACGCCGAGCTCACGCTCCGTCTCCTCCGCCGTGTTCACCCACGGCGCGGTGAACTGGTAGCTCGACCTCGCGACCTCCCGGATGTCCGGTGAGAACACGCCGATGGCGCGCAGCAACGGCAGCGGATACGGCGCCAGCGTGCCGTGGGTGCCGTACCGCTCGTTGACCTGCGCTGCGATGTCGACGCGCGAGGCGTTCGTCGCCGGCGGCACGTGCCAGAGGCGCCCCCAGTCGCCCCGGTGGTCCGCGGCCGCTTCGAGCGTCGCCGCGATGTCGGGCAGGTACGCCCAGCTGTGCGGAAGCGCCGGGTTCCCGACGACGCGCGCCGTCCGACTGTGCAGCAGCGGTTGGAAGAATGCGGCGCCGAGGTGCGAGGTGGGTCCCGCGCCCGGCCCGAAGTAGTCCGACGCGCGCACCTCGACCGCGCGGACGGCGCCACGATCGTTGGCCGCCTTCGCGAGCCGCCATCCGTCGCTGCGGACCGCGCCCTTCCGGTCGGCCGGACGCTCAGGCGAGTGTTCCGTCATCGGCATCGTCGCACGGCCGTTCGGGTACAGATTGCCCATCGTGACGAGCGATGCTCCAGAGCGTTCCGCCGCGTCGAGCACGGCCGCGAAGACGGGCGGCCAGAGCGCCGACCACTGCCCGTACGGCGGATTGATGCAGTTGAAGATCGTGTCCGCGCCGGCTGCAGCGACGGCGATGGCGGCCGCGTCCGAGGCGTCCAGGGCGACGGATGCCGCTCCGGGGACCGCAGTGCCACGCCGGGTTGCGACGATCACGGTGTCGCCTCGCGCGACGAGCCGTTCGACGAGGGCCGTGCCGATGAGTCCTGCGCCGAGGACGAGCTGGGTGGTCATGGCACGACCCTAGCGGGCGGGGATCGGGTTGCAACAGATCATGTTCGTCTGCGTCGGAATCGTACTCAGGTGCCAGTCCGCCCGGTCGACAGATCGTCCCACCGTTCGATACACAACAGTTGGTGGATTCCTAGGCTCGAACCGTGATCCAGACACTCAGAAACCCAGCATCCCGACCTGCCGGATCCCGCCGATCCGCCACGTCGGACGGTCATCCATCACCACACTGGTCCGCACGCGGGCGCCGGCACGCTTCGGAACGGGGGTCCTCGTGAACCGCAGCAGGATCGTCCTCGTCGTCGCGGGCGCAGCGGCCCTCGCCACGGCAGCGGCCGGACTGGTGTTCCTGCCACGACCGACGCAGTTGTCCGAAGAAGCGACGGGAGACCAGGCGCTCATCGACACCGTGCGCGAGCGGCTCGCCGACCTCCCTGGCGCACGGGACCGGGTGAGCGTGGCCGTCCTCGACGGCTCGGACACCCGCGTCGCCCACTTCGGCGCCGACGACACGACCGAGTACGAGATCGGTTCCGTCACGAAGACGGTCACCGGATCGCTGTTCGCCGAGGCCATCGCACGAGGAGAGGTCGAGGCGACGACGACGGTCGGCGAGCTGCTCGACCTCGGCGACAGCCCGGCATCCGGAATCCGACTCGAAGAGCTCGCGACCCAGACGAGCGGACTCCCGGCGTTCCCACCGACGGCACGGATGACCGCGTCCGCCGTCCTCGCCCAGTTCCGGGCGGGCGACCCGTACCCGTACACCGCTGACGAACTCATCGCAGAAGCCCGCAACGTCGAGATCGGACCGAAGGAGTTCCTGTATTCCAATCTCGGCATGTCTCTGCTCGGCCACGCCGTCGCGGCAGCGGCCGGCACCGACTACGCGACACTCGCGGCTGATCGAGTCTTCACACCGCTCGGGATGCGTGCGACGACCGCGCCGACATCGTTGGCGGACCTCTCGCCGGATGCGCCCACCGGCCGGACGAACACCGGACGCCCGGCTGCCCCGTGGACGCTGTCCGGCAATGCGCCGGCCGGCAGCATCCGCTCGAATCTCGCGGACATGACGAGGTACGCGCGTGCACAGCTCGACGGTTCAGCTCCTGGGGCCGACGCCGGCGATCCTCGCGTCCGGCTCGGCGAGAACGCCGAGATCGGCTATGCGTGGATCACGCAGAACGGCGTGACCTGGCACAACGGCGGGACGGGCGGATTCGCGACCTGGGTCGGCTACGACCGGAGCCGTGACCGCGCGGTCGTTGTGCTCACGAGCACCGCCTCCGGTGTCGACGACCTCGGCCTCGCTCTGATGGAGGTGCAGTGATGGAACTCGTCATCGGACTGTCGTTCGTCTTCGTGCCACCGCTGGTGGCGATCGTCCTGCCAGCCCTCTTCGCGTTGCGCACGCTTGTGCGCCGCGGCCCGGTGGCGGTCAAGAGTCGGCTCGCAATCATCGTGATGGCCCTGTTCGCGCTCGTCTCGCTCATCGCCGCACACGAGCTGGTCGCCTGGGACACGATGATCCCGTCACTGTTTTGGTTGCTGCCGATCGCCCTCTTCGCGGCCGGTGTCGGGGGCGCTGTCGAGGCGTGGGGACGCCTTCCGTTCACCCGCGAAGGCCGGCGCCCGGCAGTCGCGATCACCGGTGCGGCGGTGGGCGCGGCGGTCGCCGGGGCGGTCGTCATCCTCGTGCTCGGCTAGCCGTTCGCTGTCGACGAATCCCGTCGACGAAGGGTTGACCGATACCCCCAGGGGGTATACCGTGTTGGTCATGTCGGATCAGCACGAGCACACGATGCACACGCACGAAGGCGCCCACGGGACCATCGACGACGCAGTCTCCGTCGACGGTCCCGTGGACCACGCGGGTCACGCGGGCCACACTGGCCAGGCCGGCCAAGCGGGCCACGACCAGCACGCCGGTCACGGCGGTCACGGCGACCACGTCGCCCAATTCCGCCGCCTGTTCTGGATCATGCTCGTCATCGCCGTCCCCACGGTGTTCGCGAGCGGCATGTTCGCCTCGATCCTCGGCTACACCCTGCCCGGCATCCCGGGCCTCGAATGGGTCTCCCCCGTTCTCGGCACCGTCATGTACGTCTGGGGCGGCAAGCCGTTCCTGACGGGCGCGGTGAGCGAGATCCGCAGTCGCCAGCCCGGCATGATGCTCCTCATCGCGCTCGCCATCACGGTCGCCTTCCTCTCCTCCTGGGGCGCGAGCCTCGGCATCCTCACACACGAGCTCGACTTCTGGTGGGAGCTCGCGCTGCTCGTGGTCATCATGCTGCTCGGCCACTGGATCGAGATGCGCTCGCTCGCCCAGTCGTCCTCGGCGCTCGAATCGCTCGCAGCACTCCTCCCCGACACGGCTGAGCGCGTCGCAAGCGGCGGCGCCGGTGACGGCAACGGCAACGCCAGCGGCGACACCGACGAGATCGAGCAGGTCGCCCCGAGCGAGTTGCGGGTCGGGGACATCGTCATTGTGCGTCCAGGCGGCAGGGTGCCGGCCGACGGCGTCATCACCGAGGGCGTCGCCGATGTCGACGAGTCGATGATCACGGGCGAGTCCCGCCCGGTCTCCCGAGGCCCAGGCGACCGGGTCGTGGCCGGCACGGTCTCGACCGACACCGCTCTGCGGATCCGGGTGTCGGCCATCGGGGACGACACGACCCTCGCCGGCATCCGCCGCCTCGTGGAAGAGGCGCAGAACTCCACCTCGAAGGCACAGCTGCTCGCCAACCGGGCCGCCGCGTGGCTGTTCTGGTTCGCGCTCGGCGCGGCCGTGCTGACCGTCATCGCCTGGTCGATCTGGGGCACGCCGGAGGATGCGCTCATCCGCAGCATCACGGTCCTCGTGATCGCCTGCCCGCACGCCCTCGGCCTCGCCATCCCGCTCGTGGTGTCGATCGCGACCGAGCGTGCGGCGAAGGGCGGCGTCCTGGTCACCGACCGGGCGGCACTCGAGACGATGCGGACGGTCGACACCGTCATCTTCGACAAGACGGGGACGCTCACGAAGGGCGAGCCGGCGCTCACGCATGTGGAGACCATCGACGGCGTGACCGAGGACGAGCTGATCGCGCTTGCCGCCGCAGCGGAACGCAACAGCGAGCATCCCCTCGCCACCGCGATTGTCGAGGCGGCGCAGACGCGTGGACTCGCACTGGCCAGGACCTCGGAGTTCGCCGCATCCACCGCCGTCGGCGTTTCGGCGCTCGTCGGCGGTGCTCGGATCGCCGTGGGCGGCCCGGCCCTCCTCCGCGAGCACGGCTTCGAACCGCTCGCCGGAACCGAGCAGTGGAAGTCGCTCGGCGCGATCATCCTCCACGTCCTTCGGAACGGGGAGATCATCGGTGCGATCGGGCTGGCGGACGACGTCCGTCCGGAGTCGAAGCAGGCGGTGGACGCCCTGCACGCCCGCGGCATCCGGGTGGTGATGGTCACGGGAGACGCGCAGCAGGTCGCGGACGCCGTTGCGGCGGAGATCGGCATCGATCAGGTCGTCGCCGGCGTCCGCCCGGAGGACAAGGGTCGGATCGTGAGCGAGCTGCAGGCCGCAGGGCGGACGGTCGCGATGGTGGGTGACGGTGTGAACGATGCGCCGGCACTCGCCCAGGCGAACGTCGGCATCGCGATCGGCGCCGGTACGGACGTCGCCATCGCCTCGGCGGGGGTGGTGCTCGCCAGTTCCGATCCGCGCTCGGTGCTCTCGGTGCTCGAACTGTCGACGCGCAGCTATCGCAAGATGCAGCAGAACCTGTGGTGGGCGGCCGGCTACAACCTGCTGTCCGTCCCACTCGCCGCCGGTGTGCTCGCGCCGGTCGGATTCGTCCTGCCGATGGCGGTCGGCGCGTTGCTGATGTCGTTGTCGACGATCGTCGTGGCGCTGAACGCCCAGTTGCTGCGTCGTCTCGACCTCCGGCCGGAGGTGAGTGCCACGGTGCGGTGACCGGCGATGACCAACGCGGACCAGCACAGGCCGGCGCCGACCAGCGCACCCCCTTGACAGCGGCAGCCGCCCGGCAGGAGCATCACATGCAGCAGGAGCAACGCCGCTCGTCTGCACACCGGAAGGATCATCGGCATCATGGACTGGAAGATCGAACTCATTTTCGTCCCCGTCACCGACGTGGACAGGTCGAAGGCGTTCTACGTGGATCAGGTCGGATTCCACGCCGACTACGACGAGCAGCCGGGCGGCGGCATCCGCTTCGTCCAGCTGACACCGCCAGGGTCGGCGTGCTCCATCGCGTTCGGCACCGGACTGACCGACATGGTCCCGGGGACGCAGAACAGCATCCAGGTGGTCGTCGGCGATGCGGACGATGCGCGGGCGCGTCTGGTCGCCAACGGTGTCGACGCGAGTGAGGTCGACGTGCAGTCCTGGGGTCGCTTCGTGACGTTCGCCGATCCGGACGGCAACACCTGGACGCTGCAACAGCTCCCCGACTACGGCGCGGCGGCAGCAGCCGAGGATGCCCCCGCGGAGGCGGCCGGCTAGTCCTTCCTCGCGCCGTCAGACCGCTGGCGCGACGAGGTCGATCCGCGTGTCGCAAGCCCGCATCAGGGCATCATCGTGGGTAGCGATGACAACGGTCGCTCCTCGTGCGGCTTCTCCGTGCAGAAAACCAGTTACGTGATCTCGATTGACGCGATCGAGGGATGCCGTCGGCTCGTCGGCAAAGATCACATCCGCCTGCCGATACATCGCCCTGGCGAGCCCGACTCGCTGTTTTTCTCCCCCGCTCAACGACGAGACTTGCTCCCGTGCCCGGCCACACAATCCCACGCGTTCAAGCACAGCGTCAACGGCACGGACGTCTGCCGCTCTCAACCCGAGCAGCGGCAATCGCGCCAGGACGACGTTGTAGGCGACTGAATGGTCGTCGATCAACCCATAGTCCTGGAACACGAATGTCGCATGCTGCTGCCAGAATCGGCGCCGCTGGCCGTCTGTCCACCTCGTCGCGTCTTGGCCATCGATCTTGACGTGTCCGCCGTCCGTGCGCTGGAGCAGACCGAGCACGTTGAGCAGCGTCGTCTTTCCGCTGCCTGATGGTCCGACGAGAGCGAGCGACTGACCGGCATGCGCCCGCACCGTCACCCCTGCCAACACCGGTCGCCCGCCACGATTGACGATGACTTGCTCAGCAGCAACTTCCACAATGCTTCCTCTCTGACCTGTCTATGAGCGCACGACGCTGCCTACTCGACGCGCGCGACCCGCGCTGTGAACACTCGACGGACCGCGTGCAGATGCACCAGCCCGCTGATGGCCAGGTACAGAGGAATCACGACCACGACCCACCACATGTCCGGATTCCCACCGGAGAGTCCAAGACCAAGAACGACGCCGGTGACGACGACTGCGAGAGCAGCCTCCCAACCCAGCCGAGCGAGCAACACTCTCGGCCATGTCCAGCCAGCAGTGCGTTGCACGAACGTCCTGCGCCCTCGCGCGAGCGCGTGGATCCAAGCTGAGACCGCGATACTCGCCACGAGCGCGAGGACGACGAGTGCATAGGAGACAGCTTGCACACCTGCGGTCTGATGTGCTTGCTGGCTCGAGAAGAGGCCGCTGTCGGACCCTCGGTCGATCGAGAGGATGTCAGCGCCGATGGGGCTGTGGGTGAGGTAGTCGCGCACCCAGTCGGCATCGCTGAAGATGAGATTGCCAGAGGAGAGCGTTGAACCGAGGAATTGTGGAGTGAAGGTGCTCGACGGGTCATCAATGACGACGATGACGGGGTTGCGCAGATCATCCATCCGACTCAGCCCGGGGTGCAGCCCTGGAAAGCTCGTCGGGCCGACGTAGCGATAGAACGTGAAGCGCTCAGCGAACCCGTCAAGCGTGCGACCGTCCCGATTCCACAACGGGTACGAATCGAGGAAGTAGCGACTGAGGGTCCGAGGAAGCTGGTCGACGTCGATTTCTTCAGCCAAATCGCCCAACGGCCGCTCGGCTGTTGGCGTCAGCCCGATGAGCGATGCGACTGCAGCCAGATAGTTCGGATTCACCATCGCGTATCCGTCGAACTCACCAAAACCGGTGGCGCCCTCGTTGGTGACGAACGCGTCGTCTTCGGCTCGTTCCGAGTAGGAGAACGTCAGTTTCCCTGCAGCTTGCGCGGCAGCGACGAGCGGGTCCATACGGTCGAGCGGGTCCGCGGCCGGAGCAGAGCCTGCGGGATTGCCTCCAATCGGAACGTTCAATGGGTGACCGGCTCTCACACGAATCGAAACCTGTCCGTCGAGAGCGGCCCAGCGCGCCCCCTGCTCCGAAAGTTGCGTTGCACTGGCGATGCCGGCACCGATCGCTGGAAGCGACAGCGCGATGATGATCAGCGCAGCCGCCTTCAGGGCTTCGCTGATCACGCGGAAGTGCCTCTCGGGCGGCCGACGAGACGCAATACCATCGACCGCCGGCCAGGTGCACGCACTGATGACCAGTGCGGTGAGCAACATCGCCGCGAACATGCCCTCGATGAACCCGAGGATGAGCTGCGCGAACTCCAATACGAAACTCACTCTTCCAGTGAGACACAGCACAGCGAATGCACTGAGAAGCGCGATGCCCGCCGGCGGCAGGCTGACCCGAAGCAACGAGACGTAGTCTTCGACGACGATCCTCCATGTCGGGGCACCGCACGACACCTTCACACTGCGAGCGCGAGCGCGCAGGACGTACCATGACACGGTCAGGCCGACGAGCAGAAGCAGACAGGTGGTTGCCGACAATCACGCTCCCGTGGTGAGAAGCGTGTACTGCAGCGTAACCACCGCAGACTTCGCGCCGTAGGAGGCTTGCGCGCCGCTGCCGGTCACCCAGAGTTCGAACGCAGCTCTGGCCTCCTTCGACCCGGCATACACATAGGTGCCGTCAAGCGTCGTGTCCCCGAGCTCAGTGGCCGGACGCCGCTGGCCGCTGATTCCCGGGCGGAACCACGTCATCGGCTCTGCAGACGTCGGTGCGGCTGAACCGAAGACGTATACGGACCGGGTCGTCAAGAAATCTTCTGGTCCGGCGACAACGCGTTCCAACCGCAGCCCGGTTCGATCGACGAGCTCGCCGAGTTCCGCGATTGCCTGCGCTTTTGAGAGCGGCGAGGCCGCGAAGGCGAGTCTCGCCGCGTGATCCGTGCCCTGGGGAAAATCGTCCTCGTCCGCCGCGAGGAACATCGCAGACAAGACCGCGAGGAACACGACGATCCCGAACGCGGTCAGTCGCACCAGGAGCTTGAGCATCGTGCTAACCACCGTTCGTCGATGATCGGGCTCGGTCCGGCTCGCTGAGTCGGACCGAGCATCGCCGTCAGGAAGAGGCCTCAGCAGACCCGGTAGTAGTAGTGGTTGTTGGTAAGCGGGGTGGCCGCGTGCGAGGCATTCGACCACTTGTTTGCCGCCGTGTCGATGCTCCGATTGACGCCCCAGTCGTTTTCAACCGTCGTACCGTGGCAACGATCGACCAGATAGTCGGAGTACGCGTGAACACCGCCGGCCAACCCGTAGTTCCATTGACCGCCCTCGACCGGGTACTGCGTATCCGCATACGCAGCAACAGCCCCTGAACTCAGCAAACCGATCAACCCGATCGTCGCAAGTGCTCTCTTCATTGACATTTCTTGCTCCTTTACCCGCCTGAGAGGCTCTCAGGGCGCCCGCAACCGGACGGTCGGGCAGACGTTCGGCAAGTCATTCCATAAGCAAAGCTACTGATATTGAGAGTATGTCATGGGCGACCGACTGACAAGGGATCTCACGAAGTCCCACAGTCGTCCAATACCATTGGCCAAGCCACGGCCCCCGAGGCCGCGCGACGACATCGTCTGTGCTCGGGAAGGAATTGCACGACGCAACCCACCGTCACTTCTGCCTGAGAACGGCGGCGGCCGGCGCCTACTCGACTGGCTCCGCCACGACCGTGAACGTCTGCACGCGCAGAGGCAGGACGGGCGTCATCCGCACCTCACAGCGCAGTCGGCCGCGCCTGCCCTGCATGTACCAGACGAGGTGGTCCGGCGAATCGCACTCCGGCCGTCCACTCGACGGCTCGTCCGTGAACCCGCCGATCGACTCGACGGCAGCCGCGATGAGCGCCGCGCGCTCCGCGTACGGCCGGTCGAGGCTGACGTTCATGGCGAAGATCGCTCCCGCGATGGCGTCGTCCCAGTGAGTGATGAGCCCGGTCGTCGTCATCGCGGCGACGAGCGTCTCACGCCACGGCTTCACCGCGCCCGCCGTCTCCTCTCCGGCGGCCGATGCGGCTTCCGCTGCAGCGGCCGCTCGCTCGTCGAGCACCAGGGCGAGCACCGCGGACGCCGGCTTCGACACGGCAGCGTACCCCGCGTTCTCGAACGCGACGACCCCGACCCCCGATGCCGGGTTCCAGCGCATGTGGGCACTGAATCCCGGGTATCCGCCGGAGTGGGACACGATCGCACCGTGGTCGGCGAACTGCTCGACGAACAACCCGAATCCGTAGCCGAGCACCTCGGGCGACGGCACATCGTCTGCGGGCTTCCGCGGCGGCGCGACCCGGTGGATCTGCTGCATCTCGCGGCGGCTCGCGGCAGACAACGGGCCGGGCGCCGCGTCGTCGGTCCAAGCCGCGTCCAACCAGCGGACCCACGCGATGAGGGTCCTCGCCGAAGCGAATAGCCCGCCGATGGCCGAGAACACGCCCGGTCCGCTGAACGGCAGCTCGACGAATCCGTCCGGCCCCGTGCGGTATCCGGTCGCGTCGTCACCGCTCGCCCCACGCTCGAACACCGCTCCGAGACCCAGCGGCTGAAGGATCAACTCGGTGACCGCCGCGGTGAACGACCGCCCGCTGACCCGCTCGATGACCTGTCCCAGGAGCGCATACCCGAGATTCGAGTACTCGAACGCCGTCCCAGGCACGGTCACGCAGCGCACGCCGGCGCGCAGCATGGTGGTGAACTCCTCCACGGTGATCGACTCCTGCCGGTCCGCCCACGGATCATCGGTCGCCATCCCGCCGGACATCGTCATCAGCTGCCGGACGGTCGGCTTGCCGACACCGCCGCCAGGCACGACCGGCCGGAACTCGGGGATCCATCGTTCGACGGGTGCATCGAGGTCGAGGAGGCCGGCATCGCGGAGCGCGAGCAGCGTCGCAGAGGTGAAGCTCTTGGTGCAGGACGCGATGCGGAACAGCGTGTCCGCCGTGGGGGCCGGGCCGCCGAGGACTGCCGCACCGAAGCCACGTTCGAGAAGGACGCCTTCACGGTCGAAGACGGCGACGAACGATCCTGGCGCGACGCCGTCGTCGATCCGCCCCTGGAAGAGGTCGTCGATCGTGTCCACTGCGGTTGTGCTCAGCTCCGGCATCGGCGCGCCCCGTTCCTGTCCGTCCGCGATGGCCAGTGCAGGGCCATCACTTCGAGCGTAACCCGTGCGCAGGAGGCCGGAGGGCGTACCGGATGCGGCGCGTAGTTTTGTCACCGACCGCCGCGAAGTCAAGGGGGCGGCGGCTCCGCAGCACGCCTCCGACCGTCGGAGTAGCCTCGAACAGCGATCCGGGAGGCGGCCGACGATCCGCACTGGTGCGGCGCCTGACCCCTCGGAGCTCCGGCCCATCGCATGGAAGGAGCACGATGTCCGCCACACCGGGAACAGCCAAGGGCGGTCCCGTCAGGTCCCTCGTTCCGGCGAGGATGGACCGGCTGCCGTGGACGAGGTTCCACTGGCTCATCGTCGTCGGGCTCGGATTCTCCTGGGTGCTCGACGGCCTGGAGATCCAGATCGTCGCCTCGGCCGGCTTCCAGAAGTCGCTCGGGATGTCGGCGGCGCAGGTCGGCCTGCTCGGCACCATCTATCTCCTCGGCCAGGTGATCGGCGCACTGTACTTCGGGCGGTTGTCCGACAAGCTCGGCCGTAAGAAGCTCTTCATCCTGACGCTCGCCATCTATCTCATCGCGAGCGGCATCGCCGGCCTCTCCCCCGCCGTGTGGTTCCTGATGATCTTCCGCTTCTTCGCCGGCATGGGCATCGGCGGCGAGTACGCGGCGATCAACTCCGCGATCGACGAACTCATCCCGTCGAAGTACCGCGGGCGGGTGGACATCGCCATCAACGGCACGTACTGGGGCGGCGCGGCGCTCGGTTCCGCGGCGAACCTGTTCCTGTTGAACACCGACTATTTCGCGCAGGACGTCGGCTGGCGCCTGGGCTTCTTCATCGGCCCGGTGCTCGGTCTGATCATCATCTACCTGCGCCGGCACATCCCGGAGAGTCCGCGATGGCTCATGACGCACGGTCGAGAGCAGGAGGCGGAGGACACCGTCGACGAGATCGAGGCGAGGGTCGTGCGTGAGGGCGGCCGACTCGATCCGGTCCCGGACGACAAGGCCATCACCGTGCAGGCGACGGGACGGGTGCCGTTCCGCACGATCGCCGGGGTGCTCTTCAAGCAGTACCCGAAGCGCACGCTCGTCGGCGCGACGATGATGATCACCCAGTCGTTCCTCTACAACGCGATCTTCTTCACCTACGCGCTCGTGCTGCAGAACTTCTACGGGACGTCGCCGAGTTCGACGCAGTACTACTTCTTCCCGTTCGCCATCGGCAACCTGCTCGGGCCGCTCCTGCTCGGCCACTTCTTCGACGTGTGGGGCAGGCGGAAGATGATCCTGCTCACCTACGGGGTCTCCGGCGCCGTCCTGGCCGTCTCGGCGGTCCTCTTCCAGGCCGGGACCCTCAACGCCGCGACGCAGACGATCTTCTGGTGCGTCTCGTTCTTCTTCGCGTCCGCCGGGGCGTCGAGCGCGTACCTGACCGTGAGCGAGATCTTCCCGCTCGAACTGCGCAGTCAGGCGATCTCGTACTTCTTCGCGCTCGGGCAGATCGCCGGGTCGGTCGCCCCTTTCCTGTACGGCTCGCTCATCGGCGACGGCAGCGACCGCGAACCGCTCACTATCGGCTACTTCATCGGTGCTGGCGTGATGATCGTCGGCGGGGTCGTGACGTTCATCTTCGGGGTGGACGCCGAGCGGAAGTCGCTGGAGACCGTCACCTCGCCGTTGTCACTCGTCACCGACGAAAAGAAGCCGTGACCGGGATGCGCGCACACACGTCAGTGGGTCGCGTGTCGCGTCAGTGGGCGGTGTCACCGCGGCCTGGAGCGCCGGACGTCACTGCCCTTCGACGTACACGCCGAGCGTCGACGCCAGGCGGTCGCGTTCGATGAGCCGACGGGCGGCGCCCTTCGCACTCGCGGTCGTCAGCATCGCCAACACGTGCAGGACGAGCGAGATCGCGGTGGGCGAATTCTGACCGGGTTCTCCCTGACCGCCGATCACGATGCTCTCGCTCGCGTGCTCGACGAGTGGCGCGTCCGGCGCATCGGTGATGAGGACGAGCGTTCCGCCGGCCTGCGCGAACGGCACCGCGAAGTCGACCGTCGACCGCCGGTAGCGCTGCAGCGAGATTGCGATCATGACGTCGCTCGAGCGGACGTCGCTCAGGACGTCGAGCGGGCGGACGATCGTGCCGTCGACGAGCGTCACGTTCGCGAGCGATGCGCCGAGTTCAGCGGCGAGGAGGGAGGCGTACGTGAAGGAGGTGGAGGCGCCGATGAGGAATCGACGGCGGGCGGAGACGATGAGCGCGGCTGCTCGCTCGAGCGCGGGGTCCTCTTTCGCCCATGCGAGGGTGCGGGCGAAGTTGGCGTCCTCGTGTTCGAGCACGCGCTGCTTCAAGAGCGAGGCCGAGCGTCGTTGCAGACCGGCTTCGGTCCGCTCTCCTGGGCGGTGGAGGGTATCGTTCATGGTCGTCTCCTCGGGGGCGGGTTGACCGTCGCTTGCGCGGACGCGGCATCGGCGGGCCGTAGGGACGGCGGTCCGCACCCATGGCTCGGGACCATGGTGCCTGTGCACTGATCGTAGCGACGGCGCGCCCTCAGGACGAGACTGAATTCGGAAGACTGGCCCGTTCGATACCGAGTTCTCAGGTTTCTCACAGGTTATCCGGTCTGCAAGTCGGGCAACTCACAGTATCGGCGGAGTGAAGGGCACGGATGCGGTAGAAATACCACAGACGTTCGATGCCGTATCGGTCGTCAGCCGAGTGCCGACCCGCTGTGAGGAACCACCATGACCATCGCTCTCTGGGTCGCTTCCGGCCTGCTCGCCTTCCTCTATCTGTTCGCCGGTGGAACGAAGACGTTCAGCTCAAAGGCCGCGCTCGCGTCGAAGATGAGCTGGACCCGCTCGGCCTCCCCCGCGACCATCAAGGTCGTCGGCATCCTCGAACTCCTCGGAGCGGTTGGCGTCATCGTCCCCTGGCTGACCGGCATCGCCCCGATCCTCACGCCCATCGCGGCAACCGGCCTCGCGGCCATCCAGCTCGTCGCGATCGTCATCCACATCCGCCTGGGCGAGCCGAAGTCGGTGCCGTTCAACGTGATCCTGCTGCTGCTCGCCGTGTTCGTCGCGGTGTTCCGCTTCGCCGGCGTCTAGGCCTCGACGAGCGGGGCCTCCGTCGCGGTCTCGGCATCGGCCCGGGCCGCAGCCACTGAAGCCGCCGCAGCCGCAGCTTCGCGCCGCTTGACCACCCGGGACACAACAGCGTCGATCAACACGCCGATCACGATGGCGACGACGATCGCGATCCCGGCCCCCAGGATCGGGTTGTCGCGCAACCAGGCTCCGGCCAGGACGCCGATGACGACCGAGTAGAGCGCCCAGGACGTCGCGGCGATCGCCGCGAGCGGCAAGAACCTCCGCAGCGGGAAGCGTGTGGCGCCTGCCGTCATGTTGACCGCGACCCGGCCGACCGGGATGTATCGGGCGGTCAGGAGCAGCGTCGCCGCCCGGCGGTCGAGCCCGCGCTTGGCCCACTCGATCGCGGCGGCGACCTTCGGGCGCTTCATCCACCTGAACCGTTCGACCCCGATGCCGCGACCGATGAGATAGGCCGTCGTGTCACCGGCGATCGCCCCGGCCGCCGCCACGGCGAGCAGCAGGACGAGGTTCGGCGTGCCGGCGGAGATCGCGAGGGCTGCGAGTGCGACCACGATCGATTCGCTCGGGACAGGCGGGAAGAACCCGTCGATCAGCACAGCGGCGAACACGATGACGTAGACCCACGGCGATGCTGCGAGTGACAGGACGAGGTCGCTGATGGCTTCCACGGCGGCTCCAAACGATGAGGTCGCCTCAGATGTTGCAGCGACGATCTCACGCTACGGAGCAGATCTCCGACGCACGTCGCTCCGGCGATGCATCTTCGCCTCCCCCTGGAGTGCTACACCGGCGGCACTGACCGGTACGGCGGGACCGTGCGACGGGCGGTGCGATGTCGTGCCACACCTCCACAGCCGCCCCTCACCGGCGGCTCAACCCGCTTGGTGGTGCGCTTTCCAGACGTTCGTCGCGATGCCGTTGAGGACGCTCAGCACACTGCGCTCGGCGACCTCCCGTGTGATGGGCTGGTGACCGAAGAACGCGCGGTAGTACAGCGGAGCCGCCACGAGGTCGAGGGTCAGCTCCATGTCGATGCCCTCGTGGATCTCCCCACGGCTGATGGCGTTCTCGAAGACCGCCCTGGTGGCGTCGCGCCTGGAGTCGAAGTACTCGCGGATGAAGAGCTCGCGCAGCTCCGGATCCGACGCGAGGTCCGACAGGAGCCCGGGGAGCGCGTGGGTGACCGAGGAGAACGAGAAGGTGTCTGCGACTTCCGAGGCGCCGATCACGAGGTCGCAGTGGACGCAGCCGGTGTCCGGGGTCTCGGCAGGGCCGAGCGCTTCGATGAGCGTGTGGACGACGACGCCTGGCAGGCTCTTCCACCGACGACGCAGCGCCGGCTTGCTCGTGTCGGCCTTGGCGGCCACGGCCTCCATGGTGAGCGAGCTGTACGGGGCGCTCTCGAGGAGTTCGAGGACGGCCTCGGTCGCGCGGGCATCGATGGAGGTGTCCCGCGGCCGACCCTGTCCGGCAGGCCGGACGGCGGGTTGCCGGAGGGGTTCGAGGTGGTGAAGCGTCACCGAGCAAGCCTACCGTGCATTGATTTCGTTCCGATGCGGAACACTTCAGCCTCGAGGATGTACGCTCCCGGTCGGCGGCCGGCCAGCGTTCCGGCGCGGTCCGGAAAGCCGCTCGCGTGTGGTGCGCACCGCATCACCGTCGCTACCAGAGACGGATCGATGCCGGCCCGACGAGCGCACGGGCGGCCGCGGCGGCCTGCGAACACGTGCTGTCGACGACCGAGGCCGACGGTCCGAACACCCCCTCCAGGAGGAACCCGGCGAAGCCGTGGGAGGATGCCGCCACGACGTGCATGAGGTTCGTTGCCTCCTGCGGAGAGGACCGCAGGGCTTCGGCCGGTTCGCGAAGCACTTCGAGCACACGGTCAGCGGCCGAGGCGAGTTCCGGGTACCGGTCCTTGGTGAGTCCGGCGCCGAACATCACCTGGAAGAGCGGACGCCGCTCCTGGGCGAAGCGGACGTATGCGGACGCGAACGCCGCCAACTGGTCGGCGGCGTCTGATGCGGCAGCCACCGCTTCGGCGAACCGTCTCCGCTGCTCGGCGTATCCGGTCTCCGCGAGCGCCGCCAGCAGTGCCTCGCGGTCGGCGAAGTGCTTGTAGGGGGCCGCGACGCTCACCCCAGCGTGGCGACTGGCATCCGCGAACGTGAATCCGTGCGGTCCGCGCTCGGTCACGAGGTCGAGAGCAGCGCCGAGGAGGGCGTTGCGGAGGTCCCCGTGGTGGTGACCGATCGGGCGTTTGACGGAGGTGCTCATCCGATCCACGTTAGTTCATGCGGTCGTGGCGGCAACAATGAAGCCCCCGAGCCTGACGGCTCGGGGGCTTCATCTGTCCGTGGACAGGACACTGGTGGACCCAGCGGGATTCGAACCCGCGACCTCTTCATTGCGAACGAAGCGCGCTACCAACTGCGCCATGGGCCCAAGTGCTGAATCAGACTATCACGTCGGAACAGGTCCTCAGCGACACCGGCGACGCTACCTCGCCGCACCCCGTCCAGCCTGCCGATCGACCGGTTTCCCGGCCGATTCATCGACAGGATCCGCACCGGCCGGGTCCGCATTCACGCTTGCACCGGCATCCGGGTTCGGGCCGGACTTCTTGTCGCGCTGCTTCTCGGACTTCTTGTCTGACCTCTCCGCCTTGCGTGCGGCCTTCTCATCGGCGACGTGGTCCTCGATGAGTCTGGCGAGGTCGATGTCGCGCAGCCAGCGCAGTCGCTGCGCACGCGCACGCCGGTAGCTCTCATCGACCACGGGCTCGGCCGCCACCCGATCGAGGTTGGCCTCCAGCGCCCGAGCGATGTCCTCCCACGCGCGCTCCCTGGCCGTCTCCGCGAGCTCGGCGACGAACTCGTCGTCGTTGCGCGCATCGACCAGGGCGTCCGCGAGGCCGGCGTAGACGGACCGCCGGCGCGACAGCGCGCTGAGGTCGCCCGCCCGGTAGTCGTGTTGGTGCTTGGCGTTGCCGCGCTTCTGGAAGGCCGCCTGGCGCTCCTCCCCCACCCGCTCCGCGTAGCCCTCCTGTTCGGCTGCCATACGGTCGAGTTCGGCGCGCACGGCCGCGGCGGTCGCCTCCGGGTCGTAGTCCGCGCCGTCTCGGAGCGCACGGACGACGATCCAGTTCTTGACCTCGAGCGATGCCCAGGACTTGGCGATGAGCAGGCCGTCCTCAACGGCGTGCGAGACGGGGGGAAGCTCGACCTCCGGTGGCGCGACGTACGGGCGCGCCGGCTTCTTGGGGCCCTTCCGCCAGACAACCATGGACTTCCTCACCTTGTGCGCTGTCCGACCTCAACACGGCCCGACCACACTCGTCGAGTGTAATCGGCAGCACCGACGCACGTCGCCCCTTGCTGCCGAGGGGTCGCAAACTGCGGGTGCGACGCCGACGGACCCGCAGTTTGCGACCCCTCGGCAGGAGAACGGACTAGCTGGCGGCGCGACGGCGCTGCAGGAGGGCGTGGCCGGACGTGGCGATCTCGCCCTCGTCGATCACACCCATGCTCGCGAACCGGCTGGGACGCTGCGGCTCCTCGATTGCTGCGGGAGCCTCTTCCTCGACCGGGCGACGCGGGGTGAGCGTCGGGACCTCCGGCTGCAGCTGCTCCGCACGGGACGCCATGGCCTCCGCGAGCGCCGCACGACGCAGCTCCGCGTAGGCGTCGGCCTTGGCGAGCTCGCTCGCAGCGGAGGAGCCCTCCGACAGGTAGAGCGGCTTCGGGATCGGCGTCGGCGTCCACGAGGTCTCCACGGCGGCGGCCTCGACCGGCTCCGCGTACTCGTAGAGTTCGCTCGCCGTGCGCTTCGCCGCCACACCTGCCACCGACACGGGAGCTGCGGCACGGTGCGCGATGGCGGACATCCGGCTGAGCGCCGTGAGCGAGACGAGGGAGGTCACCACGGAGGCGACGAAGAGGAACGCGGTTCCGCTGGCGATCATGGCGGAGGTGCCGAAGACGAGTCCGACGACGCTCGCGCCGAGGATCGTGGTCGCCATGAGCCGCGCGCGCCGACGGCTCCTGGCCATCCTGGCCGCGCGTGCGTTGCGCTGCGCGGAGCGGGCCGCTGCCTCGGCCGTTCGGGCTGCCGCCTCCGCGGCGACCGCGCGCGCCTCTGCCTCGCGGCGTGCGCGCTCCGCCTTCGCGAGTTCGACGCGTGCTGCGGCATCGGCGGTGGCCTTCGACTCCGCTTCCAACTGCTTCAGGATCTTGCGCTGGGCCGCGACCTCGCGTGCGGTGGCTTCCAGACGGACGGCCTCTGGCACCTCGGAGGTCTCTGCGAGCACCCGGAGGGTCTGCTGGAGCCTGATCGCGTTGCGTTCACTGGCCGAGAACTGACTGTCGCGCACCCACGATGGCACCAGATAGATCAGCCACAGCATCGCTGCGACCAGAATGATCACCCCACCGCTCAGGAATCCGCCGTCCATGGTCCGACCGTACAAGCAGAACGTGCATTCAAACGCCACGTCGCCCGTGTGTCACGGAATGTTGCCGCCGATCCACAGGAATATTCCCGATGTGCGCCTAGCGGCCGGTGGGAGCGGGGAACGGCGTCGCCGCAGCGTCCCGATCGGCATCGGGGACTCGCCCGGCATCAACCGGCACCTGACCCTCGAGCCACCGCGCCAGCACACCGTGCGGCAGCTCCTCGCGCACGAGCGCGAAGCAGAAGTGGTCCCGCCAGTCGCCGTCGATGTGGATGAACCGCCGCCGCAACCCCTCGTAGCGGAAGCCGAGCTTCTGCACGACCCGCAGGCTCGGAGCGTTCTCCGGCCGGATGCAGATCTCCATCCGGTGCAACTGCATCTGCGTGAAGCAATAGTCCGTCGCCAGCGCGACGGCCGTCGGGGTGATGCCGTGCCCCGCGACGCGCTCGGAGACCCAGTACCCGATCGATGCCGATGCGACCGAGCCATAGGTGATGCCGGAGACGTTCAGCTGTCCGACGAACTCCCCGTCGAACTCGATCGCGAACGGCAGCCCGCCACCGGATCGTGCGTGGTTCTGCAACGAGCGGATGCTGGCCTTCGTGTCAGACTGCACCGGCCCGTACGGGCTCGTCGCCTCCCAGCGTTCGAGCCAGGAACGGTTCGCGATGAGCTCACGCTCGAGCGGCCTGGCATCGCGGACCCGGATGGGGCGGATGCTGACCCGACCGTGCTTCAGTACCGGTACGACCTGCACAACAGTCACCCTTCTCGCGGACTACCGAGAGCCTAGTCGACCGGGGACGCGGAACGGCCCGGCCCCGAGCGACCCGGGGAAGCGGAACGGCCCGGCCCCGAGCGACCCGGGGAAGCGGAACGGCCCGGCCCCGAGCGA